>JBBRPM010000007.1:0-147682 GCA_038228115.1 Chthoniobacterales bacterium
CCTTTGGCTGGGCCGCACGCTTCCGGCGTCTCGCCCGCGACTATGAGCGTCTGGCGACAACTCTCTCCGGTCTTCACTGGCTAGCTTTCGCCGGTCTCATGCTCAATACCCTCTTCCGCCATTGTGCATGACAGGCTCTAAGTGTCATCGGGAACGATCGCATCATTTGGAGCGGTGCCAACTCAAGCGCTTGGTCTGCGGGGATTACCCAAAACTGGAAGTTACAATCCAATGTCTTAACTCCCGCCGACTACTTCGAGAGCGATGACGTTATCTTTGCGGATGCTCCCGTTAGCACCCTGGTCGATATTCCTGTCACCGTCACACCGTCGAAAGTTAGTTTCACCAATACGCTGGGCACACCTTACTCTGTGACGGGGACGGGCGGCATTGCTGGCACGGGAACTTTAACCAAGACTGGCAACGGGACGGTAACTTTGACGACTCAGAACACCTACACTGGCGCGACCACGGTCAGTGACGGTGTTCTCGAATTGGATCATGACGCCACTGGAAACCAAGTGCTGACGGCTACGAGCGGCGTGAGCGTCGCTGCACCCGCGACACTCCGGCTGACGCGTGATGATGGGGCGATTACCTTCAACCGCAATATCTCGGGCCCGGGATTGGTCGAGGTCAACCCGCACTCTGCCAGCGGCGGGGTGGTGGCGAAGACTGTTTCGCTCACGGGAGACAATAGTGGGTTCACGGGGACTTTGCGGCTGTTGTCGCCAATTACTGGAACCTACCGCGTGCAGAGCCCGACGGTCGCCCAACTGGGGTCCAGCAGCATTGAGGTGCAGAATGGCGCGCAAATCTACATCTCCGCTGCGGGCACCTATACGAACAACCTTACCATTACCGGGACCGGTTTTGCAGATTCGGCCGGCAATATCGGAGCGCTGCGGCTCGACGCGGGCGCGGTGTGGGCGGGAACTATCGTGGTAAATGGTGCGGCGCGAATCGGCTCGCACAATAGTACGGGAACGATTAGCGGCAGCATCTCCGGTGGAGACTTGGAGTTTGGCGCGACCAATTTCAACAACGGCTATACGACCATCCTCACTGGTCTGAATACCTATGGTCTCACGACCATTGGCGGTCAGAATACGCAAGTCGCGGCCGTTCCGACGATGCGCTTGAACATCGGCAATGGCGGAACGACTGGCACGCTGGGAGCGGGGAATGTGATCATTAACGGTGACGGTGCGAATGGTGTCCTCGGCTTTGATCGCTCGAATGGCTATACGCTGCTCCCGGGCCAGACGATCACCGGGGCGACTGGGTTAGGAACGATCGCCAATAGCATCACGCGCACGTTTATTGACCTTGATACTTTGGGCGCAGGTTTCGATGACAATGGTAACACCATTACTCTCGGCGCGGCGGCTCCGACTTCCGGTGGAAACATCCGCATCGGCGTGACCCGCGCGAATGCGGTCGCCAATATCCGGGGGACGCTGACTTCCGAGACGATCAATGTCAGCAATACGTTGAGTGGTGCCACCTTGAATATCAATGCGGGAGCCATCGTTTCCGCAAACTTCTTGCAGATTGGTGTTGCCGCAAATGCGAGTGGTGTGATCAACCAAACTGGCGGAGATGTAAATGTCTTGGGGCAAGTCCGGGCCGGTCATTTCGGGACCCTCACAGCGACCTATAATATCAGCGGTGGCAACCTGACCCTCACCGGTGCGTCTCCGAATCTGACGCCTTCGACAGCCGCTGCAGGCGGCGCTAATGCGACAGGTGACAACAATATCAACGGGGGAGCGACGGCGACCATCCACGGCGGCGGTATCTATCTCGGCATCGATGGCACGGGCATTTTGAACCACACCGGCGGCACGGTGACGACGAACTGGATCGTGCTCGACAACCGCGGCGATACCACGGGCGCGGTGAACATGGACGGCATCGATAAGTATAACATCAGCGGAGCTGGCAGCGTCCTCGCACTGCGCAGCAATTGGGGTCTGATCCAGCGGAATTCCAGCAGCCTCGTCACCTTTGGCGGCGGCACGGTGCGGGTGGACAATAGCGGCACGGGCACGGGCACGGGCGCGAATATCGTCATCCCGCTTGACGCGACCATCGACACCGTCGCCAGCACCACGACGAATCTGGATACCAACGCCGCCATCAATACCGGCAATGGCTTTACCCTGCTGCGCGATGTGCGCGGCACGGGCACGCTGAACCTCACCGGCGGCGGCACGGTGAACGTCTCGACCGCCGGCAATCAAGTGATCGCGGCCAACCTGACTGGCGGCACGAATCTCACCAAACTCGGTGCGGGCGCGACCAGCCTCACTGGCACCGCGAGCGGCTACACGGGTAGCGTCACGGTTTCCCAAGGCCGGCTGAATGTGGCGAATAGTATCGCCGCGGGAAGTATCTCCGTCGCCGATGGCGCGGCGCTCGGTGGAGAGCCGACGACGACCAACGTGAACCTCGGCTCGGCCACCGGTTCGACGCTCTTTTTCAACGCCGCCACCGCTGGTGCGCTGACCGCGACCAATCTCGTGCTCGCGGGCACGACGACCATCGACCTCTCGACGGCACCGACCGGTGCTGGTCCCTTCACGGTGCTAAACTATACCAACGTCTCGGGTGGCCTCAGCTTCGCGCTGGCTAACGCTGCGAGCTATCGTCCCGGGACGAGCATTGATACCTCGGTCGCTGGGACTGTGACTCTCAACACCGTCACCAAAGCGCTGACCTACACGGCAGCGGGCGGCACGACGTGGAATGTCGCCACGACCAATAACTGGCTGGATACGTCGCCAGCGCCGGATGTCTTTTTCGCCGGAGACACGGTGACCTTTCCTGAACTCGGTGCGAGCCAGGCCGTCACCGTCACCAGTGGGGTGAGTCCGTGGAAAACATCGGTCACCGCTGCGACGACGGCCTACACGTTGACCTCGACGACGAACGGCATCGCCGGGCCTGGTAATCTCGAAAAATCCGGTGGCAGCACGCTCACTCTGGTGGGACCGAATACCTATAGCGGACAAACGGTCATCACTGCCGGCACCCTGAGTATTGCGGCGGCGAACAGTCTGGGTAATGCCAGTACGACCAATACGATCGCCCTGAGTGGTGGCGCGCGGTTGAGCTATAGCGGAACGACGGCGCTGGACCTCGGTGCCACCCGGAGTCTGGCAGTTGGATCTGGCGGCGGCACCGTTGCCCACACCGGCACGACCGCGGCAACTCTGACTCTTTCAGGAAATATCAGCGGCAACGGTGATCTGAAGCTGAGCACCACGGGGACCAACGCAGCTGTCTCTACTACTACGACCTATAATCTCAGTGGCGATAATTCGGGTTACACCGGAAACATTATTGTCGAAGCGACCGGCAATATCCTTTCCGCGCTGAATCTGCCCTTCCAGATGTCGGTGCCGAATGCGGCTTCGATCACGATAAACTATCCCGCAGGTTCCGTTACCGCGGGCAATACCAACTCGTTGAACCTTTCCGGACTCACGCTGCCGGCCGGTACCACGTTGAACATGACCAGCTTCGTGACGCCGGGTAATGTCAGCTTGCGCTCGCAGGTTTTCACGACCGGCGCTTCAGTCATCAATGGCCCAATCACTATCGCTGGCACGAGCATCATTCAATTGAATGCGGCCCAAGGCGGATCGCTGACCTATAACGGACCGATAAGTGAGACGACGCCGGGTGCATTTGTGGAGAGCACCTCACCAGTCTTACCTTTCTCGAACGTGCTGTTCCTCCGCGGTCTCGGCCTCCATGTGATCAATCAGCCGATCAACCTTCCGTCCACAGGTTCCACCGTCGCGGTGACTGATGGCGCGACGGCGGTGATCAACTCTACCGGCAATGTGTTTAAGTCGGCGAACTCGGCTTTCGGCACGTTGCGCATCGGAGCCAATGATGCGTTGCCGACCACGGCGCGTTTGGTGATCGGACAAGCACCGGGAGACAACGCGGCGACGTTTGATTTGAATGGATTTAATCAAACCGTGGCCGGGCTCGAATGGCAGGCGGTCACTGGAAACTTGCTGACCAAGGGCATCTCGAATTCGCATCCGACGGCGACTTCGATTTTCACCGTCAACCAAGCGACCGCGCCTCTGGCCTCGTTCAATGGAACGATCAGCGGACGCGTGAACTTCGTGAAGGAAGGAGCGGCGAATACGACGTTGCTGGCGGCGGTGAGTAACTTCACGGGGAACGTGACGGTGAACGCGGGGACTCTGATCGCCGCGACTGCGGGGGTGGCGAACGGTGCCACGGGAACACTGGGCGCAGTGAATCTCGTGGGTAAAACGGTGACGGTAAATTCACCGGGGACCTTGAGTTTCACGACCAACAACATCTTTGGCAACGGAGTGGCGAACGCGAATCTGCCGGCGTTGATCGTGAGCGGAACGGTGGTTTCGACTCGATACAATGTGCTCGGAAACGTGACGCTGAATGGCGGCACGCTGACGCAAGCGTCCACGGATGCAGTCAATTATGAGGGATTCCAATTTCGAGGCAACGTGACCGTCGGCGGCAGCACGCCTTCGACGATCGCCACGACGAACGGCAAGGCGGATCACCTCGGAGCGAATACGATCTTCAACGTCTTAAACGTAACCGGAGATGCGGCCACGGATCTGACGATCTCCGCACCGCTGCGCGATCAGTCCGGCGACTTCGCTTTGGCGGCTGGCGGGCTGACGAAGACGGGTAACGGAACGCTGACGCTGAGCGGCGCGCAGAACTACGCGACTCTGACGACGAGCAACGGCACGACGAATGTGGACGGAGCCTTTACGAACGGGACTTCGACAGTGAATGCCAACGCGACCACGAACTTCACGGTCAGCCAGTCCATCGGGTCGCTGATCATTGGAGACGGTGCAGTGGTGACGCTGGGCAGCCCTGCGGCAGCGCCGCCCGCCGCGCTGATTCCCGACGACGCTGGCTTTGGCGTGGCGAGCGCGCCTTCCGAAGCACTCGTGCTGCAAGGCGTCCCGGAACCCGGCAGCGCAATGCTGCTCTTTGGCGGAGTGCTGACTCTTCTGGGTCTGCGCCGCCGGGCTTGACCGCAGACCCGTTCGTTAGACCGCGTCTTTGCAAAAAGAAAAGCGTCCCGCGAGAGTCGCGCTGTGATGCTCGATCGCTCCTTTTTCCAACGCGAACCGCTGACCTGCGCGCGGGAGCTGATCGGCTCCGAGCTGGTGTGGAACGATGGCGCAGGCATCATCGTGGAAACCGAGGCGTACTACGCGATCGGCGATGAAGCCTGCCACACTTTCGCGCGGCCGTCGGCGCGTGCCTTTGTGGAAAACCACGCGCCGGGCACCGCGTATGTGTATGTCAACTACGGCATGTACTGGCTGCTGAATGTGCTCGTGAAAGGCGGGAGTGCGGATGGCTTCGTGCTTTTCCGCGCGATCGAGCCGACGCGCGGCGTCGCGGCGATGACGCGGCGGCGCCTGGCCCGGCGCAGCGCGAAGCTCGCGCATCCGCACGCGCTCTGCTCGGGGCCGGGGAAGCTCACGATCGCGCTCGGCGCGGATGGGCGCGACCATGGGCGGGATTTTTGTTCGGGGAAGCGCGTGGGTTTTCGCGAGCGTTCGCAGTCCGTGGAAGTCGAGAGCGACGTGCGCATTGGGATTTCGCGCGCGGCAGATTTCCCGTGGCGCTTCTTGCTGCGGGGCAGCCCCTGCGTGAGTGCGAAAGCAAAAAGCCAGACCGTCCACAAGGGACGGCCTGGCTTTCAAAAGAACGGAATCTAGGTAAGCGAGCTTACTTCGAGTATCCGTGCGACGACGTTGACATCGACGAAGATGGCGCTGTCTTGGAAGCGCAAGCGCCGAGCCCGAAGGCTGCGGCGACGATGGCGATGATGGCGATATATTTCATAATGATTGGTTTCCCCTCCTTTCTATGCGGGTTGCTGTATGCCTTTCGATGATGGTGCTTCCCGCGACCGTGACAACGAGAAAATAACGGAAGAAAAAAAGCGCGCCTCATTCCGCGTCGATCTGCACGGGAGCGCCGGTTTCCACGCGATCGTAAAGGTCGCACACGTCGTCATTTTGCATGCGCACGCAGCCGAAGCTGGCGGGCGTGCCGAGCTGCGATTCGGCGTTCGTCCCGTGGATGTAGATGTAGCGGTCGAAGGTGTTCGCGTTTTCCGGTTCGGTCCCGGCGAGCCAGAGGATGCGCGTCTGGACGTGATCTTTTTCATCGTCCTCGCCGCCAAAGCGGCCGGTCGCCACGCGGCTCACGAAGATTTCCCCCGGCGGCGCATCGTCCCCGATTTTCTCCGCGATCCGAAAGTGCCCCGTCGGCGTGCGGTTCGAGCCCGGCTCGGTGCCGAGGCCGAAGCGGGAAGTGGAGATGACGTAACGGCGGACGAGCGCGCCTCCGTCTTCGATGAGATCGAGCGTTTGTGAAGGAACGTGGATGCGGATTTGCATTGCGTGCGGCCATCAATAGAGTGCGCGGCCCTTTTTATGAGCAAGAATTTGCACGTCGCAATCGTTGGAGCAACCGGAGCCGTCGGCATCGAAATGATGAAGACACTGGAGAAGCGCGGCTTTCCCGTGTCGAAGCTGACGCTACTCGCCTCCGCGCGATCGGCGGGAAAGACGCTGCCTTTTAATGGCGAAGAAATCGCGGTGGCGGAGCTGACGGCCGATTCTTTTGCAGGCGTGGACATCGCGCTCTTCAGCGCGGGTGGTTCGATCTCGAAAGAATTTGCGCCGCTCGCCGTGAAGGCGGGCGCGGTGGTGATCGATAATTCCAGCGCGTTTCGCATGGACGCGGAGGTGCCGCTCGTGGTGCCGGAGATCAATGGCGCGGACATCAAGAAACACCGCGGCATCATCGCGAATCCGAATTGCACGACGGCGATCACGCTGATGGCGCTGTGGCCGCTGCATAAAGAATTTCGTGTGAAGCGGATCGTCGCCTCGAGCTACCAAGCCGTAAGCGGCACGGGCGCGCAGGCGATCGAGGAGTTGCGGAGTCAGGTCGCGGCGATGGTGGCCGGCGAGCCGATCGTGAAAAAAGTGTATCCGCACCAGATCGCGTTCAACGTTTTGCCCCACGTCGATTCGTTTCTCGAAACGGGCTACACGAAAGAGGAAATGAAGATGCAAAACGAAGGCCGTCGCATCATGCATCACCCGACTTTCAAGGCCTCGGTGACCTGCGTGCGCGTGCCGGTCTATCGCGCGCACAGCGTCTCGGTGAATGCGGAATTTGAAAAGCCCGTCTCGATGAATGAAGCGCGCGAAGTACTCGGCAACGCCGCCGGCCTCGATGTGGTGGATGATCCTGCGAAGAGCGAATATCCGCTCCCGCTCTACGCGGCGGGCCGCGATAATTGCCAGGTCGGCCGGCTGCGCTACGACTGCGCGCTGGAAAACGGACTCGCGTTTTGGGTGGCGGGCGATCAGCTCCTGAAAGGCGCGGCCCTCAATGCCGTGCAGATCGCCGAACTGCTCGGGCGCTAGACTTCCGGCTTTTCCGCCGCGCCAGCGAGCGCGCGCTGGAGCTTCTTCACGATCGCGTCGTCCTGGAATTTTTTCCCGACCGCATCCGTGATGTAAAAGCTGTCGATCGCCGCGCCCTTCTCCGTCGCGATGCGTGAGAAGGCAATGCGCGCGCGCACTTTCGCGAAGCCGCGCAGGATGTCGTGCAGAAAGCCGAGTCGGTCCGGCGCCTGAATATCGACCAGCGTGTAAACGGGGTGCGAATTATTTTCGATCGTGATCCGCGTCGGGAAGTCGAGTTCCTGCGAGAGGTGAAAGCCGCGTTTCTTTTTCAGCTTCGCGAGATCGGCCGCGAAATTGAAATCCTCGTTCGTCAGCGCGTGCAACAGCTTCTTCTCGACGGTCGCCATGTCGCGCTCGTCCGTCACCGCTTCCATCTTCGTGTTGCAGACGCGGAAAATATCCAGCACCAGATCGTCACCGCGCGTGAAAATGTCCGCGCTCAGGATGTTGAGCTGGGCGGTGGAAAAAGCGCCCGCGATCCGCGACAGCAGTTCCCGGCGATCCCAGCCGCAAAACTGCACTTCGCTGTGGCCTCGATTTGGATGCGCGATCCATTTGATCGAAGGCGCGAGCGGAGCGTCCTCTGGAGCGGATCGTGCGACGAGGAATTTCCGAAAGAGCCGGATGTGATCCACGATCTCGGGCACGGAGTGATTTTGAAAATAACGCTCCGGCATGTATTCGAAGTGCGCCTCGATTTCGTCCGCAAAATCCGCCGCGAGTTTTTTCGTCACCGCCTGCTGCAAATCCGCACGCTCGATGTTTCGCTGCCGGAAAAAATCCAGCCCGCTTTCCAGAAACGCCGTCGTGTCGCGGTAAAGCTGCCAGACGAGGCTCTCCTTCCAGTCGCTCCAGTTTTCATCGCCGGTGCCCATTCCGTCCACAAGCGTCAGCAGCATCAGCGCATCCAGATTTGGCTGCGTTTTCACCGCCGCCGCAAATTCCTCGATCGTCGCCGGATCGTCGATATTCCGCCGCTGCGCCATGCTGGACATGAGGATGTGCTGATCGACGAGCAGCGTGAGCGAGCGCCGCTGCTCGGGCGTGATCTGCAAACGGCGCGCGACTTTTTGCGCATACATCGCACTCGCCTCAGCGTGCGAGCGCACGTTCGCGGCCTTGCCCGTGTCGTGCAAAAGCAGCGCGAGATAGAGCACCAGCGGATCATCCAGCTTTAGAAAAAGAGCCTTGTAGGATTTCAGCTTCGGGTCGTCCTGATCGAGCAGGCGATCGAGTTTTTCGATGCACACGAGCGTGTGTTCGTCCGTCGTGTAGCGGTGAAAAAACTCGTGCTGCACCAGACACGTGAGTTGCCCGAACTCCGGCATGTAACGACCGAGAAAACTCACGCGATGCATCGCGCGCAGCACCGCCGCGACTTCGCCTTTGCGCGAACAGATCGCGAGGAATGTCTCCCGCGTCGCCTTCGCGTAGCGGAAGGTCGCATCCACCAAATGCAGCCGCCGCCCGATCAGCGATTCGAGCTGCGGACTCACCCGCAGACCGCGCTGCTGGAGATGCTGAAAGAGCCGCATCATCCGCGCCGGGTCCTGATTAAAGATGTCGCGCGACTCGTAATACATGCGGCCATCGACGCTGTAAAAACCGTCGAAGCGCTCCATCTTCGGCGTCGCGGCCGCCTTGCGAATGAAGCTCAGCAGCGGGCGTTTTTTCGGCGCGTCCGGGTGCGCGGGCACGGGCAGACTCAGCCGCTCCGAGAGCCGCTCGGTGATGTTGTAAATATCTCGCGCGTGCAGGTAGTAGTCGCGCATGAACGCCTCGGAGCGCCGCAGGATATTTTTCTGCGCGTAGTGCAGTTTGTTCGCGAGCTTGAGCTGCTGGCCGAGCACGAGCACATCGGGCGCGATTTTTGCATCCTTGTTGATGTAGTGCAGCTCGGTCCGCACGCGCAGGAGGAAATCGTACGCACTTTCCAAAGTTCGCCGCTCCCGCTCATCGAGCAGTTTTTTCTCCACCAGCGCCGCGGTGGACTGCACTCGCTCCTTGAAAAAACTAATCCACAGCAAGTTCTGGTAGTCCCGCAATCCGCCGCAGCCTTCCTTGATATTCGGCTCCTGCATCGAGATGGTGCGCCCGAATTTCTCGTGGCGCTCGCGCTGGTTCTTGATGCGGTCGGCGATGTATTCATCGACGAAACCGACGACGCATTTTTTCAAAAACTGCTCCTCAAAATCGGCAAACAACTTTTCATCTCCCGTCACCAGCCGTGCCTCGAGATAAGACGTTTTCGATTTCATCTCGCCGTTCGCCTCGCTCACCGTACCGGCGATGGTGCGCGTCGAGATGTGCGCCTTGAAGCCGATGTCCCACAGCATCCGCCCCATTGAGGCGATGACTTCGCCCACGCGCGGATCGATTTGCCCGCGCGACTCCTGGATCAGAAAAGTCAGATCGATGTCGCTCAGCGGATTCAGTTCCCCGCGCCCGTAGCCGCCATAGGCGACGAGCGCGACGCGGGCCGGCTTTTTCAAAAACGTGGGCTCATGCGCAATCAGCGCCTCAAACAAATGGCGCACCACCACATCGACGAGGTTCGCCCGATCGCTGCAAATCTCCCGCCCGCTGCCGCCCGCATTGTGGCGCACCTGGATGCGGAAGCTCTCGATCTTGACGAACTTTTTGTAAAGTGCCGCGAGGTCGTTGGGATTCGTGCGACCCGCCGCGCGAAGCTCACCCTCGGCGTGAGCGAGGATCTTTTCGCGATTGTTCGCGGCGGTGACAGAGATCGGTAGCTTGGAAATCACGCGGTTTGGAGAGCGGAGAATCGCCGTTTTTTAGATTCCGTCCAGTCTGCTCCGGGTCGTCTTTGTCACTCCCATGCGCACAGCGACTCGACGTGTGCGGCGCTGCCGTCGCGCAGCCAGCCGTCGAGCTGGGCTTGATCTTTGAGCTGCTGGCCGCGGCGGCGTGGGACGGCGATGAAGTGACTTTCGATCTCGGGCAAAGCGGTCATATCGCCCCAGAGTTTCTCAAATTGCGTGACGGGGAAAATATCTTCCTGGCCGTGGCCCCAGCGTTTTTTCACGTCCTTGATCGTGATGTAGGTCGGCATCTTCGCGGCGAGATTGCGGATGGCGGTCGTGATTTTTTCCTCACTGTCGACGCCGGGCGCAAAATCGGCGCGCGTGAGGCCGAAGACGTCGAGTAAAGGGTCGAGGGCGATCCAAGTCGTGAGGGTATTGTAGTAAGTCAGGTCGAACTCGATTTCCTCGCGCGGCATGGCGAGGCCTTCGACGAGACGCGGTCGGCCGTTCACGCGGGCAAGCCCGCCGCCGCGATCTTCGAGTCGTCGCGAAATGACCTCGAAGCTCAGACACGCATTGCCCGCGATGTGATGGCCGAGAATGCCGGGGTCCACATCGGCTCCGAGCGTGTCGATGTTGTGCAGGAGCAGGTATTTTAGGTTCGGCTGCGTCGCGAGCAGTTGGGCGAGCGTGCCGTTGCGGAAGAGGTTCGGGATTTCAAACCAATGACCGACGGGATGCATGCATTGCAGCGGGAGATTGTCGGTGTAATCGCTCGCTTCGCCCGCGCCGCGTGCCCAGCCAATGAGCGCCGCGCGCAGACTCTCGCGGACTTTTTGCTGCTGCTCGTCGAGCATTTGCTGCGGCATTTCCTCCCACGCGAAACGCAGATCGCGCTCGGTCGGCACCATGCGCAGGCCGACACTTTTTCCGCGCGAAAGCACGAGCGGGCCTTCGTAGCCGTAGTGGTCGTGCTTCGCGATGAAGGCGGCGGTCGGCTCGTGCGTGAGGTAGCTCGTGGTGAAAATGTGCGGGATCGGCGTGCCGGCGAGGCGCGAGATGCGGCGCGATTTGGCGAGGTGCGTTTCGAGGAAGCTGCGGTGGCGTCCGCCGAGTTTGGCGAAAGGATGGAGCGCCTTCACGACGCCTGCGCCTTGCGTCCAGCGCGAGCCGGCGCCAGCGGCGAGCGTGACGACGGCGACCTCGCCGTTGCGCAGCGATTCGAGGCCGAGTTCGGCGAGCGCTTTCAGGCCCGCGCTCGGCTGCGTGAGGTCGCTCACGTCGCCTTCGGACACGTCTTCGATCACGGCATTGGAAGGCAGGCGGCTTTGCGCGAGACCGATGCGGCCTTCGCGGAGATGCGTGCGGATTTGCTCATGCAACCGCGCGTCAAAGCCATTGGCAGCGAGCAGGGCGGCCAGGCTTTCATCGCCTGCGCTCTCGGTTTTTCCGCGCGGGAGCATCGCGTCGAAAAGCGTCTGCACCATGCCGCGCAGTTCGGGCTTCGTGCGGCAGGCCGCGCCGAATTTGTCGAGTTCGGTGCGCCGCAGATGGGACAGCGCGCGCTGATCCTGCCGCAGCAATTCGGGCGCGGTGAGCGCGTAATATCCCGCGGGCATCAGCGCGTCCGCGCCGTCGAGGAGATCGGCGAAGGTGCCGTTTTCATTGATGGCGAAATCGTAAACGACCGGCTCCATCGCGAAGGGCAGCGCGTGCTGCAATTCGCGTTTCGTCGCGCTCATGATTTCCGCGAGCCGCTGCTGCGCTTCGGCTTTTCGCGCGGGCGCGAACATAAAGCCCATGCCGCCGCCGGACATGCCGCCGAGCATCCAGAAGCCCCAGAAGTCCGCGCCAAATTCCGCGCGCACCTGCTCGATGAGGCGCTCGGTGTAATGGGTCGAAGCCCACGGGATGATCGTCTGGATTGGCCCCTGAAAATTCCGCGTCGTTACCGCGCCGACCTTTGCAATGTCGCCAGCGCGGAGGGCGTCGAGGATTTGCCCGAGGATGCCGAGCGCTTCCTGGCGACCCTTCCATTCCTCGCCGGAGCGCAGCAGATATTTCTCGGTCACCATTTCCAAAATCGGCCCGACATTTTGCGCCATGCCGCCGTGGACGAGCACGAGCGAATCCTGCAAACGCTGCCGCGCTTCCTGCGAAATTTCGTCGCGCGAATAGACGTGGTGCGTCGGCATGAGTCGCCCGCGCGAAACGCCGTGCTCCGCGTCACCTTCCTGCGCCGCCGCCCCTTCGATCAATTTAATCCCCGGCCACACGCCGCCCGAATCCTGCCAGCCGCCGCCGCTCCCGCCGATCCATTCGCCGAGCAGCGCGCGGGCGAGAACGAGCCGGCGTTCGCTTTCCAGCAGCGGGCCGGTGAGTGATTCCGCCTGGCTTGTAGCGCGCATGAGCACGCCGATGAGCGCGGCGAGGAGATTGGTGGAAACGGCGAGGCGCGAGCCTTTCGGGATGTCGTTCACTGAGGAGACGAGTTCGAGCCCGCGACCCGGACCGAGCATTTCCGCGAGCAGATCGCCGAGCGACTGGCCCGAGCCTTCGATGCCCGGCGGCACGAGGCCGGAGGCGATGACCGCCGCTTTCAAAAGGCCGAGATAATCCTTCGCGAAATCGAACACTTCCGAGAGCTGCGAAATGTCCGCGCGCGCATTGAGATCGACGCTGACGAGGCGCAGCACCGGCTCCTCGATGACGCGCAGCCACGCGCTGACCGGCGGCTGCGTCGTGGTGTCGCGACCATGCACGCCGAGATCGACGGACACGTTCAGCACCTTCGCGCCTTCGGGGTAATCCATGCCGAGAAAAAAGATGTCGCTCCACGCGGAATGCGTGAGGTCCATGCGGACCGGCGTGCGTTCGCGCAGGATCGGGAACGAGCCGTCCGCCGCTGTTTGCAGAAGTTCCCGCCGGAGCCGAAGTGGCTGGTCTTTCGGATGGCCCATGCGGAACATCCATTGATTCCCGCGCACTGTGCGAACGCTGCGCCGGACTTGATCGGCGAGCGTTTGGAAAGCGAGCCGGTGATACGCAGCGGAGAGCGCGCTGCTCAGCGAATCACTCGGGCCGTCGGCTTTTTGCGCAGCGGAAAAGATGTCGATCGCTTCCTCGAAACGGCGCTGGAGCAATTGCTCATACCCGTGGAACGGGATGCGTCCACCCGATTTCAGCTCAGGCCGCGAGGGCAGATGGAAACGGTGAATCGCGTAGAGAAAGAAGAGGGCGCGAACGCGTTCGTAGAGATTTTCGCTGCGGTCGCGGAAGGCGTCGAGCGCGTCGCATTCGACAAGAAGATCGGCGAACGGCATCGCCGCGCAGATTTCGTCGAGGGAACGGTTGCGCGTGGCGTCGTCGGGGGAGGTGATGAGGTCAATTAGCGAAGAATTCATGGCTTGGGGATCTCAAGAGCACGGCAGATTCCCCATGCGGTCGGATTTTTAATCTCGCGATGACGCGGCACCGCCGAGGTTTTGCGATTTGCAGGATTCCACCAAACCGCGTGCCGCGAACCTTCGCGATAGTGCGCGCAACCGTGGGCGCGAAGATGGCGTTCGAGATCGGCGAGCTTCACACTGCCGCGAGTTCCAGAGTCTCGCGGACCACGTCGAGAGACTCGTGTTCGCGGGCGAGGTCGCGATTGCATTCCAAAACCATGCGCAACGCGTCGCCGAGATTCTCGCGGGCTTCCTCGATGGTATCACCTTCGGAGATCGCACCTGGAATTTCCTCCACAAAAGCGGTGTATCCACCTTCCGGCGCAGGCTCAAAAACGGCAGTGAGTTTCATGCGCGGAGGATGGGCGAAGGAGTTGGATGCGTCAACGAACAGCCTGTCATTTGCCAGAAGCGACCGTTTCCACCAGCCCGCGCAAAACTTCATCCCGATCCGTCCCCGAAAGCGCCAGCGCGAGCTGCGCGGTAAGCAGTCCATATTTCACCCCGAAATCATACCGCCGCCCTTCGAGTTCGCACGCCAGATAGCGCTCCTGCGTGGCGAGGCGGGCGACGGCGGCCCGGAAATTGACCGACGTTTCGTTCCCTTTCGCCGCGGTGAGCAGTTCGCCCAGGATGCGCTGCACGGCGGGCGTGAGGACGTGCATTCCAAAAAAGCAGAGGTAATAACCCGCGCGCAGTCCGGGGACGGTGAGCTTCTGTTCCGCCTCGGTCGGTGTCGGTTTTTCCAGCACGGCTTCGATTTGGTAAAGGCGTTGCGCGGCGTTCACGAGCTTGCCGCCGACGGCACCGTAGTAGGGCAGCTTGCTTTCGTGCGTGGATTGCACGGCAGAGACGGCGCAGTTTTCCGCACGGGCGATTTCCACGAGCTGCTGCGCGCAGCCTTTCTCCGTGGCGCTGAGGTAAAGGTGATCGCCGACGAGCAGGAGAAACGAATCGTTCCCACAAAACTCCGCCCCACACTGGACGGCGTGCGCATAGCCAAGCGGCGCGGACTGCTCGATGAAGGTGAGCCGCTCCGCGTGTTTCCCCGCCGCGACGCGATACGGCCCGGCATCGCCGGGGCTGATGACGACGCCGATCGTCTCGATCCCCGCGCGGAGGATTTCCTCGATGATGATCGCGAGCGCGGTCTTCGTGACGCCGTCGCGATCGACCAACGATTGCAGCGGCAGGGTGCGCTGGTTTTTGCCAGCGGCGGTGATGAGAGCCTTGCGAATGTCCATGTGCGGTCTGCGAGAGTTGCTAAAGCCGTGCCACGCGTCAACTGGCGCTCGCGCGTTTCCGGGGAGGCATCGGTTCTCGTTCCTTTCCCAATTGACGGACTACGCGAGTGCCCGGCGTCCGGCCCGCCGCACTTGCCCCGTCTTCCGCCGCTCGATCAGGGCGGCGAGAATCGGAAAAAAAGGGGGCGTTTCCATTCCGGGAATGATACTCGGCTGGGAAACGGTGCCAGCGTTTATGGAGCAGGCAGACGCAAGCCTCCCACCCGCCCGGACACGATGCAGACCACCCCAAAGGCGTTGCATCCTCCAGCCCAAGGTTGCAGCGAGCCCTGAGCGCTACCTTGGGACCCCACCCACCCAAGTCCCAAACTCTGAAAGAGTTTCATCCAGAGCACCGAAACGAAACTTTCCCCGTGCCAATTCCCGGCCCTTCCCGCTAGCGTCCGCCGATGGCCCGCACCAAATCCCTTGGCTCAAACGACTCCACCGTCCATCTCGGCACCAAGGCCAATGATTGAACTGAGCGACGAAAGTTGCGACCCTGATTTCTCTTGAAGCCAGCATTGCTGAAAAAATCCAGTCACAGTCCGTTCAGCGATTATTCCGCATACGTTTTGAAGTTAAAACGTCTCGCATTGGAATCGCATCGACTTGCGGATTGGCATGTCAGGGTGGATGCCGCATTGAACGGCCAGGCCAGCGTTGAATTGCGGCGTGTGGCACCGTTGGAAACACGGCGGAAATTCGGAGCTTTTTTCACCGGAACGGACCTCGGTGCAAAATTGATCGGTTGCACCACAGGATTTGGAAGGAAGAGCGTATTTTACGATCCGACCTGCGGGATGGGCGATCTCCTCGTTGCAGCAGCGAGGAAACTACCGCTTTGCAAAAAGCTGCCGGACACGCTGCGGCAGTGGGGACGTCAACTCAGTGGCACAGACCTGCACCGGGAGTTCATCGAAGGAGCAAGAACACGCCTCATCTTGCTCGCCCGCCAGCGACACAAATCAGACGAACCGTTGCAGAAATCAGACGCAGCCTTGTTCCCTAGCATCCGCGTTACCAATGGTCTAAAGGAACACAAATTATTCAGACGGGCTTCCCATCTTTTGCTCAACCCGCCTTTCGGTCAGGTGCCCGCACCGAAGGGCTGCAAATGGGCGGGCGGACGCATAACCGAGGCTGCCGAGTTTGTGACTGCAGCGCTCGAACGGGCCAGACCGGGGACGGAAATGCTGGCAATTCTACCGGAAGTGCTTCGCTCCGGTTCGTTCTCAGAGCAGTGGCGACAGCGTGTCAACGAGCTTGCCGAGGTTCGGCTCGTCCAGCCGTATGGAATTTTCGACGACAACGCCGATGTGGATGTGTTTCTTCTACGCCTCATCCGACGGAAGTCCGAGTTGCCCGGTGCTACTTACGAATGGGTCCGGCCAGCGCTGACAACCACCACGACCATCGCCAACTTCTTCGATGTCCACGTTGGTCGCGTCGTCCCTCATCGCGACCCTGAGCAGGGCAAAGAGCACCCTTACATTCACCCACGCTGCGTTCCGACATGGACAGTGATGCGGGATTTTTCGGAGTTCCGAAGGCACGAGGGTTTGGTGTATAAGCCACCCTTCGTCGTCATCCGCCGAACCTCACGCCCCGGCCACCCCTATCGCGCCACGGCGACCGTCATCGCGGGCAAACGCCCCATCGCAGTCGAAAACCACTTGATTGTCTGCGAACCGAAAGACGGAAAGCTCGGCACCTGCCAGAAACTGATGAAACAACTCAAGACTGCAGCGGTGAACGAATTCCTCGATGCACGCATTCGCTGCCGCCACCTAACGGTCAGTTCCGTCGCCACCATTCCAGTCCAACTTTGATCATGCCAAAGGGTCCGAACAAACACGCCCAGCCAAGTTCAGAGCGTCTCCGGTTCTCAACGGCAATTTTGCGACTGCTTGGCGAGGAACTGAATCCTTCGCCAGACCAAGGCATCCTCGAGCTCATCAAAAATTCCTACGACGCCGACGCCAAGCGATGCACGGTCGAATTGAAGGGGGTGCATATCAAAGGCGGCTCGATTGTTCTGAAAGACGACGGCATTGGCATGACGGCAGAGGAAATCCGCAACGGTTGGCTGATAGTAGGCGACTCGATGAAAAGCCGCAGCGAGACAAGCCCATCTGGTCGCTTGCTGGTCGGAAGTAAGGGGTTGGGTCGCCTCGGAGCATTGCGCCTCGGGCGCAAGGTCGAGTTGACTACACGCCCGAAGTCCGAACCAGGCGTGCAGTATCGAATGGAGATTGATTGGGCAGCCTTTGAGCATGCACGGGTCGTGGAGGAAGTGGAACTCATAGTTGCACGCGAGCAAGCAACGCTGGGATCAAGCCAAGGAACGGAAATCGTCATCTCTCAACTGCCGACGCCGTGGAGCAAGGGAGACATCAAGCGTTTGGCGAGGGTGATTTTGCTCTTGCGCGACCCGTTTGCGAAGAGCCAAGGCTTCCAAGCGAGTCTGCGGGCAGAGGAGTTTGTCGAGCTGGAGAAACTGGCGCACGAGGGGTATTTCGGCGAATGCAATTACCATCTTATCGCCAAGGTCCACGAAGATGGTCGAGCCTCGGCAGAAGTGCATTCCGCAGGTGGAAAGCGACTTTTCGCCGGGAAGCACGCTGACGTCTCCACGGAAAAGGCCAACCCAATCTACGAGGTTCCGCCACTTACATTTGAATTATGGGAGTTCAAACTTTCGGCGGAAGCATTCGCAGCTTCCGTGAAAGCAACCACAGTTAAACACGTTAGAGCGTGGTTGGAACACTTTGGCGGCGTGCGCCTGTATCATCGAGGTGTGCGAGTGCTCCCTTACGGGGAGCAAAAGAACGACTGGCTCGACATGAATCTGCGCCGCTCACAGCACCAAGAGTTACGCCCGAGCACGAATAATTCCCTTGGCTGCGTTCGCATCAATGATCCGGCAGGCGTTTTTCAGCAGAAGACAGACCGGCTTGGATTTGTTGAGAGTCATGCCCTTGATGAACTGAGACGATTTACCGACGAGGCACTGGACTGGATGTCCCGCGAGCGGAGAAAGGAACGCGATCAGCGGAAAAAGGCTGCAATTCAGAGGGTTCATCTGGAGAAGAAAGATGCTGAGAAGCAGATGGAGGCCGTCATCGAAAAATTGCCGCCGACGCAGCGCAAGGAGGTTGCCGCAGCAGTAAAGAAGATGCAATCGGCCCACGACGCGGAGGTGGAATTGAAGGATGAGACGGCTCAACTCTATTTTACTCTCGGAACAGTCGGCACGACTGCCGCTGCCTTTGCCCACCAGACCAAGCAACCCATTCGTGGCATTGTAGCCGACGCCAAGCTGCTGGAGGAATATCTAGGCGACCCTCAGGAACTCGCGCTTTTCCGTGAGGAAAGCAGCAAGGCAGTGAGGCGCATTCACGGTGAAGCGAAGGCGATTTATTCGTTCTCCAGTGTCACATTGCGATTACTAGAGCATGAGAAGCGGCGTTCCGCCCGTCATTCCGTTCATCAGTTGATTGATGAAACCGTGGAGTTGCTCACCCCGTATTTTGAAGCCCGCGAAACAACGGTGGAGCGTGACTACGCGGACGGTGACCTTCGGGTTTGGTGCCCACGCGCGGCGTTCGAGGCGATTTTCACGAATCTGCTGACAAACTCCCTGCAAGCATTCGAGGCCCGGGCGAAGTCAGGCGTCACGGCAGGTCCTCGCCTCATTCATATTCAGACAAGGGTGTCTGGCGGAATGGTGGCGATTCGTTTAGAGGACAACGGTCCTGGCATCGACCGGTTGGCCATCGAAGAAATCTGGCTGCCCGGAAAAACGACCACTGATAAAGGAACCGGTCTTGGCCTTGCCATTGTTAAAGATGTTATTGAGGAACTGAGAGGGCGAGTCGAAGCAGAGGCGCACGGCGAACTTGGTGGAGCTTCCTTTACCATCACCCTCCCACTAAAGACCTGATATGGCAGCAATCACTCTATCTAATCGGCGTATTGCCATCCTCGAAGACAGCCCGACGAATCGAGAACGATTGTCAGGCATGGTCAAATTGTGTGGCGGAGTCCCAGTGCCCATTGATGCGCCCGCTCCCAAACTCATTGGACTCAAGGCATACTTCGCGTCTCTGCAGATCCAAATGGTGATTTGTGACCACCATCTTTCGGAAAAGGGAGACTACGCGCCTTACTACGGAGCTCAAGCCGTTGCGGAGAGTTACCGTCAGGGTGTTGGGGGGATTCTGGTTACCGCGTTTGAGAAGGATGATGCGGAACTTTCGTTGCGCCGTTATCGTCGTCACATCCCGGCCCTGATTCGATCCCCGGAGGATTTCGACCGAGGTAAGCTTCAAGCAGCTCTACTACAGGCCGATCGCGAAGTTCGAGAGCATTCTCCCTCGTTAGAGCGAGTTCCTCATAGAACTATCATGACCGTTCAACGCATAAATCCTCACGGCACCAATAAAATAGTGAAGGTGATTATGAGCCAGTGGAACGCTACACAGGAAGTCGGCTTTCCATTGGATTTGGTTCCCAAGGAACTCCAAGTGGCGGTGCAACCTGGCAACATGCTGATCGCCGAGGTGAACATCGAAGCCGCACGCCAAGAAGACCTGTTCTTCGATAAGTTTGAACTGCCAAACCCTAATGTCCTCGAAAAAGCCAAAACCATTTTTGATCATCCTTGATGTTGGTCACGGTAGCGCTGCCGTGTTGCACGACGAGGGTGGCACGGTCGTGTTCGACACAGGCAGAGGCGCGCATGTTGGGCGTCACTTGCAGTCGGTAGGCGTGAAACGCGTTCAGGCATTGTTCTTATCCCACGCAGATGCCGACCACATCGGTGGAGCTGAGACTTTGCTGATGAACAAAGGACTGCACATCGGGGAGGTATTGCTGAATCCCGACTCGTCCAAGGACTCTGTAGTGTTCGAGCAACTGCGCTACGCGCTGGCCGAGGCCAATCATCGTGTGGGCACACGAATCACTCCCGCACTCACGACCAGCACAAAACTTCAGCGCAAAGGTGCAACTATTGAGGTTCTCCATCCGCCAGACACGAAAGCACTTTCAGGCGTAGGTGGAAAATCGAAATCCGGGAAGCGGCACACTTCCAATTCGATGAGCGCAGCCATCCACGTTTCTCGCGGGGCAAAATCCTCCGTGATGCTCGGGGGTGACATTGAGTTCGATTGTCTCGACGAGTGGAAGACACGAGGAGTTCAGGTTTCTGCGTGCGTCCTTGTCTTTCCTCACCACGGAGGACTACCTGGCACCAGTAGCGAATCAGAACCGAACTATTCGCGTTTGAAGTCACACGCATGGTGAAGCCGGAAGTTGTGATTTTTTCAAATCACCGTACGAAATTCAACAATCCTCACGAAAAAGTAGTTGCTGCCATATCGAAAGTTGCTGGCGTAATTCGTCTCGCCTGCACCCAGCTTCCTGGCCGACTCCACCGACATGTAGAGACAAACGAACTTTGGTCTTTGCACAAACCATCTGGAGCGAAAGGTATCGTGGAAGGTTCGATTCGTTTGGAATTTCAGAAAACTGGCGTTCGCGTCTGTCTCGGTGGAACTCGGTGATGTGTTCGCGAGGGTAAGGACCTTCATCATTGTTCGAGCTTCCGGCGCTGGAACGAGTGTTTCAACAGGCTGCTAGCCCGGCAGTCTCCAACAGGGGCCGGATCGAAGGGTTTGCAGCGGCTCGCGGCGTGCCTACTCTCGCCCGCATGAATCAGCGCCAACTCGACGAATACCTTGCCTACCTCCGTTTCCCCAGCATCTCGACCGATCCCGAGCGGAAGGGCGATGTGGCGGCGTGCGCGGATTGGATCGTGGCGAAACTGCGCGCGATCGGGCTCGCGACGACGCTGCATCCGACGGCGGGGCATCCGATCGTCGTCGCGAAAAACGGGCACGTGGCCGGGCGGCGAACGGTGATGATTTACGGCCACTACGACGTGCAGCCGGTCGATCCGGTGGAGCTTTGGGAGTCGCCGCCTTTTGAGCCGCGGATCGCGAATGAATACGTCTTCGCGCGCGGTTCGGCGGATAACAAAGGGCAGCATTTCGCACACGTGCTCGGCGTGGAGGAGACGCTGCGCGAAAAGGGCGATCTGCCCGTGAATCTGATTTTTCTCATCGAAGGCGAGGAGGAAATCGGCAGCAAACATCTGGAAGATTTTCTGAACTCGCATCGGGACGAGATGGCGTGCGACATCATCGCGATTTCGGACACGGGCATGGTCGGGCTCGGCATCCCGACTTTCACCTACGGCCTGCGCGGCATCGCGGCGATGGAGTTGAAAGTGGTCGGCCCATCGACGGATCTGCACTCAGGCATTTACGGTGGCGCGGTCATGAATCCTGTGACCGCCCTCGCGCGCCTCATCGCGACGCTGCACGATGCGGACGGTAGCGTCGCGGTGCCGGGCTTTTACGATGGCATTCCACCGCTGGAAACGTGGGAACGTGAGGCTTGGGCGAAGCTGCCCATCGGCGACCACGAACTGCTCGAAATCACGGGAGCGCCGGGGCTTTTCGGCGAAGCCGGATACACGGCCATCGAGCGGATTTGGGCGCGGCCCACGGCGGAGGTGAACGGCATCGGCGGCGGCTTCCAAGGCGTCGGCACGAAAACCGTTCTGCCCAGCGAAGCCTTTGCCAAGCTGACTTTCCGGCTCGTCCCACATCAGCAACCCGCCGAGGTGCTCGCGAAAGTGACCGCGCATTTGCGGGCGCACTGCCCGCCGAGCGTGAAGCTGGAAATCACGACCGGCCACTCCGGCGAACCCTACGTCACCGATCCAAATTCCACCGACGGCCTCGCTGCGCGCCGCGCGTTGCAGCGCGCCTTTCCCGGCAAAGACGTGGCGCTCATCCGCGAAGGCGGCAGCATCCCGATCGTGAATACCTTCAAGCGCATCCTCCGTGCCGAAACGCTCCTCCTCGGCCTCGCGCTCCCCGATTGCCGCGCGCACGCGCCAAACGAAAACTTCCCGCTCGAAAACTTCTTCGCCGGCATCCGCCTCAATCGGGCTCTCCTGGAAGAACTCGCCGCCGAAGCTTAGAGAGCGTCTAAAAAGTTTGAAGCCGTTGGATGGCGTCGCTCAGCGCGCCACGGCAAAACCCGCCGCACGACCGCGCCTTGATGAAAATGGAACGGCCTTCGGCGAATGCTTTGGCATGGCACCATGGAGCGACGCCATCCGACCACGCCACTTTTTAAACGCCCTCTTAGTCGATCACGTCAAACTTCCCCATCTGGCGGAAGTGATCGTCGAACGTCGCGGCGCGATTCAGCCCCATGCGTTCCATCACGATAAACGAGCACGCGTCGCAAAACGAGTATTCCTTGTCGTCATAAGTGCGCAGCAACTCGATCGCATCGCGCTGGTCCGCGTGACTCACGTCTTCCATATGCACCGCCGCGTTTTCCCAAAAATCGCGAATGATCTGCTCGCGCACCGCCGGGACGCGCACAAAAAACGCGTGCGCCTCCGCAAAGATCAGCGGCGTGACCACGAGCGACGTTTTACTCCCGAGCAATTCCGCGGCGATTTCCCGCGACCGTGCATGATATTGATCGCGGCGATTTCGCAGCCCGACCCAAAAAGACGCATCTGCCAGCACCGCGCTCATTTGGCGGCGCGCACCCGCTTCTCACTCCCGTAAATGTAGTGATCGAGATTGGTGGAGCCATCGACCGGCAGCGCCGCCTCTGCCGGATCTTCCGGCGGCAGATCGAGCAAAGAATTGGTGGTCCAGGCATTCGCAGGCACGGCCATTTTTTCGTCAATAAAACGCCGGATCATCCCCGCCATCGTCTCGCCTTCGCGTTGCGCCTGACGCTGCAAAAACTCCTGCTGCCGCGCTGAAAGATAGATCTGCGTCCGCACCATGGGGTGCAAGGGTTCGCTGGGCGCTCCTCCGTTGTAGCCCACCTCGGAAATCTCCTGCACACGGCCAGAATCCATTGGTTCAGCTTTGTATTTAAATGGGCGTTTGGCTTTCATGCGCCGTTTATACCCCCTGATGTATATACTCGTCAAGCCCTTTTCCGCACAGTTTTCTCCAAAAAGGTGGGGAGAAGGAGCTCCGTCCAGTTAAACGAATTTACGCTAATCCCCGTCGAGCAGCCGCCCGAGCCCGCCGAGCACCGACCCTTCGCCTGTCGCGCTGCCGCCGTGGGCAGGGGCGTTGGCGAGGATGCGGTCGGCCATGCGGGAAAACGGGAGGCTTTGCAGCCAGACGGTGCCGTGCCCGCGCAGCGTGGCGAGGAACATGCCTTCGCCGCCGAAGAGCATCGACTTCAGGTTCCCCGCGCGCTGGATGTCGTATTGGATTCCCGGGGTCATCGCCGCGAGGCAGCCGGTATCGACGCGCAGCGTTTCGCCTTTGAGTTCGCGTTTCACGACCGTCCCGCCGACGTGGAAAAAGCAAATCCCATCGCCACGAAGCCGCTGGAGGATGAAGCCCTCGCCGCCGAAAAGTCCGACCCCGAGTTTTTTGTTAAAAGCGATGCCGACCGACGTGCCGAGCGCCGCGCAGAGGAAGGCATCCTTTTCACAAATCAGCTCCCCGCCGATCTGCGCGAGATCGACTGCGATGATTTTCCCCGGATACGGCGCGGCAAAGGCAACCTTCTTTTTCCCCGCCCCGCGATGCGTGAAGTGCGTCATGAAAATCGACTCCCCGGTGAGCACGCGTTTCCCGATGTTTTTCAGCGCGCCGAAAAATCCGCCCACTGGCGAGGAGCCATCGCCCATCTTCGATTCAAAATCGATCTCCTCCTCCATGAAACACATCGAGCCTGCCTCCGCGATCACCGTCTCGCCGGGATCCAGCTCCACTTCGAGGAGCTGCATGTCGTCACCGAATATCTGGTAGTCGATGACGTGCGAATTGCGCGCGACCGATGGCATCGGCGGTGGCTCGGGAGGTATGGCCGGCGCAGCGTTATTTCAGCTCGGCGACTTTCGCTTTGATCGCGTCGAAATTCGGCAAATCCTTCGGCGTCGGCGTCTGCTCGGCGTATTGGATCACGCCCGCTTTATCCACGACGAACGCCGCGCGCGCCGAGCTGTCGCCGATGCCCGCGATGCCTTTAAAAAGCACATCGTACGCGTTCGTCGCTTCCTTGTTCAAATCGCTCGCGATCGTGATCCCGATGCTGTTCGTCTTGGCCCACGCTTCCTGCGCAAACGGGTTGTCGATGCTGATCGCGATGACTTCCGCGCCCGCGCCGGAGTAGGCTTCGAGACCTTGCGAGACGCTGCACATTTCGTCCGTGCAGACGCTGGTGAACGCGAGCGGGAAAAAGAGGATGACGGTCGTTTTGCCCGGTGCGGGCAGCGTCACGTCAGCGAGACCGGTGGCGTTTTTGGATTTGAGGGTGAAGGATGGCGCTTTGGTTCCGACGGAGAGTGGCATGGGTATTTAGGTTTTGGGATTTCTGGTTTATGGTTTTGAGAAAGGCGGGCGTTTTTACGTTCGAGGGGAACGGCAGGGCAAATTCAATCTCTTCCCCTTCATCTTCCTCCCTCTTGGCAACGGGCGGCACGGAATTGGAGGAAGATGAAGATGAAGAGGATCGGATTAGAAGCCGAGTCCGGGCGGCAGGCCCATTCCGCCGGTGAGCTTGCCCATCTCAGATTGCGCGAGCGCCTTGCCGTCTTCGATCGCTTTTTTCACGCCGGAAAGCACGAGGTCTTCGAGCATTTCAACATCTTGCGGATCGACAACGGTGGGATCGATTTTGATCGAAATCACATCACCCGCGCCGTTCGCGACGACGGTCACTTTCCCACCGCCTGCGGTCGCGGTGACGGTTTTTTCAGCGAGTTCTTCCTGCGCAGCGAGCATCTTTTCCTGCATCTGCTGCGCTTGTTTCATCATTTTTTGGAGATTCATAGGATGGGAAATTTAAGGGCGGTTGTTGTTTTCGAGAGAGGGCTAGGGAAGGGGACGGCGCGGGATTCTTCAATCCTCAAGTCGCGGTGATTTCGGCTTTGAAGAGATCGAGCGCTTTCAAAATCAGCGGGTCGTTTTTGAATTCCGCCATCGGATCGCGCGCCGCTTCTTTTTTGGCGTCGGTCGCCTGGGTCATCGGGACTGGCGTGACGGTGAAATCGGAGCGCATTTCAAATTTTGCCCTCAGCGCGCGACCGGCGAGCGTGCTGAGCAGACCTTCGAGGTAGGCGCGGTTGTCCCGCTCTTCGCAGTGCTGCAAGGCGAGCGTTTGTTCGTCAGGAAAGGTGATGTGCGCGAGGTCGCCTGCGATCGCGGTGAGCGTGCCGGTCTCGACCCACATGCGGAGTTTCGGGCGGTTCGCGCGGACTTCTTTGATGAGCGCCGGCCAGATCGCTTCCGAGTCCACCGGGCCGAGCGTCGGCGCGGCAGGAGGAGGAGGCGTTTCTCGCAAGACCGCAGCGGGCGGCTCAGGCGCTTTCACTTCCAACTTCTGACTTTTTACTTCCGCATCCTTCGGTGCGGGAATCGCCTTCACCACCGATTTCGCGGCGACCGCCACTGGCTTCGCGGGCAATGGAACACTTCCCACTTCCCCACCGCCTCGGATAGCCGCCAGCGTGTCGATCACCTCCGTCAGCGTCGCCTGGCGCAGCGTCTGGATCGCGCGGATCACGGCGATTTCGATGTGCATTTTCTTGTTCGGCGCCCATTTCATCCGACCTTCGGCTGCGGCAAATTGCTCGATCAAATCGAGAAGCCGATCCATCGCGACGCGCCCCGCTTGCTCGGAAAGCCCGGCGACTTGCTCCTCGGTCAGCTCGTCCGCCAGCCCGGCCGGATCGGCTTTTGCGATGAGCAAATTCCGAAAATGCGCGATGAGATCGGACAGCAGCCGCGAGAGATCTTTCCCGCCTTCCGCCTGCTCATGCACCACGGCGAGCGCGGCGGAGGCATCGCCCGCGAGCAGGTGATCGCTCAAAGTCGAAACCGTGTGATGCGCGGTGAAGCCGAAAATATTCAGCACGTCTTCCTCCGCGATCGTATTCCCGCAAAACGCCACGAGCTGATCCAGCATCGACTCCGCATCGCGCATCCCGCCTTCCGCACCGCGCGCGATCGTCTCCGCCGCCGCCGCTGCGAGATCGACGCCTTCTTTCCCCGCGATCATCTGTAAATGCGACGCGATCAGCGCCGTCGGGATGCGTTTCAAATCGAACCGCTGGCAGCGCGAAAGAATCGTCGTCGGCACCTTCTGCACATCCGTCGTGGCGAAAACAAATTTCACATGCTCGGGCGGTTCTTCGAGCGTCTTCAGCAGTGCGTTGAAGGAGGAGGTCGAGAGCATGTGGACCTCGTCCACGATGTACATTTTGAATTTCCCGTTCGTCGGCGCGTACTTGACGTTGTCGATAATGATCTCCCGGATTTTATCGACCTGCGTGTTCGAGGCCGCGTCAAATTCCAGCACATCCATCGAGTTCCCCGCCGTGATCTCCACGCACGAAGGGCACACCCCGCACGGATTCACCGTCGGCCCGTTTTTGCAATTCAGCGCCTTCGCCAAAATGCGCGCCGTCGAGGTTTTCCCCGTCCCGCGCGGCCCGACAAAAATGTAAGCGTGCGCCAGCCGGTTCTGCACGATCGCGTTTTTCAGCGTCTGCGTGATGTGATCCTGCCCGACGACATCGTCAAAAGTCTGCGGTCGATATTTGCGTGCGAAAACCGTGTAGCTCACGACGAAACCGTATGCGCGCCCGCGCCGCCGCCGCAATGACGAATCAAGGTGAGTGAATCTAAAAGTTGGCGAGAATTACCGCGGTATGCGCTGAGGACGCGGAAAACGCGGAGGTGGAAAAAAGCGTGAGTCATTCCAAACGAGCAGGGGCCAGAGCCTGGGCAAACGCAGCAAAATCCAAAAGCAGTCATTTCGACCGAAGCGGAGGCGGAAAGGCGGGCGGAGCGGAGTGGAGAAACCTCTCACTTTTCCCCGTCGGGCGAAGGTGGTGCGGCGCCGCACGTCTTTGCCCACCGCCTTTCGCCCACGCGAAGAAAAGTGAGAGGTTTCTCCACTACGCTCCGCCCACTGGCCCGCCGGAGCTTCGGTCGAAATGACAGGCTTTTGTGATGCGCTTGCCTCTGGGCCAGCGCGTCGCGGTGCTCCTTTCCAATCTGCTTTCTCCGTGTCTTCCGCGTTCTCCGAGTCCTCCGCGGTAATTTCCAACGCCGGTTTCAGATTCGATTTCCGACTTTCGCGGATTGTTTTCTCGACGCCTCCATTCTCGCCGCCCAAAACCCGCCCATGATCGGCAACCTCATCGGCCCGGAAATCAAGGAACTCATCGCCGCCCGCAATTTCGCGGCGTTGCGCGAGGTCGTGCAGGATTTCACCCCGGCGGATGTCGCCGAAATCATCACCGAAATGGGCGAGGAAGATCAGGCCGTGATCTTCCGCATCCTCCCGCACGATCAAGCCACCGAAGTCCTCGAATACCTCGAACCCGACGCCCAGCAAACGGTGCTGAAAGCGATGGGCACCATCGACGCCGCCCGCATCCTGAATGACATGTCCGCGGACGATCGCACCGCGTTTCTCGAAGAACTCCCCGGAGCCGCCGTCGCGCGCATGTTGCAGCTCCTTTCCCCCGAGGAAAAAGCCATCGCGCAAAGCCTGCTCAACTATCCCGACGGCAGCGTGGGCCGCCTCATGACGCCCGATCTCCTTCGCGTCCGCGACGAATGGACCGTGCAGCAAGTCCTCGATTACGTCCGCACCCACGGCGAAGATTCCGAAACGCTCCACACCCTCTACGTCACGGACACCGCCGGCCGCCTCATCGACGATTTGCGCATCGCCGAAATCCTCCTCAGCCCGCTTGACCGCCGCGTCTCCGACATCCACGACAGCTCCTTCGTCGCCCTCCGCGCCACCGACGACGCGGCGCTCGCGGTCGAGATTTTCAAAAAATACGATCGCACCACGCTCCCGGTCATCGATTCCCAGGAAAAACTCCTCGGCCTCGTCACCATCGACGACATCCTCGACATCGCCGAAGCCGAAGCCACCGAAGACATTCAGAAAATCGGCGGTGTCGAAGCCCTCGACGACCCCTACATGGACGTGCCGCTCCTGGAGCTTTTTAAAAAGCGCGCCGTCTGGCTCGTCGTCCTCTTCCTCGGCGAAATGCTCACCGCCACCGCCATGGGCTTCTTCGAGCACGAACTCGCCAAAGCCGTCGTCCTCGCGCTCTTCATCCCGCTCATCATTTCCGCCGGTGGAAACGCCGGCTCGCAAGCCTCCACCCTCATCATCCGCGCCATGGCGCTCGGCGAGGTCACGCTCGCCGATTGGTGGCGCGTCATGCGCCGCGAGATCGCCTCGGGATTATTGCTGGGCGGCCTTCTCGGGGCGATCGGCTTCCTGCGCATCGTCATCTGGTCCTCGTTTTCCAGCGTGTACGGCACACACTCCACCCTCGTCGGCATCACCGTCGGCATCACCGTCGTCGGTGTCGTCCTCTGGGGCACCATCTGCGGCTCCATGCTCCCCATCATCCTCCGCCGCCTAGGCCTGGACCCCGCCACCTCCAGCGCCCCCTTCGTTGCCACCCTCGTCGATGTGACCGGCTTGGTGATCTATTTCACTGCTGCCATGCTCGTGCTCCGCGGGACGGTGCTGTAGCGAGTCCCTTCCGAATCGCCGCACGTCCTCGTAGAACCCATCCCGAATCCTCCTTCAAACCCCGTCATGTTGAGCGAGGCGAAACATCTCTGACTATTTCCGCGCGCCACCCACTGCTGAAATAATCAGTGATCCTAAAAAAACAAAAAAATTCGGCCAGCCAGTGGCACGTAAATTGGGTGACCGCTCTGACCATGCAAGAACGGGCTCGTTCGGCCATTTTCGATGATCAAAATTTGCCGAAAAGGACAAACTCCATGCGACCAGACTCAATTCGTCCCTTCCTTCGTCGATCAAATGCAAGGCACGATCAGAGAGCGGGTTGCGTTCGCCGGCCATTGACCGATCGCGATGCGAAACCCCGTCAGGTTCTCCGGGAGAAACATCAGAATCAAAAAAACGCGCATTTTCCTCGATTTACATGTTGACGTGGCACTGAGAATTATCTAGGAATTGCGAAACACGAAGCACCTTTCAACCAGAGCCCCCCCTTCCGAATATATAGAAACCTTAGTTGTGCCTTCCAAAAACATTGACCGTATGAAAAACATTGCCCCCTCCAAGTTATCACTTCCAAAGCGCCTCGCGCTTGCTGTTGCTGTTTCCGCAGCCAGCTTTTCCGTCGCAAATGCGACGACGGTTGTGGTTCAGACGAATTCGTTCACGATGGCGTCGAACTCTATTTTGAATATGAAAGACAATGTCTTGATTATTCATAACATTGACGGCACGACGGCTAACGCGACCCTCGCGGCGGTGACGGCCGATTTGGCGCGCGGAATTAACTTGGCAAATTCTGGCTGGTGGGATGCACCTGCAAACCCTGCGGGCGGGTCAATTGTAAGTTCTGTTGCTGCACTGACGAATGGAACCTTCACTGAAAGCATAGGAGTGACACGAAACGACTTTCAGGGCAATCCGATTTATGCTACCTTCTTCGGGGTAACTGTAACCGATTTTGACGTTCTTGTTCGCTATACTCTCTCGGGTGATGCGGACTTGAGCGGGACGGTTGATTCAACTGACCAATTCCTTTTGGATCAAGGCGCTGCGGGTTCCCTAACCGGCTGGTTAAACGGGGATAATGACTATAGTGGTGGCGTAGATTCAACGGATCAGTTCCTACTTGATCAAGGTGCAAGTCATGCTCCGCTTATGCCTCCCCCGCCGCCCTTTGCAGCCGTGCCTGAACCTAGTTCTATGATTTTGATGACGGTTAGCCTGCTGGGGCTTGCTGTCCGTCGGAAAAATCGCTTATAGTATCTTCTTAATTTATTCATTCAATAGCCAAACCAATTCTAAAAGTAAAAACTCCTCCCAATATGAAAAAGTCTCTTCTAACTAAATCAGTTCTCGCGGCCTCGGCCATTTCACTACTAGTATCCAACATCGGCGTTGCTGGCATCACCTTTGATCTTCGTGCGCAGGCAGGAGCGGGCGTCAGTGTCGATGGGCTCTCAAAATCAGCTACAATTGCTGGTGGTGCGACCTCAGTCACTTTGGATCTTTGGGCAAGGATCGTGGGAACGGACAATAACTCCGCAAATGAGAGTATGATCTCGATGGGATCTGGGATAATACTGACGCCCGGTACATTCGGGAACATAACGGGTGTCACGTTAGACACTGATGCCAACGTGCCAGGAAACTCTGCGGTTTTCGGTTTGCCGAACACGCTCGTTGGAAATCTCGCTGCGGGCCCAACCGGGCAGGGAAATGCGAAGCAAGGTCTTTTAGCGCCTTGGGATACATCCTCGACGTCCACAGGAGGTCAACCGCGACAAGTGACGGGTGACAATTCGCTTGACATCTCTGGATCTACGACGGCAGCAGGGAGTGGTTATATCAACGCAAATGCCGGTGCACAACAATCTGCTTCCTCGGGCCTTACTCCAGTAACTCAGTTCAACTTAATTCCAAACGGAATTGAATTTCGGATCGCCACCTACAATTTTACCGTTGTCAACGGTTTATCGGGGCAAACGACCGGGATTAACTTTGCGGTTCCAAGCGTGGGTTCATTGAACAACGCAGCACGCGCAAGTTACTTTCAAGATGGTGTTGCTAAAACCGGCACCGCTGGTGCTGGCACGATTTCGGTTGGTGCACCAGTTATTCTAACGGTCGTTCCGGAACCATCTGCTTTCGGAATGGTGATTCTAGGTGCATTTGGTCTCGTTGGCTTCCGGCGCGTGGGCCTTCAGCGTAAGGCGTAAGAAATTCTTCAAGGCTGGCCCTTGAGTTTTCAAAGATCGAAACAATATTAAATAGCGGCTCCGGAGTAAAACCCGGAGCCGCTTTTTGCTTTCCGCTATATCGAAAGTCCCGTAACGGATCTAAGGTGTCAGGCTAGAATTGCTCACGTAAACTGATGACCGCTTCTCACGTCACTCAACTGCCCTAGTTGGTTCCGATAAAGCTTTTGGTCGTCTGCTGAGAGCAAGAAATCGCTGGGAAAACCTCACGGATTGCTTTGATGGCGCTAAAACGCCCCAAATTCACTGCGAAAAGGATACCCCGCACGGTACAATTCGATCTCAGCGTGCAGAGCATCGCGTAAAGCTTTTCCAGATGGCAATACCACTAGGCTCGACGCGCGTTCCGCTGTTTCAATTGCCTCGGAAAATCGTCCGCCTTCGGCATAGGCGGCGGCCAGCGACCGAAGAGCAGATACATCGTTGGCTTCCGCAGTTTGAACGGCTCGTTCTGCAACAGAAATTGCGCGAACACCGTCTCGGACAGAAGCATCGGGGTGGGTCGCGAGAATCCAAGCGAGTGCATTCGTCGCAGCCTTGAACCGCGCATCCAGTTCCAAGGCCAGTTCCCAATGATTGATTGCGTCGCGAGGCGCACCGATCGCGAGCAACGCACTGCCGAGATCGACCTGAATCGCGGCACCATTACCTCCACCATCGATGGCGGCCTGAAGATGCGGCACGGCTTCCCACACTCTTCCCGTCTGCATGAACACCCGCCCGAGGATGGCGTGCGCATTGGCGTAGTTCGGCTGAATCTTTATCGCCCGTTCAAAATGCTCGATTGACTCGGCAAGATGTCCGTTTTGCACCAGAGCCAGTCCCAAGTTCTGTTCAGCGATCGAATAGTTGGATCGAAACTGAATGGCTTTTTGAAAATGGAGTATCGCCTCTTCCAACTGTCCCGACTGAAGGAACACATTTCCCAAATTGTTGTGGGCAGCAGCGTAGTCCGGTCTGATCGCCAAGGCCTGTTGATATTCAGCGATAGCTTCACTCGGCCGACCGGCGGAAAATAGCGTGAGGCCGTAATTGTTGTGGGCGACCGCGTAATCCGGATCGCTTTCCACTGCTTGCTGGTATTGCCTCTGCGCTTCCTCCACCCGGCCCTCCAGCATGAAGACATCACCCAGATGGTCACGGGCCAGTGCATTCCTGGGGTTGCAATCCAACGTATGTTGCCAGAGCGAGTAATTGTCCTTCCAGTACGAGGTTTGTCGGCGGGCAGCGTACGCGAGTGCGGTCACGACACCGGTGGACAGGCAACAAAAAGTGATGAAACTGCGGCGGGAATCAGAGCCGAAGCTGGCGATCACCCAAACGATAGCGATATAAAGGCCGATCTGCGGCAGATAAGTGTAGCGATCGGCATGTGCGAGATCGCCTGATTGAACGAGGCCAATGACCGGAATCAACATCCCCACATACCAAAGCCAGCCGATAAGTAAGTAGGGGCGCGTCTGCCGCCTCCAAAGGACCCAAGCAGAAACTGAAATGAAGAGGCCCAAGGCCAGCGCAGTTTTCCCCGCAGACAGTGTATCCTGCGGGTGAGGATAGAAAACGACGAGATTCACCGGGTAGAACATCTGGCCAACGTAAGTAGCGTAAGAAACTGCGGAATTGGCAATACGAGCGAGAAAAGGCAGTTTTCCCGTCGTGATGATTCCCTCTTGGTCGGCGAAAAGTTGGATGACCGAGCAAAGCGCGGCCAAGACGAACAGCGGGATTTTCTCCTGGCAAAGTCTCCAGAGCACGGGCTTCTGGTCCGGCGCAGACGCGAAGCGCTCGAGCGGCCAGTAGTCGAGCAGGAGGAGCACAAAAGGCAATGTCACCAGCATGGATTTCGACATCAGGCCCAACGCAAATAAGCCAATGACGCTTACATAACGCCCAGTTGATTTAGGCTGGCGGGTATAACGAACATAGGCACCCAGCGTGAGCATAAAAAACACGCCGCTTAGGACGTCTTTGCGCTCCGTCACCCAAGCCACGGATTCGACCCGCAAGGGATGGATGGCAAAGATCGCCGCCACCACTGCGCTGCGCCAGAGGGCCGCCGTCATTTGCCAAAGAACGAGGAAAAGGAGGATGGCCGCTACATTGTGGAGCACGACGTTGCCGAGATGGTGTCCGAACGGCTTAATCCCGCAAAATTGGCCGACGAAAATGTGCGAAATGGCCGTGATGGGATTCCAGTGGCCGACGTGAGTAGTCGTGAACGCCGAAACGAATCCGTCGAAACTCAATCCCTTCGACACTTCCGCATTCAGATAGACGTTATCGGGATCGTCGTAATTGACGAAATCAAAAGCCAGGGTCTGCGCGAAGACCACCCATACGAGGGCCGTGAGAACTACACAAATACCCGCTGCCCACCACTTTGCCCTGAGTGTGGAGGCCGGGAGGTCTGCGCGTTCAGATAATTCAGGCATCGGATTTTCGCATGCAAATTTGCATGCATGAGAGAAAGTCAGCAACCTTGGCCTCGAAACGGATCAAAGTCCGCCGCTCCCAAAGTTTATGGTGACGAAACTTCGTCCGTCGAAGTCGGAGAAGTAGCTCCCGCGTTGCCCGAGCGCCGACGGAGAAAGGCAAACGCTCCGATCAAAAGTGCGGCCAACGCGACGATTCCCAACCCCAACTGCGTGTTGCGGGAATTGTGTTCCGCTTTGTCGGCCCGACCTTTGAGTTCGCGAACCGCATCTTTGACGGCCACAATGGTGTGCTCAAGCCCGGCCCGGCTAAGTCGGGGCCTCTTTGACGGAGCCATCGAATCGTGAAGAAGACGAGCCAGTTCAAACTCATAAAAGTTTTTCGTAAGCTTTTCACTTTCTTCGATCGATAACACGCCCGTCGCGTCGTCAAACACGATAACCGCGCCAAACAGATCCTTCATCCAAGCATCGGAAACCTGTTTGGTGAACGGAGCCAAAGTGTCTTTTGCCAGAGAGGGCACAACCAAAACATAAACATCCGCACCATTCGTGCGGGATTCTTGTTGAAGCTCTTCATCCAACCTTTTGCGGACGTCTTCGGGAAGAAAATGAGCCAGATCGAGAATTCGCCCTTCTGGTCGCTTCGGAATATCGAATTTGTATTCTTTTGAGAGCTGTCCCGGAAGAAGATCGATCCGGCCATCGGGGGAGACCGAAGCAGGACTTTGAGCAAAGCCCGTAGCCCCTATGCACAAAAGCAAGGCGGCGAGCATTCCGAAGATGGGAGAAAAAAAGGGAGGAATCATGCGAGGCATCAAAATAAAAGGGCGAGGGCGTCTCAGAAGATGCCGGGAATGGCAAATGTTGCCGAAACTTGACGATGCTTTTTGGTGCAAGCTCAGATTCATTTCAACTACGACGTGATCAAGATATGAGGTTGATTAATTTGCTAGGACGATAGGCTCGCCGCCTCTTCATCGCTCTGCCTATTTTGGACATTATATTACGAACCATGCGCCGCCTACTATTTCTCCTCGTTTTCTCGGCCTCCGCGATAGCTGCGGTCGATTACGTCCCCGGACCAGATGCCGAGCCGCGCGAAGGCGTGCCTCGCGGGGAAGTGCGAAAAATGCCCTCCTTTTCGCAAAGCACGACGTTTCCGGGGTCAGCTCACGAGTGGCAGCTTTATGTGCCAAAGCAGTATGAGGCGGCGAAACCTGCGTGCGTGATGATTTTTTTCGATGGGAGTGGGTTTGCCAAGGTGGACGGGGCTTCGCGGGTTCCGGTGGTTTTCGACAATCTGATCGCGAAGAAGGAAATGCCGGTGACGATTGGGGTTTTTGTCGATCCAGGCACGTTCAAGGCGACTGAGCCGGGTGCGAAGGATCGGAGCAATCGCAGCTTTGAATATGATTCTCTCGGCGACGCGAATGCGCGGTTTATCCTCGATGAGTTGATGCCGATAGTGGCGAAGGATTACAATCTTACGAAAGACCCGTCGGGTTGGGCGGTTTGCGGGGCTTCGAGCGGTGGGATTGCGGCATTTACACTGGCTTGGGAAAGGCCGGATCGGGTTCGGAAAGTGGTGAGTTGGATCGGGAGTTTTACGAACATTCGAGGCGGATACGTATATCCGGCGGAGATTCGGAAATCGAAGGACAACGCGAAGCCTTTGCGGGTTTTTCTCCAGGATGGGTCAAACGACCTCGATAATTTGCACGGCAACTGGCCGCTCTCGAATCAGGAGATGGCCGCGGCGCTGAAGTTCGCGGGTTACGATTATAAATTTGCCTTTGGCGATGGGACGCACTCGCCCAAACACGGTGGGGCGATTTTTCCGGACACGCTCCGCTGGCTGTGGCGGGACTGGCCGAAGGATTGATCTGAATCCGGTGGGGGCCACGGGCTCACATTTCTTTTACAAACTCCGCATCCGCCTCTGACACAACGGCTCGGCTCGCGGCGTAGCGTGCCGGCATGAAACGAATCCATCTCTTCATGCTGTTGGCCGGCGTCCTCGGGCGCGCGGTCTTTGCCTCGCCGGATGTGACGCTGCGCGTCGCTCCCGAACGCGATCTTGTTTACAATGGCGGCTCGCGCGAAGTCATCGTGCAGGTCGATCTCGACGCGAAACGACCGGAACACGGAAAACGAGCGCCGATGAATCTCGCCGTGGTGCTCGATCGCAGCGGCTCGATGCAGGGGGCGAAACTGGAGAAGGCGAAACAGGGCGCGTGTGTCGCGATCGACCAACTTGCGGACGACGATTTTTTTTCGCTCATCATTTTCGACAACGACGCAGAAGTGCTGCTCCCGACGGAACGCGTCGGCGGTGAGCGCGATCGCGAGTCGCTGAAATCGCGCATCAATCGCATCCGCACGGGAGGCGGGACGGCGATTCACGCTGGCGTGAAACTCGGCGCGCAGCAGTTGCGCAAGCACCTCGACCGCGAATTCGTCAATCGCGTCGTGCTGCTTTCGGACGGCCTCGCCAACGTCGGCCCGAGCAAGCCTCACGATCTCGCTTCGCTGGGGCGAGAATTGCGGCAGGAGGGAATGTCCGTCACGACGATCGGGCTCGGCGATGACTACAATGAAGACCTCATGACGGCGCTCGCGGAGGCAAGCAACGCGAACTATTACTACGTCCGGGATGCGGAAAAATTGCCCGGCATTTTCGCCGAGGAACTCGGAGCCGCGCGGACGCTGGTGGCGCGTGGCGTGACGATTCGCATCACCGTTCCCGACGGCGTGAAGCTGAAGGAAATCGTGGGAATTCCCGAAGTCGAGTGCCGCGGTCGGTCGGCGGAGATTTCGCTCCCGGAATACTTTGGCGGGGACAAGCGCCGCTTCCTTCTGCGGTGTGAGGTGGAGTCGAAACGGACGGAGCCGATCGACGTGGCGGCAGTTGATTTGAAGTATGAGCCCGCTGGCGGTGGAAAGGCGGAACCGCAGCAAGCGGCGGCGAATGTGCGCTTCACCGATGATGAGGAAAAATCCAAAGCGAGTCTGCGGGCGGAAATTACCCGCGAAGTTTCGATCGTCGGAAATCGTTTGGCCAAAGAACGCGCGGTGAAGCTCGCGGATGAAGGCCGGAGCAAAGATGCCGCGGAGGTGCTGCGCAGTCAGGCGGCGAGAAATGCGGCGGCTCCCGCGCCGGCGCAGCTTCCCGGACTCGCGCTGGAAAATCGCAAGCTCGAAGAGGCGGCGCAGGAAGTGGAGTCGCAGGGGCAGCTCGGCAAGGCGACGCGGAAACAGGTCCAGTACGAGAACTGGCAGGACAAGTATCAGAAGCGGTAACGTCACCGCGGCTTGGAAGCGGCTGCGGGAAAATCCCGCCGCCGCGCACGCCGTTCCTCGATGAGAAAAAGTATTTGGATTTTCCTGCTCGCCGTCCTGCTGCCGAGTGTCGTGCTCGGCTGGCTGGCGCTGCGGAGCGCGGAAGAGCAGAAGATCATTTTGGAGCGACGCACGGCGGAGTTGCGCCAGACGGAAGCGGATGCGGTGGCGGCTTCGGCGCGCGCGCTGATCGATGAACAGCGGCGCGCTTTCGCGGATGTGGTGGCAAAACTGATCGGGACCGGCGACCCACAAAAACTGGCCGGTCGTTTTACCACTTCGCTGGCGCAAGCGTGGCCGCGCAAAGCCGTGGGCTTCGCGATCGGCGCGGATGGCAGGCTGCTTTCGCCGTCGGTGCCCGCAAAGAATGGAAGCGTGGAAGTGAAAAAATTTCTCCTCGAAAACGGCGAGTTTCTCGGGGGCAATCTGGCGGCGACGGTGTATCCGGTGCCGGTCGAAGAACTCAATCGACCGGAGCAAATGCGGAAGTCCAAGAGCGGAAACAACAGTGATGCGCAGCAGCAGGAATTGGCGTCGAACTCGAACGCCAAACAACGCGCCGCGCCGAGCCAGAAAGAGGAAGGTCTCAACGCCAAGCTGGCGCTAAAAAAAGCGGAGATCGTCGAGCCGGCACCAGCTCCACAGCCAGCGCCGGCTGCCAATGCGAATGGGATGGCGGGGGATAAAAATGCGCCGGTGGATTTTTCCAAAAATGCCGATGCGGAAGCGACCCGGCGGGAGGCGAGTGTGCGAAATGTGCAGCCGCAGCAATCCTTCGACGATGGCGCCAAGGCGCAGGTTTCCAGCTTGTGGTCTGCGACCACCGAGTTCCGCGCACTTTGCACCGGACGCGATGAGGGCATGGTCACGCGCTTTGTGCAGGACAGGCTCGACATGATCTTCTGGCTGCGTCCCGCGCAAGCGCCAGACATGATCTTCGGCTGCCTCATCGAGGCGGACAGCCTCGGCGACCTCTGGTCTGCCGCGATGCCCAATGCGGATGATCGCGAGGGTTCCAGAGCGCGCGCGCCGGAGTTTGTGCTCGCGCTTCTCGACGACAAAGCGCGACCCGTGATGACGCAACCAGCGGGTGAAACTGGACGTGATTGGAAGCGGCCGTTCGTGGCTTCTGAAATCGGCGAAGCGCTGCCGCATTGGGAGGCGGCGCTTTATTTGATGCGCCCCGAGCAGCTTCAGGAATCCGCGCGCGGCCTGCGGCGGACGCTCATCCTTCTGATCGCGGGCATGCTCGGCGCGATCGCGTGCGGCGGCTGGCTCGTCGTGCAGGACGCGCGGAGTCAACTCGCGCTGGCGCAGCAGAAGACGGACTTCGTTTCCAATGTTTCGCACGAGTTGAAAACGCCGCTCACTTCCATCCGCATGTTTGCGGAGCTGATGCAGAATGGGCGCGCCGACACGGCGGAGAAAGCGCCGCAGTATTTGCGCATCATCATGGTCGAGGCCGAGCGATTGACGCGGCTAATCAATAACGTGCTCGATTTCGCGAAGCTGGAACGGCGGCAAAAACGCTTCGAGAAGAAGTCGCTCGATCTTTACGCGGTGATCGAGCGCACATGGGAATCGCATGAAGTGCATTTGCGCGAGAGCGGATTCACGACGCGCTGGCAGGCCGCGCCGGGGCCGTATCCGATGGTGGGCGATGACGATGCGCTGGCGCAAATTCTCGTGAATCTTTTCTCCAATGCGGAGAAGTACGGCGGCACGAAAAAGGAAGTCGAACTGCACAGCTACCTCGACGGAGATCATGTTTGCATCAGCGTTCTCGACCGGGGCTTGGGGGTTCCGAAGTGCGATGAGCGGAAGATTTTCGAAGCGTTTTATCGCGCGCACGATTCGCTCTCCAGCGGCATCCAGGGCAGCGGCCTTGGCCTCACGCTCGCGCAGCGACTCGCGCGCGAGCACGGCGGCGAAATCACCGTGCAAGCCCGCGAAGGCGGCGGCAGTAATTTCACCCTGCGACTCCCGCTCGTAAAATCTTCCGCTTCCGCTTCCGCTTAATCTTCGGTTGGGGAGCAGTTTGAAATCCGGCGTTAGAACGGGAGAATTGAGCTGTTTTGAAAATCAAGAATTGATTGCAGCAGGCTCGGTCCTGGAGGGCCGATCACTACGTCAATGGCGACCAACACTCCTGCGTGGTCCCGGATTACGTTTTTGTCGTTCGCGTCTCCGACCACCAGTCCGTAGGCAGCACTATAGTAAATCGGTGCGTCCAAGTCTAAGGACGTGGAAACGAAGCCGAATCGCCCCATGTATTCATCAATTTCGTCGGTGGTTGGATTCGGACGAAACTCGTTTTCTTTGATCCATGGCTGTGAGGTAACAACCTCGATTTGCCCCTCTTCATCGTGGCATACCCCGATGATGCGAATGTCGTCTCCGAAGAGGTAGTTTTGCCAGGCTAAACGCTTCAGATATTGAACCGGCGTCGCCGTTTTGCCCTCCGCCTCCGTGGAGTGGCCGAACCGGTTGCAGTGGGTCGCCTTTATCGCAACCTTGATGTCGGCATCGCTCTTATAAACACGATGCTCGGCTCCGGCTCCGATGAAAGTAAACTGCTCGATATAGGAAAACGATAGGAGCCGATTCCTGACCTCGGCCCACTCTACGAGAGCCTGTTTTTCTGCCCGATACTGACTGAGCCTCTCTCCACCCGCACGAATTGTTTCCGCGCGTCTGCGGACGAAACGGGCGGCTGATTTTGGCGAATCCTCCGCTGCTCGTCGGCTGCTTTCTTTAGCCATTTGGAAGTGAAAGTCATAATGTTCTCGGAGCGGAAAAATGCGAAAATTTCTCGTGATCTAGCAGAGGGAATTTCCGAACCTTCGCAAGAAGTATTGCCGGATATTCACACCTAAAAACGAGCGCCCCGCGCTCGCCAGATACGTTATCCTGATCCTCCTCCGTTTCGCGCCTTTTTGAAAGAAAGAGGGAGAGGAAGAGAAAGAATTTTTGATATGAAAAAACATCTCTTGGTAGTCGAAGACGACGCGCACATCCGGCTGGGGCTGGTCGATGCGTTGCGGGCGGAAGGTTACGAAGTCAGTGAGTGCGGCGATGGTTCGCAAGCGCTGCCACTTTTCCGCCAGAACAAGCCGGACCTCGTCGTCCTCGATGTGATGCTGCCTGGGAAGAGCGGCTACGATCTTTGCCGCGAAATCCGGGCGTCGAAAAACCGCACGCCGATCCTGATGCTGTCGGCGAAAGGGCAGGAGATCGACAAGGTCGTGGGCCTCGAACTCGGCGCGGATGATTACGTCACGAAGCCCTTCAGTTTGCGCGAACTGCTCGCGCGGGTGCATGCGCTCTTGCGCCGCGCGGAGCCGGGCGGAGGTGCGACGGATGTGCCGGACGAGATTGCGTTTGGGAAAGTGCGCGTCGATAGCAAGGCGTTGCGCGGGAAGCGCGGGAAGGAACCGTTCGAGCTGACTCCGCGCGAACTCAAAGTGCTCGCGCTGCTTTTCCGCGAACGCGGCAACGCGGTTTCGCGCGACACGATCCTCAACGAAGTCTGGGGCATCGAATACTACGGCACCACGCGCACGCTCGATCAGCTCGTGGTAAAGCTGCGCCAAAAAATCGAGGACACGCCCGGCGAGCCGCGGCACCTGCTCACGGTCCACAGCCTCGGCTACCGGCTGGAGGGCTAGCGCACGCCGTCGGCGGGCGCGGACAAAACATTGCGCGCCATTTCGCGACGGAAAGCCCACAGGCGCAGGGTGAGCCAGCACGTGACGAGCGTGCTGACGAGGAGCCAGAAATAGAACGCGCGTGGGATGGCGCGTGCGGCATTTTGGGGGATCTCGGCGATGGAGAGCAACGTGGCGGGCGCATAGACGGCGAGGCTGACGGGTGAAATGCCGTTGAGCCACGAGGCGAGGGGAATCATGCGATCACTGATGGACGCGAGGACGACGCCGCACATGATCGGCACGACACCGATAAAGATGATCGCGAGGCCGATGACGCGTCCGCCTTTGGCCTCCAGCAGCGTTTGAAAACCCACGCCGCCAGCGAGCATGACCGCGATGAAATAGGCGAGCGTCTTGAGCGGCATGTCGTGTCCTGGAAACCAGCGCGACTCGACCAAACCCCGCGTGAAAATGAACCAGCCGCATGCGCCTGCGATGGCCATGACGAGGACGAACCAGAACGAGGTCGCGGCATCGGCCAGCCGCGGAAGGCTGTCTGCGCCTTGCTTCCGGGCGCGTCGCCAGCCGCGGCGCTGATTGTCGGCGGAGGGCGTAATGATGCCGGCGAGGATGAAAATGAGCGCCAGCGTGACGACGCCGTAGAGGCCGGACATGGCGACGGCTTCCATGGGTTTTGGCTGCCAGTCGGGCGTGAGCCGCACCAGGCGGGTGAAGGCGCGCGAGGGGAAAAGATTTCCCGGATCGATGAGCGGCAGCGCATTTCCGAGGAGGAGAATTTGGATCCAAATGAAGAAACCGGTGGCCCAAAGTTTGCCCAATAGATGCGACTCGGAGCGCCGCCATTTCCGGCAAAGCATGATGACGAAGGTGAGGATGAGGCCGCCCTGTGAGAAGAAGGTGAAAACGGTTTCGGAGAAATCGAGATTGAAGAATTTGACTGTCGGCAAAAGGCGCTGCCCCACTCTCACCACGGCGGCCACAGACTCCGGCAGGATGTGAGGCAGGCTTTCCTCGAAGACCGGGGTGATGGTCAGATACTTAAAGAAGACGAGGCCGAATTTCGCCATCTGCGGAATGACGGTGTAGAGCGCGAAGACGAGGCCGATGGACACGAGGAACGCCCAGCGGCGATTGCGCACGACGGTGCCGGTGACAAGGCCGGTGAAGTGGTAAAGCAGCGTGGAGGTGAAGACGGTCGCATAAAGCGGGAGCCAGACGGTCCACTCGACGCGCCCGCGCCACAGGCACCACGCGGTGAAAGGAACCGTCGCGAGGAAGACGACGTATTCGCGAATGGGCAGGCCGAAGAGGTAGCCGAGCACTTTTGAAAAAGGCGACATCGGGATGAGGCGCTGGTAGTCGATCACGCCTTCATCGCGCTCAGCCGTCATCCCGCCAGCGACTTGCGCGGTGCCGAGCACGAAGAGGACGAGCCCTTGCAAAACGAGCAGCGGGATGATGCCGGTGCGCGCCGCGTCAGCGGGATTCTCGTGATTTCGCACCCCGATCGACGAGACGAGCGCGACGATAAATCCAGCGAGGAGCACGAAGACGAGCAGGGTGACGCCAAGGCCGTGCAGGCGCAGGCGCGACTGGCAGTAGCGGCGAAAAATTGGATTCGCCCAGATGTTCCAGGCGGAGTGCCGGGATGCAGGTCGCGCGGAAGCGGCGGTGTTCATCGGCTGCGATTGCCCTCGGCGACTTCGACGAGGATGTCTTCAAACGAAGAGCGTTTTTCTTCAAAAGTGCGCATACGAATTCCGAGTCGGAAGAGACCTTCGATGAGATCGGCCTGCGCGTGATCGTCTCCGCGAAAACTGAAGATGATTTGTTGCTCGACGATGCGGAGTTCATGCACGGCGGCTTGCGCGGTGAGCCATGCGCCAGCTTCCTCGTGGCGGCTGAGCAGCGTGGCGGTGAGCACCCGTTCGGTGCTGCCGAGTTGCTGCCGCACTTGATCCACCGTGCCCGAGGCGAGCAGGCGTCCGCGATTCATCACGCACAGAGACGAACACATTTCCGCGAGTTCGCTCAGGATGTGCGAGCTGACGAAAACGGTCGCGCCGGTCTTCGCGAGTTTGCGCAGTGCATTGCGCAGATCGCGGCGCGCGAGCGGGTCGAGGCCGCTCGCGGGTTCATCGAGAATGAGCACGCGCGGTCGGTGGAGCAGCGTTTTCGCGAGGACGACGCGCTGCGTTTGGCCGCGGGAAAGCGCCTTGCACCATTTGTCGCGCTGGTCGGTGAGAGCGACTTCTTCAAGGCATTCCGCCACGCGGTCGCGGCGCTGCGTGCGGGTGCCGAGGCCGTACGCAGCGGCGTGAAAATCGAGAAACTCCCACACTTTCAGATCAGTCGGCACGGGCGCGAGATCGGGCATGTAGCCGATGATGCGGCGTGCGCTTTCGAGATCTTCGAGCACGTCCACGCCGTCGAGAATCACTTCGCCATACGTCGGTTCCATCAGTGTCGTCACCACGCGAAACGTGCTCGTTTTCCCCGCGCCGTTGGGGCCCACGAGGCCGAAGACTTCACCGGGCGGAACGGTGAGCGTGAGATCATCGACGGCCACAAAGTCGCCGTAATCCACGCGGAGATAACGGATGTCGATCGCCGGTTTTTCCGCAACGCGATTTGGCGGAAGGCCGCTCACTGGAAATCCACCTGGTCGAGCATCTCCCAATCCGCCGGGAGCGTGAGCCCGATCGCTTCCAAATCCTTCGACGCCGACTCGCGCCGGTTCCGCAGCTCGGTGTCGTAGGCCACGCGTTGATCGGGCGTCAGCACGGAAAGCATGGCGTCGCGCGGATTTGCGGAAGGCGTCCCACCTATGTTTCCCTGCGCGCCTTCCATCACCATCGTGGGATCGTAATCCGGCGAGCTGCGCGCCATGATGCCGAAGACCTGCTCCCGCTGCGCGTCGTCGAGTTTCACGATATTATCGAGATGCTGCACGCGCAGATCCGCGTGCTGCTGCACCTTCTGCGCGCGCTCCGCCATCCGCTCGGTTTTGAAAGTCGAGAGCTGATCTCCGCTCAATATCGTTTCCATGAAAGGATCGAGTCCCGCGTCGGGGCGCACATTTTGCGAGGCCATCATCACGTCTTCCAGCCGCGTGCCGTCCTTCCCGATCATCTCGCTCCAGCGTTTGGCCTCCTCGGCGGATTTTTCCTCAAACCATCCTCTCAGCGCGGCCTGTTTCTCGGGGGAAAGGTTGTATTTGCGCGCGAGTTCTCCCGTCATGCTGTCGATCATCTGCCGCTGTTGCTTCACGCGCATCCGATCGAAAAGCGGCGCGAGATCGCGCATCAACGGCTGGCTTGCGCGAAAGATGTCCTCCGGCGTCACCGGTCGGCCGGCGCGAATGTCTTCGCCGAGAGTCCGGATGCCATCCGTGAGCGTGTGGCCCGGTCGCTGGCGGATGCGAGCGGGGTTTGGGTCCGCGGCTTCGAGCGCGGCGAGGCGACTTTTTGTCTGCTTCAGCTCAGCTTCCAGTTTGTTCGCGCGCTCCTGCGGCGAGCCTTCCGAACCGGGCATGCTTTCGACAAACAAAGTCGCGCCGACACCGCCGACGATGAGACCGATGAGGAGTGGAATGGACGAGCGAACCCAGGGAAGAAGCGGCATGGAGGCGAATCACATCACCTGCGCGAGGCGCTGACAACCTCCGAGGTCCGCGTGCAAAAAAAACGGGGTATGATGAAATGTGGTACAGGTTCCGTAGGGTGACGGCCAGCGTGCCTGAAGGACCATCACTTCGGCGGCAGCCTCCAAACAACCTGTCATTCTGAGGAACGAAGAACCTCTGACTATTTCCGGGCCCTGCCGCGCCCCTTCGGTGAGCGGTGGGGCTTTCCCTGTCTGCGCCGCGTGAGAGGGAAATGATCAGAGGTTCTTCGTTCCTCAGAATGACAGGTTTTGCGCGCGGCCGCCCTCGCGAGCGCCCCTGATGTTTTCGGGCGACCCCTCTTGCGACCCGCGACATGCGGCCGCGTTCAGACGCTCGCGCGCTCTCGAATCTGCACCACTTTTAATCACCCGAAAAAACGCAAGACACTCAGCGGTCGCACTCGCCCATTACGAAATCCAGCGAGCCGAGGATGGCGACGACGTCGCTCATCATGTGGCCGGGAAGGATCGCGCTGAGGATGCTGAGATTGACGAAGCTCGGGGCGCGGATTTTCAGGCGATGGGGAGTGCCGCCGCCTTTGCTGTGAATGTAGAAACCGAGTTCGCCCTTGGGATTTTCGGCCCCGAAATAAACTTCGCCGGGAGGGGCGTCGATGCCTTCGGTGTGGAGGATGAAATGGTGGATGAGCTCCTCCATTTTCGTGAGGACGGTGGTCTTGGGCGGCGCGTAATTTTTCGCGTCCTGCACGTGGATCGGCCCGCCGGGAAGCGTGTCGAGCACTTGATGCAGGATGCGGATCGACTGCCGCATTTCCTCCATGCGGACGAAGTAGCGATCGTAGGAATCGCCCTTCGAGCCGAGCGGGATGTCGAAGTCGTATTGCTCGTAGCCGAGATACGGCGTCTTTTTCCGCAGGTCATGATCGACGCCGCAGCCGCGGAGATTCGGACCGCTGAGGCCGAAGGAAATGGCCTGCTCTTTGGTGATGGTGCCGATGTCTTCTGTGCGATCGACGAAGATGCGGTTGCGGGAAATGAGCGCGTCCACTTCATCGATGACGGGCGGGAGTTGCTCGATGAAAGCGCGGAGTGCGGACGTGAAGCCATCGGGCAAATCGCGAGTCATGCCGCCGATGCGCGTGTAGCTCGTGGTGAAGCGCGCGCCGGTGAGTTGCTCGATGAGATTGTAGATTTTTTCGCGCTCGGTGAACGTGTAGAGGAAGACGGTCATCGCGCCGCAATCCATGGCAAAACAGCCGACGCCGAGCAGATGCGAGCTGATGCGCGCGAGCTCGCAGCAAAGCACGCGGATCGCCTGGCCGCGCGGCGGCAAAGTCCATCCCATGAGTTTTTCCACGGCCATGGCGTAGGCGACGTTATTGGCCAAAGGCGCGAGGTAATCCAGCCGGTCCGTGTAGGGGATGAACTGGTTGTAGTGCATGTTCTCCGCGATTTTTTCGTCGCCGCGATGCAAGTAGCCGACGTCCGGCGTGGCCTTCGTGATGATCTCGCCGTCCATCTCCAAAACCAGCCGGAGCACACCGTGCGTGGCCGGGTGGCTCGGTCCCATATTGATGACCATTTTTTCGCCGAGCAAGTCGGTGACGTAGCCGGATTTTTCCAGTCCGGCCTGCGCTTTCGCGAGGGTGTCCGGCGTTTCAAAGGCAGTCGTAGTCGTGGCCATGAGAGGGTCAGAATAGGAACGCGTCCGCGAGCGGCGCAAGGGACATTTCGGAAATGTCGCGCGCCCGTCTAAAAGCCGCTGCTCGATCGCGTGCGCCGCCAGATCGAAAGCCCGCCGGTGACGATCGCCGCGATGAAAAGCGCGAGACTTAGCGAGATCGGGCTCTTTCGCGCGGGCGGAGCTGGCGTGAAAAATTCCGCGAATGCGACGGGGCTCGCGCCATCCGCGACGGCGGCATCGATGCGGAAGTAATACATTTTTCCCGGCTCGAGCTTTTCGATCGTCGCAAAAATCTGGCCGTCGCGCGGCGTGAATTTGCACGCGAGATAATCCTGAAACGTGACGACCAATTCGCCCTCGGCATCGAGGCTGAGCGCGCGCTCCAGGCAGCGCAGCGTGGTTCCAGCGGGCGCTTCGTTTTTCCAGTGCAGCGTCGCGGAGTTTCCAGTCGTGGCATCAATGATGGCAGGCAGCGTGAAGTCCTCGGACGCGACGGGCTCGGATGGCTCAGACGGCTCGGGCTCCCGCTTGATCTTAATGGGCGCGGACGCTCGTCGTGGCGACGCGGCAGTCGGTTCGGCGATGGCCCCGTGCGCTTCCACGGGGATCTCGAATTGCTGGCCGTCGAAGCTCACCTTCAGCGCAGTCTGGATGGTGCCCGCAGGTCGGGTGGCGAGGGCGATTTCGACCTCTTTGGCGGCACCGGCTGGCAGGGTAAAACTCGCGTCCTTCACCGAAAATGGCGGCTCGATCGAGAGCGTTACCTTCGATTCCATCCCGCCAAAATTCTGCAAGGCGAGGTGCTCGACGATGCTGGCTTTCCGAAACGCGATGATGTCCGGCTGCGCGCGGATCAAAGCGGGCAGGGGATCGGCGGTCACCCGCACTTTGGCGGTGAGCGTGCCGGCGGTGCAGACGATCGTCTCCCGCACGGCTGTCGCGTCCGTTTCCGCCGCTTGCACGGCGACTGGCGCGGCGGCGTGGGGTTCGAGATGCAGCGATTTTTTCAAGACGAGCCGCGCGCTCGCGGTCAGGGCGACATCGAGCGGCTGATCGGTGTTGTTTTTCAGCGTGAACGCCGCGGCTCGCAGCGGCTGGCCGGCATCCCGTGAGAGGACGAGAGCCGCCGGTTCCATAGCGAGTGCCGCCTCGGCGATGCCGCGCAAATTGATGACGCGATCCGGCTGTGACGTGAAGCGCAGCTCGCTTTCAAAATTTCCTGCCCGCTCGGGTGCGAAGACAATTTTCGCCGCACGCCGATCGCCTGCCGGCAGCTTGTAAGTGCGCGCGCCTTCGATCCGCCACGGCGGGCTCACTTCGAAAGTGCCTTCCGCGATGCCGCCGCCGCTGTTCGTGAAATCCATCGTCTTCACCGAAGTCGCGCCCAGCAGCAACGCGCCGAAATCCAGCTCGACGGGCGCGGAAATCTGCGGCGCTTCATCGGTGATGGCGATCGTCACTTCCACCGCCGCCGAGACGCCCTCGGCGCTGCGCACCGAAAAGGTGAAACGATCCGCAGCGATGCGCACATCGGCGGGCGGGCGATAGGTGACGACCGCTGTCTCCGATGCCGTCGCGCGGACGGGCGAAAGTTTCCCGTGGCGCGGCGCGTCCCGGATGATCCACGCCAGCGTCTGCGCGCGCGTGCCGTAAATGCGCAGCGGGATGTCCACGCTGCCGCCGCGTTTTACCGTCACTTTTTGCTCCACGGGCTGCGGCGGTGCCGGCGCGACCACGGCTTTCACCGACCCGGGCGCGGCCATCCCACACGCTGCCAGCGCGGCGAAGAGGAGCGTCGCGAGGAAAAGCGGTCGGCGGAAAGAAGGGGTGAAATTTTCCACGAGTCTGGAACGGGTGTTGCGATGTAGCGCACCCGCCGCGCCTTGACAATCCGCACCGGTGCCGACCTTTCGATAAATTGGTTGCCGCGCGGAAAGGGCGTCGGTATGAACCTGCCCTTCTTTCCCACATGAGAAATTTTCGAGCCTTACCCATCTTCGCCCTCGCACTTGCCTGCTGGCTCTGCGGTCTGTCGGCGAGCGCTCTGGCCCAGGGGAAAGCCGCACCGCCAGTGGCCACGAAGATGACGAAGCCATCAAGCCTCATCGGTCGCCAGCCGAAGGCCGTGGTGAACAAGGATCTGGTCAATACGATCACGCCGGAAAATTCCCGCGCCGTCGTCTCGATTTCCAAGCAGCGCCTTTATCTCATGATCGGCGATCAGATCTATATCGACTCACCGATTTCCTCGGGAAAAGCCGGGCACTCCACGCCGATGGGCCATTTCTCCATCCTGGAAAAAGACCCCGATCATCGCTCCAGCATCTACGGCAATTTCGTGGATCGCAGCGGACGCGTGGTGCGCAGCGGCATCAGCAGCAAGATCGACTCCGCGCCGAGTGGCACGCGCTATCAGGGCGCATCGATGAAATGGTTCTGCCGTCTGACCGGAACTGGCGTGGGCTTTCACGTCGGCATCCTGCCGGGCTATCCCGCCTCGCACGGCTGCATCCGGCTGCCGGAAGACATCGCGCCGCTGATCTATCAGAAGGTGCGAGTCGGCACGTCCGTCACCGTCGAGCGCTGAGCAGCGGCTCAGTCGAGGAGGGCGCGGCGTAAAAGATCGAGCGCAGCTTGGACGGTCAGGTTTTTGAAGGTTTCGCGGTCGGTCGCGAAACGGAAGCGTTTCGCTGAAGTCTCCATTTCTTTTCCAGCGAGCGCGATGAAGACGGTGCCGAGCGGTTTCTCCGCCGTGCCGCCGCCCGGTCCCGCGATGCCCGTCGTCGCCAGCGCGAAATCCACGCCTGCATTGGCGCGCGCCCCTTCCGCCATCGCGATCGCCACCTCCGCGCTCACGGCTCCATGCGCGGCGATCAACTTCGCGTCCACACCGAGCGCGCGCACTTTCGCCTCGTTCGCGTAGGTCACGAAGCCTTCCATGAAAACCGCGGACGCACCGGGAACGTTCGTCAGACGGTCGGCGAGATGTCCGCCCGTGCAGGATTCGGCGGTCGCCACCGTCGCGTGATTCTTCGCCAGCAAATCGACCACGACTTTTTCAATCGAGCGTTCGTCCTGCGACACAATCTGCGCGCCCAAACGCTCGTGGATGATCGCCTCCGCGCGCTCCAGCAATTCCGGTGCGCCGATCACGCGTACGTCCACTTCGCCGGGCCGCGCGCAGTATCCGAGCTCGATGCCGAGCGCGAGCAAGTCCGCCCCGACGCGCTCTTCCACCAGCGATTCGCCTACTCCGCCGACACGATACACGCGCATGCTGAAGGCCGCGGGCGGCGCGATCTTTTCCAAAATCGGCAGCACCTTTTCCTGAAACATCGGATGCAATTCGCGCGGCGGACCCGGCAGCAGAAAGAAATGCGGCGAAGGTTTTCCGCCACAATTCGCCGGCAGATAAAGTCCCGGCGCGGTCCCAAATTCATTCTCCAGCACGATTGCTTCGAGCGGACGCAGCGCCTGCAATTCCACGCGCGGACTCATCTTCATCTCCCGTCGCGCAAACCGCGCCGCGATGGCCGCCATGATTGCCTCATCGTGGACCAGCCCCAGCCCGAGCATTTCCGCCACGACTTCCCGCGTGATGTCATCCGTCGTCGGCCCCAGCCCGCCGGTGATGAGCACGACTTCCGCGCGCCCGAACGTCTCCAGCAACGCCTCGCGAATCGCAGGCCCATCCGGCACCGTCACCTGCCGCTCCACGCGCAAGCCCAGCGGAAAAATCGCCTGCGCCATAAAGCGCAAATGCGTATTCAAAACCTGCCCCAGCAAAAGCTCGCTGCCGGTATTGAGGACTTCGACGATCATTTTCTCAAAACGCTACGCCAGCCAATCCTCGACCGGCAATCCATCCACGCGCGAAAACTCGGCGACATTGTGCGTGGCGATGCCAACACCGAGCGCACGGGCGTGACCGGCCAAAAGCAGATCATATGGTCCGCACGTTTGACCGGATTTCTCCAAATCGGCCCGGACTTGCGCCGCCCGCTTAGCTGCCGCTTCGTCGAAAGCAACTGAGCGGAGGGAGGACAAAAGTCGCAGCACCTTCGCGCGTTCACGCTCCGGTTCGCGACATTTCGCGACTCCTGTGAAAAGTTCATACACGGTGATGACCGACACCACACAATCTTCGGGAGCGAGCGCCGCCATCCGTGTCGCTGCCTTCTCGTTGCCGCGCATCAGAGCGATGCAAATGTTTGTATCCAGCAGCACTTTCACGAATCAAATGCGGCGACTAATGGAACTTCGCCCTGCGCTGGGCGCGTGAATGCTGGATCGTCGATGCGAATTTCATCGAAGAAACCGACCGGCCATCCACTTGGCGTGTCGCCATTTGGGGAGTCGAAAAGGACAATTACCCGGCATTCGCGTCCGGTTGCTCCAGGCACCGGTTCACGCAATGTGAGGTGCGAGGCATCATCCAGAATGGCGGCGGTCTCGAAAGCGTTCATCGCGCAGAATAATTCATTCTCCGCGCAGCCGCGATTCCCAGCCGGAGATTTTTTCCGCGAGCGCAGGGTCCGAGTTGGTCGCGATGTAGCGCAGATTCGTCAGCATGCGGCCGAGCATTTGGCGCGGCGTGGTCGGTTGCAAATGCTGCTCGGTGAGCACGAGATTTTGCTGCGAGAGCAGCGCTGCGCATTCCTCCACGCTCACCCGGCGTCCGCCGTGAAAGGGATCGAAAATCACGTCGCCATGGCGCACCAGAAAATGGCCGGGCAGACCCACGCCATCGATCGCGATGCCCGCGCGCCGGCCCACGAGGATGTAAACCAGCGCCAGTGAGATCGGGATACCGAGCCGCGTTTTCACCACGCAGGGCAGGAGCGAATTCGCATACTGATAGTATTCGTTTTCATTCCCACGCAGCCGCAGATCGCGACCGAGAAACTGCCCGAGCGCTGCCACACGCGACAGCTTCCGCGGACCCGTCGCGGACAGCCGCGTCAGCGCCTCGCGGCCCCACGCATCGAGGAGATCGCGCTCCGCTGAAAAGTCTTCGCCCGGCAGAAACGCCCGCGCCAAATCCCACGCCGCCACCTCGAGGTCGCCCTGCTCGCCAAAGGTCGCACACATTTCCCCGAAGGCATCGCCCGCGCGCCGCTCCTCGATCACCCGTATTACCTCCCGCAGCTGCTTCGCCGCCCTCGCCGAATCCGCCGAAGCCAGCATATCGCGCAGGCCATCGATCTCCTCTTCGCCCCGCAGCGTCAGTTGCTCTTTTACCAAGGCCACCGTGACGGGATCATCATCCCCGAGGAGCTGCAGCACCGCGCGTTGTTGTGGGAGTTCGAGCATGGTGGGTGGTTGCTAGCCGGGTTCGGTTCTCACTTCCAGCACGTCGCCCGGTTCACAGCCGAAGCTGAATGAAATCGGCCGGCAGCAAACCGTGCAATCCTCAACTGTCGAGTAATCGCCCTGCGAAGTATCCACCATCATCGTCCACACCTCCCCGCAGTGCGGGCACTCGACCTCGGTTTCAACGAGCAGATTCATGCTCAGCCAGCGCGAGCCGCGGAGCGTCCGCCCACAGATCTTCGAGCGAGTAATACGCACGCTTATCCTGATGAAAAATATGGACGATCACATCCGAGTAATCCGCGACGACCCACTGGCTCAGCGGGAAGCCATCGACCCGCGTCGGCCGCACGTCGTGATCCACGCGCAGGCGCTCTTCCAGATCACTCACGAGCGCCTTCAGATGGGGCTCCGAGTTTCCCGAGCAGATCAGGAAAAAATCCGTGAAGCTCGCGAGTTTGCGCATATCCAGCACCACGAGATCCTCCGCTTTTTTATCCGCGAGGATGTTGGCGCAATGTTGAGCGAGTTGTTCTGAGTCGATTGGGTTACTCCTTGTAAAGTCGCCGGCGCTCGATGATCTCGCGCACGGACTGCGGCACCAGATAGCGGATGGACTGTCCGCGCGCAACCCGCGTCCGCACTTCCGTCGCCGAAATATCCACGCGCCGGACGATCGTCGGAAAGTCGTGCGGCGCATCGTGCTCGCCTCTCCCGAAGACGACGAACTGCACCGCGCGCCGCAATTCCTCATACAAATGCCATGTGTGCAGCTTCGCCACATTGTCATGGCCGATCAGGTAGAAAAACTCTGCGTCCGGCCAGCGCCCGCGCACTTCCCGCACTGTCTCGATCGCAAAACTCGGCCCCACCCTCCGCAAATCGCACTCCTCCAGCGCAAACCCCGGCTCCCCCGCCAGCGCCGCCTCCACCATCTCGCGCCGCACCTCGCCCGGCGTCGGCGCCGACGCCAGCTTGTGCGGAGAATGCGCCGCCGGGATAAACAGCACCCGCTCGAGCCCGAGCTGCTCCCGCGCCTCCCGGGCGAGGATGAGGTGCCCGTGGTGGATGGGATCGAAGCTGCCGCCATAAAGGCCGATTTTCATGCGCCGCTTAAAATGCACACGGCACGGTGTATGACCAGCCGGGAACACGGAAGTATTGTGGTTATACTCAGAATGGCAGTTATATGAATTGGTATCTCACTTGCTTTTTCCACCCGCGCCGAATGCGGCATCAACCAACAAACAACCAGTAACAAACAAAATTCCAAAATCATGAAACCTATCCTCAAAATCTGTATCCTCGCCGTCTCAATCTGCACTGCCACTGCTGCCTTTGGGCAAAACCTCCTCGTCAACGGCGGCTTTGAGGCCCAAGGCCAGCTTGGCGTCACTGGCACAACTACTCCCAATTCCTCGACCATCACTGGATGGACGTTTCAAACCACTTCCGGGTCCTCCGCCTTCGTCGTCTTCGCCGCTCCTGGAGGAAATGAGCCGAACCCCGCCGATGGCAGTTACATCCTCAACATTGGCGGCTTTGGCACCACCAAGGGCGTCGGCTTTCTCTGGCAGGATTTTACGACGACGCCCGGCAGCAGTTACGACGTCAGCTTTTACTTCGGTCGCGGAAACAACGATCCGACGCCCACTGACAATGTCAGCGTGCATGCGTCCGCTTTCGACATCATCAGCGGCTCGCCATCCGGCGGCGCGCTCAGCTTCATCGACTCCGGCGACGCTCCGCCGACCGGCGTGATCGGCGACCTGACCAAGATCGACTTTCAATTCACCGCTGCCGGAACCACCTCGCGCCTCGTGCTCAACGACACCTCGGTGAGCAGCGGCCAAAGCCTGGAACTCGACGCCATCTCCGTGCGATTCTCCGCCGCTGCCGTGCCCGAGCCTTCATCCGCGCTCCTCGCCTTTAGTTCAGGCGCGCTCTGCCTCATCCGCCGCCGTCGCACGTCGGTGTAAAACCAGCGAGACAACGACTTCAAAAGCGCCTCTTCGGTTTTAGCCCGGAGAGGCGTTTTTTTTGGCCATCCGATTTACTGACTTCGATCACGGAACGATTCCCTCAATTTGCTAATCTTCACCAGCCCCCTTGCCCCCGGCCTCCAGCGCCAATGGCAGCACCCGAACGGTTCCCTCAAGCTGATTTGGGACGGGATGGAGCGCTGATCGCACTTTCGACTTCTCACTTTCCACTTCTGACTTCTCACTCCGCGCATGTCCCATCTCGGCCAGCTCCTCATGTCCGGCGTCCCCGGCCCCGCGCTCGACCCGGAAACCGCCGCCACTTTCCGCCGCGTGCAACCGGGCGCGTTCATCCTTTTTGGGCGGAATATCCAGTCGCCATTGCAATTGCGGAAGCTCATCGACGACCTGCGTGCGCTCAGCGACGTGGAGCCGATCATCACGATCGACCAGGAAGGCGGGCGCGTCTCGCGGCTGAAGCTCATCGGCAACGAGCCGCCGAACGCGAACCAGCTTCGCGACAAGGATGACGTGAGCCTTATTCGCCGGCACGGCGAGATCACCGCGGAGCTGCTGCGCATCTTCGGCTTCAATCTCGATCTCTGCCCCGTGCTCGATATTTCCTTCGACGACGACGCGGACAATTCGCTGCGCGGACGCTGCTACGGGAACGACGTGGCGCAGGTGAATCGCAACGCCGGCGCTTTCAACGACACGCTGCGCGCGGGCGGCATCCTTTCCTGCGGAAAACATTTCCCCGGCTACTCGCGCGCCCCGCTCGACGCGCATCACGAACTCCCCACGATCGCCCTCAGCCGTGCCGAACTCGACACTCACGAACTCGCCGTCTTCCGCCACTTCGCCACCGGCCCCGGCGCGGTCGATTCCATGATGATCGGCCACGCCTTTTACCCGAGCCTGGAGGAAACTCAGACGCCCTCCTCGCTCTCGCACCGCGTCATCACCGATCTGCTGCGCGGGGAAATGACGTTTGCGGGTTTGGTGATGACCGACGACCTCGACATGGGCGCGATCCTGAATCACTACGGCCTCGAAGAAACCATCCGCCTCGCGATCACCGCCGGCAACGACATCGCGATGATCTGCCACCGCGTGAACGTGGTCGAAGAAGCGCTCGGCCATTTGGAAAAGGTCCCGCGCGCCGATCTCGATCGCGCGCTCGCCAGCGTCGCCGCTTTCAAAAAGAAACTCGCGCCGCCGGATGTGTTTTCCGAAGAGGAATTCCGCCGCCGCGACGCCCGCGTGTACGAACTCCGCGCAGATGTTTTAGGCGCAGAACTCGCCGCCCAGCGCAGCCCCGAAGACGGCAAGCGTTCACCGGTGGAAATCTACTGAGTTTTTGAACCGCAGATCGACGCAGATGAGCGCAGATATTTCCTGCGAAATCTCACGCGCGCGGCCGCCCTCCGCATCTGCGTCGATCTGCGGAAATTTGCGGTTTCAAATCTCTGTGTTCCTATCTCAAGCCTCCCGACACCCCATCGTCAGCAGCACATTCGCCCACAGCGATTGATCCGCCGTCTGCACCGTCAGCACATGATCCGCCGATTCCACCACGCGGTAAAAATCCCACTTCTGAATCGGCTGCAACCGCAGCTCCAGCCCAGCCTCCTTCACTACGCCGCGATATTCCTCCCAAACCTTCGGCTCACCAGCTTGCGCATACGGATCGTCCGCCGGGATGCCCATCGTGTTGATGTGATCAATCGGCACCGCGCTCAAAATCGCCCGCAGCACTTGCGCAACGGTCACGCAGCCCGGCGAAAGATTCAGACAAACGACTTCCGCATTCGGCCCCTTTTTCGTCGAAGCCGGATAGTTTCCATCCGCGATGAGGATCGCCGAGTGATGCCCCGCGCGGGCTAAAATTTCGCTGATTTTCGGATGCGTGAGTTGGTGCTTGAGCATGGCGTTTAAGCGGTGAAACGACGGAAGGATTCGATGGTTTGGCGAGCCGCCGTCGTAGAATCCGGCAGCGGCAGGATCTCCGCGGAGAGATAGCCTTGGTAATTGATCTCCCGCAGCGCTGTGATGATCGGCGCGACCTCCGTGTGCCCGAGGCCGATCGCGTGGCGATTCGAATCCGCGAAATGCACGTGCCCGACCAAGTCTCCGCCCGCGCGCAAAGCATCGGCGATGTCGGCTTCCTCGATGTTCATGTGAAAGAGATCGGCGAGAATGCGCACATTCCGAGTCGGGAGTTTGTGCAGCCAGGCCGCCGCGTCGCCCGTGCGATGGATGAGGTTCGTTTCGTAGCGATTCAGCGGCTCGTAGAGAAAATGCTGCCCGTGCTCACGCGCGTGATGTCCGAGTTCATCCAACGCCTCCGCCAGCCACTCCAGCGCATGAGTGCGCGATACGTCGCCTTCCCAGCGACCCTGCATCGACCCAAGAATCGCCGGGGCGCCGAGCGCCGCCGCCTTTTCGATCATCCCGCGAATGAATCCCTTCGCCCGCGCGCGAATCGCCGGATCGGCATCCGTCAGCGTCCATTTGTGGACGACCCAACCGCCACCCGTCCCCACCGCCGCGACCGCGAGATGGTGTTTCGCGAGTAATTCCCGAATCGCCTCTACATCCAGCGCGTCTGCATTGGGCGGGAAAATTTCGAGCGCATCGAAGCCGAGCGAAGCGGCTTGTTGCGCGGCATCGGCAAGACCATCCCAAAAAACAAACGGCCCACCTTTGGCTTGGGGAACGAGGGAAACGGTGATGGCTGATTTCATAATTTGGAACCGCAGATACTCGCAGATTTACGCAGATGAGGATTCCGAAAATCTGCGTTCATCTGCGTCGATCTGCGGTTTCCCTCAGCCCACGAAAAGCGGACGCAGATGCCGCGAGTAAAGATTCTCCGTCACGTTTTTCCCGACGACTTCCTCGTTCGCCTCCAGCAAGTCCAAATACCGCTGCCCCGCTTTCGCTGCGAGTTTGAAGGAGACGTGCAGCAGTTGCCGGAAGCTCGGATTGAAAAGCGGATGCGTTTGGTCGTGACGCAGCGCGCCGGTGAATTGCTCGCTCGTCCAGCCCGCGACTTCCTCTGCGGTCGGCAGCTTCGCTTTGTCGATGTCGATCACCGACGCGTACGGCGCGCAAAATTCATCCACATGCCCGATCGCGCCCGCATAGATTTCCTTCGCAAACGCCAGCGCCTCGCCACCCGCTTCCGCGAGGCCGATCAGTTCTTCCAGCCACGTCGTCCCCGCCGTTTTCAAATGCACGCCTGCGTCGAATTTCGGCAGCGTGCGGCGGATGATTGGGTAGAGCGAAAACTTATCGCTGCCGCTGTGGACGCTGAGTTTAAGGTTCGTCGGTATGCCGTAGCGCGCGATGGCGTGCGCGATCACGGCGAGGTCGTCGTGAAACTCCTTCTCGAATTGCGCGAGGTCGCCAACGTAATCGACTCCCTTGTTAAACCGCCCGGTGAATTTCGGCGCGATCGTTTGAACCCGAATCTTTTCATCCGCGAGCGCGGCCAGGATCACCAGCAACTCCGGCGGCGTCTGTGGCGAGTCCGTTTCATCCATGGAAACTTCCGCGATGATCCGATGCTCCCCGTTCTTCTCGCAGATGTACCGGTAAATTTTCCCCGCATCCTGCACCGCGAGTAAAAACTTTCCCGCGATCCGCTCGATCTCCGCCCGCGTGGTGTGAAAAGGCTCGGCGATTTTCGGAATCGAGATCGCCCCAATCAACTCGGGATGCCGATCCACAAATGCCTGCACGTCCGCCGCTGCCGCTGGCTGGCCAATGGAATCCGCGACATCAATCGTAAAAAAATCCGAGCACGATAGAAAGCGATCCACTGTTTCCAGCCGGATGTGATCCGCGTCGATGTGCCAGCCGCCCGTCCACCCGAGCATCGAGACCGCCACACTCGCCGCCGCGCGCACGCTCTCGGGGTCCGAACCGATGAACGTGTGTTCGCGATTCGATTTATTCCAAACCGGCACCACCTCCACCCCATCCGCGGCGATGAGCTGACACGCTCGGAGCTGCGCTTTAGCCTGATGCGCAAAGCGATCGCCGACACCGATGGAGAGTTTTTCGAGGGTAAGCATAGAAGAAAGACCGCGACCATAGCGACTCCGCGCCAAATGGGAATCGCCGCGTTTGCTTGCGTCGCTGGTTCGTCAATCGTAACAGTCCCGTATGGCTACCGTCGAAGAAATCGAGCTTGCGATCCGAACGCTTTCGCCCACCGACCGAAATCGTCTCGCGCGTTCGCTGCCGACGCTGCTCCCGGAGCTGGACGGCGATATTTTGTGGAAATCCATCACCGACGATTCCACGCCGCGAACTGCGCTGAGCGCCACGCTTGATGGCTCGACGCAGAGTTCGCCCGTAATCCAGAAAAGTTCCGTCCCGTCCGTTCCAGCGATTTCGAATAGGCGCGGTAATCTCGCGAGAGACCGACGAATTTTGGCGGCTCTATCACGCGCTTCCGTCGGAAATCCAGCAGGCCGCACGCGCGCTTACGGGAGATTTGAGGAGAATCCGGCGCATTCTGGGCTGCGCGTGGAGCGCCTCACCGCCGATCCGCGTGCGTGGTCGGTAAGAGTCACGCGCGATTTTCGGGCCGTGGCGCGCCGATACGATGACGACACATGGCTGTGGTTTTGGATCGGCTCGCATCGCGAATTTGATCGTCGCTTTCCCCGCTAAACCAAACGTCAGAGTTCAGCTCGCCTTCGGCGGCGCAAATCCTTCGCGATATGTGCGCGACAGGATTTCCCCGCTTGCCTTGTCTTGTTTGTCGTACGTAAACGCCGTCAGTGCATGTTTAAGTCGGGCACATCCACGATCACCGCATCGAAGTCGTCCACCCTCAAAGCGAAAGGCTCGCGATAATCCTTCACCGTCCAAGCATCGGGAAACTGCTTCTTGATTTTCTCCAGCTCCCGCGAATCCACATCACAAAAGCCCGCCCACTCGACTTGCGGATGCCCCTTCAGCCCGTTGCGTTGCAGCTCGCCGATCCCGCCAACGCCGATCTGGAAGATGCGTAGCTTGCAGTTCGCATTCGTCTGCGCCCGCGCCCGCAGCCCGAGCGAGGCGAGGCCCGTCGTGAGCACCGCCCCGATTTGAGGAAGCTGCGCCGCGTGACGGGGCGGCAGTGGGAAGAGGAGTGATGTTGTAGGTTCATGGGGAAGGCCCGCCATCATGCAAGCGCGGGCAATTGATTCAAGCTGACGCGCCTTAATTTCTCAGCACGGAAGAGGCGAGAATCAGATGAAGAAGCAATCGAGACTTGAACCCTTGGTTTCTGCGGAGCGCAGTCGGACTTATCGTTTGCCACAATTATTCGGGGAGGGGATGTGATGTTCTGTTTGCGTCGATTCGGAGTGCAAGCAACTAATCACCCTGGCTCTCTCGCCACGCTTTAACAGACCGAGCAACCGCAACTCGCTCCATGCTTCGTTCGTGATCGACTAATAGATGCTCGTCTGGCTTAATTGTCGCATCCTGAAGCGGCGAAACAATTTTCGCATACTTCACCATCCGGACGGATGGAAGGGCAACAAATTGGCGAAATGTAGATTCATCCTGTGTGTTATACCTCCCAGACAGGCTGAGCTTCTCGTGCATTTCTGTCCGAGACCGCTGAATTGGGCAAGGTTGAATGACCTTTCCAACCGAGGGCGGTTCGGTCTTGCTCTCAAAGCCGCTCCCAGTAATAACCAGCGTATAGGGGCGTCCCGTAGTATCGTTTACCTTCCACAAACTTACTTCGACAAAAGAAGGTGCAGCAATCCGCCACTTATTGAACAAAACAGGAATGATCAAAAAAGCTGCATCGAATGCTTTTAGTGCGGTATTTTTATCGGAGTAGCTCCATCGGTCGCCGTAACGTGGAACAACTTCCGTGGGCAATTCAATCAACGCGCGCCATCCATTGCCATCCTCATCTTGAGCATTCGCATTCGCACCGTTCGATAAGAGCATTTGCACGAGAGTGTTATCACGTGCTCTAGCGGCCACTAGGAGAGGCGTTTCTCCAAAATCATTAGACATTTCTTTATCGGCACCTGCGTTCAGGAGAAGTATCACAATTCTCGAATGACAGTGTGCGGCGGCAAGGTGAAGTGGTGCTTCACCACTTTTATTTCGCGCACCATGATCCGCGCGATGCACAAGAAGGAGTTGCGTGCTCAACTCATCACCACTGGTCGCAGCGCGGTGGAGCGGCGTGTTACCGTTCGCGTCGCGCACATTAGCATCTGAATGATAGCGAAGAAGGATTTCGACAACATCAGATTGTCCTCGGCTAGCTGCTCGGAGAAGTGGCGTCTCGTGCGTTTTCACAACCGCGTTTGGATTTGCACCCCCGCCAATCAGAAGTGCGATTATCGCCATAGCGCCTTCATCTGCAGCGATATCGAGAACGGATTTGGCATCGGTATCTATCGCGTTTGGATTGGCACCATGGCCAAGTAACAGTTTGACCATTTCCTCATGCCGATGCATCGCCGCGTAGTGGAGTGGAGTTCTTTCCCGCCAACTCTTGGCATTCGGCTCTGCTCCAGCGTGGAGCAACGCGCGCGCGATATTGGTATGCCCATTTTCTGCAGAGTAATGGAGTGGAGTCCACTTCTGTTCGGGATCGTTGTCACATGCGTTAACGTTAAAGCCCGACGCAATTAGTACCTGGACGAGTTCTGCGTCTCCACTGCTGGCTGCCTTGTGTAGTGGCGTCAGCCAGCCGCAGTTCACAGCATCAGCACGCGCGCCAAGCTCAAGTGCCTGCTTTACCGCATTGAGATCACGACAATTGAGTGCTTTTTGAAGAGTTTGATCTTTGCGGTCCTGAGAATAAATAATTCTCTTGAGAAACTGGATCATACTTCATTTTGGGAGCGAGGCATGCTTTAGACATTTGCATCATCAAATGGATGCGGCGGGTTAGCCAAAAAGCTCGCTCAAGCGGACTCGGACGCCGGGCAGATTGCCGCAGGAAAGGAAGGTGTCGCCTTCCACGATGGAGTGATCGAGATAGCGGCCATCCTGCGGGCGACGGTGGACTTCGACCCGCCGCTCGACTGGCAGGACGATCCAGTATTCTTCCACGCCCGCCTCGGCGTAGAGGGAGGCCAGGGAGCGGTCTTCTGCGGCAGAAGAGACGGCGATTTCGATGACGAGGGCGGCGGAGGCAGGATGTTGCGAGGTGAAATCCGCGCGAAGACCACGAACGAGGGAGAGATCAGGCTCGGATTCCGAGTCGGGGAATGTGAGGGGCTCCTCTTTGCGCAGCCAGAAGCCCGGCGGGACTTGCGGGCGGATCAAATCATACAGATCGGAGGCGATACCGAAATGGAGGGGTGACTTGGGCATTTTTTCGATGACGACTCCGCGAATGAGTTCGGTGCGACGGCCGTTCGCATTGAGCTCGGGGAACTGGTGATACTGCGTGACTTCGACCGGGGAGATGCGGGCGCGGACTTCGGGAATCTCAAGCATCTGTGAGGTGGCGCTCATGCGGGAGAAATTAACTCGCGCGAAGGTGGCGTCCAGTGCCAATGCCCGGCGATGCCTTGCTGCGTATGGACAGGGATGGAAACGCGCACGTGTGCCCAAACGTACACTAACAATTTTCGCGCCGGTGTGATTGAGTCTGCGCGCTCCCATTTTTCCATGACCTCCGAACTCGAAGACCTCCAACAACAAATCGCCGCGATGCATCCGTTTATCGACGGCATCGAAGCGGAAATTTCCCGCGCCATCGTTGGCCAGCGCTACCTCGTCGAGCGGCTGCTGATCGGGCTGCTGGCGAATGGGCATGTGCTGCTGGAAGGCGTGCCGGGGCTGGCGAAGACGGCGACGATCAGCGCGCTGGCGCAGTGTATTCACACGAAATTTTCGCGCATCCAATTCACGCCGGATTTGCTGCCAAGCGATCTCGTCGGGAACCTGATTTACAATCCGCGCGAAGGCACTTACTCGACGAAGAAAGGACCGATTTTTGCGAACCTGATTCTCGCGGATGAAATCAATCGCGCGCCCGCGAAGGTGCAGAGTGCGCTGCTGGAGGCGATGCAGGAGCGGCAGGTGACGATCGGCGACGAGACGTTCAAATTGCCCACGCCGTTCCTCGTGCTCGCGACGCAGAATCCGATTGATCAGGAAGGCACGTATTCGCTGCCCGAGGCGCAGGTCGATCGCTTCATGCTGAAAGTCGTGGTCGGCTATCCGAGCGAGGCGGAGGAAAAGGCGATCATGCAGCTCATGGCGCGGACGGCTTCGCGCGAGCCTTTGCGGGCGGTGATTCAGCCGGAGACGATTTTGGAAATGCGCGCGCTGGTCGATCAGGTCCACGTCGATGAACAGATCGAGGATTACATCGTGCGCCTCGTTTTCGCCACGCGGGAGCCGGCGCGTTTTGTGCCGAAGATGGCGGGCATGATCCGCTTCGGTGCGTCGCCCCGTGGCTCGATCAATCTCGCCCTCGCGGCCAAGGCCCACGCCTTTCTCCAAGGCCGCGCCTATGTGACTCCGCAAGACGTAAAGAGCATCGGCCTCGACGTGCTGCGGCATCGCGTCATCACGACGTTCGAGGCGGAGGCGGATGAAGTGACCACGGAGAAAATCGTGGCGCACATTTTGGATAAAGTGCCGGTGCCGTGAAGGGGTCTGGATCGTGCAACAATTTTTCGTAGGAATGAACGGTGCCTGCGGCGGGCTCAACGCCAAACGCCAAACGCCAAACGCCAAACTCCAAACGGCGGCGGATTTGGACGCCGCTCCCGCACCGGAGACCTTTGGCGTTTGGAGTTTGGCGTTTGGAGTTTGGAGTTTGGCCGCGCGCAGCGCCTCCTCAAATTCTCGGCGATGATCCCCAAAGAATGGCTCAAGAAAATCCGCCAGATCGAGCTGCGCACCGTGCGGCTTGTGGAGAATTTGATGGCCGGGCAATACCACTCGGTTTTCAAGGGGCGCGGGATGGATTTCGACGAGGTGCGAGAGTATCAGCCGGGCGATGAAGTGCGGCGGATCGACTGGAATGTGACGGCGCGAACGGGGATCACGCACATCAAAAAATACATCGAGGAGCGGGAGATGACGGTGATGATTTTGGTCGATGCAAGCGCGTCTTCGGCGACGGGCTCCGTGCAGCAGAGCAAACGTGAGCTGGCCGCGGAGCTGGCTGCGGTGCTGGCTTTCAGCGCGATTCGTAACAACGACAAAGTCGGCGCGCTGCTCTTCACGGATGGCGCGGAGAAATACATCCGTCCGGGAAAAGGCCGGCTGCATGTGCTCCGGCTGATTCGCGAGGTGCTGACTTATGAGCCGACACGGCGCGGGACGAATATCGAGCGGGCGCTGCAGCACATTCATCGCGCACACTCGCGGCGGGCGGTGATTTTTCTGCTCTCGGATTTCATGGACGACGGCTACGACCGCGCCCTGAAGATCACGAGCCGGAAGCATGATGTGATCGCGGTGCCGATCGTGGATGGGAGCGAGCTGGCGCTGCCGGATCTCGGGTGGATCGCGTTCGAGGATTCGGAGTCGGGCGAGGTGTTGGAAGTGAACACGTCTGATCCGAAGGCGCAGGAGTCGTTCGCGACGGTGGCGACGCATCGCGTCGCGCGGCTGCGGCATTCGTTTCGGCGGGCGGGGCTGGATACGATCGAGGTGCAGACGGATCAGCCGTATCTGAAAGCGCTGATGCAGTTTTTTGCGAATCGGAACCGGAGGTTGCATCCGTGATTTGGGAAGGCGTCGCGCCTGGACGGGTGGAGCACTCGACCCAAGTGCCGCGTTCGGCGACCCGCCGAATGCACCAGACCCGTAACGCTGTCAGAACCCGTTTTCACATTGCGGCGCGCACACGGTATTTGCGGCGGGCCGCCGCAAACGGCACTCGGGTCGAGTGCTCCACCTTTCGCAAATCACGCTCGCTCCGATTCGCATGAATCCGCCGACCGAACTCATCGACGATCTGCGATTGCTCTCGCCGCCGGAGCCGTTTCGTCTGCCGTACTGGCCCGTCTTTGCCAGCCTCGTTGCGATCGTGCTGATCGGCTGGATCATCCGCGCGCGCCGCGCGAAAAACACCGCGCAGGCGGCGGAGGATGCGCTGCTAAAAGCGCACGCGAATGCGCTCGCCGAACTGGAGCGGCTCTTCGCGCTCATCGACACGGAGCAGTCGCGTCCGTACGCGATCGAGAGCTCGGCGATCATCCGGCGTTACATCGAGGCGCGCTTCGATCTCGATGCGCCGACCCGTTCGACGGAAGAATTTCTCGCCGAGGCTTTGCACTCGCCGAAGCTCGCGCCGGAATACCAATCGTTGCTCGGCGACTTTCTAAAGAGCTGCGACTTGCTGAAATTCGCGCGCACCTTCGCCGACCGAAACGAACTCGTGCAGCTCCACGATTCCGCGATCCATTTTGTAAAAGAAACCGCGCCCCCACAGCTAGCACAGGCTGCCACATGAACGACTGGCTTTCGCAGCTCGATACCTTCCGCTTCGACTCGCCGTGGTGGCTGCTGGCGCTGCTGCTTCTCCCGCTCGCGATGTGGCTCGTCGGGCGCGTGGGTCATGTCTCCGCCGTGCAGTATTCCTCCGGCGCGTTGCTGCATGCGGCGGCTCGAAAATCGCGATTTGCGCCCGGCCGTTATCGCCCGCTGCTGCGGCATCTGGCGCTGTGTTTTCTCATCATCGCCCTCGCGCGACCGCAGGTGGATAAGGGGCTCACGGATCGCGAAGCGCTCGGGATCAACATCATGTTCGTCCTCGATTTTTCGAGCACGATGAAGACGAAGGATTTCCTGCTGGAAGGCAAACGCGTCAGTCGCGTCGATGCGATGAAACGGATGGTGAGCGAGTTCATCAAGGCGCGCGAATCGGACCGGATCGGCGCGGTTTATTTCGATGCGGGCGCGCATCTCATTTCGCCGCTCACGCTCGATCACGACTGGCTGCTCGCGCAGGTCGCGGACGCGGAGGCGAATCGCGGGACAGCTCCCGGCTCGGGCATGCTCATTGCCGCGGAGGCGCTGCTGCCGGCGAAGGAGCAGACGAAAGTCATCATCACCGTGACCGATGCGGACCAGGTGAACGAAGGCGCAGAGCCGCTGGAAGTCGCGCGGGTGCTCGCACCGCTGGGCATTAAAAATCACATCATCCAGATCGTGGACTACACGCAGATGCAGCAATACACGGCGAGTGGCCAGATGCTCGCGGAAGTCGCGCGGATGACGGGCGGGCAGTTTTTCAAAGTGTCCGACTACGCCGCGCTGAAGACGGTTTATCGCCAGATCGACACGCTGGAAAAATCGGCTTTCAAGGAAAACAAACAGCGAAGCTGGCGCGAGCTGATGGCGTGGTTCGCTATCCCCGGCGCCGCGCTGCTGCTGCTGGAACTCATCTTTACGCAAACCGTGTGGAGGAGGCTGCCGTGAAGATTTCCGCCTTCATGCACCACTCGTCCGCCCCGTTCCTAAGTTGCACTTGGGAATGCCCTGTCGGCGAAGTTGCACCTCGACGGCGCAGAGCTGAGACGAAGCACAGCTTCGCGGAAATTCGCGTTCCCAAGCGCAGCTTGGGAACGAGGGGGATCTCCGGATGAAGTTTGCATTTCCTCTCTTCGCATGGGCGATTCCCTTCGTCGCGCCGTTCTGCATTCTGCTTTACCGATGGGTTGCGAAGCGTGCGCGAAAGCGGCTCGCGGGTGTGATTGCACCGCGGCTGGCGGATCAACTTCTGCGCTCCGTGGATTTTGGGAAGCGCTATCTCAAGGCTGCGCTTTTCACGCTCGGTGCCTTCGCTCTACTGCTCGCGCTGGCACGGCCGCAGTTCGGATTTGAGCCGGCGGAAGTAGAGCGATCGTCGGCGGATTTCATCGTCGCGCTCGACCTTTCCCGCTCAATGAACGCGGAGGATATGGACGGCAAAACGCGGCTGGTGGCGGCGAAGGAGGCGATCGGGAAGCTGCTCGATCAGCTTAGTGCGGATCGCGTCGGGCTCGTGGGTTTTGCAGGCGAGGCGTTTCTCGCTGCGCCAGTCACGCAGGATCACGCGGCGGTGCGGCGGAATCTGGAGGCGCTCGATACAAACTCGGTGGCGAAGCCGGGCAGCGACATGGCGGCGGCGATCAAGCTCGCGCAGAAGACTTTTGAAAACGGAAAGTATGAGAGCAAGGCGCTCATTGTTGTGACGGATGGCGAGGAATTACAGGGCGATGCGGTGGTGGCGGCACGCGATGCTTCGCTGAAAGGGATGAGCGTCTTTGCGGTCGGCGTCGGTTCCGCGGCAGGCGCGCGAGTGCCGGTGAAAAAAGCGGGCGCGCCCGGGTTCGCCAAAAATGAATTCGGGCACGAAGTCATCTCGCGGCTCAACGAGCGGGTGCTGCGTCAGGTCGCCGCGAGCGGACGCGGGAGCTATGAGCCGCTGGGCAAGGATGGCAAAGGCCTGGACGCGATCCAGAAGAATGGACTGGAGCCTTTAAAAAAGAGCAAGATGACGCGGGCCTCCAAAGATCCGCGCGAGTTTTTCCAATGGCCGCTTGCGGTCGCGGTGGCGTTGCTGCTGGCGGAAATACTTCTGAATGAGCGACGCAAACCGACGGAGCGGAAGACCGGCTGAAGTCGGGGATCTAAACTCTGATGCGAGCTGGAGCGGCGGTGGTTATGGTCCAATCCGGATGACTTCCGCTCCCGTTTTTGTGAGGCGCTGTCTGTGCGCTGATGATCACTAGCCTCGCAACTTCGCAATCTTCCTCATCTTCGATTACTTCTCTGGAAGGAGGAAGATTCAGCGGAAGAGGAAGAACTGGTGATTTTCAAGTCACCAGACTTGGTCCGGTGGGTTAAATAACCGTTCTTACTGGAAGCTAATCGTCACAGGATTCGTCGTCTCCACCTTGACTCCCGGGACTGTTTTTAGAAACGCCTTCGCCTCCGCCGAGTTCGGATCCTTGATCTTCGCCATCGATTTCATCTTCGTCGGATCGGCGAGGATTTTGTTAAAGTCCACGTCGAGGAAGGTGACTTTCGAGCCTTCCTTATTGGTCGCATTCGTGGCCGTGATGTTACCCACCACTTCCACGGACATTCCCATGCGCATATCCTTAAACATCTGCTGGATCATGGGTAGCATCGCCTCATTCATCGCATCCTGCGACGGGTCGGCGGCGTCTTCCTTTGTCTTTAGGGCCTTCATCGCCGGCGTCGTCACCGTTAGCTCTGCCGTCTTCCCTTTGGTAAAAGCAAAAGTCACCGGCTCCGTCTCACCCTTCCCGGTGATCTTCAGGCTTCCACTTCCCGCGATATCCGGCGGATTCGTGCTCAGCTTTACCTTGCTGATGTCCTTGAAAGCATAAGTTGCAGTGTAACCTTCGCGATCCGCCTCCGTGATCTTCTTCGCCGAGACGAATGTCACTCCGTCACCCATCTTCGCCGCCTCCTCCTTGAGCTTCGCCTCATCCAGCAATTCAAAGCCACCCGCCTTCGCGCCCTTGCCGGCTGCCGGATCGCCAAAGCCGGACGCCATCGCCTTCATCTGCGAAATCATCGCCGTCCCCATCGTCACAGTCTCGGTGATCGTGCCCGAGCCATCCGGCTTCACCTGCACGTTTTTGTCGATTTGAAAGCAGCCGCTGAGCGCGAGAGCAGCGGAGAGAGCGAGCACGAGGGGACGGATATTCATCCTCGGAAAGTGGCGTGAAAACCGGCCCGCGAGAAGGACAATTTTACACCATCCACGAGCCTCGCAGCGCCCCCATGCCTTCACTCTGCCTCGATCTCCGGTCGCTCGTAGCCGGGCGCCGTATAGAAGGGCATCGCAGTTTTCCAAAGTAGCGACACAAACTCGGGATCCTTCTCCTCCGCATAACACAGCGCCACCTGGTCTTCTTCGTTATGCGCGCTATTCGCCACCAGATTGAAGTCATGAAAAATCAATGCGTCGCGAGGGTCCATCAAGATCATGAATCGAAATCGCCGCCCGCCCGCCGGTAGCGGTTGCTCCACCACGTCCTCGAAAATCCACGCCGCGAGGAATTGCCTGTGCTGGCGCAGAGATTCGAACACGGCCTGCAAAAGGTCCGTCGGGTAGTCAGCCGGATCGACCGCGCGGACTGTCCCTTTTTCACGAGTAGTCGGGCTATTTGGCGGCTTCAGCGCACTCCCATCCGCGACATCGCGCATCATGTCCGGCGGGATCACCATCTGACCCGTATGGCAGCTTTTATTTAAAACTGCACACAGCTCTGCCTTGCCAAGGATCTCCAACATCTGTTGAGCCGGCATACATCCCGCGCAATAAGTCAGGGCGGGAATCTTCGCCGTCTGCAAACTCTCATCCAGCCGCTCTGAAGAACTGAAGATAGGAACTACGATGTCTTCTCCTTCCTGCAGCATCGAAAAAGGAAGCTGCATTCCGCTCTTTAGCTCCATCGCCTCGCCTTCCAATTCCGGGTGATAGGGTAACAGGAACCATAGGTCTCCTTCGCGTAACTCCCGCATCAAATCCGGCAGGGCTGATTTGCTTCGTCCTAAAGCGACGAGGGCTCGATCTAATTCATTCATGGTAGAGTAGTCCGGGTATAATGTGTTTCGCTTATGGTGCTGAAAATGTTTTTTCAAAAGCCGTCAGCAGTAGCGGCGGAACTCGTTCGTATCTCGGATTGATTGATAGGTTAAAAGCTCTGCCGAAGTGAATTGTCCGCAAAGCCGGGTTGAGTGTAGCAACTGCGATGCCGCGCCGGTTGCCAGGCTTCTTTCGAGAGGATTTTTCATCGTGTTCCGTGAAGCGTCACGATTTGCGCGCGCGGTTTGGTTTGCCATGACGCGGGGCGTGGTGTTTTACAAAAGCGCAGTCCATAAACTTTAACGGAGTAATCACATGATGCGCGTTGCTTTATATTCACTGGCCACTTTGGTGGCATTGACCGGCTTGTATGGCGGGATCGAACTGATGGCACCGCATTTGATCGATCGAATGGATGGAACGTGGTCGCTCAATGCGGAGGGGGCGCAGTCTTTCGCGTTCGGCGTGGTGGTGGCGCGCGTTTTTGTGCTGCCGGAAAAGACCGCGCCTGCCGCGCGGCCGGCCTCGGATGTGGCGGGGACGCCGTGGGAAAACAGTCCGGGTTTCACGAACCGCTGACAGGATGTGAGGAGATCGCACTTTTGTGCTGACTCGATTGCTTTTGTTTTTGCTGGTGGCGCTCGCGGGAGCGGGTTTGACGATGCAGATGGCATGGAATGCGCGGCTGCGCGCGGCGACGGGTTCGCCGGTGCTGACGACGATGATTTCCGTGGTGGTGACGCTGCTCTCGCTGGCGCTGGTGTGGGTGAGCGGGGTGACGAATCGCGGGTCGGTGCCCGCTTTTCACTCCCTGCCCAAGTGGGCGTGGCTGGGCGGGGTTTTCGCGGCGTATTACCTGACGGCATCGCTGGTGGCGCTGCCGAGATTGGGCGCGGCATCGGTATTTTCGCTGGTGGTGGCGGGGCAAATGGCGGCGGCGCTGGCGCTGGATACGAGCGGTGCGTTCGGGGTGCCGATGGTGGCGCTGAGCTTCACGCGGATTGCGGGCGCGCTCTTACTGGTGCTCGGCGTGGTGTTGATTCAAAAACCGTGAACGCGCGATGACACGAGGGCTTCTCATAGCGGCGATCCTGGTCGGCGTGGCGTCGGTGAAAGCAGCACCGGCATGGGAGGCTGCGCTGGCACCGGGTGCGGAGAAGGATCCGCTGGCGCTGAATGCGGCGACAGGTGAGAAAGGGGCGGCGGTGCTGGAAATGGTGCGGGGTGCCGTGGGCGAATTGCACGCGCAGGAATTCGCGGGGCTGAAGGCGCGGGTGCCGCACGATGGTGTCTTCCGCGTGTTCTTTAAAAAGGAGGGGATGGCGCTGCCGCCGGACATGGGTGGGACGGGGCCGTTTTATGTATTCAAAACGGGCGGGTCTTATTACCTGCTGACGCGGCGGAATTTCGCGCTGCTTTTCGGGCCGCTGCGATCGGGGGAAGAGGTGCCGCCTTTTGTGAAGGCGTTCGACAAAGTGTTCCTGAATCCGCAGGCGGATTTGATCCTTTCAGCGGCGGAGACTCAGGGTTTTCAGAAAGTCGCACCGCCAGCGGTGTCGGAGATTTTGGAGGCGGACGATGGATGGGACGTGCGGGCGATTTTGTTTTCGCCGTTTCGGGTGATGGCGTTTTACGAGGAGCGGCTGCGGGTGTCGCGGGACGGGGTGGTCGAGGTAAAAGAGAAGGCGAGGGTGATCAAGGAGCTCGGGCCGGGGATTATGTATTGAGGCTGTTCCGCGGCTTGTTACTCGTTGTACGCACTTTCGCCGTGTTCGCTGACATCGAGGCCGCTGTGCTCGGCTTCGGCATCGACGCGGAGGCCGAGCGTGGCACCGATCACTTTTAACAAGACGAGGGTGACAACGGCGGAGAAGACCGCGGTAAATGCCACGGCAATGAGTTGATTTAGAAACTGTGCAGTGCTGCCGGCGAGCGACACGGTGTGGCCGGCTTTTTGAAAGGTGTGGGTGATGGCGGGATTGACTTCGCCATTGGCGAGAAAACCGAGAAGTAACATGCCGACGATGCTGCCGCAGCAGTGGACACCGAAGACATCGAGAGAGTCGTCGTATCCGCAGGCGGCTTTGAGTTTCGACACACAAAGGTAGCAGCCGACGCCGCCGGAAAGCCCGATGAGCACTGCGCCGGGGATGCTGACGAAGCCGGACGCGGGCGTGATGGTGGCGAGTCCGGCGACCATGCCGGAGGCGGCTCCAAGGACGCTGGGCTTCCCGCGCCCGAGCCACTCCATGCTGGCCCACGCGAGTCCGCCCGCGGCTCCGGCGAAATGCGTGGCGGCGAAGGCGCTGGTGGCGAGCGTGCCGGCATTGAGGGCCGAGCCGGCATTGAAGCCAAACCAGCCGACCCAGAGCAATCCCGCGCCGATGAGCGAGAGGACGACATTGTGCGGGAGCATGGGTTCGCGGGGAAAACCTTTGCGCGGCCCGAGCACGATGGCGCAGACGAGCGCGGCGGCTCCCGAGCTGATGTGGACGACGGTGCCTCCGGCGAAATCGAGCACGGGAATCTGGCCGCCGAGCACCCAATTGAAGTAGCCGCCTTTCCCCCAAACCATGTGGGCGAGGGGAAAATAGACGATGGTAACCCAGCCGAAGATGAGCGCGAGAAAGGCGCTGAATTTCATGCGCTCGGCAAAGGCGCCGGTGATGAGCGCGGGTGTGATGACGGCGAACATCATCTGGTAGAGCATGAAAGTTTCGTGCGGGATCGTGGCGGCGTAATCGGGATTCGGCGCGCCGCCGACGCCGTGGAGGAAGGAGTATTGCGTGAACGATCCGAAGAACGCGCCGCCTTCACCGAAGCTGACGCTGTAACCGTAGAGGAACCACAGGATGGAGACGAACGACATGAGGAACATTGACTGCATCATGGTCGCGAGGACGTTCTTGCTGCGGACGAGGCCGCCGTAGAAAAGCGCGAGGCCCGGGCCGGTCATCATGAGAACGAGCGCGGTGCTGGCGAGCATCCACGCATTGTCGCCAGTGTCGATTTTTGACCCGATAGCGGAGGCGTCCGCGGCCTGCGCAGAGGAGACTCCGGCGAGGAGAAGCAAGGGCGCGACGGCACGAATGGCCGCGCATTTCAGCGAGAGGAATTTCATCAGGGGTAGGGAGTTGCGCTCCGACCGGGGGGGCGAAGCGCGAAAAGGGAAGCGGACCCTATGAGGAATGAAAAGCGGAATCGTGTGTCGAAAAACGACCACGTTTTTACGGCATCTCGCCGTCGTTCACTCGGGCTTCGGATCGCGTCCGAGCAAGGCAGCAAGCGCGTCTTGCGGCGAAGTGGTGCCGTCGAGCAGGGCGCGCATCTGGTCGATGATCGGCGTTTCGATACCGTGCGCGCGGGCACATTCCTGCGCGCTGTAAGTCGTGGGCACGCCCTCGGCCACCATGCGCATCGTGTCCGCGATGGCGCTCAGCGATTCACCGCGACCGAGCCGCTCGCCGACGCCGCGATTGCGGCTGTGTTTGGAAAAGCAGGTGACGATCAAATCGCCGATGCCGCTGAGTCCTTGAAAGGTCTCGCGCTTTCCACCGAGCGCCACGCCGAGCCGCGTCATCTCCGCGAGCGAACGCGTGACGAGCGCCGCTTTCGTGTTGTCGCCAAGACCGAGGCCATCGCTCACGCCTGCCGCCAGCGCGAAGATGTTTTTCAGCGCGCCGCCGAGTTCCACGCCGGCCACGTCTTCATTTGTGTAGGTGCGGAAAAAGCGCGTCGTGAAAGCGCGCTGGATGCGCTGCGCGGAAGCCGCGTCGGTCGCGCCGATGACCACCGCAGTCGGGGCCTGCCGCGCCACTTCCTCCGCGTGACTCGGCCCGGAAAGCGCCCCGACGCAATGTCGCGGGAACGACTCCGCGATGAGCTGGCTCATACGCAGCCCGCTGCCGCGCTCCACGCCTTTCGTGCAGGTGAGCAGCAGCGTGTCGTCGCGCAGCCCGCACGCGGCGAGGCGCGCGGAAACTTCGCGCGTGGCCTTCGACGGCGTGACGAGGACCAGCAAATCGCACGCGGCAAGATCGCTGAGCGTGCTCGTGTAGCGAAACTCCGTGGGCAATGGCACGCCCGGCAGATAGATCACGTTTTCGCGCTTCTCCGCGATGGTCGCGATCTCGCGCGAATCGTGTCCCCAGAGCGTGACGGGTTGCGCGTTTTCGTTAAGCACGAGCGCGAGCGCAGTGCCCCAGCCTCCCGCGCCGACGATGCCGATATTTTGAAAACTCATGGTGTGGGTGATTTGCCGAAACGATTCTCCGTACCCGCGACGAGGCGGCGAATGTTTTCGCGATGCCGTCGCACGACCAGAATGGCCGCGACGCACGCGAAGTAAAAATAAGCCCACCCGCGAATCTGCCCCGCAAACATCAGCCCGATCACCGTGACTGGCAGCGCGACCGCTGCCACCAGTGACGCGAGCGAAACGTAGCGCGACACTTTAAAAACGACGCCCCAAATCGCGAACACGATCAGCGCGGCGAGCGGCATCATGCCGAAAATCACGCCCAGCGAAGTTGCCACGCCCTTGCCGCCTTTGAAGCGCAGCCACACCGGAAAATTGTGCCCGAGAATGCAGCCGATCGCCGCCGTGATTCCCGCGAATCCCGGATCGAAAAACTCCACGCGTTCGTGCAAGTGCGGCAAGGCCACATGCACCGGCCAATGCGCCGCGATGAACTGCCCGAGCAGCACGGCGATCCACCCTTTTCCCAAGTCGCACGCGAACGTAAACAGCCCGAATTTTTTCCCCATCACGCGCCATACGTTCGTCGCGCCGATGTTTTTGCTGCCATGTTCGCGGATGTCGATGCCCTGCGATTTCCCAACGAGCAGCCCAAACGGGATCGAGCCGAGCAGGTAGGCAATCAGGACGATGAAGGCAATGACGGGAGCCATGCGCGCTTCAGCCGATCCGCGCTTTTACGAGCCGCAAAAGCTCGCCGGCTTTCACAATATCGGCGCGCAACGAAGGCCAGTCAGGATCGTCCAAATCAAAGCCGGGATAGCGCGTTTCAAGGTATGCGCTGGCATAATCATTCACCAAATCCTCGAATCTCTCGCCGAGTTCGGCATCGCGGTCGCGAAGCTCTTTCGCCTGCCCGCGAAGATCATGCGTTTTTCTCAAAGACCATCCGGTGCGGATCAACTCTGCTTTCAAATTTTTTTCGATCACTTCCGCGAGTTTTGCGCGGCACAGATAGTAGTTTTCGTCGCGATAAGCGAGAAGCTCGATGGTCGAATGATCGGCCTCTGCTATCCAAATCCAATCCGCGGGATTATTGGAATCAGTTTTCCGCGGCAATTTGCACTCCTTCCGTCAAGACCGCGTGGTAGAAGAAGTCGCCGATCGCTTTCTTTTCGGCGAGGCGATTTGGCGTGATCGGGACGAGTGAAAAATCAGGATGAGGCCAAATATTCCAGATCGCCGCGCTGAATTTCTGCGCCGCTTTCGACTGACGCTCTGCCCCATCGCTCACCAGGCACAAATCAACGTCACTATCCGGCCGGGCCTCGCCGCGCACGTGCGAGCCGAAGAGATAGACGGCGCGCAGCGGCATCACGCGGTCCATCGCTTCGAGGCAGCAGGCGAGCGTTTCGCGCTGGCCTTGCAGCGAAGGCGGGAGGTTTTCCAAATGCAATTTCACGACGCCGGACGCTAGCCGCGCGGTTTTGGTGAAACAAGACGCCGTTTCGCCGCGAGCACTGCCTCGATCTTGCCGAGCGGGAGCGTGTTCACCACGTCGTCGCGCGTGAGCCAGCCTTTGCGCGCGGCTCCGATTCCGAACCAGAGATGATTCAGTTGCGAGGGGTGATGCGCGTCGGGGTTGATCGAACACTTCACGCCTTTTTCTTTTGTGAGCGGCCACCAGCGCCAGTCCATGTCGAGCCGCCACGGGCTGCAATTTAGCTCGATGATCGTGCCCGTCGCGGCGGCGGCTTCGATGATCGCGGGGATGTTTACGGCGTAAGGCTCGCGCGAAAGCAGCAGGCGACCGGTGAGGTGTCCGAGCATCGTCACGTATGGATTCGAGATCGCTTTGATGATGCGCGTGGTCATCTCGGCTTCGGGTAAATTGAAGACGTTGTGGACGCTCGCCACGCAGTAGTCGAGTTGGGCAAGGATTTCGTCGGGGAAATCGAGCGAGCCGTCTTTCAAAATATCGACCTCGCTGCCGGCAAAGATTTTAAAGCCCGGGCCGTGCGCTTCGTTCAGCGCGCGGATCTCGGCGACCTGTGCGAGCAATCGCCCGGCATCCAGCCCGTGTGCTTGAAAGGATGACTTCGAGTGATCGGCGATACCGAGATATTGCAGCCCGAGTTCCTCCGCGGCGGCGGCCATTTCGGCAAGCGAAGCGCGCCCGTCGCTCGCGGTCGTATGGTTATGAAAAGTGCCGCGCAAATTCTCCTTCTCGATCAAGCGCGGCAGCGTGTGATTCTCCGCCGCGGCAAATTCCCCGCGATCCTCGCGCAACTCCGGCTCCACGAAATCGAGCCCGAGCGCGCGGTACAAATCCGCCTCGTCGCGAATCTTCGGAATCGGCTCCGCTTCGGTCGCCTTCGACTTTCGACCCTCGACCTTCGACGCTTCCTCCAGCCGGTATTCATTCAGTGTCCAGCCGCGTGCGAGCGCCCGCTGGCGCATGATGATGTTGTGCTCTTTCGAGCCGGTGAAATAGTTCAGCGCAAAGGGAAATTCTTCGTCCTTCACCACCCGGAGATCAGCCTGGATGCCTGATTTCAGCCGCACGCTCGATTTCGTCGGGCCGTGCGCGATCACACTTTCGACCATCTCGTGATGCACAAAAAAATCCGACACCGCCGCCGGTTGGTTCGTGGAAACGAGGTAGTCGAGATCGCCCACGATTTCCTTCCGCCGCCGATAACTGCCGCACACGTTCACGCGATTCACGTCGGGCAAACTGCGCAAGTCATCAAGCAGCGATTCCGCATCCTGCGCGATGTCGCCGAGCTTGAAGCGGCCCGCGAATTTCTTCCGCGCCTCGATCGCCTCGATGATCTTCTTCGCCGTCTTCTCGCCAAAGCCCGGCAGCCCAGCGACGCGCCCGTCCTTACTCGCTGCTTCCAGTGCATCGACTGTCGTCACATCCAGTTTTTCCCACACCGCTTTAATCTTCTTCGGCCCCATTCCCTGAATCTCGAACATGTCGAAAATGCCCGCGGGAAATTCCTCTTTCAGCCGCGTGAAATAACCGAGTTCCCCGGTCGTCACGAGTTCCGTGATTTTATCCGCGATCGCTTTTCCCACGCCCGGAATGTCGCCCAGCGTTTCCTCCGCCACCGCCTTCGCCAAATCACCCGGCCACGTCTCGAGCGCGCGCGCGGCATTCGTGTAGGCGCGCACTTTGAAAACAACTTCTCCTTTCAATTCCAGCATCTGCGCGATGGACTCGAAGAGGTCCGCGATTTGTTCCTTGGAAATCTGAGGCATGGCGAAAAGGCAGTGAATCTACGGCGCAGCGCAAAGCAGTGTCACGCGGTTTGCGCGCCCCGGAATCGAAGCGATGCGCTGCGGGGACTTACAAATCCAGCAACAGGCGCGCGGGATTTTCCAGGCAGTCCTTGATGCGCACGAGGAAAGTAACCGCTTCTTTTCCATCGACGACGCGGTGGTCGTAGCTGAGCGCGAGATACATCATCGGGCGGATGACGACCTGGCCTTTTTCCGCGATCGGGCGCTCCTGGATTTTGTGCATTCCGAGGATGCCGGATTGCGGCGGATTTAGGATCGGCGTGGAAAGGAGCGAGCCGTAGATGCCACCGTTACTGATGGTGAAAACGCCGCCGCTCAGGTCTTCGATTTTGATTTTTCCCTCACGCGCTTTTACTGCGTAGTCGGCGAGGTCGCGCTCGATTTCGGCGAAGGATTTTTTGTCGGCATCGCGGATGACGGGGACGATCAATCCGCGCTCGGTGCCGACGGCGACGCCGATGTCGAAGTAGTGATTTTGGATGAAGTCATCGCCTTCCAATCGGCCATTCACGGCGGGGTTGGATTTCAGCGCGCTGACCGTCGCTTTGATGAAGAACGACATGAAGCCGAGCTTGATGCCGTGCTCCTTCGTAAAGGCGTCCTGCATCGACGAGCGCAGCCGCATCACCGCGCTCATGTCCGCTTCGTTGAAAGTCGTGAGGATGGCGGCGGTGTGCTGCGCCATCACGAGTTGCGCGGCGATTTTACGGCGCAATGGCGAGAGCTTTTTGCGGGTGCTGCGGCCTTCGGAAATTGCGGGCGCGTTTTCCGAGACGACGGCGAGCGATTCATTCGCGGACGCTACGGCGGCGGAAATCAGCGGTGCCGGAGCGGACGGTTCGGGCTCGGGCGCTTTGGTCTCGGCTTTGGGAGCCGCCTTCTTTTTCTCCACCGGCTTCGCCTTTTCCGCAACAGGCGCGGGCGCGGCTCCGGCGTCTTCGATGACGGCCACGACTTCGCCAATTTTCACTTCGGAACCCGCCGCGGCTTTGATGCGCAGCGTGCCCGCTTTGTCCGCCTGGATTTCTGTGGAGACTTTGTCCGTCTCAAGCGTCAGCAGCACATCGCCGACGGCCACGGTGTCGCCGTCGTTTTTGTGCCACGTCGAAAGGAGGCCGCTGGTGATGGATTCGCCGACCGCTGGGATTTTGACTTCAAGGCTCATGAAAAAAGTGACTGCGCAATTAGCGCGTGGACGAACTCAAAGCAACCCCGCCCCCGGATGAAGAGAGGTCGCTGCGGGCGGACCCTTACTTTTTGAAGGCCTCGATCCGGACGATCTCCGTCAGCCGCTCGCCGTTTTCCGTCGGCACTTGGAGTTGCTCGCCGACCTTGTGGCCCATGAGCGCCTGCGCGACGGCGGCGAGGTAGCTCACGATTCCTTTTTCGGGGTCGCTGTCCCACGCGCCGAGGATCGTGTAAGTGTCAGTGCGCCCTTCGGCGACTTCCTTCACGGTGACGATCGTGCCGATGGTGACGGTGGAAAGATCGCTCACCACGAAGTCCGTCCCGCGAGCCCGCCCGAGATCGCGCTGCGTCTCGGCCTGGCGGCGCATGAGGACGCGCTGCATCTCTTTCGCGGCCTTGAATTCAAAGTTCTCACGCAAGTCGCCGTAGCTGCGCGCGACGGCGATTTCCTTCGTGTTCTCGGGGATCTTTTTCGTCACGAGTTCCTCGTATTCCGCCTTCCGCTTTTCGAGACTTTCCCAGGAAACGATAAGCGCCTCCTGCTGCTCGGCGCTTTCGCCGGAGACCATCGACTGCAGCTCGGGGTAAACGCGAATCATGCGTCCGAGGAGCGAGCGTTTGTTCAACTCGTCGAAGACGGGCGTGAGCAAAAGTTTGCGCATCGTCTCGCGCAGTTCTTCCAGCGTCGCGCCGTCGATGAGATCGGGCAGTAGCTCTTTGTCGTTGAGCAAAAGGTCGTGCAGTTTTTTGTCGCGGCTCTCGCTCATCATCTCGCGTTCGAGGGCGGCGATGATGGCGTGCAGCACTTTCACATTGGCGAGCGGCGCAAATTCACCCGCGCGATCCTTGCACAGCCACACCAGCGTCTCCGGCGTCATGGAGTGTTCGCTGATGGCGCGTTCGATCGCGGCGCGGAGTTCGACGTTCGCGCCTTTTTCCTGGAGCAAACGCGCGGCATCCGTGGCGACGCGCGTGTTGCCCTGAGCGACGAGCGCGATGGCCTTGGCGATCCACTCTTCGCCAAAAGCGCCGGGCAGTTCGTTGAGCGCGCGCTTCATCTTGGCGGCGGGCACCTCGGCGAGCAGTCCCGCGAGGCGGCGATCTTCCTGCTGGAGCAATCCGGCGACCGTCGGCGCGTCCACGCCGATCTTTAGGCCGGGCACTTTCTCGATCAGTTCATCGCGCGAAAGCAGCAGGCTCATCGCGTCCGCGGTGTGCAGGCGCGCGCTTTTCTTCGCGGTGTCATCCATCGCGGCGATGACGGGCTGCAACTGCGTGAGCGGCTCCGTGAACTCGGTCACGTTCTTCACGATCAAATCGAGCGCGGTGATTTGGTGCCTGAGCTGGCGGGCGTTATTGAGCGCGGCGATGTATTCGTCCGCATGGGAAACCGGGCCATCGCGCAACTCGAAAGGCAGCCCTTTTTTCGTGGGAATCGCGAAGTGGCCATCGTTCTTCAGCGCCTTTTTCGAGGCCTCGATCCACTTCTTAAACTCCGCCTCGGAGAAAACTTCGGGGACGATCGTGCTCGCGATTTGATCGTGCGTGGCCTTTCCGCCAAAGCCGCTGAGGATCGTGCGCATCACACCGGCTGGATCTTCTTTCGCGCGTGCTTTCACGGCCGCGAGGTCGGCCGTTTTCTGCGCGAGGATGTGATCGTTCGGGATGACGGTCAGCGATTCCGCCGCGTATTGGAGCTGCATGGTATGCCCCTTCTTCGCCTTGAAATTGATGGTCACCTGATTGAGGAGAAAATCGAATCCTTCGATCTGCCCGAAGCCCCAGCTCTTGTGGGTCACAAAGGCACCGGGTCCGAGGTTTTGAAGCACGCTGCCAGCGGCGGCGGTGAGCGTTCCCGAATCAACTGCCTTTTGGATGTCTAAAATCATGAGGGCGAAAAGCCTAGGGGTGCATTCGAGGCGGGGCAAGGGAAAGCGTGGCGGATGGCGGAAGTAAAAAGTAAGCAGTCGTCAGTTGTCAGTCGGAAGCGCGTCTCCACACCGCCTCTGACGACTGACGACTGCTTACTTTTTACTTCTTACTTCCGATTCCTACTCACTCCCGATCGTCACGCTTTTATTTTTCTGTAAACGAAACGCTTCCTCCGCGGCTTCGTAAATTTTCGTGAGGTCGGCTTTTTCCACCATGCGGTATTCGACGGTCCGCGCGTGGGTCGTGGTGGGGTAATTCTTCACGACTTTTTTCCAGGCGTCCTGGCCGGTTTTGTCGGCGGCTTGTTTCAGCAGCTCCTGCGCTTTGTCGAGCGTGGCCTGGCCGAGGCCGGACGGGGAATTGGCCTGCATCGGTTCGAGGAAATAGAAGCGTGCGAGCAGCGAGCCGGTGGTGTCGATGTTCACTTCGGTGACGCGGGCGACGCCATCGACGATGTATTCGTGGCTGGTGACGGCGACGATGGAGCGCACGCCGACCTCGTAGGTGCCGCCCGGCAGTTTCGCCCGGAAAAGAACGATGCTCGAAGTGGTCGCATTGGTCGTCGGCGGCTGCGTGGGCGTCTGGGCGAAAAGGGAAAAGGGGATGAGCGCGAGGGCCAGGAGGAACGTTTTCATGAGCGCGAAGATGAACGGGCCGCGCCCAACTTCCAACGCTCAACTTTCGGCAGTGCGCGGCGGCTGGAGCGAAATGAGGATATTGGCGGCGGTGATCAAGCCGCCGCCGAGGAGCAGGTGGCTGGTGAAAGTTTCGTTCGCGTATGCGACGCCGAGCCAGTGGCCGAGCGGGATGGGGAGCACGAGCGCCATCGCCGTCGCGAAGAGCGGCTCGGCGCAATAGACGATGCCGGCGGTGGTCGCATCGACGTGAGGCTGCCAGTGATTCATGAGCAGAAACGCGGTGAGCGAGCAGACGAGCACGAGGCTGAAAAAGAGCGCGCTGATCGCGGGCGTGGTGAAAATCACGGTGGCGTCGGAGAGCGATTGGGAATGCGCGATCCAGACCGGCGCGAGGACGAGGCCGACGGTGGCAAACATCGCGATCGACATGCGGCCGCTGTCGTTTCCCCGAAAGCTGGAATGATCGAGCCACAAAATCTGGCCGGTGAAAAATCCGGTGGAGATGAGCGTCTCCAGTTCGCCGCGCCCGAGCCGCATCGTGTGCCAGTCAAAGCGCCCGAGAATGCCCACGCCCGCCAGCACCATCGCCACGCAGAGAATCGTCCGCGCCGAGGGTAGGCGCCGGTCGCGCCACACGCAATAAAGCGGGACGAGGACCGCGGAAAACTGCGTGAGAAACGCCACGGAGCTCGCCGTGGTGTAGTGCAGCCCGTCGGCTTGGAAAAGCATGCCGAGCCCCGCGAACGCACCGAGCCCGATGCCCTGCCGCCACTCGCTCGCGCGCATTTGCGAAAGTGCGCGCGGATGCACCGCGAGCAGAAGGAGCGCTGCAAAACTAAACCGCGCGCTGATGAGGAGCGCGGAGAAAAACCATTCGCTGCGACCCGGCAGCGCGGCGTCCAGCGCGGCGAGCAGCACTTTCATACCGGGAAAGCTGTAGCCCCACGCCGCCGTGGCGAGCAGCAGCATAAAGATGGCGCGAGCGCGGAGCGGAGAATTTTTCACCCGAGCAGCCCGGCCTGCTGGAGCGCGGCCTCGCCCGGTGGATGCGCGGTGTCCACGAGCGCGCGGCGGCCTTCGGGCGTGAGGCCGACCGGTTCGTGCCAGCGATTGGCGAGGGGAAGATCGTGCGCGGCCTGATATTTCATCAGCGCGCTCGGGCCCGCCGGCTCCGAGGTGCGCAGCCATGCGCCGGTGAGCACGAGATCCACGGCGTCTTCCGCGAAAAGCCGGGCCACTTCCGCGCACAGATCCGCGTCGTCGCCGATCGTCGGCAGACCGACTTGCCGGAGAAAACGATTCGCGTTTTCCACTGCCTCGGGAAAAGGAACGCGCTGCGTGCCACCCTGCGCGAGAGCGGCCAGGAGAGCCTTGGTTTCCGGCGCGGCGAAAGTGCGCGTGAGTTCATTCGGGCCGAGCATCGCCAGCTCCACGCCGGGCCGGAGATCGATCCGGCCCGTCGCCGGACGCAGCCGCAGCCCGATCGCGCACTCGCGCACGACTGCCGCATCTGGCACGCGCCGCGGCGGCTCGTCGCGGCACAGGAGCGAGCTGCGCAGCCAGCGCTGGTAGAGCACATCCATGAGCTGCTGCTCGTGCAAAAAGTCCGGCTTCAGCGCGGCGATTTCGTCGCGAACCGGCTCTGGCACATGCTCAAACGGCATCGACGCATAATGCGCCTCGGAAAGAAAATGCAGACCGTGCCGCGCGGCGTGGGCGGTGAAATCGAGGAACGTACACGGGTCATTCACCGTGCCGAGTTCGTCGTGAAAAAGGTGCGCGGGCGCTTTTCGAGCCATGTCCGCCACGGCCTCGCGGAGCAGCGCGGCATACGCGCCGGGTAGATTCGCGGCGCATCGCCCCAGCACTCCGAGCACGCGCGTCGCGTGATCGAGCTGCGCTTGCGGTTCGGATTCGCGCGCCGTTTCCGCGAGCAGAAACTGCCGCACGCCACCGGGCAGGCCCCAGCCCGGCAGCGTATTGTAGCTCACATACGCCACGCCGCCCGGAGCGAGCGCGCGCGCAGATGGCGAGCAGCCGCTCCTTCACTTCGTCCGGCACCCACGAGTAAACGCCGTGCGCGATCACGTAATCGAACGCGCCCGGCTCCGGCTCCCACTCCCGCAAATCCGCGCAGACAAAACGCGCGTTCGCGATCGAGCACGCCGCGCGCGCCGCCTCGGCCGTCGCGATCTGTTTCGCCGAAAGATCGACGCCAGTAAAATGCGCCCGCGATAGCCGCTCCGCCAGCGGCAGCAGATTCATCCCCTCCGCGCAGCCCAGCTCCAGCACCCGGCAGCGCTCTGGCCCAGCGCTCTCGATCCCGAGCAGCCGCGCGATCGCCCCGACCCGCGCCGGATGGGAGTGCGGGATCGTCCCGTGGCGATAGGGGACCGCGTCGTAACGCGCAGGGAGAGGATCACTCATCCCCGCAGGAAAACAGAAGCGCCCCCGCCGCCAAGCGCCGAATCCGCTTACGCCCGGCGATTTCGCCGCGTCAGTGCCGCACCGAGCAGGCCCAGACCAAATAGCGCCGTCCCCGGCTCCGGCACTGGTGAAGGCGGCGCGATGGCCCATCCGTAGGGCCGCACGGCGGTCGCGCCGAGGGCACCGACGAAGACAGGTGGGATCAAGCGACCCACCGAATGCCACGCGATCCTCCCCCTAAAACAGCGTCACCGTCGCGATGTCGGAAAACAGGCCGATCTCCTCGTTGGCGACGATGCCGCGGATGCGGACTTCGATCGCCTCGGGCACGCCCGGCACCGCCAACGTCATCTGATGGAGAAAGGGCGAGCGGATCATCGTCGCCGCCACCGTCCACGTCGTCTGCCCATTGTGGCGGATGAAAAGGCGGGCGGCATCCAGCTCACCGAGCGCTTTGGAAAATTTCACGCGCAGCGTCCCATTGCCCACCGCAGTCACATCGCGCAAAACGGCCTGGTAAGTCTGCTCATCGAAGGCCACCTCCGCGCCGATCACCCCCAGGAGCTGGCCCAGGCCCGGCGTATAGTGCACGTTATCTTTTCCCGTGGAGACTAGCGGGCGGATCGTGGCAAGGGAGGCGGTGATGAGCGTATCCGCGTCCGCCACGGCCGAGAGATACGTGGAGCGGGCCGCCTCCTTGCCGATGACGGCATTGGTGATGTCGGTCGCGGCCGTGACGATGGAGCCGCCTTGCGTGGTCGTCCAGCCCATCCCGGTCTGGTTGGCGCTCACGGCGGCGGAGCTGCTGAGGTTATTTGCCCAGGTGAGCAGGTTGTTTTCATCTTGTGGGACGTAGTCTTTGCGAATCATAGTGAGAGACCCACGATGCAGATGCCGTGCCTCGCCTCGCGTTTCCAAATCCCGCCGGCGTGAAACGAGGCGCCTCGGCCCGGATTTTCCTGGCACCGGCCTGGCGTGTCCACTGCCGGAAATGGCTCCGGCCGGCCCCGTCCCGCGCGCCACTTTCCACATACGCGGTGAGTCAATCCGCGTGGGTGGATTGACTTTCCCAGACCCCGGCCGGACTTCCGGGCCGGTGGATTTACCGGCCACGTTTGTGGATTCACTCGCCGCGTCGGTGGAAAGCGGAGCCGGGGCCTGAGAGTTACTTCACCAAGACTAGGACTCACTTTCCGAGACCTAAGATTTACTCTGCCAGACCCAAGACTTACTTTCCCAGACCCAAGAGACTGTGAAATAAGTCGGAAGAAAGTCCACGAAAGACACGAAAGGACACGAAATGAGGTCCGCACCTTTCGTGCTTTTCGTGTCTTTCGTGGACCCCTCTCTCCCCGCAAACAGTCCACCGGCAGACTTCCTGGACAGTCTCTAAGACTTACTTTCCAAAATCTGAGAGTCACTCCCCGCCGGAGCCGCTGGCGAAGGGCGGCGCTGGGCGGGGTGGCGGGGCTGCTGCGGCGGCGCTGAGCAGGAAAAAGATTGAGCGGATGGGGCGGGGGGATGTCTGATGGCGTCCCTGACATCCGATGACTCGATCCCGTTTGCCCGCTTCTGTCTTTCTCGCCGCGCTGATCGCGGTGCTGCCCACGCCTTTACCCGCGCAGACGGACCCGGCGCAGGAGCCGAGCGTGGTCGCCGTGGCGAAGGCGATGCCGGCGGTGGTGAATATCAATACCGAACGCATCGTGCAGCGGACGGTGCGCGATCCGCGCGATGATTTGTTCAACCAATTCTTCGGCGGCCCGATGCGTCCGCCGCGGCTGGTGAAGCAGACCGTGCAGAGCCTGGGCTCGGGTTTCATCGTGGACGCGAGCGGCTTCATCGTGACGAATGAGCACGTCGTGCAGCGAGCGGCGGATTTGAAAATTTCGGTGACGACGAATGACGGGAAGACTTACAGCGCGAAATATATCGCGGGCTCTCCCGAGGAGGATTTGGCGTTTCTAAAAATCGAGCCAAAGGGAAAACTGCCGTTCATCGACCTCGCCGATCTTTCGCCGAATCTGCTCGGCGAGACGGTGCTGGTGCTGGGAAATCCGCTCGGTTACGGCAGCTCGGTGGCGCGCGGGATTCTTTCGGCGAAAGCGCGCTCGGTCACGGTGGAGAACAAGGATTACAAAGACCTCGTGCAGACGGATGCGGCGATCAATCCCGGTAACTCGGGTGGCCCCGTCGTGGACCTGAGCGGGAAGCTTGTCGGGGTGAGTTCGGTGAAGATGGCGTTCACGCCGCAGGGAGTGCCGACGCAGGGTCTTGGGTTTGCGATTCCGGGAAGTGTCGTGCGCGAGCAGGTCGCGGAGTTTCGCAAAGTGGCGGCGGGCCAGAAGAGCTTGAAGGCGCGCGTGGCGCAGAGCCGTGTGCAGCAGTATTTCGGGCTGCGCCTTCAGGATATGACGCGCGAACTCGCGGAGTCGCTCGGCTACGAAGCGGGTGCCGGCGTGGTCATCGCCGATGTGGAGGCAGGCTCGCCGGCGGAACGCGCGGGCTTTAAGCGGGGGCTTGTCATCAGCCAGTTGGGCCGCTACTCCGTCAACTCCTCCAGACAGGTCGAGGATCTTTTGGAGCCGGTCAGCACGGGCTCCGTCGTGGATTTCACGGTGGGCTTGGTGCGGACCACTGGCAAACGCGACTTTGTGTCGTGGACGCCGGTGTCCCTGACCGCGCGTTAGTTTTCTCGCCAAACACCCAGCATGATCAAAGTCGAAAACCTCACGAAAAAGTTCGCCGGCTTCACCGCGATCAAGGACATCAGCTTCGAGGTGGCAAAGGGTGAAATCGTGGGCTTTCTCGGGCCGAACGGCGCGGGCAAAAGCACGACCATGCGCATCCTCACGGGCTTCCTGCCGGCGACTTCGGGCCGCGCGTCTATCGCCGGGTTCGATGTCTTTGAGCAAAGCCTGGAGGCGCGGAAGCGCATCGGCTACCTGCCGGAAAACACGCCGCTGTATCACGAGATGCGCGTGAACGAGTATCTGCGGTACCGCGCCAATCTGAAAGGAGTGCAGGGACGAAAGGTGGGGGAGCGGGTGGGCGATGTGATCGAGCTTTGCAACCTCCGGGAAAAGGAGCGCGCGATCATCGGCACACTGTCGAAAGGGCAGCGACAACGCGTCGGCCTCGCGGACGCGCTGGTGCATGATCCTGATTTGCTCATCCTCGATGAGCCGACGATCGGGCTCGATCCGAATCAGATTCGGCAGGTGCGTGAGTTAATCAAAAACCTCGCCCACAAGCGGACGGTGCTCATTTCCACGCACATCCTGCCCGAGGTGGAAATCATGTGCTCGCGGGTGATCGTCATCCATCAGGGCCAAATCCGCGCGAACGATACCGCGGAGAATTTACTAAAGAACCACCGCGCCGCCGGGAGCATGCGCGTCGAGGCAAAGACCGGCGGGACGGATGGGCGCGAGGCCTTGCTCGGTCTGCCGGGAGTGAAAGAAGTGTCCGAAGAACAGGACGGCGAATACAGCATCTTCAATCTCCGGCTGGAAGCGAACGCCGACCCGGCGGAAGCGGTCATGAATCTGGCTAACTTTCGACGCTGGAACGTCCGCGAACTCGCCCGCCGCCGGCCCACGCTGGAGGATGTCTTCGTCGAACTGACCCACTCGGATAGCTAGTCTCGACTAGGCTTCTGCTCCAGCCAAGGAGCGACGAGCCACCAACCCAACTTACCCTGCCCCATGAAAACCTTCTTCACCCTCCTGGAGCGAGAGATTAAGAGCTTCTTCTACTCTCCGATCGCCTACGTCGTCCTTTTCTACTTCCTGCTCCTCACGGGATTTAATTTCTTCTCGGGAGTCAGCTTTCTCAATCGCGGTCCCACGGAAATCACCGTCGTGGAAGCCGTCTTCAATACGGTTATCTTCTGGTTCCCGTTCGTTCTGATTTTTCCGCTCATCACCATGCGGACTTACTCCGAGGAGTTTCGGATGGGAACCTTTGAGACTTTGACCACCGCGCCGGTCAGCGACTGGCAGGTCGTGCTCGCAAAATTCTTCGGCGTGCTCTTTTTCTACATCGTCCTCTGGGCCCCCAGCTTTAGTTACTTCGCCATCTTCCAGCTCATCACCCAGCATCAGGCGGCGAACGCGTCGGGAGCTTACTTTGGAAGTTACCTGTTACTCCTGCTCATCGGCATGTTCTATATCTCGATCGGCTGCCTGTCGTCAGCGCTGACCAAGGATCAAATCAATGCCGCGGTCATTAGCTTTTCCGCGATCACGCTCTGCTTCTTTTCCGGGCTCGCGACTTTCGTCATGAATATCACCGACCCCACGATGAAGGATGTGAACACTTATATCTCCGCGATCGAGCACATGGGCGATTTTTCCAAAGGGATGATCGATACGCGCCCGATCGTTTGGTATCTCTCGCTCACCATCCTCATGCTGGTGCTAAACTTTCAAGTCTTCCAATACCGGAAGTGGAAGTCGTAGCTTTTTTCCAATTTTTGTATGGCTGAAGAATCGCAGGTAACATCGACGGATAAAGAACCGGTCAGGAAAACGGTCAGGATCAAACGTTTTCAGATCGGGCTGAACGTGGTCATCCAGGTGGCGGTCGTCCTCTTTCTGGTAGGACTGGCCAACTACTTTTCCTTTCACCACTACAAGCGCTTTGATCGCACGCGCGATCAGAAGTACCTCTTGAGCGAGCAGACCAAGCAGATTCTTTCCGGCCTCAAAAAACCGGTCAAGGCGGTGGTCTTTTTCTCCAGCGGGTCGGAAGTCTATGCCGATGTCGTGGCGCTGCTTCGCGAGTACGAGTATGCGTCGAAGACGAAGTTCCAGACGGAAGTCGTCGATCCCTATCGCAACTTTTCCCGGGCTCGGGCGCTTCAGGACAAGTATAAGTTTGGGGCCAATGAGAACGTGGTGATTTTGGATTACGAGGGTAAGAGCAAGTTTGTGAACGCGGCGGACATGGCGGAGATGGACCAGAGCGGAATGATGATGGGTCAAGCTCCAGTGCTAAAGGCGTTCAAAGGTGAGCAGGCAATGACGAGCGCACTGCTGGAACTGACGGAGGAAAAGCAGAGCAAAGTTTATTTTCTCGCCGGACACGGCGAACCCGAAGTGAGCGCGCTGCCGGTGAGTGAAGCGACGCCGGGACCGGATAGCATCAAGGCGCTGACGACTTATATCGAAAGGCAGAACATCAAGGCAGAAGCCCTGAAACTGACCGACGTGCAAAAGGTGCCGGACGATGCGCGCATTCTGGTGTTGATCGCGCCGAAGTATGACTTGTCGGAGCGCGAGATGACATTGGTCCGCGACTATTGGGATAAGAAAGGACGCATCTTTATCTCGCTCGATCCCACGCATCCGCTGCCGCACCTGAGCGACTTCCTTCAGGATAACTGTGTCCGTCCGCAAGACGACCGGGTTTTGCGGACCGTTACTCTCCCCGGCGGGGTGACCGGTATTTTGCGCGAGGTGTCGGCGGTGATGATGCCCGGCCATCCAGTGACAAAGCGTCTCGCCGGAGTCGATACGCAGATGATGGGTCAGACGCAGTCGTTCTTTCTCGATCAACAACGGGCGCGGCCATTGGGAATTACCGTCTCTTCGCTGATCGAGGCGGCGAAAGGTTACTGGGGCGAGACGGACTACGCCGGCGGAGAAGGTGCGCCGGTTTACTTCGATACGAAAAAGGATCATGACTCGCCGCTGTCACTCGCGGTGAGTGCCGAGAAAGGTGCGCTGTCTGACAAGCGGGTCAGCGTGGATACTTCCCGCTTCATCGTGATCGGAAACGGCGACTTTCTCAGGGATAACGCGCTGACCGAGTCCGGTCTGGACTTTACTCTCGCCAGCTTTAACTGGCTGCTGAATCGCGAGGAGTTAATCGCGATCGCTCCCAAGGAGAGAAATTCTTTTACGCTCAACATTTCCGACGAAAAAATGGGCCGGCTCCTTTTAGCTGTCGTCTTCGGCGTTCCAGGCATCGTCGCTTTGTGCGGCATCCTGGCCTGGTGGCAGCGGCGCAACTAAACTCACTCATGAAATCTCGCAGCACCATTTTCCTGCTTCTCGTCGCCGTGGCCGCCTTTGGCCTGATGAAGCTGTATGATTCCAAGTTTCTCCCGACGCGCGACGCCGAGCGCGATTCCAAGAAGGTAATCGCACTGGATCGCGACAAGATAAATTCGATTTCGATTACCAATGCGGAAAGTACGATCGAGATGCGGAAGCAGGACAATGATGTCTGGATGATCGAGAAACCGGTGAAGGACCGGGCGAGCACGCTGGCGGTCAGTGAGTTGTTTACTTCCGCGGAAGCATTAAACTTTGACGCGGTGATCGGCGACGACAAGCCGGTGGACAAGGAACAGTTAAAGGAGTTCGGACTGACTAGTTCTCAGACGAAGCTGAGTTTCGGCGGGTCGGGCAAGCCGGTGGAGCTACTCTTCGGCAAAGACGCGGCGGTGGAGGGAAAGATCTATGTCAAGCTGGCGGACGAAAAGAAGGTCTTTGTGATCCCGACTGATCTTAAGAAGGTCGTTACCAAGAAGGTGGATGATTTTCGGGAGAAGAGACTCACGGATTTAAGCAATGCGCAGATTAACAAGGTCTCGATCAAGAGCGCGGCGGGTGAGATCGAGCTGGAGAAGAAGAACGACCACTGGACGATGTCGAAGCCGCTGAAGGCGCGCGGCGATGACGCGAAGATCGGTGACCTTATTTCAAAGGCGACAACAGCGCGCGTGGATTCGTTTGTCGCGGACTCTGCGAACCTGGCAGCATACGGATTGCAAGAGCCGAGTGGGTCGGTTTCGCTTTTTTCCGAGGGCAGCGACAAGCCCGTCGTGCTGCAAATCGGAGCGAGCGTGAAGGACGAGAAGGATAAGACTTATGCGAAACTTTCGACCCGGGACTCAGTGGTCGTTTTACCAAAGGCGATCGAGTCGCTGCTGGAAACCAAGCCCAATGATCTGCGGGACCATAGCCTTTTGCGAGTGGAGGCAGACATCGTGGATCGGATCAATATCGAAGGTGCGGGCAAGGAAAAGATCGTGCTCGCGCGGAAGGGCGAGGGCTGGGTGCGGGATAAAAATGCGCCCGTGAATGCGGCGGATGCGACGAAGTTTTTGAAGGATTTGCAGACCTGGCAGGTGATGGGTTTCGAGGCGGATGTGGCGACGGATTTGCCCAAGTATGGGCTGGATCAGCCGGCGGTGAAGGTGACGCTGAGTTCGTATGCTTCGGAAAATACGCCGGAGACGAAAGCCGGCGAGCGACCGATCGTGACGGTGCTTTTTGGAAAAGTGGAAGGGGACAAGGTTTACGCGAAACTGGACGAGGAACCATTTATCGTGTCGCTGCCGAAGTCGGCGCTGGAGGATATTCGGGTTGATCCGATCCAGTGGCAGGAGCTGGCGATTTTTAAAATGAAGCCGGAGGAGATCACCGCGTTTGAAGTGACGCGGGAAAGTCTGCCGCCGATGACGCTGGAGCGTGAAAAGGAGAAGTGGAAGCTGGCGAAAGGCGACGGAACGCTGAATCAAACGAACGCGCAATCGCTGGTGAACACGCTGGCGACATTGCGCGCGGTGCGTTGGATCGGGGCGGCGAAAGTGGAGGATGGTCTCGACAAGCCGACGGTGGTTGTAACTTTCAAAACGAGCGCAGGCGTGGCGGGTAAACTTGCCGTCGGAAGTGTGGCGCCGGATGGAATGTGGAGTGCGTCGGCAGACGGGCTGGCGGGAGTCTTTGCCATGAGCCGGCCGGATGAAGAAGCGCTGGTGCTGCCGCTGATCGACAAGCCGGCACCTCCTGCGCCCGCCGCTCAACCCGCTGCCGCGGCAACTCCGCCACCGCCTGCGGAAATCCCAGCCGCGCCTCCGCAGCCGAATCCCTGAGCTGCCTCAGCGAAACTGCGCGACGGCGGCGGCGAGCGCTTCCATCGGCAGGCCGATGACGTTTGTGAACGAGCCTTCGACGCGTTCGATCAACTCGCCCTGATCATCCTGCGCGGCGTAAGCACCCGCCTTGTCGAGCGGGTGGATGCGATCGAGATAGTGTCGGAGTTGCACGCGGCTGAGCTGGCGAAAATGCACGCGCGTCACTTCGGAAAACGTGTGTTCTTTTCGGCGCGAGCCGCGGACGAGGCAGACGCCGGAGAAGACTTCGTGTGAGCGCCCATTGAGCGCGTCGAGCATCGCGACGGCTTCGTTCATGTCGCGCGGCTTTCCGAAAATCCGCCCGTCGAATGCCACGAGTGTATCGACGCCGAGGACGGTTTCGTCGGCATGCTGGCGGGCGACGAAGTGCGCTTTGGAGCGCGCATTCCAGAGCACGATTTCGCGTGGTGAAAAGTAGGCGGGAGAGATTTCCTCCACGTCGGCAGGCACAACCGAAAAATCGTAGCCGTGCTCCGCGAGCAGGCTGCGTCGGCGCGGGGAGGCCGAAGCGAGGACGAGGCGCGGCATGCTGTTTTGTTACTTTGCGGGCGGCGTGCCGAACGCGGGCGTGGGCAGTTCCTTGTAGTCCGCGGGCACTTCAAATTGCTTCGCGTCCACGGCCTCTTCCTTCACCGAGACGATCGTGCTCGTGACCGTCTTTTGCTTCATCTTCATCTCGGTTTTCACGACCATCCCGGGCAGGTCGGAATTGGCCGGCACCAGCTTTTTATTGAGCGCGCCGAGGCCGTCCGCGCGTGCCTTGTCCATCGCCGCCTGGATGGCTGCGCCATTGGGGAAATCCTTCGCGACCCAGTATTTCACGGAGAGCGATCCGCTCGACCACGTGAAGATTTCCGCCGGCCATTGATCGACGTTTTCGCGCTGCCCGGTGGCGACGGGTTTCGTTGGCGCGGCGGTGCCGGTGCCTTGTTGTTTTTGCATTTCCTCCATCAGCGCACGGCCCTGTTCGGCGGTTACTTTCATGAACGATTTCTGCTCGTGCATCAGCGTGATGCTTTCGCCAGTCGCGCCATCGCTGATGTAGCTGATGCCGGGTGAAAGCTCGGCACGCGCCTTGGTATCGTGAATCTTCACGACGATGCTCCCCGACTGCTGCCCGAGGCCGTCCACCTTTTGCTCAATGATGAAATCGGCGCGGCTGGTAGCGGCGAGGAGCAGGGAAAGGGCGAGCGTGAAAGAGGGGTTCATCGTGGAGGGAAAATGCGCTCGATTCTTTCCATTTCCAAACCCCAAGGCGCGTTTTTTTGCAACGCATCGGCGACTGCATGGTGACGGCGTCAACTGGCCGCGGAATTTCGTGCTTGGGATTTGGAATTTTCCCCCGCCATCCTCTTGTCATGCCCTTCAACATCGACCTGCACTCCCATTCTTGGTTTTCCGGCGATGGGGTGAGCAGCCCCGAATCGCTGATCGCCACCGCGAGGAAAAAAGGGCTGCACGGCTTCGCGCTCACCGATCACAACACGAGCGATGGCTGCCGGTATCTGCTCGATCAAGGGCTGGCCCGCGAAGATGGCGCGCCGGTGGACGATTTCATCATCATCCCCGGCGTGGAGGTGACGACGGCCGAGGGGCATCTCCTCTGTCTCGGCGTGATGCTGCCGAATTTGAAAGGCACGCCCGCGCTGGAAGTTTGCAAGATCGTCCACGAACTCGGAGGCATCACGATTCCGCCGCATCCCTACGATTTTTTCCGGGCCGGGATTCGCGAGGCCGTGCTCGATACTTTGGAAATCGACGCGCTCGAAGTTTTCAACGCGGCGACGACTTTGAAGCGCTACAACAAGCGCGCTTTTGAATACGCGAGCCGCCGCCAGTTGCCGATGACGGCGGGCAGCGACGCGCATCATGAGGCGGCGATCGGCACGGCCTACACGATTTTGCACACCGACGATTTTTCGGTGAAAGGAATCCTCAAGCAGATCACGGAAGGCACCGAACTGAACCAGCGTTACCTTTCGCGGAAGGACGCGCTGCGGAAGACGTGGAATAACTGGCTGCGCCTCCGCCGCAAGCGCGTGCACAGCCAGGCGCACGACGAAAAAGCCCGATGAGCGTGGACGTTTTGCCCAAAAATTCGGCGCTGCCCGGAGCGAGCCGCGCGCTGGCGCTGCTGCTGGCGATCAATCTTTTCAACTACATCGACCGCTACATCCTCGCAGCGGTCGAGCCGCTGATTGCAGATCACTTTTTCTCCGCGGCGGATGCGAATGCGATGGCGAAGACCGGGTCGCTGGCGACGGCGTTTCTCGTGAGCTACATGGTGCTCGCGCCGCTGTTCGGTGCGCTGGCGGATCGGTTTTCGCGGTGGGTCATCATCGCGCTGGGCGTTGGCTTGTGGAGTCTCGCGAGCGGTTGGTCGGGGCTCGCGGGAACGTTCACGATGCTCGTGCTCACGCGCGTGTTTGTGGGCGTGGGCGAGGCGGCTTACGGGCCGGCGGCACCGACGATTATTTCGGATTTGTATCCGCTCGAAAAACGCGGGCGCATGCTCTCGTTTTTTTACATCGCGATCCCGGTCGGCAGCGCGATCGGCTACGCGTTCGGCGGCTCGATCGGGCAACGCTTTGGATGGCGCTGGCCGTTTTACCTCGTCACGATCCCCGGCCTCATCCTCGCCGCGCTTTGCCTCACGATGCGCGATCCGCGCGGGGTGGCGAAGGCGGGCGAAAAAAAGCCGCGTCTCACGCTCGCCGATGTGCGCGCGCTTTTCCGCATCCGTTCCTACGTCTGCAATACCGCCGCGATGGCCGCGATGACGTTTGCCATCGGCGGCATCTCGTTCTGGCTGCCGCGTTATCTTTTCAAAGATCGCGCCGCGGACTTCGGCGGCGCGCCGAGTCTGGCGCAGATCAATCTCATCTTCGGCGGCATCACCGTCGTCGCTGGCCTCCTCGCCACGCTCGTCGGCGGCTGGGTGGGCGACCGCGCGCGGACGCGATTTCCCAGCGCCTACTTTCTCGTCTCGGGCTTTGGCATGCTGGTCGCGTTTCCCTTCACACTGCTCATGCTGAAGACGCCGTTTCCCGCCGCGTGGATCATGGTTTTCCTCGCCATCTTTTTCCTCTTCTTCAACACCGGCCCGGCCAACGCCGCGCTCGCCAACGTCACGCCGCCCGCCATCCGCTCGACCGCATTCGCGCTCAATATCCTCGCCATCCACGCGCTCGGCGACGCCATCTCACCACCGCTCATCGGCTACATCGCGGGCCGCAGCAGCATGAACGTCGCCTTCCTCGTCGTCTCCGCAATGATGGTCGTCGCGAGTGGCTTCTGGTTTTTCGGCGCACGGGATCTCGGACGCGACACGGCGGCGGTCGAGGCGCTGAGTGATGGCGCGAACGCTTAGAGCGGGCGCGTCAATTTAAGGGACCCACGTCACATTCAGCAGGAAGCGCGGCGCGAGCCTGCCGAATAGTGAAAATCGGCGTGCATGTTCGCTATCGTGTTGTGCTCGACGAAGGCGGCGACGCTCAACCTGACCTAGACATCTTTTATGGCTGCTGCGGGGTGACGACTTGGTAGAATCGATTCGCCTGCGCGCCCGCCACGGGGTCAATGACGTCGTAGAGCGTGTCTGTGAACGGTGCGGGTACGTCGGCGAGATTCGTCCAAACCCCATCGGTAAGGGCGTTCTTGTAGCGCACGGTGTACGCTTTCCCCGCGATGGCAGTGAAGCGGACGGCGAATTCGCCGGGCGTGAGGGTCGGGGCGAGGCTGGCGGAAAGGTGGCTGGCGGCGTTATGCGGATTGGTGCCGGCGAGGTATTCGGCGCGGTTGCTCTGGCCGTCGCCGTCGGAGTCGAGTGCAGCGTCGCTCGCATTATAGGGATTCAGGCCGTTGGCCATCTCCCAGACGTCGGGGATGCCGTCGCCATCGTAGTCCGGAGGAGGTTGGGAACTTGCTCCGCCGGGCGTGGCCGCCGCCGCCATCCAGTTGATGTAATCGTTTCCGTATTCCCTTTCGAGAATTTTGGTCAATGAGGGACCGGTGCCGTCGGGCGTGGTGGGCCAGGGAGCGGCATCGTCATAGTTCACCCGATCCTGCCGCACGTATTGCACAACATTGAGTCCGTCCACCGCGCCGGGGCGGTCGAGTTGCAAGTTTTCGCCGGCATTGCTGAGGCCACCGGTGATCCACTCGAATACTTTGGTACCGGCCGGCACCAAGCCTCCGTAGGTGGCATTGAAAACCGTGAGGTTCTTGGTGATGACCACCCGTTCACCGGGAGCCATGGTGAGCGGGGTGGCGGCAGGGAATTCGAAATCAATGCCGTCGCTAATGCGCCAGGCCTTCCCTTTGACCGAGTCGTAGAGGGTCACGGGGGCGTTGGTGACATTGAGCAGTTCGAGGTATTCCGCATCGCCAGTGCCAGCGCCAGCCGGGTTATACATGATTTCCGAGATCACGATCGGCCCCACCCGCGGACCGCTGTTGGCGGCTCCTGGGGTCGGCGTCTTCATGGCGACAAAGTTATACGAATCGGTGCTGGGCTTGTAGTAGGCGCCCAAGGTCTCGCCCTCGGTGCTGGGTCCGAAGGCCTCCTTGCTCCGGTAGTCGGTGAGTTGGTCGTTCACCGCGGAACTGAGATAGACGGTTTCCCCCACGTCGCTAAGTGCGAACGCGGTAATCTTGTTCGGATCGACACTGGCAGTGCCGAAGTTGGTGTTTTCGTAAAAGACGAGGTAGCCACCCGCAGCGATGATGGTGCCCACCGGGATGCGATACTTCAACAGATTGCTCCCGTCATCGCTTAGAAACCAGCCACCAATATTGACGGGGTCGTTGGTGCGATTGCAAAGCTCGATCCAATCGCTGGCCACACCGGAATTCGCCAGGATTTCGTTGATCACGACCGTTTCGCCGATGGTGTAAGGATAGTCGTTTGGGTTGTAGGCATACTCCGCCCCGATGTCCACGCGGCTATTATCGGGGTCCAAGGCGTGAGCCGGATCGCCGGCATTGATGGCGGGTGATGTAGTCTTAACCTGGTAGTTGTAAACGAAGGGATCTACGAACTGTGGATCGGCTAGGATATTGTTCGACCCGGGTATGGCCTGCGTGTCCGAGAGATTGTAGGAGGCCGTGAAACTCGAAAAGGAATCGGCGTTCACAGGGAACTCAGCCATCTTCGAAATGATGGTATTCGTGATCGCGGCGGATCCCCCACCAGCGCCGAAATTTTTCTCATAGATATCCACGCCGATACGGCACGAGGCGATCGTGCATTGATCAATCGCGACCGCAGAACCGGCGTCCTTGATGCCGAACCCCAAGTCGCAACCGACGATCAGGCATTTCCGCACCGTGATCGAGGATCCCTGCCCACACGAAACGCCTTTGTCGGCATTGCCGTAGATGACGCAGCGCTGGATCAAGACGTTGCTGCAAGCCTCGCCAATATCAATGCCGTCACTGTTGAATCCGGTGAAGGGCCAGAGTCGGCAATCTTCAACCAGCCCATTTGTCACTCCGTCGAAGTCGATGGCATCCGTATCCGGCGCCGTGTTTCCGGGAAAATCGCAACGCTGGATGACGGCGATGCCCCGTTTGACATGGACCGAGTCGCCGACGTGAGCGACTGCGAGAACACTGTCCCGCACGGTGCAACTGCCGCCGTAAAAATAGACGGGGCCTTCGCAGTCGCGGATATCGAGAAAGTCCATGACTGCCGTCGCATTCAGCCCGGTAATCGCTGACGAGTATTCCGATGGGTCGAGCGATCTCGTGGCTCCGCGGACGATGAGGTGCGCCATGCTCGATGGACCACTCGGATTTTCGAGACTCATCCCACCCCAGCGGGCTCCGAAGCGTCCATTGATCGTGACTGGCAGCGCGGCAGTGCCGTTGATATTGATGACTCCCTGGATGCGAATATTTTGCTCCGCCGACAGGCCAATGGTGACTCCGGGCTGCACCGTCAGAGTGATGCCAGCCGGAACGATCAGGTCGCTGCTCAGCGCGTAGGGAGAGCCCGCCGCAGTCAGCGTGGTGTTGCTGGCGAGCGTGCCGCCGATGACGGTTTCGCCGGACGTTACGAAGTTTGCGGTGATCGACGCCGCGCCGGCAATGGTCGCCGTGGTGCTGGCACCACCCGTTGCACCCGTCCAAACGCTGAACGCATATCCGGGCGCGGGAACGGCCGTGAGTGCGAAGGAAATATTCGGGAACATTTTGAACGTGGACGGATCCACGCGGACTCCCTGCACGAGGACGCTGCCCTGCGTTGCATTGTGCGCGAGCGTCAGGTTCACCGCAGTGCCGACACCAAGCTGTGTGGTGACTTCTGCGGCAAAATTGGCCGCGCGCTGGGTGGCATAGTCTTTGATATTTTGGATGTTCGAAGCCCGTCCGGACGTGGTCATTCCGTTGGGTGCCCAACGCGTGATGTGGCGCGCGGCGAGCGCGCTGACTTCCGCATCCATCGCCGAGATCACCGAGATGACGCGAGAGGCCTTGAAAGTCCCGGCCGCGTGCGCCGCGTAGCGCTGGGCGAGGCGTTGCTTGAAGCCGGTGTTCGCCTTCAAGCGCACGAGCACGGTTTCGTTCGCGAGCATGTCGGACAAGACGCCCGTAAGTGTGGCGGTGTCCCAGGTCCGATCCATATCTGGCAGGAACCAGTGCCATTTTTCGCCGGGGTTCTTCCCTTTCCAAAACTCACGATTGTGCGGCCAGCTAATGTTGTTTCCGTAGGATTCCGAGATCACGAAATCCATGAAGCTGTCCATGTCGATTTTCGATTCCACGTAGTCCCAATTGGCCTGAAGGGTCAGGTCCGCGGTGTTGATAAAGTCGAGCAGCGCCAGCCAGTCCGTATTGGATCCTTTGTCCACGCCGAGCGTGATTGATGGGCTCGTGATGTGGCCGTAGATCAAGTGATCAATTTTGTCCGCCGGGAGGTGATACTTCTGTGCATACCAAGTCTCGTCCCAGCGCTGACGGACATTATGAATCCCATAGTAGGCTCCATTGATGAAAACGACGCTGGGCCGGTAGTCGGCAGTGTCCGCATGGAGGTATCCTTGCGCGAGCTTCGGCCAGAGACTGTCGCGGAGCATTTCCCGCTCACAGTTGTCGCCGCCCTCGCGCAGGGTGAGGGCAGAATGAACGTGCAAGTGCGACCCGGGAAAAACGTCATAGACGACGCTGTCGTTCCCGTATTGGCCCCGGAAATAAATGTTCAGCGCCTTCTGTGGATGCGGCCAGTTGTTCTCGCCGCCAATGCGGATCCCGCAGTTCGCGGCGAAATTCCCGCTCCCCCCGGCACCGAAGAACTCCACATTTCCCGGAGCGTCCTTCCCTTTATAAACGTCCTTGAGTCCGTAGGAACCGGACACGGTCTCGTGCTCGTTTTTGTAAATGCCGATGGTGTTTCCAAAGAGGGTATTGGGGTCGGCGACCACGGAAATATACGGGACGTTGGTGAGCGTCTCGCCGAAGAGATACGTGCTCGTGGCGATCGGGCCGGGAGCCTTGCCAGCCTCGAAACATCTGGCGCGCAAAACGGTCGTCGCAGTGACGCTCAGCGGTGCCGTGTAAAGTGCCGATGTGCTGCTCGGATTACTGCCATCCAGAGTGTATCGAATCCCGCCGCCGGAACTGGTCAGCGTCACGGACCGATTCGATGAGTAAAGACCGCCGGGGAGCGAAATGGTCACTTTGTTGCCCGAAACGCGGACGTTGTTGACCACCGTCGTCGTGTTCGCCGCACCGGGGGTTGGCTCGGCAAACTGCTCCCACGTCGCGGGATTCGCGCTGTCCCGTCCGTAGGAAACATCCCCAACTTGCTGCGTGTAGCTCACGGTATCGACGGTGCTGGAGCCGGTGTAAGAAATGCCCCGCAGACCGATGTCGAGACTGATGTCCGAACTGTAGTCGAAAGACTGGTGTACTTCGACGGCGAGCACGTTGTCCCCCGTCAGGAGACCGTCCGGGGGAAGTGTGAACGGGTAAAATATCGTGGCCGCACCGGAGACTGCCGTGGATGACTGCGTCAGGTAATTCACACCGGACGCCGGCATATTCTGCCGCACGATTTCCATCCCGTTTAGGTAGATGATACAGCCGTCGTCCACGAGGAGATCGAGCATGAGGCTCTGAATCGCAGCCAGATTCGAGACCGTGAAGTGATGCCTGAAATATGTCGTGATGTATTTGTGATTCGGATCAGGTCCGTAGCCCACGGTCGTGGCTGGCGCACTGCCGTAGCCCAACTCCGAAGGACCGGATGCCCATGTCGAGTCGTCAAAATTCCGCGCCCGCCATTGGGTGCTCTGATCGCTCCCATTATCGAGGTATTTCCAATTCGCCGCCGGTGGCGATGTCGAGGCATTGACCAGCGGAATGGAAGTCACCCCCGTCGTGTGCGTGAGCGTGAGCGACTCGCCGCCAGACGATAGATTGAAATTCGTGTGGTATTTTTCCGTGACGAAGTTCTTCCACGGCCAGTAGCCGCGAGGAAACGTCTGGCCCGGTGCCGCGTCGTGTCCATCGGCCATGAAAAGCAGGTAGCCATTCGCGGGAATCGTCGCACCGCTGGGCACCGCCCACTTGTAGGGATTCGATACGCTGTCGCTGATAAAGTAACCGTTGAGGCTGACCGGGGATCCAGTTGTATTCTTCAGCTCAAACCAGTCGGGATAATCCTCAAAGTCCGTGATGTCCGGATAGGCCCGGACGTTCGAGGCCATGATTTCATTGATCTGCACCTGGGCGCGTACCTGGGACAGGGCGAACACCAGAATGCTAGAGAGTAAGAGTGGGAGCTTCATGAGGAATAAACTACTGGTGCAGGGTTGATGGGGGATTGGGTGCCGAAAACGCCGCCGCATCGGGGCACGCGGGCTGCGCCGGCGCACTGGTCGGGCGGCGTGAGCAATGGCGGGGAGCACGTCGAATTCAACGAGGCGACTGGCGCAGCCCCCGACATTTGCGGCAACGGCGTCGGGATTGAAGATTTCGACCAAACCTGCGCCGGGTTTTCCGTCGGGCAGTCGGGCGCGTGGAACATGATCTCGTCGATCATCGGGGCCGCGGAACTGCGGAGAGTGCGTGTCGCCAATACATTACAAGCGGCGAGAAGAGGAAATTTGGACAAAATCGTTTGGGGGAGCGGGGGTGGAGACTCAACTGCGGCACCTAATTATCACAAAATTGTCACAAAGCCGCGTGAAAGTTCCCCCTTCGCCGCCGGTGGGCTTGAACGCTGGTCCGCCCGCTCCTACCCTGCGCCCATGTCCGAACAACTCACGCCGATGATGCAGCAGTATCAGGGCATCCGGCGCAGTTTGCCGCCGGATACGCTGCTGCTTTTTCGGCTCGGAGATTTTTATGAGATGTTCTTCGACGACGCGGTGCAGGGCTCGCAAATCCTGAACATCGCGCTCACGAAGCGGAATCTCGTGCCGATGTGCGGGCTGCCGTTTCATGCGGCGGATAATTACATCCGGCGGCTGCTGAAAGCGGGGCGGCGCGTGGCGATTTGCGATCAGGTGAGCGAGCCGGTGAAGGGGCAGATCGTGCAGCGCGAGATCACGCACATCGTCAGTCCGGGGACGGTCGCGGATTTGCAGATGCTCGACGCGAAGCGGAACAATTTTCTCGCGGCGATCCGTCCGCGGGAAAAAGGCGCGGGTTATGGGTTCGCATTCATCGACCTGACGACGGGGGATTTCCGCGTGACCGAGCTGGCGGACGATAAGGAACTCGCGGACGAACTTTCCCGCGTGCAGCCCGCGGAAATCCTGATTGCGGAGGAAGACGCGCCCCGTTTCACCGACCTGCGCGGGCTCGTGCTGCGCGATGGCTACACGTTTCTCCACGATCAGGCCTACCACGCGTTGCGCGAGCATTTCAAAGTGCAGTCGCTCGATGGATTCGGCGCGGAAACGCTGCCGGCGGCGGTGAGCGCGGCGGGGGCGATTGTGCATTATTTGAAGACGGAGCTGCGGCGTTCGCTCGGGCACGTCTCGCGGCTCACGGTTTACCGCAATTCGCAATTCATGGTCGTGGACGCGGCGACGCAGGCGAATCTGGAACTCGTGCAGGCGCGTGGCGGCGGGCGCGATACTTCGCTGCTCGGCTCGTTGGATCGCACGGTGACGCCGATGGGCGCGCGGAAATTGCGCGACTGGATTTTGCACCCGATCTGCGATCTCGCCGAGCTGTGCGCGCGCCAGCAACTGATCGGCGAGTTGCTCGGCGAGTCGTTCCTTTTGGGAAACATCCGCGACACGCTGAAGTCGATCCGCGATCTGGAGCGGACGGTCGGCCGTCTCACGCAGACCGGTGGAAATGCGCGCGATTTGCTCGTGCTGCGGACGGGCTTGGAAGTGATCCCGAATTTGCGCGCGGATTTGGAAGCGCTGCAACGTGGCACGGGCTTCCAGCCCGTGATCCCCGCACCGACACCAGCGGGAAGCCTGTGCCACACTATCGTTGCCGGTCTCCATCCACTGCCGCATCTCGTCGAATTGCTCACGCGTGCCATCGTCGATGAACCGGCAGCCGTGACGAAAGAAGGCGGGATGATCCGCGAAGGATATTCTCCGCAGCTCGACGAACTGCGCGCCGCTTCTCGTGAGGGAAAGGATTGGATCGCCCAACTCCAGCAACGCGCAATCGAGGAGACAGGGATCAAGTCGCTGAAGGTCCGCTACACGTCGGTGTTCGGCTATTTCATCGAAGTCACGAAATCGAATTTGGCCGCGGTCCCGCCGGCGTGGCATCGCAAACAAACGGTGGCGACGGGCGAGCGATTCATCACGCCCGAGTTGAAGGAAATCGAAGGCAAAATCCTCGGTGCGGATGAGCGGTCGAAGGCGCTGGAGCATGAGCTTTTTCTGCAAGTGCGCGATGAAATCCTGCGCGATCTCGCCGCGCTGCAATCGACCGCGCAATCCGTGGCGACGCTCGACGTGCTGTGCGCTCTCACGGAAACCGCGCGCCTTTTCAACTACACGCGCCCGACGCTCCACGAAGACCTGCGCATCGAAATCACCGACGGGCGGCATCCCGTGCTTGACCAAAGTTTAGTCGAAGAAAAATTCGTCCCAAATGATGTGCTGCTTGATGGCGAAAAGAACCGTCTGCTGATTTTGACTGGCCCGAACATGGCCGGAAAAAGCACCTACATCCGCCAAGTCGCGCTGCTCGTGCTGCTGGCGCAAATCGGCTCATGGATTCCCGCTGCGAGTGCGGAGATCGGGCTCGCGGATCGCATCTTCACGCGCGTCGGCGCGAACGATGATCTCTCGCGCGGGCAATCGACCTTCATGGTGGAGATGAACGAAACCGCGAACATCACCAACAACGCCACCGCGCGGAGCCTCGTGATCCTCGATGAAATCGGCCGCGGCACTTCCACCTTCGACGGCCTCTCGATCGCATGGAGCGTCGCTGAGTACCTGCACGACACCGTGAAAGCGCGGACGCTCTTCGCCACGCACTACCACGAACTCACCGAGCTGGAGATGACGCGCACCGGTGTGCGCAATTACAACGTGGCCGTCCGCGAATGGAACGAGCAGATCATTTTCCTCCGCAAAATCGTGAAGGGAGGCGCAGACAAAAGCTACGGCATCCAAGTCGCGCGGCTCGCCGGCCTGCCGCCAGAAATCATCGCACGCGCAAAAGAAATCCTGAGCAACCTCGAACAGCACGAACTCAACGCCGAGGGCCGCCCCACGCTCGCCGAAGCCCCGCCGCCGCCGAAACACGGCAAGCCGCGCGGGAAAAAGGCGGCGCAGATCGCGAAGGCGGAAATGAAGCCGCAGATGACGCTTTTCTAGCGCGTGGGATCGGCGCTCGGGAGGGGATGCCGGCCGTCGGGACGCACGTCGGAATCCGTGTAGTTGCGCCCGTAGAGCCGCTGCTGCGCGGACTGCTCAGGTCGCATCCAGCCGTGATAAAAGAAGTCGCGATCTTCTGCCGGGACATCGGAGGCGCACCCGGCGAGGAGCATTGGCAAAGCGGCGAGAAGCAGAAGTTTCATGGCACGTGATGAACAGAAAATTGATTCAACGCGCGGCGGTGTAAAGCGAGACGATGCCGGCATTCAACGGCTCGCATTTCGCCTCGCGAAAACCGGCCGCGCCCAAGAGCGCGCACATGGCCTCGCCGCGCGGGAACTGCTCGATAGAATCGCCGAGATAATCGTAGGCGGCTTTTTCCCCGGTGAGAAAAGCGGCGATGCGTGGCAGGACGTGATGCAAATACGGGCGGTAAATCCAGCGCAGCGGCGGGGGCGGAATCGAGAAATCGAGCACGAGCAAATGCCCGCCAGGCTTGAGCACGCGGTGCATTTGCGCGAGCGCGCCGGGCCAGGACTCCATGTTTCGCAGGCCAAAGGCGATGGTGAGAACGTCGAACGAGGAATCCGCAAACGGAAGGCTCAAACCGTCCGCGGTCACCAGCGAGCGAAGCCCTTTGCGCTGCGCCTCCCGGAGCATGGGATGACAGAAATCCGCGCCGATGAGAAAAGCGTCGGGGCAGGCGGCACGGATGGTCAGCGCGAGATCGCCGCTGCCGGTCGCAAGATCGAGAATGGAGGCCGGACGCCATGATTTCACGAGATGAGCGGCGCGCTTTCGCCAAAGAAAATCGAGACCTCCGCTGAGGAGATGATTGGCGAGATCGTAGCGTCGCGCGATGGACGAAAACAGGGCGCGGACGCGCGAACTCTGGCGATCGATCGGGACCGTCATGGCTGGATGGAAGCGGCGGTGCGCACGGGGAAAGGCATACCACGTGCTTTTCCAGAGTCGAAACATCTGCTTCACGTCCCGCCACCTGCGGGACGGGCCGACTCCGTGAAAACCATGTCCCATCCATTGCTAAACAAAGCGCGCGTCCTGATCGTGGACGACGAGCCGTCGAACATTCGGTTGCTCGAGCGCGTGCTGGAGATGTTCGGCGCGGCGGAGGTAAAAAGCACGACGGACTCGCGGCAGGTGCTCTCGCTCTATTTTGATTTTCATCCCGACCTCGTGCTGCTCGATCTGCACATGCCGCATCTCGATGGCTTCGCGGTGATCGAGCAACTGAAGGCGGCGGTGCCGGCCACCGACTATCTGCCGATCCTCGTCTTGACTGCGGACGTGACCATCGATACGAAACGCCGCGCGCTCGCGGCGGGTGCAAAGGATTTGGTGACGAAGCCTCTCGACAATTTCGAGGTCGTTTTGCGGATCAACAATCTTTTGGAAAACCGGTTTTTGCACATGGAGTTGCAAAAACAAAATCAGGGGCTGGAAGAGCAGGTGAGGGAGCGCACGGCGCAGTTGGAGGACTTGCTCTCGGAGCTGCGCTCGACTCAGGAGCACGTGGTGAAACAGGAACGTCTCAGCGCGCTCGGCATGATGGCCGGCGGAATCGCGCACGATTTTAACAACGCGCTGACCATGGTGCTCGGCTACGGCGAACTACTGCTCCCGTACATGCTCCAGAGCGGCCCCGAGCGCGAGATCGCTTATCTGCGGCACATGATCGATGCGGCGCAGGATGCCACGCATGTGGTCAGCCGATTGCGCGAATTTTACCGCCCGGCGACGTGCAATGATGTGCGCGTGCCTGTGGACTTGAACGAAATCGGGCAGCAGGCCGTGTCGCTCACTTCGCCAAAGTGGAAAGGCAAAGCGCGCTCCGACGGTGTGCAGATCGAAGTGCTGACCAATCTCCAGGCGACGGAATGCGTGGCGGGCAATGCGTCCGAATTGCGCGAGGTGATGACGAATTTGATTTTCAACGCCGTGGACGCGATGCCGAACGGCGGCAAGATCGTGGTCACGACCGGGATGAGCGGACACTGCGCGACGGTGGCCGTGAGCGACAGCGGCACGGGCATGAGCGAGGAAGATCGCGCCCGTTGTCTCGAACCGTTTTTCACCACGAAAGGCGAACGCGGCACGGGGCTCGGATTGTCCGTCGTGTATGGCATCATCCAGCGTCACGGCGGCACGATCGAGATCACGAGCGAACTGGGGCGCGGCACGACTTTCATCATCAGTCTTCCGATCGCCAATGTGGAGTTGCAGGCCTCCGCGGTCCCGGTCGAAGCCGGTGTTTCCAAGGCGCTCCGCATCCTCGTCGCGGACGATCAGGAAGTGATTTGCGAATTGATCGCCGAGTATCTGCGCGCCGACGGCCACACGGTCGAGATCGCCTGCGACGGCACGGACGCGCTGCAAAAATTCAATCCAGCGCAATTCGACCTCGTGGTTACGGATCAATCGATGCCCGGCATGAGCGGCGAACAACTCGCGCGGGCGATCAACGAATCCGCGCCGGGAACGCCGGTCATTTTACTCACCGGATTTGGCGATGAAATGCAGGCGCGCGGCTCGCTGCCGGAGGGGATCAATCTCATCGTCGGCAAACCCGTGAGCGCCTCCGATCTGCGCCGCGCCGTGATGGAAGCCTCCAGCGAAGAACCGCAAACCGCGGCGGCAGCTTAAAACCCAGCTCCGCTAGCACGACGCAGGGGCAGGTATTCGTTTGGAGCGGTTTTCACGTAGCGATTTGGTTCCCGGGCGGTGTCGGGAGGCAGGTCGCGGCATTGGTAAACGGTCAGCTTCGTGACCGGATCGCGGGCGACCGGCACCATCTTCGTGTCGCGGCACGGGAATTTGTCGTAGCTCGCCGTTACCAGCGTTTCGCCGCCGATGCGGACGACGGGCAGCGGGGCTGCCGGCGTGGGCGAGGGGATTTTGAAAAAGACACTGTCGCCGACGGCGGTGTTTTCGGAAAAGGCTTCGAGTTTTGAGACGCGGTGGCGATCGACGATGGCGAGGATGGATTGAAGCAACATCCCGCCGAGTAAGACGGACGCGAGCACGACGAGCGTGCGTGCGCCGAAGATCGGCGCGGGGTTGGACGAGGAAGGCGATTCGCTCATGCGGCGTTTATCGGTCGGCAGTGGAAACGGCGCAAGCTCACCAGTGGATCAGCGCGCCTAGAACCAGCAGCACAGCCACCGCGGCGGCAGCGAGCAGGATGAGAGAGTTTTGCGTGAGGGCGCGGTCTTCGGCGGCGGAATCGGCGCGTGATTTGGCAATGCCATACTCCAGCTCCTGCACGCGCACGCGATTGGTTCGCACGACTTCGAGCGCCTGCGGTTGGTTCATCGGCGCCACGTGGCAATCGGCCAGCACCCGCCCGATTTCGCGGTATGGCAGCACTTTCTTTTTTTCCAGACGCGCACTCACGAGTTCGATCCTGTCCCGCTCGCGTTGACTGGCAGCGATCATATCCGCCAGCTTCCGATCCGCCGCCGTGTGCGTGGTTTCGATCTCGCGCAAAGTGCGCGCGAGCACCGCGTCGCGTTCGGATTCGTGCGCCAGCGCTTTCTGCAGCTCTTCGATTTCGAGCAGCAGCCGCGCGCGCCGCCGCCGCCCTTCGGCGATCTCCAGCGGGATCGCGTTCATGCGTTCGCGCATCGCCGATTGCTGGTCGCGGAGTTCCGGCGTTTGCGTGTCCATCGCCAGCAAATCTTTGTACATACGGTCCGCCTCGCGCACCTCCCGATCGAGCTGCGGCTCACGATTTTCCGAGTCCGCGGTCTGTCTTCGCAGCGGCGGAAGTTGCGCGCTGCGCTTCTCCATGCTTTCGCGAATCGTCTGCCGCTCCAGATTTAGCGGAGCGCAATGATCCTCGTATAAAAGCCGCGCCTGTTCGCGTTGCGCGATGAGCTGCGCGACGGCGTTCGAGAGCTCGGCGCTCTCGTTCGTCATGCGCGATTGCTCGCGTTCAAACGCCAGGATTTTATCCACCTCGCGCTGCGTCGCCTCATCGAAATCCGCCTGCTGCCAGCCCAGCAATCCCAGCTCCGTCTCCTGCCGCGCCAGCTCCGCCCGCGTCGTGCGCAGGTGCCAGCGATCGCGCCACCGGGCGGCGATGCGGGCGAGCTCTCGGATTCCCGGTGAAAAGTAATCCACCTAGTCTTCGGGGGCGGCGAGTTTGGCGAGGATCGAGAGATCCTCCAAAGTCGTCGTATCGCCCGTTACGACATCGCCCGCGGCAATCTGCTTCAGCAGACGCCGCATGATTTTTCCCGAGCGCGTCTTCGGCAGCGCTTCGGTGAAACGAATCTCGTCCGGCGTCGCCACCGGGCCGATCACCGTCCGCACCTGCTGCTTCAATTGCGCGCGCAACTCCGGTCCGTGCTTGATTCCGTGCTTCACCGTCACAAAGCACACCACCGCCTGGCCCTTCAATTCATCTGGCCGACCCACCACCGCCGCTTCCGCGACCGATGGATGCGCCACCAGTGCGCTCTCGACTTCCGCCGTGCCGAGCCGATGCCCCGCCACGTTCAGCACGTCGTCGATCCGGCCCACGATCCAGAAATATCCGTCCTTGTCCCGACGCGCGCCGTCTCCCGCGAAATACATCCCTTTGATCTCGCTCCAATAAGTCTCCTTGTAGCGTGCCTTGTCCCCGTAAATCCCCCGCAGCATGGAAGGCCACGGCTTCCTGATGACGAGCTTCCCACCGCAATTCACCGGCACCTCTTTCCCGTCATCATCCACCACCGCCGCATCCACGCCGAAGAACGGCAGCGTCGCCGTCCCCGGCTTCGTCGGCGTCGCGCCCGGCAGCGGCGTGATCATGTGCCCGCCCGTCTCCGTCTGCCACCACGTGTCCACGATCGGGCAGCGCCCGCCGCCGACCATATTGTAATACCACATCCACGCCTCGGGATTGATCGGCTCGCCCACCGTCCCCAGCAGGCGCAGCGAGGAAAGGTCATGCTTTTTCACATGCTCATCACCCCAGCGGATGAAGGCACGAATCGCCGTCGGAGCCGTGTAGAAAATCGTCACCGCATAGTCCTCGATGATTTTCCAAAAACGTGAGTTGTCCGGCCAGTTCGGCGCGCCTTCATACATCAGCGAAGTCGCCCCCATCGCCAGCGGCCCATAGACCATATAGCTGTGCCCCGTCACCCAGCCGACATCCGCCGTGCACCAGTACACATCGTCGTCGCGCATATCGAAGACGTACTTGCAACTCATGTAAGCCCCGAGCAAATACCCGCCCGTCGTGTGCAGAATGCCCTTCGGTTTGCCCGTCGAGCCGCTCGTGTAGAGGATGAAAAGCGGATGCTCGCTATCCAGAACCGCCGCCGGACATTTCGCATCCACATACTCCAGTTCGCGATGCCACCACACATCGCGATTCGCCTCGATGTGGATGTCATTTCCCGCGCGGCGGAAAACCACCACGCGCTCGATCGTCGGACATTTTCCACCGCTCAGCGCGTCATCCACGTTCTTCTTCAAAGGCACGATCGCCCCGCGCCGATAGCCGCCATCCGCCGTCACGACCACCTTCGCCCCGCAGTCATTGATGCGATCGCGAATGCTCTCCGCTGAAAAGCCACCGAAGACGACCGAATGCACCGCCCCGATCCGCGCACACGCCAGCATCGCCACCGCCGCCTCCGGGATCATCGGCATATAGATGATCACGCGGTCGCCCTTCTTCACGCCCTGCCGCTTCAGCACGTTCGCAAATTTACAAACATCCCGGTGCAACTGCTGATAAGTAATCATCCGCTTCTCCCCCGGCTCACCCTCCCAAATGATCGCCGCCTTCGTCTTCCGATCGCCGTGGATATGCCGGTCGAGACAGTTCTCCGCCACGTTCAGCTTCCCGCCCACAAACCACTTCGCATACGGGATTTTCCAGTCGAGCACCTTGCTCCACTTCTTCTGCCACAAAAGATCCGCCGCCTCCCGCGCAAAAAACTTCTCCGGCTTCTGCACCGACTCCTCCCACATCGTCTTATACTGCGCGAGCGACGAAATGCGTGCCTTCTTTGCGAACTCCTTCGCTGGTTTGAAGACGCGATTTTCGACCATGCTGGACTCGATGTGTTTGCTCATTGGGAAAGGGATTGGCGGTTCGGTAAAAGTAGAGCGCAATCCCTAGCAGCGGACCGCCGCGTGCGACAATTTAAAGTTCCGCCCAACTCCTCATGCTGCCGCAGGAGCAAGGCTGGCGACGCCGAGTTCCGGCACTCGCTCCGAGCACCAGATCAACGCAGTGGGACGCAGGGAAGGACCAATTGATCTGCCTCCGTCCGTGCTCTTCCGCGCTTCGGTTTCCCCTTTCCAGAAACCACCCATCCAGCGCACACCGAAAATAACCCCCATCGACCATCGCCTGCCCGATTCATGAGAAAACCCCATCATCCCATGCTTGTCACTATCGCCATCATCCTTCTCATCTGCTGGGCCATCGGCCTCGGTCTCCACATCGCCGGAGGACTCATCCACATCATCCTCGTCCTCGCCCTCCTCTCGTTCGTTATTCATCTGCTCACGGGTAAAAAAGCGTAAAAACGCACCGTAGAACCGTCTTTTCCAGACGGACCACCGCCTCGCGTCTCGCCTTTCAGAGACGTCTCCACTTTCCTTCACATCTCGCGAAAATGTGTCCGACGCCCCGTGAGCATCGCGGAACTTCGGCGCGTTCAAATTGCGCCAGTGTGACGCGTGACACGGTGTGAGGTGTGACATTTGGTGCGCCATGTCACATTTGCCGAGAAAATGACGCATTACACAAGTCTTTCATAACGTGCATTTTAAAACAATTAAATCGTCTGGGCTCAGAGTTTGCTATGGAGGGAATTGAAACACTTTCCCAAAACTACCCACACGACCGAAAAGCACTTTTCTTATGGCTAAAATACTAGGCATCGATCTCGGCACTACAAACTCTTGCATGTCCGTCATGGAGGGCGGGGAGCCGTCTGTTCTTGAAAATTCTGAAGGTGCGCGGACCACGCCGTCCGTCGTCGCTTTCTCCAAAACTGGCGAGCGTCTCGTCGGGCAGGCGGCGAAGCGGCAGGCCGTGACAAATCCGCAGAACACGATTTTCTCGGTGAAGCGTTTCATGGGGCGTAAGTTCGATGAGATTCAGGATGAATTGCATCGCGTGCCTTACAAAATGGTGAAGGCGGCGAATGGCGACGCGCACATTTCCGTGACGGTGAACGGCGAGACGAAGACGTATTCGCCGCCGGAAATTTCGGCGATGATTTTGGCGAAGCTGAAGGCGGATGCGGAAGCGAAGCTGGGCGAAAAGATCACGCAAGCGGTCATCACGGTGCCTGCTTATTTCAACGACTCGCAGCGTAATGCGACGAAGGATGCGGGTAAGATCGCGGGCTTGGAAGTGCTGCGCATTATCAATGAGCCGACGGCGGCTTCGCTGGCTTACGGCCTCGATAAGAAGAAGGACGAGAAGATCGCGGTGTATGATCTCGGCGGCGGCACGTTCGATATTTCGGTGCTCGAAATTGGCGACGGTGTCTTCGAGGTGAAGGCGACGAATGGTGACACGCATCTCGGCGGCGATGACTGGGATCACGCGATCATGGATTGGATTTTTGCGGAGTTCAAAGCCGAGAGCGGCATCGACCTCACGAAGCAGCCCGACGCGGTGCAGCGTATCAAGGAAGAGGCCGAGAAGGCGAAGATCGCGCTTTCGTCCGCGCAGGATTACGACATCAATCTGCCGTTCGTGACGGCGGATCAGACTGGTCCGAAGCACATCCAAAAGAAGCTGACCCGCGCGAAGCTGGAGCAGCTCACCGACAAACTTTTCGAGCGCACGCTTGCGCCAGTCCGCGCCTGTCTCAAGGACGCTGGACTTAGCGAGCGCGACATCAATGAACTGGTGCTCGTGGGCGGCATGACTCGTATGCCGATGGTCGTGGAAACGGCGCGCAAGCTGGTCGGCAAAGAGCCGCACAAGGGCGTGAACCCGGACGAGGTTGTCGCGATTGGCGCGGCGATTCAGGGTGGAGTTTTGAAGGGTGACGTGAAGGACGTGCTGTTACTCGACGTGACTCCGCTCACGTTGGCTATCGAAACGGCGGGCGGTGTCGCGACGGCGATGATCCCGCGCAATACGACGATCCCGACGCGTAAATCGCAGATCTTTTCGACCTACAGCGACAACCAGCCCGGCGTGGAAATCAAGGTCTTGCAAGGGGAGCGTCCGCTCAGCCGCGATAACAAGAACCTCGGCACCTTCCATCTCGATGGCATCCCGCCAGCACCACGCGGTGTCCCGCAAGTCGAAGTCACTTTCGACATTGATGCGAACGGAATCCTGCACGTCAGCGCGAAGGATCTTGGCACCGGCAAGGAGCAGAAGATTTCCATCACCGGCAGCTCAGGTCTTTCCAAGGAAGAGATCGAGAAGATGCAGCGCGAGGCCGAACTCCACGCGGACGAAGACAAGACCGCGAAGGAAGCCATCGAAGTCCGCAACAACGCCGACAACCTTGCATACCAATGCGAGAAGCAGCTCAAAGATTTGGGCGACAAGATTCCTGCTGAGAAAAAGACGGAGATCGAAACGAAGATCGCGACCGTTCGCGAAGCCTTAAAAGGTAACGACAGCGAAGCCATCAAGACGGCCTACACGGATCTTCAGAATAACTTCCAGAGCATCAGCGAAGAACTCTACAAGAACGCAGCGTCCGGTGCCGGTCCCGGCCCTGAAGCGGGCGGTCCTGAGGCTTCGACTGAAGGAGCGGGCTCCGCGAAGAAGCCGGATGGCGATGTCGTCGATGCCGAATTTGAGGTCGTGGACGAGAAGAAGAAGTAACTTCTGCAAACTGATTCCGATCCGATGAAACGCCGTTCACCATGGCTTACCTTCGCCGCCTGCGCCCTGCTCAATGGGACGCTGCTTGCGGAGCGCACGCCAAAGAAGCTGGAGCAGCCACGCCTGGCTCTCAGCGCAGCAGCGAGTGCTGTCGAGGCTGAGCTGGAACAGCGCGGACTCGCTGACGACCATGCCGTTTCCAGCATGTCGATGGTTTCATCGAACGGCGTGGCTTATTACGTCGCGGACATCGAACCACCGATCCTCATTCCTTCAACGCCAGTCGCGGCGAAGCTAACATTCCAAGTGGAAATGGATGGACGCGTGACAGCAAAACAGGTGGTCGCCGGCAGCAAAGGTTCCCGGCGAGCCAAGACCACCTAACCCTTTACGACTTCGCCGAAGTCAGGTGGCCACGGCCATCCGACCTCGGCGCCCAGTAAAACCAGAAACAACAAACACACCAAACACAACTACCACTATGGCAGTCAACGTTCGACCACTCGCAGATCGGGTTATCGTTAAACCGATCGAAGCGTCAGAAAGCAAAAAAGGCGGCATCATCATTCCCGACAATGCCAAGGAAAAGCCGCAGGAAGGTGAAGTCATCGCCCTCGGAACCGGCAAGCGTGATGATGACGGCAAGATCATCCCGTTCACCGTGAAGAAGGGCGATAAAGTGCTCATCAGCAAATACGGCGGCACTGAAATCAAAATCGAAGGGGACATGTATCTCATCATGCGTGAGGACGACATCCTCGGCATCCTCGGCTAACTCCGAATCCAACCCATCTACTACTACTAACTATCATGCCAGCTAAACAACTTCAATTCGACGAAGCTGCTCGCCACGCGCTCCTGCGCGGTGTTGAGAAACTCGCTCGTGCCGTCAAGGCAACCCTCGGGCCATCGGGCCGCAACGTCATCCTCGACAAGAAATTCGGCAGCCCGACCATCACCAAAGACGGTGTGACCGTGGCCAAGGAAATCGAACTCGATGATCCATACGAGAACATGGGCGCACAGCTCGTTCGCGAAGTCGCGAGCAAGACCAGCGACATCGCCGGCGACGGCACTACCACTGCAACCGTGCTCGCGGAAGCCATCTACAAAGAAGGCCTCAAGAACGTGACCGCAGGTGCAAACCCAACTTCGCTCCAGCGCGGTATCAACAAGGCCGTTGAGGCTGTTGTCGCCGAGCTCGTGAAGATCTCGAAGAAGGTCAAAGACCGCACCGAGATTGCACAGGTTGCGACCGTTTCTGCTAACTGGGACACCGCGATCGGCAACATCATTGCTGACGCGATGGACAAAGTCGGCAAGGACGGCACTATCACAGTGGAAGAAGCCAAGTCGATCGAGACTACCCTCGACGTCGTCGAAGGTATGCAGTTCGACAAGGGCTACATCTCGCCTTACTTCGTGACTAACGCGGAGTCGATGGAAGCCATCCTCGACAACCCTTACATCCTCAATCACGAGAAGAAAATCAGCTCCCTCAAGGATCTGCTCCCCGTGCTCGAGAAAGTTGCGAAGACCGGCAAGCCACTCCTCATCATCTCTGAAGATGTCGAAGGCGAAGCCCTCGCGACTCTCGTCGTCAACAAGCTCCGCGGCACGATCAACGTCGCCGCCGTCAAGGCTCCAGGCTTCGGCGACCGCCGCAAAGCCATGCTGGAAGACATCGCCATCCTCACCGGTGGACGGATGCTCAGCGAAGACCTCGGCATTAAGCTTGAAAACATCACCCTCGAAGACCTCGGCCGCGCCAAGCGCGTGACGATCGACAAGGAAAACACCACCATCGTCGAAGGCTCTGGCAAACAGGCCGACATTGCTGGCCGTGTGAACCAAATCCGTCGCCAGATCGAAGAAACCACCTCCGACTACGACCGCGAGAAGCTCCAGGAGCGCCTCGCCAAGCTCGCTGGTGGCGTTGCTGTCATCAATGTCGGCGCTGCGACTGAGACCGAGATGAAGGAAAAGAAAGCCCGCGTCGAAGACGCTCTGCACGCAACCCGTGCGGCTGTCGAAGAGGGGATCGTCCCCGGCGGCGGTGTGGCATTCATCCGTGCTCAAAAGGGCATCGACAACCTCAAGCTCGAAGGCGACGAAGCAGTTGGCGCACAGATCGTGCGTCGTGCGATCGAAGCCCCGCTGCGTCAGCTCGCTGACAACGCCGGCCTCGAGGGCGCGCTCATCGTGCAGGAAGTCAAGAAGCGCAAAGGCAACGAAGGTCTGAATATCGCCACTGGCGAGTATATCGACCTCGTGAAAGCCGGCGTCGTTGATCCAACGAAAGTAACTCGCAGCTCGCTGCAAAATGCGGCCTCGATCTCTGGCCTGCTCCTCACGACCGAATGCGTCGTGACCGAGTTGCCTGAGAAGAACAAGCCAGCAGGCGGTGGCGATCCACATGGACATCCTCCAGGAGGAATGGACTACTAAGCCCCGCGCTTAGTTAGTTATTTAACTTAACCAACACCCGAGTCCAGCAATGGGCTCGGGTGTTTTGTTTTCGGACGGCTGGGCTTCACCAATTGCCGGGGGTTCGGTATGCGACGGAAAGCGGAATGAAACCGCAGATTAACGCAGATAGGCGCAGATGAGGAGATGTTGAACCATCTGCTGGAGATCGAGGAGTTCTACGGACGCAGCGGAGCCGCGCGTTGATTAGCCCGGTGTCATCTGAGCGCGCAAGAAACCCCTACAAGCCTTCGCCAGCCTTCAGCGTCTCCATGCCTTCGGTGATGACATCCTTATAGGTCCCGCCGGCCGGGATCATGGGCAGGACGTGCTCTGTGTAAGGCACCATCACTTCGAGAATGCACGCGCCTTTCTCCGCGAGGAACCACTCCATCGCTGCGCGCAAATCTTTCTTGTGCTCCACGCGGCGCGAGGGCACGCCGAAGCCTTCGCAGATTTTCATGAAGTCGGGGTAGATCGTAGAGGTATCGGCAATGACGCGCGCTTCATCGGTAAAGAGGCCGAGAAAGGTGTGACCGCGGTTTGAAGCGAAGAAACGATCCTCCCATTGCATGACCATGCCGAGGTGGAGATTATTCAAGACGAGCGCCTTGGCACCGATGCCTTCCACTTTGGCCATGGCGAGCTCCTGGATGTTCATGACGAAGGAACCGTCACCGTCGATATCGATCACCTGTCGGTCGGGAAAGGCCACCTTTGCACCGAGAGCGGATGGGTAGCCAAATCCCATCGAGCCCAGCCCGAGCGAGGAGATAAACTGCCGCGGATGATCGACCGGATAATACTGCGCGGCCCACATCTGATGCTGGCCCACGCCAGTGGTGATGATCGCCTCGCCTTTCGTCAATTCGTGCAGCATCTCGATAGCGTACTGCGGCTGGATCGCATCCTCCGTGTCGTGATAGGTGAACGGAAACTTCGCTTTCCATTCTGCGATCTGCGAGTGCCATTCCGGGTAAAGCGTATAGCCAGACGACTTCCGCTCATAGCCAGCCTTTGCGAGCATTTCATTCAGCCTCCCGAGCGCAAACTTCACGTCGCTCAGGATCGGCAGCCGCACGATCTTGTTCTTGTTGATCTCCGCGTCGTCGATGTCGATGTGAACGATCGTCCCGTGTTCGCAAAACTTCGCGAAATTCCCCGTCACGCGATCATCGAAGCGCACGCCCACCGCGATCAGCAAGTCCGCTTCGTTCACTGCATTATTTGCATACACCGTCCCGTGCATTCCCAGCCAGCGCAGCGAGAGCGGATGGCTTTGCGGGAAAGCGCCGAGCCCCATCAGCGTGCCCGCCGTGTGAATCTGCGTGCGCTCGGCAAACTCGATCAACTCCTCATGCGCATGACCGCTCACAATCCCGCCGCCAAAATAAATCATCGGCTTCTTCGCCTGCCGGATGAAGCCCACGAGTTCGTTCAATTCCGCATCGCCGCATTGCACGCCCAGCTTGTAGCCGCGCAGATTCACCTCGCTCAGGAAAACGGGCTGCGTCGAGCCCATCTGGATGTTCTTCGGTATGTCGATCAGCACTGGCCCCGGACGGCCCGTTTGGGCAATGTGAAAAGCCTCTTTCACAATCCGCGCGAGGTCGTTGATATCGGTCACGAGATAGTTGTGCTTCACGATCTGCGCCGTCACGGAAAACACATCGGTCTCCTGAAACGCGCCCTTCCCGATCATCGCCTGCGGCACCTGCCCGGTGATCGCCACCAGTGGCGTCGAGTCCAGATACGCATCCGCGATTCCCGTCACCAAATTCGTCGCGCCCGGCCCACTCGTCGCCATGCACACGCCTGCCTTGCCCGTCGCCCGCGCATAACCTTCCGCCGCAAAGACCCCGCCCTGCTCGTGCCGCGGCAGGATGGTGCGGATTTTTTTGGAACGCGTGAGCGCCTGATGCATGGCCATGCTTGCGCCGCCGGGATAGGCGAAAATGGTATCGACTCCTTCGCGCTCCAATGCGGCGACGAGGATGTCCGCGCCGGTCATCTTCGGGCCGAGTTCGCTGTGAGGCGTGGCAGCGGTCGTGGCTGGTGAGTTTGCAGTGGTCGTGCTCATAGGAAAATGGGCCACGAGACTAGCTTCGATCTGCCGCTCGGGCAAGGGGAGTTTCCCCGCAAAACACACCCATCGTGGTGTCCTCGATGGCCGGTCATTTCGACCGGAGCGAAGCGGAGTGGAGAAATCTCTTACTTTGCCTTTTTACTCAACGCTGCTGCTGCGGGGTATCCCATCGTTTCGCTCGTCGTTGCCTTCGCCCGTCGAAGAAAAGTTTAAGATCTCTCCACTCCGCTTCGCTTCGGTCGAAATGACCGTTCTAAATCTCCACGACCTGGCTGACTTCGTACACGCGGTCCGGCGGGAGTTGGAAAAAGTCTGCGGCGTTTTCGGAGTGTTTACTCAGGAAGACAAACAAGTGCTCGCGCCATTTAGCCATGCCGGATTTTTTCTCCGTCACCACGATGCGCTCCTTGCCGACGAAGAATGTGGTGCGATCGCGATGCACGATGAGCCCGGCGCGGCTGGTGGCGCGGATGACTTCGTCGATGTGCGGCGTTTCCATGAAGCCGAAGCTCGCGACGATCCGGAAAAATCCCTCCGTGCGATCGGCGACTTGCACGCGTTCGTCGTTGGAAACGTAAGGACGGCTGTGGTCGGTCACGATCGTGAGCAGGACGTTTTGTTGATGCAGGATTTGGTTGTGCTTGATGTTCTTCACCAGTGCGTTCGGCGTGCCTTCAGGATTGCCGGCGAGGAAGACGGCGGTGCCACTGCTGCGGTGGAGTTTGTTATGCGCATCCAAGGTTCCAGCCATGCTGATGGAGGCGATGAAATCATCGAGCGGCATGCCCGGCGGCAGATTCTGGCCGAGGACGGCACGGCCCTTTTTCCATGTCATCATGATGAGAAAGATGCCGCCGCCAGCGACGAGCGGGAACCAGCCCCCGTGCAGGATCTTCAGGGAATTGGCGGTGAAAAACAGCGCCTCGATCGAGCCGAAAGCAAGGCACGTGAGACCGGCGCGCAGCGGGCTCCAGTTCCACAAACGCTGCGCGGCAAAAAAGAAGATCGCCGTGGTGGCAAGCATCGTGAGCGTGACCGCGATGCCGTAGGCGCTTGCCAGGGCGGTGCTGCTTTGAAAGCCGAGCACGAGCAGCACGCAGGCGACCGCGAGGATCATGTTCAGCTTCGGGATGTAAACCTGGCCGTGTTCCTCCTTCGAGGTGTGCCGGATTTCCATGCGCGGGATGTAGCCCATCTGGATGCCCTGCATGGTGAGCGAAAACGCGCCGGAAATCAGCGCCTGCGACGCAATGATCGTGGCCGTCGTCGCCAGCGCGATGAGCGGATAAAGCGCCCAGCCCGGAGCCATGTGGTAGAAGGGATTTTCGCGTGCGGAGGCATCGCCGAGGACGAGCGCGCCCTGCCCGAGGTAGTTCAAAATCAACGCGGGAAAGACGAGGAAAGTCCACGCCCGCGCGATCGGCTTTCGCCCAAAATGCCCCATGTCCGCGTAGAGCGCTTCGCCGCCGGTGACGACGAGGAACACGCTGCCCATCACCACCAGCGCGGATTTTCCACGGGCGAGTAGAAAGTGAAATCCCTCCAGCGGATTCAGCGCGCGAAAGACGGAGGGATTTTTCGTGATGTGGTAAATGCCGAGCACCGCCAAAACCGAAAACCACGCGAGCATCACGCCGCCAAACCACTTCCCGATCGCGCCGGTGCCTTTCGATTGCACGGCGAAAAGTCCCGCGAGAATTCCCAGTGTGAGCGGGATGATGAAGGGCTCGATTTTCGTCGTGGCGATGAGCAATCCTTCGACGGCCGAGAGCACGGAAATCGCGGGCGTGATGACGCCGTCGCCATAGAGCAAAGACGCACCGGCGATGCCCACCGCGATCATGCCACCAGCGGCGATGCCCCGTTTCCGCGTGTCCGTCGGAAAGGCGAGTGAGAGCAGCGCGAGAATCCCGCCCTCGCCCTGGTTGTCCGCACGCATGATGACGCCGAGATACTTCACGGAGACTAGTGTGAAGAGGCTCCATATAATCAGTGAGAGGACGCCGATGACTTCGCGATCGGTGTCGAGACCGTGCATCAGGCATTCCTTGAAGGCGTAAAGGACGCTCGTGCCGATGTCTCCGTAAACGACCCCGAGGGCTCCGATGGATTGGGCCAGTGTGTTGCGATTTCGCTGCTCGTGCATGTCCGGCGAAAGCTGAGCGTTTGCCGCGCCCGGCGCAACTAATCGCTCACGGGGGTAGTGGCTCCGGTTTTTTGCGGGGGAACTGTCATGTTGAGCGGAGCGAAACATCTCTGGCTATTTCCAGCCGTCGCCCGCTGCCTCGGTCAGAAGAGGAAAATAGTCAGAGGTTCTTCGCTCCGCTCAGAATGACGGGTTTTTCCCAAACCGAGCCCACTACCCTCACGGGACGACGACGAGGCGGTAGAAACCCTGCGCGCCGGTCGCGGCGGGATCCGGGAAATTTTGCGCGGCGTCATTGCCGGCGAGCGGACTGCCGATGTCGATCCAGACAGGATTTGCGAGAGAAGGGCTGCGCTGGAGCTGGTAGCTGTGGCCGGTGAAAGTCTGCGCGGTGAGCGTGACGGTCGTGCCCGCCCGGGCGACGCTGACCGTGCGCAAACTACTCGCGTCGATCACGACTCCGTTATTCACGAGCCCCGCCGGAAGCGATGGCGCGCCCGTCAGCATATCGAGCACGCCGTTGTTGATGAAACTTCCCGCGGCGGAAAGTGTCGCGCCGCCAGTGACACGCAGCGTGCCGTTGTTCATCACGTTTCCCGCGACGCTGAGTGTGCCTGCGGAAATGAGCAGTGTGCCATCGTTGTTCAAGTCGCCCGCGATCGCTGCTGAGCCGTCGAACGTGCCGCCGTCGATGACCTGCACACTGCCGACTTTGCATGCGCCAGCGCCGGTGTGTTTGAAAAGTGCGCCGTCGAAAACGGTGACATCGCCCGCGGAATTCAGCGAGCCGGTGAGCAGGAGCGTGCCTTCTTCCACGGTCGTATTTCCCGCCCAGGTCGCCGCGCCGCTCATCGTCCACGTGCCGAGGCCGAGCTTCGCGATGTTCGTCACCATCGACGCGCTTTGTTCGCCGATACTGCCGGGAAACGTGAAGTCGGTCCCGCGTTCTCCGATTTGATAAGTGAGCATGCGCCCGCCGATCGAGCCACCCAGCAGGCTCGCCGACGAAGCGCCGGTGAGTTCGCCGATCGGCATGAACGAGCCGCCGCCGGAATTCAGATTGCCGGACCAATACGCTTTTACATTCGCGCCGAGATTCAGCGCAGCGGACGGAAAGCCGGGAAAACTATAATCGCGGTCCATGCGAAAATCCGCGGAGCCGCTCGCCGCGGTGACGTTGATCAGCCCGGAAAACGCGGACCAGTCGCCGTGCAAATCCGTGCGGATGCCGCCGGACGGGAGCACGAAATTAAACGTGCCGCCGCCGTGCAATTCACCGGTGAGCGTGCAGCGCCAGTCGGCATTCAGCGTACCCGTCGCGCCAGTGGGAACGTAGAGATTCCACGAACCGGTGCTGCCCGTGGCGTTGTTGTTCGCGGTGTACATCGTGAGCGTGCCGCCATTCAGCGTCACATCGCTCGTGCCGAGTCCGGTCGTGTTCGCGGCGTCGTTTCCAAACGCGATCTGCCCGCCCGTGATCGTCGTCGGCCCGGCGAAAGTCTGCGCGCTGTTGATCGTCAATTTTCCCGTCCCGGATTTCACGAGAGACATCTGCCCGATGAGTCCGCCGTTTCCCGCGAGCGTGTAGTTTTTCGTCCCGGTGAAAGTGACCGCGTTCGGTTCGAGCGAACCGGTGAGCGTGATGTTCGTCGCGTTCGATCCGGTCGCATCGAATGTTACCGCATCGCCCACTCCGAACGCCGTTGCCGCCGCGCCATTTAGAAAGCTGGAAGTCGCGCCGATGTCCCAAGTATCCGCCGCGGCGTTCGCGCCGCCTTTCCACACGATGCTCCGCCCGGAAGTCGGTGGTGGTGGCGGAAACGCGGGCAGTTCGAGATTCAGATAATCGTACATCACATGCTCGGTCGGCCCGCTCGTGCGGCCTTCGATGAGCGTGATCGTGTTCGCACCGACGTTCAGCGCGGACACCGGAATCGTGACGTAACTCACGCCGTATTTGCAGTGGATGCCTTCGCGGATAAGCCCGTTGCCGCCGCCGTTCGGCGGATAGAACCGCGCGAACAAATTCGCCTCATCGTTCACGTAAACATCCATGCGCGCCGAGTCGCTGCCCGCGAACGCCAGCGTGAGCGTGGCATTCCCGCTCGATGGCAGCGCGGCGAGATTGAAATGGACGCGCCACTTCCACGGCGTCCACACGCCCGCATCGACGTGGCCCGAGTGCGCGTAGTTCCAGTCCGTCGCGGCGTTACTCGTGCCGACCGTGTATTCGAGCGGACTCGGCAGCTCCGCGCAAAAGGTATTCCAAAGATACGGCTCGAAGTAGTCGCTCCCGTGTTTGAACTCGCGCGCGCTGCGATTCGGCGTGCCGATTTCCCACGCAATGCTCGTGCCCGGATGCGTCACGTTCCAAGTCACGTTGCCGAGCGCCGTCGTCGCGTTCGCGGTGACGTTCACGGCGAGTTGCGAGTACTCGCCGACTGCGCCATCGGTGAAAGCGTAAAGCGTGTAACTGCCGGGCCGCACATCCGGGACCGCGAAATTTCCCGACGCATCCGCGCGCGTCCAAACCTGGTAGCCTTTTCCCTGATACTGCCAGTTCCCATTCGTGTCCTCCGGCGCCGCGACACCGACCCACGCATTCGCCGCGCTTACAGTCGGCTTCAGCGGATCGTTCACGATGAAGCGCCCCGTCACCGTGCCGCGCTGCGCCGCGAGCGGATAGTCCGCATTCACCAGCCACGAGTAAGGCCACGCCGCGACTTCCGCCGTCGTCTGCGCCTTCGCATCGGCCCATAGCGTATCGCCCGCATTCGTCGTCGCGGTCGTGCTGTTGCAGTAGAGCAGGTGTGGGCCATACACTTTTTTCCACGCCTCACCGGCTGCGATGCTTGTACTGGAGCCGCCGAAATGATCGCGCCCGAAATGAATCAGGCTGTAGCTCTCCGCGATTGTAAGGTCTTGGTGGATCGGCCCGTCGTTCAAATAATCGTAGCCGCCCATCACCATCCACACGCCTTTCTTGTTCGTGTTACTCGCGTGCCCCCAGCAGCCGATCGTCTCGTACTCCGCGGCGTATTCGTATTTGCAATCATACTTCCCAGCGCGCACGCCGCTCGTGAGTTGGATGATTTCCGCGATGCCTGTCGCCGTCGCGTGTGTGAAATCGAAATACGATTCCATCTGCCAGTTCCGCAGCGCATCGACATACGCCCTTTCAAAAAAGAAATTCGTCGAGTCATGCGGCAGTTTCCACACCACGCGGAATTCCCCGAAACCCGCCGCCGGATACGCCGCCGGATGATTCAGCACGACGTAAGAATACAGCCCCGTGTCCCCGCGCCGGAGCACCCAATGCACGTCGATATCGAGCACATGCCGGTAGCCCGCCGTCGCGTTCCAGGTGCGCTTGCAGGAAATATCCACCGTGTCCGTCGTATTCGTCGTCGCGGAATACACACACCCGCTCGGCACATCGAACGACGCGCCGCCATCAAACGAGTAATAAATCAGCCCGCTCGTATCGAGCATCTGCACGCCGTTGAAAAGATACGACGTCACCTTTCCCGTGCTTTTTTCGATGACCGCCGTGACCACGCCATTCGCGAGCGTCGCCGTCGTGCTCGTGGTGGAAAGTGTCACGTTCGCACCCACGCCCGCCGCCCCACCGCCGGGATCATTTGCGCGGACGACGAGCGTGAGCGCGAGCCAGCACAAAAGATTTCGGAGGAGGGGAAACGTGGCCATCTGAAGGAAAAGGACACCGCAATATGTCGCAACGAAAGTCGTCCGCAATTCGCAGTTCCCCGCCGCGTCGAAGCGCATTATTCCATGACCCTCCATGCGCACCGTTATCCAGCGAGTCACCTCCGCGTCCGTCTCCGTCAGCGGTGAAGTCGTGGGAAAAATCGGACGCGGCCTGCTCGTCCTCGTCGGGAAAGAGCAGTCCGACTCCGCCGCCGACATCGACTGGCTCGCCGCGAAAATCGTCGGCCTGCGCATCTTCGCCGAAGAAGCCGATCCCACGCATCGCAGCGTGCAGGAAATCAGCGGCGACATCCTCCTCGTCAGCCAGTTCACCCTTTTCGCCAGCACAAAAAAAGGCACGCGCCCGAGCTGGCATCGCGCCGCAAAGCCCGAAGTCGCGATCCCGCTTTACGAAATGATGACGCGCAAACTCAGCGAACTGATGGGACGCCCGATTCAGACCGGATGCTTCGGCGCGATGATGCAGGTGAGTCTCGTGAACGACGGGCCGGTGACGCTCATCATCGACACGAAAGTGCGCGAGTGAGAAGAGTCATCCGACCGGTGCTCACGCGAACGTCGGCAGCTCGAAACCCTTCCGGTATTCGCGTCGGACGATCGTTTTCGTCGCTTCGGCGTGATTGGGGAAGGTGAGCGTGGCTTTGTCCCAGCGGAGTTCCTGATTCGGAAAGCGCCCGGCTTTCGAGCATAGCAGACCTGCCTCGGCAATCCGTGCGGCGTAGGAAAATGGCGTCTGCACGAATGCATCGGGCTTGCCCAAAATCTTGTCCACCCAGGAGTGCCAGTGATTGCGCGCGGTCGGCGTGCCGAGGCCGGGGAGGGTCTCGAAATCGCCCGGATTTCCGCCCAGCCAGACTTCGGGATTGCCTTCCGGCTCGATGAGCAGCACGCCTTTTTCGCAGACGACGAGCGTGCCAGTGCCGGGCCATTTTCCGGGCGGCAGCCCGAGCGAGGCGCGCGAAGGGGCGAGCGATTGATCGGCATAGTGGACGGTGAAGCGGCCATTCGCGAAGCGGTCGCCGGGCACGTTGTAGCTCAGCGTCGAGCGCATGAAACGCGTGTGGTAAAAGCCGCTCGGCTCGTGCGTGTCGGTCTGCACGGCGACGGGTGAGGGCAGGTCGTAAGCGAAGTAGAGCACATCGAGCAGATGCGTACACCAGTCGCCAAGCTGGCCCGTGCCGTAGTCCCATGAGGAGCGCCATTGCAAGCCGATGAGCCCCGGGCGATGCGGCGCATCGAGCGCCGCGCCGAGCCAGAGCGGCCAGTCGATATTCGCCGGCGCGGGCGTCGGATCTTTCAGCCCGCCGTACCAGAAATATCCCTCAGTCCCCGGCGGTGGACCGCCGACCCACACATGCGCCTCGATCGCTTTTCCGAGCAGACCCTTCTTCAAAATATCCACCGCATACTGACGCCCCACCGGACCCATGCGCTGATTGCCGGCCTGCGTTACGAGATTCGGGCAGGCCTTGATCGCACCCTCGATTGCGGCCACTTCCGAAAGCTGCTGCACGAGCGGCTTTTGCCCATAGACATGCTTGCCCGCCTTTAGCGCCGTCATGTCGATCAACGCGTGATTGTGGTCCGGCGTGCAGACGACCACGGCGTCGAATTTGTCGGCATGTTTTTCAAACGCCTCGCGAAAATCGCGGCAGGTGAACGCTTCAGGGTGCTCCTTGGAGACTTTCTCCAGCGCATTCGAGTCCACATCGCAGAGCCCCGTAAAGATGACATCGGGATGCTTCTTCAACGAACTGCGGTCCACCGGCGCGATGCTGCCGCCGACGCCGATGTGCAGGATTTGCAGCTTGCTGTTTTTATTCGTGTCGGCACGCGCACGCCACGAAAGCGAGGCGATGCCCGTGGCGAGCACGGTGCCGGTTTTGAGAAAGCTCCGCCGGGTGACCGGCGAGACGGGCGCGATGGGGTGGGTCGTTTTCATGGCGACATGATGCCTGCCGCGGCGGTTATCTCAATCCCGACGCGCAAAAAATGCTGCTTCGCGCGCGTCGGGTTCCGCGGTTGGGAAACCGCCGTTTCTGATTACAGCGTCTTGCAGAATTCCTCGAACCGATCGAGGCCCTTCTTAATGATGTCGAGGCTGGTCGCGTAGCTGAAACGGATCGTGCGGTCGTCGCCGAAGGCGATGCCGGGGACGACGGCGACATGGTGTTTGCTGAGCAGGCGGTCGGCGAAATTCGTGGAGTTGAGGCCGAGTCCACTGATGTTCGCAAGCACGTAGAATGCGCCTTTTGGCTCGACGACGGTCACGCGGTCGATGCTCTTGAGGCGGTTCACCATGTATTGCCGGCGCATGTCGAATTCCTCGCGCATGTCGGACACGGCCTGCTGGTCGCCCTTGAGCGCGGCGAGCCCGCCTTTTTGGGCAAAGCTAGTTGGGTTCGACGTGCTGTGGCTCTGGATCGCGTCGATGGCCTTCGCGATTTGCTCGGGTGCGCCGAGGTAGCCGAGACGCCAGCCGGTCATGGCGTAGGCTTTGGAAAAACCGTTCACGGTGATCGTGAGATCATACACGGCTTGGGAGATCGACGCGGTGCTGACGTGCTCCGCGCCGTCGTAGGTCAACTTCTCGTAGATTTCATCGGACAGGATGAGGATGTCTTCCTCTACGCAGACATCGGTGATTGCTTCTAGTTCCGCCCGCGTGTAAACCGCGCCGGTCGGATTGCCGGGCGAGTTGATGATCACCATCTTCGTGCGCGGCGTCATGGCGTCCTGGAATTCTTCGGCGGTCATTTTCCAGCCATTCGCTTCCTTGGTTTGGACAAAAACCGGGTCCGCTCCGGCGAGGCGAACCATCTCGGGATAGCTCAGCCAGTAAGGCGCGGGGATGATGACTTCGTCGCCGGGCTGGCAGGTCGCGAGGATGGCGTTGTAGCAGGAATGTTTCGCACCGCAGCTCACGATGATTTGCGTCGGCTTGTAGGTGAGCTTGTTGTCGGCGGCGAATTTATCGGCGATCGCCTGGCGCAGCTCGGGGATGCCGGAACTGGGCGTGTATTTGGTAAAACCAGCCTCGATGGCGGCTTGCGCGGCGTTCTTGATATGCTCGGGCGTGTCGCTGTCCGGCTCGCCGGCTCCGAAGCTGCAAACGTCGATGCCTTCGGCCTTCATGGCCTTGGCTTTCGAGTCGATGGAAAGGGTGAGGGACGGCGTGAGAATCGTGGCGCGTTGGGCGAGTTCCATAGTCATTTCAGATGTAAGATTTCAGATTTCAGATTGAGCGGGCGCGCTACTTTTTGGCGAACCAGCTTTCGATCAGGGGTTTCAGGTTGTTCTCGGAGATTTGGACGATGCCCATTTCGCGGGCGGCGTTCTCGGGGGAGTCGGAAGCGTGCGCGGCATTGACCATGATCGTGGAGCCAAACTCGCGGCGAATCGTGCCGGGAGGCGCTTTCGCGGGATCGGTTGGCCCGAGCACTTCCCGGATTTTGCGGACGGCATCGACGCCCTGATAGCACAGCGCGATGCACTTTTCGGAGCCGGGCTCGTGCCGTTTTTCCGCGGGACAATCGCTGGGTTTGATGCCCGCCATGAAAGAGACGATCAACTCCCAATTCTCCCGTCCTGCGATCGGCCCCAGCACTTCGCCGAGCTGTTCGACGACTTCCTTCCCGAGCGGGATGTGCGTCTCCGCTGTGAAAAGTTTCGCCGCCGTTTCACCCGAGCGCTCCCGCAATTTATCCTGCAACACCGCGAGCACCGGCCCGTAAAATTCCTCCGCCTGCGCCACGCTCATCCGATGCACTTTACACGCAATGATGTAGAGGCCCGTCCGGGAAAAAAGGTCGATCACGCCGCCGGGACGCGCGTTGGGAAAACGAAAGTTGTCCGGTTTGATGAGCACGAGCGTCTTCTCGGCTTTCGTCCCGGTCGGGAACTGGATTGCCTCGTCGAGCAGCCCGCCATCCTTGTCGGAATACGACGCCCAGAGCAGCAGATCGTTCCTCGCGCTAGCCGCATCCGGCGGCGCCAGCACGCCCGGTTCGAAATAATTTACCTCGCCATTCGCGTCCGCCATGTAGTCGCCGTACGTATCGCGAATCGTCTCGCCGCTCGTCCGCTCATTCACGATATGTCCCACCGTGTTCTTGATTTTCTGCACGGCGTCTTCGCCTTTGAAAACCAGCAACAACACCCGCGGCTTTGACCCGGCCGTCGAGGCAAAATTCTTCAGCACGTACTTCTTAATGAGTTCCTGCGTCGCACGATGCGTCGGGTCCGGATCGGAGATGATTCCCGCCGCGTAATTCGCGACCAATTCCGCACTCGGCGCAAACATCCGCGCCGCCACCAGATCGAGCCCCGTCCGCGAAATCAAGCGCGCGACGATGCCCCCGGTCCGCGATTTGCGGATCGAGTAAGGAGTGACGAGCACGTATGAAAGTTCTTCGGCCATAGATAAAAAGTGCCCGCGCAGATCGCCCGAAAATCGGATTTTCGCGACGTTTTACCCACGCAGGCAGGATTCTTGGTAAATTATTTGGAGGTTTATTTTGCGGGCCGGAAGCTATCGGCGGCCAGCGAAGGGCGTCAACGAGTTTTTGCCGCGCGCGTCGATCAGCCTTGAATCATCGGCGCTAGTTTCGCGATCCACTTCCTTGCTTCTTGGTGGAAAGTTTTGTCCGGCGCTACAGAAAATAAGCAACGTCATCCACCAGCTCCCGGACTGATTTCAGCATCTCACCGGGCCTTTCTCCAAAGTGCTCGACGCCGGCACCGACAGCAACGCGCTCCCGCCCGACGTGCTTTTCGACCGGCAATGGGCGCTCACCGTCCTCGACCGCGCCTTCACCGCGCTCGAAGGCGAGCTTTCCGCCGAAGGCAAATCCGCCCATCTCGAAGTGCTGAAACCGTGGCTGGTCGCCGATGCCGAACGCGGCGCGCAAACCACCGCTGCCGCCACGCTCGGCGTGAGCGAAACCGCCGTGCGAGTCATCGTGCATCGCCTGCGCCAGCGTTACCGCGAAGCCGTCCGCGCCGAGTTGCGCCAAACGCTCGGACCGGGCGGCTCAGTGGAAGAGGAGCTTCGTCAGCTCTTCACCGCGCTCGCGGCGTAAAGCGAGTCTGCAAACTCCGGGGAGCGCACTCGTCCCGAATGCTGGTTTCGGCGTCCCACCGAAACGAACTTCTTTGCCGACTCGTTGCGGAAGGAGTGAGCGAAATAAGGCGCGACGCGTTTTGAAAGTCCGTCTCCGCGGGACGCGAAGACCAGCACTCGGGACGAGTGCGCTCCCCGGAATTTCACCGCCGCGCCAGCCCCGCGATCCACTTCCCCTTCCTCACCACGCGTTCGACCCGAAAACCCACTTGCCGAAACGCCGCCAGCACCTCCGCTTCCTGCGTCCGCAAGACGCCCGAAAAAATCAGACTCCCGCCCCGAGCCACCGCCGCCGCCAGCTTCGGCGCGACTTCGATCAACAACCCGCTGAAAATATTCGCCGCCACCACTTCCCAAGTCCGCTCCGGCACCCACTCGCGCACATCGAGTTTCTTCATCACCGCGCCGCTCACTGAATTGATCTGCGCATTCTCCTTCGCCGTCCGCACCGCATGCGGATCGAAATCTGCGCCGAGACATTTGCGCGCGCCGAGCATTCGCGCCGCGAGTGCGAGGATTCCGCTCCCGCACCCGAGATCGAGCATCTCCCACTTTTCCCCGGTTAGATCCGACGCCACATCCGCGAGCAACCGCAGACACGTCGAAGTCGTCGCATGTTCCCCCGTCCCAAAAGCCATCCCCGCCGGCACCAGCAGCGCAGGCAAGCCAGCTCGCACCGCCCGCCGCTCGCGTTCGTTCGTCACGACCGCAAACTTCCCGCGCACGACGATCGGCGCACGCGGTTTTGCCAGCGCGGCCGGCACGATCTTTTTCTGCACGGAAACGGTCCCGCCAAACATCCGCCGCACTTTCTCCGCCTCGGTTTTCTTCAGTTGAAAAATCTCGATCCGCAGCAGCTTCGCCTTCGCTGGCTGAGTCAGCGCGAGCCGGTCGGCGAATCCCGTCAGCCGCTCCACCCACGCATCCTCCCACTTCGCGCTCGCGAGTTTTCTCCAGACATAATGACTTCCGTTTCGCATCGGGCCATCTACGCCGTCTCACACCCTCCCGGCAATCCGCGAAAAGGTGGATCAATCACCCGCCGCGAGAAATTCGACGAGATCGCGGATGGCGCGTTTGTCGAGGGCGGCGCTGAAATGCGGCGGCATCGGGCTGGGAAGGGGAGCGCGCTCGGTGATGTCGGCGGTTTTCACTGTCCGCTTTTTTCCGTCGGCGACGTTAGTGATGGTCAGCTCATCCGCTCCCTCAGCGCTGATGACACCGGCGAGCGTCGTGCCGTCTTTTAGCGTGAGTGCTGCGCTGGCGAAGCCGGCGGCGATCGTCGAGTTCGGCGCGATGATCGATTCCAGAATGTGCATGCGTTCGACAGAATGGCGCAGCCACGTGAGGTCGGGGCCGATCTTGCCGCCTTTGTCCTCGATGCTGTGGCACCGCACACAGCCCGCCTCCGGCTTCTTCGTAAAAATGGCGCGGCCCGCTTCGCCGTCTCCGCCTTCGAGACATTCCGTGAAGCGCGCGATCGGGTCGTGGGATTGGGCGAGAGTGCGTTCGCGCTCGGCGAGGAAGGCCGCGATGTCTGCATCTTTTCTTTTCGCGGCGGCTTGGAAAAGATCGAGCCAGAGAGCGGGCGGAAGTTTCCCGGCGCGCTGCCGTTCGAGTTGCGCGAGCAGGATTTTATCGGCAGTCGGATCGGGATTCCCGCCGAGCCGGATGAGTGCCTTGCATTGCGAACCAAGGCGACCGGATTCAAGAATCGCCGCGTCCATTTCGACTGTGTGAACTGGTGCGCCAGTTTGCCCAAATGCCGTGGCAAGGACTGCGTAGCACACCGCACGAGCGAACAGATAGCGCATGAGAAACGAGAGGTTGCCTGCTACAAAATCATGCCTCTGAAAGACTGTGCTGTCCATAACTGGGCCACTTCAAATCACTAGCTCCCCAATGACTAGAGATTAATAAAAATCCAACACGCCTTGAGTAGTGGCACGTTCGGTAAACAAAGAGCCGCTTCCCTTGCGGTAGGCGGCTCCGAGTTTGCGTCTCCCGCCAACAGCTTGGGGGAGCAGGAAAGAGACGATTTTTAAGGGATCCGAGTCTTACTCAGAGCTTCGATTCGAACTCCACCAAACGCTGCAAGGCTTCCAGGAAGTCACGGAATGCAGGGGCCGGAAGCATGATTGTGTCACGCCGTCCTCCGACATCCTCGGTGATCTTCAGGAAACGACCGCGCTGGTTTTCTTTGAGATCGAGAAAGAAGATCTTCCGCTCAATCGTCACCTTTTCAGACGCGATCGGATCGGAGCCCATTCTTTCACCTGGATTTTCATTCATCATATTCAACAACTACTAATTATGCTTCCACGCCCTTCATTGGTGCGCTTCAGCGGACTTGACTGTTACGGAAAAATTTAAGCGGTGCAATCGTTAATGCCATTAATAGACTGACATTTTCATGGGGTTGAAATAGCGCTTTTCAGGCCAACCCCACGGCCAGTCTCACTCTTTTCATCGTCGCTTCTGCGACGACTCGGGCACGATCTGCTCCCTCGCTCAAGACCGCATCGACATACGCCAGATCCTGCTCCAGAGCGGCGCGGCGGTTGCGCGCGGCGGAAAAATATTCGCGCACCGCGTCGAAGAGCCGCGTTTTAAAAGCGCCGTAACCAATCCCGCCGGCGCGAAAATCCGCCTCCATCCGCGCCACTTCATCTTCAGAAGCGAACAACCTATATAGACCCACGATTGCCGAACCCGCAGGTTCCTTCGGCGCTTCCACCGGCGTCGAGTCCGTGGGAATGCTCATGATCTTTTTTCGCAGCGCCTTCTCCTCATCGAACAGAGCGATCGTGTTGTCATAGCTCTTACTCATCTTATTCCCATCGAGTCCCGGCACGATCGCGGTCGTAGGTAAAATGCTCGCCTCGGGAATCGTGAATACGCTTCCGTAAATCGCGTTCATCTTCGCCGCGATGTCACGCGTCATTTCCACATGCTGCTTTTGATCGCGCCCAACCGGGACCACGTTGCTGTCGTAGAGAAGGATGTCCGCCGCCATTAGCACCGGATACGCGAAGAGTCCGTGCGAAGGGACCTTCTCCTTTGCGACGTGATCCTTGTAAGCATGCGCGTTTTCCAGCATCGGCATCGGCGTCACGCAACTCAGCAGCCACGCGAGTTCCGTGTGCTCGGGCACATCGCTTTGGCGGAAAAGCACGGCGCGTTTTGGATCAAGCCCGCACGCCAGAAAATCAAGCGCGACTCCGCGCGTGAAAGTCCGCAGCGCCGCCGGATCGCGCACCGTCGTCAGCGCGTGGTAGTCCGCGATGAAGTAAAAAGCCTCGCCGCGATCCTGCCACTCGATGGCCGGCTTCATCATGCCAAAATAGTTTCCGATGTGCGGAGCTCCGGTCGGTTTGATGCCTGATAAAATGCGGGGCGTGGCCATGGCGAAATTGAGCGCGCACCTTTCGCGGCGGCATCGGATCGTGTCAAGCACACCGCACTCGCCATCCCCGCCGTCGCCTGCCACATTCCGCCGCTTCCATGTCCCGGCTCCGCGTTTTTATTTTCCTTCTCCTTTGCACTGGGATGGCGTCGGCGCTGGAGATTCGGGAAAAGCGCTGGGGCTTCGATGGCCGGGTGCGCGTCGGCTACTTCAATATCCTTTCCCTCCTCGTCTCGAATCCCGACGCGCGCGCTTTTGACGGGCAGTTCATCCTCGAAAACCGCAGCGGCCTCGAAAAAGCCACCGGAGCGCCCACCGTCCAGCCCGTCTATCTCGCCGCGGGCACGCAGCGCTGGGTGCAGTTCCACGTCTTCGTCAGCCAGCCGGGCGGTGACTGGCATTTGCGCTGGGGAAATGGCGGGCGCGACAGCGAAAAAATCGACGGTGCCCAAGCCGGCGCGCCCGCCCGCGTCCTGCTGCTCGATCCTCAGGATGCCTTCGCCAAAACGGGCGGCCTGCGGGCTTTCCCCGACGATCTTTTTCCCACCACCGTCGCCGCCACCGATGCGCTCGACTCGGTCGCTCTCGATCATCTCCCGCGCTGGGAGCCTGCCCGACGCGAGGCTTTTCTCGATTGGTTCCGCCGCGGCGGCACCGTCCATCTTCTCCACGGCGCAGACGGCCAGTTCCCCGTCTTCCCTGAAACTCTGGCCGCGCTCAACACCAGCCCGCGCGTCATCCGTCACGAGATCCCTCGCGCCGAACTCACTGACCAATACCTCGCCGACCACGGCCATCCCGTTCCCGAATTGCGGACCAACGCGCCCGCTCGCATCTACAATCTCGAGCAGCAACTCCTGCAAAAACTCACGTCCCTCACAAAGCCGAAAATCGCCTGGTCGCTCATCTACGTCCTCACTGCCGCCTACCTCGTCGTCGTCGGCCCGGTCCATTTTCGCCTGGCCAAAAAGATGCCGTGGCTGCGGGCGCTCGCGCTTTTCCTCGTCCTCGTCGCGGGCTTCGGCAGCGCGTTCGCCTTCGCCGGTCGCCGCGGGGCGGGGGAGAGTGCGCAGGTCACCACCGTGGCCATCGCGCACAGTCTCGGCGACGGGCGGCACGATGTGACGGAGTGGACCAGCGTCTTCGCGACGCGCGGCGACACTTATAAAATCACGCACGCCTCGCCCGCCAATCTCTACTCCACCGCCGCCGAATTCGACTCGGTCAATGGCGCGATCGTCAATGGTCGCGATGGCCGTTTTGAAGTGGACATCCCGCCCTACTCCACGCGCCCTTTTGTCCATCGCGCCGTCCTCATCGGCGACCGCACCGAGGCCACCGTCGCCGAGTCGAAGGTGAACATCACCGGCGCACTCGAAAACCTCGCCCTCGTCCCCGGCCCCGGCTTTCCCAAAAACGTGCTCCGCGCCTGGGCACGCTGCGGCACGCTCTACTACAGTTTGAAATTCGCCCACGGCCTTTGGGAGCGCGACGGGCCGGGCGTGTCCGAGTCCGACTTTTTCAAAGACGATGTCTTCTCCCGCTGGATCACCAGCTTTGGCATGAGCCCCGGATTATTTGGCCGCGATCCCGTGGAAGAATCGAATTCTGAATGGATGGATGATGTGGAGAAAGTCCTCATCGCCCGCGCGCTCGGGACCGTCGAAGGCCTGCCCAATGTCATCACCGGCCCCGCTCTCGCGCCGAAGCAACTTCAGCTCTTTCTCGCCGCCCCGCTGCCCGACGGCTTCCGCATCCTGGACCCGCGTTTCACCAGCCAGACTGGCCGCGTTATTTACGTGCAAGACATCACCCTTCCCTGACGCCTCCGCCTCTTCCGCTTCCTCTTCATCCCTCCGGCTGAGGGGAGGAAGATTAAGCGGAAGAGGAAGACCCTGAACACCACCCTGCCATGAGCGACACGCCCCACGTCATCGACATCCAAAACCTCTCGCACCGCTACAAAACGCACCTCGCGCTCACTGGCGTCAGCTTCACCGTCGGGCCGCGCAGCATTCACGGCTTTGTCGGGCCGAATGGCGCGGGCAAAACGACCACCCTCAAAGTCCTCGCCACGCTCCTCCGTCCGCAGGCCGGCAGCGTCGGCCTCTTCGGGCACGACATCGTCCGCGACCGCCAAGCCGTTCGCCGCCGCATTGGCTTCATGCCCGATCACTTCAGCATGTACCGCCAGATGTCCGTCTTCGAGTATCTCGATTTCTTCGGCGCGGCCTATGGCATCGGCCAAAAAGAGCGCGACAAAACCATCGCCGACGTGCTCGCCCTCACCGACATGGCCGGTCGCAAAAGCGACCTCATCTCCGGCCTCTCGCGCGGCATGCAGCAGCGCGTCAGCCTTGCCCGTGTCCTTGTTCACGATCCCGATCTTTTACTCCTCGACGAACCCGCGAGCGGCCTCGATCCGCGTGCCCGCATCGAACTCATGGAGATCCTCGAAGAGCTGCGGCGGCTCGGGAAGACCATCTTCATCAGCAGCCACATCCTCAGCGAGCTCGCCACGCTCTGCGACCACGTCACCATCATGGACCGCGGCACGGTGAAATACACCGGCACCATGCGCGGCCTCATCACGCAAAACGAAGGCACCACCCTGCACTACCAGCTCACCCTCGCCGCCGAGCATCCCGGTGCCATCGCCGAGCTTTTAAAAGTGCCCGGCGTCCTCAGCATCACGCCGCCGCTTCCCACCGAGCCGCGCTACACGCTCGCCATCGAGCGGCATCAGGTCGGGCTGAACACGATCCTCCAAACCGCCATCGCCGCCGGTGCCCAGATCACCGCTTTCGCCGAAGAGACGCGCCATCTGAATCAAGCCTTCATGGACCTCACCGAGCCCGGCGTCCGGCCCGAGTGAGTCCGCGTTCTTAACTCCCCGCCGCCGCCGCGCCCGGCCCCAGCATCCGCACGCGACGATCGCGCAGCGGCAGGCGGATGGTCAGCGTCAGGCCCTGGCCTTCGTTGCTCATCAGCTCGATTTCGCCGCCGTGCTCCCGCACGATCCGGCGCACGATGAGCAGCCCGAGGCCCGAGCCGCTCGCCTTCGTCGTGAAGTACGGCTCGAAAATCTTGCTCATGTTTTCCGGCGAAATCCCACTGCCGGAATCCGTGAACCGCACGATCGCAAACGCATCGTCGTAATCCGTGCGGATGCGCAGCAGCCCATCCCGCGTCATTGCCTGAAACGCGTTTTTGATCACGTTGTAAAACGCCTGCTTCATCTGGTTGCGATCCACCTCGATCCACGGCAGATCGGACCGCAGCTCCTGCTCCACCAGCACGTTCCGGTCGTCGATCTCCGGCTGGAGAAAGGCTACGCTCTCCTGCACCAGCGCGTTGATATTTTCCAAATGCAAATCCAGCCGCGTCGGCCGGATCGCCCCGAGAAATTGCTGCACGATCGAATCCAGCCGCGTGATCTCATCGTGCGCCACTTGCAGCGCGCTTTCCAAATCCTTGCGCAACGCCGGCGGAGCTTTCCGCAGTTTCCGCTCCATCAGTTGCAGATGGATGTGGAGCGAGTTCAGCGGATTCCCGATCTCGTGCGCCACGCCCGCCGCTAGCAGCGTCAGCGCCGTCAGCCGCTCGCTCTGGATCGTCTCCTCCGTGGATTTCCGGCTCTCCGTCGTGTCGCGTAAAATCACCGCGTAACCCACCGCTTCCTGCACCGCCGCCTCCGTGCGTTTTTTCCCCGGCGTCTCCAGGCTCAGCGGCACCACGTAGAAATTCAGGAAGCGATGCTGAGGATAAAAAACCTCCATGTCGCGGCTCACCACGCGCTCGGCCTCCACCAGCTTGTCCCACTCCAGCCCGCGCAAATGTCCATCGAGCGGCTGCCCCATGCACGTATCGCGTTCCAGCCCGAAGATCTCGCACGCCGCGCGGTTCAGGTAATTGATGCGCCCCTGCAAATCCGTCACGATCACGCCCTCGCGGATCGCGTTGAAAATCGTCTCCAGGAATCCTTTTTCATCCGCCAGCCGCAGCAAATAATTCTGCACCTCCTCCGGTCGCACGCGTCCGATTCGTTCGATGAATTTGTCGAGAAAGCCGGAGTTCATGGCCGCTAGGATTTGCCGGGTTCTACTTCTGCGCAACCGCGACCGCCGCCGCCCCCGGCGTCACATGGGGCGACAATCTTCCCGAAAAAATCAGCAGTCCGAAACACACCACGTGAATCGTCAGCGCGATATTCACCCAGCGCACCGCGCGCGTATCCGGCCAGCGTTTCGTCTGCTTGTTCCAGCGCGCGAACGCATCGTAGCCGCACAGCAGCGTGGCGTGATACGCGCCGTAAATCAGGTAGCGCCACTCCGGCCCGTGCCAGAGCCCCATCAGCCCGAAGGTGAGCCAGAGTCCGAGGTAGGAAGCGGTGTGCTTGCCCTTGAACCACTTCGCTTTCCCCGCCGCGATGAGGAAGCGCATGTAGATATGATCGCGGAACCAGAACGACAAACTGATGTGCCAGCGATTCCAGAAATCGCGGATGTTTCGCGAGAGAAAAGGCAGGTCGAAATTTTCCGGCGAGCGGATGCCAAAGAGCCGGCTGAAGCCGATCGCAAACGCGCTGTAGCCCGCGAAATCGAAAAACAAATAAACGCTGTAAGCATACATATAGAGCCACGTGGCCCCCATGCCCGTCCGATGCTCCAGCGGCAGCACACAGTGTTTGTTCAGCAGCGCCGCGATCAGGAATTTATACAGCAGCCCGCGAAAAATGCGCTCCACCGCGATGTCAAAGTCATCGAGAAAATCCGCGCGGGTGCGCGTGCGGTCGAAGTCCTGCACAAAGCGCCGGTAGCGATCAATCGGCCCCGAGGACACGGTGGGCCAGAAAAACACGAAGGCCAGATAGCGCCCCGGCGTGAGCGTTTTCACCACCCCGTCCTGCACGCTGAAAATCACATCCAGCGAGCGGAACGTGACGTAGGAAATGCCGAGAAATCCAAAGAGCGTTCCCGGCGCGAGCACCGGCACAAACTTCGCCGCTGCCAGCGGCAGGATGCACAATGCCAGCGCGAGCCGGAAAAACGGCGTCGATTTCCACCGCAAAAACGCGCCCGCCAGCACGCCCTGATAGATCGCGAACCCGAGCGCCACCCAGACCTCCGAGACATTGAAATCCGAGCGGATCGCCAGTTCATCGCTGAAATTGACGATGCCGACGATGAGCGTGGCGAGGAGCGTCCAAGAACGGTTCGCGCGCCCGAGCAGCCCCAGCAGGATCGTCGGGATGACGACGTAGAGCAGCAGCCCGAAGTAGTGAAAGTCGGAAAACGGGGTCATGACGCGAAGTCAAGTCGCGCCGGAAAATGGACGAACATGCAGAGGGAAATTTCCAAGATGGATGGGGTGACGACGGATGTAAGGGCCGCATCTTTCTAAAGCAACCATCGCGGTGAGCGAGGAAACTTGACCCCGACTTGCCGCGCGTTCGGCGAAAGGGGTCCGCGACGGTTTTTCTGGCCGCGAGAAGCCCCGCGTGCCCGTGAAAGCGGCAGTTGGCCATAAGCATCACTGCCATTGTGGAGAACCTGATACGATTTCCACAGTCAGATTGCGCGAACGCATGGCGAGCGCCGAAGGTGCTTCATCCATCAGCCTTGGGTTGCGAGGCACGAGCTACCTTGGGATTATGAGACCAAGGAGGGGCAACCCTGCAAGGGTTGAAGCTCGCCGAGCGTCGGGGCCGGATCAGATGAAACCCTTTTCGGGTTGGCCCCGATGTTTCCTAACACCCAAGGTGGCGCGTCGCGCGCGACCCTGGGCTGAAAGATGAAACGTCTTCGGCGTTCTCACCGTTTCGTGCAGTTTCACTATGTAAATCGTATGAGCGATGCGGCGCGGGAAGTGGGATTTTAACGAGCGCGTCAGGCTCTTTTCACCATCGTTTGCCTTCCGTCTGCCAGCCGTCGCGCAGCATTCAGAGTCTCGCGGCGAGCAATTGCCGGTCGGCTTTGCCGTTGGGCGTCATGGGGAAGGCTTCGAGGAATTGGAATTTCCGCGGGATCATGTAGGCGGGGAGGCGCTCGGCGAGTTCCTTTTTAAGGAGCGCGGTCATTTGGAAATCGGTGCCGGATTTTTCCACGGCGAGGACGATGAAGGCGGCGAGGGATTCGATTTTTTCGGCTTTGCGGACGGGGAGGACGACGGCGTCGGCGATTTGCGGGAGGGCGCGGAGGTTGGCTTCGAGGTCGCCGAGTTCGATGCGGTAGCCGAAGAGTTTGATTTGGCCATCCATGCGGCCGTCGCAGAAAAAGAGGCCGCCCGTTTCGCGCGCCCAGTCGCCGGTGCGGTAGGCGCGCTGGCCGTCGCGCTGGGAGAAGGCGCGCGCGGTGAGATCGACGCGGCGGTAGTAGCCGGGGCTGACGTTGGGGCCGGCGATGACGAGTTCGCCGCGCTCGCCTTCGGGCATGGGCGCGCCATTTTCATCGCAGATGAGGAGCCGCGTGCCGGGCATGGTATAGCCGATGGGGAGCGTGTGATGTTTGGCGAGCACATCGCGGTCGATGCGCACGGAGCTGGTGGCAACGGTGGCTTCGGTGGGGCCGTAGGTGTTCCAGACTTCGGCTGCGGGGAAGCGGTCGAGCAGTTGCGCGGCGGTTTCGGGCGCGAGGGTCTCGCCGCAGAAAAGAAAGCGCTGCAGGCCAGGGAGCATTGTTTGATTGAAGCTGCGCTCAATGAGGCACATTTGGGCGAACGACGGTGTGGAAACCCACGACGTGACGCCGGAGCGCGTGAGTTTTTCAAAGAGCGATTTCAGATTTGCCACGTCGTCTTTCGTGACGCTGAAGAGCGTGCCGCCGGTGGTGAGCGAGAGGTAAAGGTCCATGACCGAGAGGTCGAAGGAGAAGGGGGCTTGATTCAAAAAGGTCTCGGTCGAGTCGGTAAAATTTTGCTCGCCGATCATCCAGTTCACAAACGCGGTGAGATTCGCGAGCGTGATGACGACGCCTTTTGGCTCGCCGGTGCTGCCGGAGGTGAAAATGAGATAAAAGGGGTCTTCGTCGCTGACGCGGCGGAGGGAGGCCGTGGGATTTTCGGTGGCGAGTTCGGCGACGCGCGCGGGGGTGAGCGTGAGCGTGGCGTCGGCGGTGTGGATGATGCGCTCGATGCGCTGCTCGGGAAGCGCGGTGTCGATCGGCACGTAGGCGCGCCCGCTTTTCACGACGGCGAGAAACGCGATGAGCATCTCGGGCTCCTTGTGGCCGAGCACGACGACGGGGCCGCGATTTTCGCCGAGATGATTTTCGATCCACGCGGCGAGGGCGTCGGAGCGCGCGCAAAGTTCGCGGTAGGTCAGCGTGCGATCACCACTGATGTGCGCGGGGCGGTCGGGCGTGTCTTTTCCCCAACGGTCGATGCGCTCGATCAGGTGCATGGCTCAGAAACCCTGATAGACAAAGCTGGGCGTGGAGAAATCGCCGCGTCCGTAAAGGGCGATGAGGCCGACGATGATCGCGAGGTAGTACATCGTGAGGACGATGACGCGAGTGCGCGGGTGGGCGTCTTTCCAGCGGTCGAGCATGGCCTAGGCGGGGAGGCGGCTGACGATGTCGGCGACGAATTTCGCAGGCGTGGCCCAGGCTTCGCGCTCAAATTCAGCGGGGGAAACGTGGACGTCGAGTTCGCGACCGATGGCGACGATCAGCTCGACGGTTTTCATGGAGTCGAGAATCTGGAGATCGTAAAGGGCGAGATCGGGATTGGTGCGGACTTCTTCGGTCTCGGCGACAGAGGCGAGGACTTCGAGGATTTGGGCGGACTTTTCGGCGGTCATACGGGGCGATGGGTGAGTAGCTGCGGGCGGGGGAAAGGGAAAGGATTCTTACATCGCGTCGTGGAAGAAGTCGTCGAGCGCTTTGTTGTAAAAGAGCCAGCCTTCGGCACTGAGATGATCCTGAAAATCATAGAGAAAGGCCGGGTCGCTCTCGTGGTCGCGGAAGAGCATGAGCGGGTAGTGAAACTCGTTGGCCATGCCTTGCAATCGCTGCTCAAACGCGACGCGACTTTCCTTGTCGAGGCCATAGACTTCGAGGCGGATGTCTTCGAGCGGCATGCAGAGGAAGAGCGGTTTCGCGCCGAGTTCCTGGCAGGTGCGGAGGAGCAGCTTGAAGTCGGTCCACTCATCGGCTTTCTGAAGGCCGAGGCGGAATTTGTTCGCGCGATCCTTGTTGCCTTTGCGCTTGGCGAGTTCGTTGCGCTTGGCTTGCACGGCGTTGGCGTTGGCGGATTTGCTCGCGCCTTTCAGGATGTCCTTCCAGTTTAGCGCGCGGAGGACCGACTTGGTGGCGGGGTTTAGCTTTTCGTCCTGATCCAGAATGTGCAGCGCGGCCTCCAGGTGATCCTGTCCGCGCCCGATGGTGTTGGCGAGTTTCCCGAGCGGGACGATGGCGGCGTAGAGGGCGCGATCGATTTTGGTGTTTCCCACGAGCCGGCGGACGCCGAAATCGAGCAGCCACGCGTTGTCCGTGGTGGTGGGAAATTCCAGCATGCGGCAGGCGATGTCGCGCTTCAGGTCAAAGCTGAGCTGGCCGCTGAAGATGAGTTCCATCGCCTGCATGGTGGAAAAGTTTCCCTCGTAGTAATTGGGGTCGGTTTCCTCGGCGAGAAACCAGCCGGGCGAAATGGAATAGACCAGTTTGCGCCCGCGCACCTCGGAGCCGACGGCGGCGAGTTTCTGGAGGATGTTCAGCGAGGTCGCGCCCGGTTTTCCCACGGGGAAGACGGTGAAGCCGGTCGGGTAGTCTTTGAAAAACTGCACCGGATTGTTCGGCATCTCCTTCGCCAGTTCGGAGCTGCCATACATCATGAGCAGATTTGGCTGCCGGAAGGCTTCGCGCTGCAAGACCGCGCCCTGCAATTTCTCCTCCGAAAACTCCGGCGCAATCGCGTGGATGTAGCGGGCCTCGATGGACCGGCAAAACACGAGCCCCGCCGCGACGCCGAGCGCGGCCAGCACCGTGGCCACGGCGATGGCCTTGAGGTGAAAGCGGTTTTTGGAAGTGGCAGCAGGGGACGACATGAGGACCGGCGGAAATCATTCACGTTTCCCGAGACTCGGCAACACAGGCGGTGAGTGCGGAAGTCGGGCGATCAGCCGGGGTAATCTGCAAACCGTCCCCGCGGGGCTTTATTAGTTTAGGATGGGCTTCCATCCCATCGCCGCAGATGCAACCCCGTCGTGGTTGGCCGACTCATAAGCACGATCGTCCGCGAAACTCTGCTTTACCCCATCGCCGCAGAACTTGAATCTTTAGATATGCGCCGTCTGTTTCCCCTTTTGCTCCTGCTCTTCTTGGCTCCTGCACTCGCCGCGGAATCCGGCGTTTGGGAAATCTGGGACGATTGCCGCTTGGAGACGGGCAATAAGTATTTTGACGGCGACAGCTTCCATGTCAGCCACGGAAGCGAGCGCGCGATCCTTCGCCTCTACTTTGTCGATGCGCCGGAGATCGAGGCCAGCTACGGCGGTCGCGTGGCGGAGCAAGCAACTTACTTCCATGTGACCAGCGCCGAAGTCGTGACGGCAGGTCGCACGGCCAAGGAGTTCACAGAGCAGTTCCTCGCAGGTCCATTTCGAGTGATCACGCGCCGACAGGTCGCCCCCGGCGCGAGCCGCGGTGAGCGCTATTACGCAATAGTGGAGTCGAACGGCCGCCGGCTGGATGCCGCGTTGATCGAGGCTGGACTCGCCCGCGTCAGCGGAGAGATCGCGGACTACCCCGCCGCCGCCGCTGGCCAAAAGGCAGTGCAGGAACTCCGTCTTGGGGAGCAGAAGGCGGCCAATGCGCGACGCGGGTTGTGGGTGAATAAAAGCGGACGGGTGGAGCAGGCGACGGTGCAGGTCGGAGATGCGGTGAAAGCGCGGCTCGGAAAGCTTGTTGATATGGCCGTCGGCGCGGTCGTCACCAGAGTCGCCGGTACTAAAGAATCCGATACCCGCGTTAATCTGAACACCGGGACGATGGCCGAACTCGAAGCGCTCCCGGGAATCGGCCCAAAGACGGCCGAAATCATTATTCAAGCACGTCCCATCAAGAACCTTGAAGCACTCGGTGCGGTCCGCGGCATCGGCCCAAAGAAGATTGAGGCATTGCGCGATCTTGTTCGGTTCGAGTGATCGCCGGGCATAGGACGCTCATTCCTGCAACGGTGCCCCGCTTCGTGGGTCATGATCGCTAAAATGAGAAAACGGCCGCACACATGAGGAGGCGGCCCTTTCTTTCAAGTGGTGGCGCTCTGCCGCAACTTCGGCGCATGGCTCATTGCTTCGCGGCGCCGAATTTCACGCTGTCTGGATCGCCGTTCTATTCGCTGCAGATGCAGAGATTGCGCTTCGCCCGTTATCGGTCGAAGTGAAACTTCGCTGAAGGGTGCGGTCCCAAGTGCAACTTGGGACCGAGGTGAAAAAGCAACTCGGCGGCACCGTCGCGGAAAAACTCCACCTCACCGGCGCGCAAGCCACCAAGGAGAATGCCTGGATTCGCACCGACCCCGAAAACGGCCCGCGAATTCCTCACCCCCTCCCAGCGAGCGCAGGTGAAGTAGGCCGGCCACGGGTGGCGCCAGCCGCCGACGAGTTGACCAGGAGTTTTGCTGGTTCCCACCGTTTCCACCCTGCTCGCCGAGATGTCGATCAACTCCAAGCCGTGGCCTCTTCCTTTTTTGGAAAGAAACGCTTGAGCGCATTGAAAACGAGGAGCCCGCCCATCGCCAGGCAAAGACATGTGAGCGCCACCCGCCACCACGGCGGCGGGTCCGCGAGCGCCAGGGTCGTCGCGTCGCCGCGCATGAAATCGTCGATCACGCGCGAGTCGTCCACCCGGCCCCAGCTCAGCTCCCATCCCTTGGCGTCGGTGAAAGCCAGACGCTTTTGACGCGCCCGCCTCTGCCGATCCTTGATGGAATCTTCGCGGAGCTTCCGCGAATTATCCGCGAGCCTGAATCCCTCCACTCCCTCGATCGTCCTGGAGAAAAATTGGTGGCCGAAATAGTGATTCGACCCCGTCACCCGGAAGACCCGCTCGCCCGTCCGTTCCAGCAGCATGCGCGGCTCCGTCCCCAGCGCCAGCGCCATCCCGAAGAACGCGACCGCAAACCCCGAAAAAATAAAAAAGGCGAACCTCGCCTCTCGGAGTTTGGCGGCTGGCGAACCGGGAGCAGGGAGCGGCGGCATGCCCATCGCCTTATCCGCCCATCGGTCGTAAGGCGACAGAAACCACCACGGCGAGCCCTTCACCGACTCCCTTCCAAGGGTCGCCAAGTGAAAACGCATACCAATGCGGGATCGAACGCCAACGGCGTTCCGTCATCCAGCCCAAGGTTGCGCGCCGCGCGCTACCTTGGGTCCCGATTCCACCCTCCGAACCAACCCTGAAAGGGTTGCATCTCCTCCGCGACGATTCGATTCAACCCCTTCAGGGTTGGCGTCCCGTAGTGGGACGCATTCCCAGGGTAGCTCGTCCCTCGCAACCCTGGGCTGGATGATTCCAACGCCGTTGGCGCTGGCCGCGCGATGGAGTCGCGCAGACAAGTGCGTTCCGCGAATGGAGTTGCGGAACGAGGAGAGACGAGCGGAATCACGAGGGCGAACTCTGGACTATCGTCTAATTCTCCACCCGACAGGTTCCTGACGTTGGCGTGCCACATGTAGAACTCGATTGAGCCGTAACGGACGTCTCGCCACCAATTCCCTGCGTCTCGATCCAAAGCGGTTCAAGTTTGGTGCCGACCAATTCTTCAATCCGGGATAAGGCATCACTAATCGACGCCCGAACTAGACCAATGGCCTCGTTGGTTGATTCTATGACAAACCTGTCGAGCTCTACGAACGTCATTTCACATGCGTCCGACCAACGTGAAGCTTGTGTCCAAGTTTTGGCAATTGGAGTGCGCTTTGCTGGCACAGCGACTTGTAGGTAGTTACAATCGATTTGTTGCGCTGAAATCGGAGAGTGCAAAACATTGTTCCGTTGAGAGTAAAAATCATCGAATCGTCTCCAGATGCGTTCCCCGGTACCAAGAGCGTTGTCCATTTTTTCAGCCATGTCCCGAAGTCGGCCTAAATAGGCCATAAAACAGGTCCATTCACGATGAACGCGCCTCTCGTCAGTTATCGTCAACCTCCCTGCTTTATGGTTTGAAAATCCCTCAGCGATATCACGTAAGTCCAAAACCGCTCGCATGAGACTGTAATGTGCTTGGGTGAAAGCCTCACGCTTGGCTTCCGTTATGGACCCAAGATTGGCAATATGAAGATGGCGATTACTTCCATCATTTCCAATAAAGCGTTTCCAAAGCGTTTCGTATTCGGGAAGCCGGGAGCGAAGCCAGGCGGCATTCTCTCGTTCGACACCGTCACCGTCATCCAACGTCACCTGTTTCTTCATAAAACTGCGCCCAGGTTGATTAGATTATGTAAAAGCTCAACGCAAAAAGCCGCCCCGGTTTCCCTGAGCGGCTTTTGTAATTTAGCGAACTAAGCTAGGCGCTTACCTCTTCTTCGCCGCGCGCTTTTCCTCGATCGCGGCCTGGGCGGCGGCGAGGCGGGCGACGGGGACTCGGTAGGGCGAGCAGCTCACGTAGTTCAGGCCGAGTTTGTGGCAGAACTTTACGCTGTCGGGGTCGCCGCCGTGTTCGCCGCAGATGCCGAGTTTGATGTTCGGACGGGTGCTGCGGCCTTTCTTGACGGCGATCTCCATGAGCTGGCCGACGCCGACGGTGTCGAGGGTGGCAAAGGGGTTCTTCTTGAACACTTCGTTCTCGATGTAGGGCATCATGAAGTTGCCCATGTCGTCGCGGCTGATGCCGAGCGCGGTTTGGGTGAGGTCGTTCGTGCCGAAACTGAAGAACTCGGCGGTGTGCGCGATTTCATCGGCGGTGAGGGCGCCGCGCGGGACTTCGATCATGGTGCCGACCATGTAGTCGAACTTCACTTTTTTCTCGGCCATGACTTCTTTCGCGACGCGGTGGACGATCTCCACTTGGAGGTCGAGTTCCTTCTTGAAACCGACGAGCGGGATCATGATTTCGGGTTTCACCTTGATCTTCTTTTTCGCCACGTCCGCAGCGGCCTCGAAGACGGCGCGGGCCTGCATCTCGGTGATCTCGGGATAGGCGATGCCAAGGCGGCAGCCGCGGTGGCCGAGCATCGGATTAAACTCGTGGAGCTGCTCGACGCGCTTGGCGACGTGCTCGGCTTTGACGCCGAGTTTCTTCGCGAGATCAGCCTGCGACTTCGCGTCGTGCGGGAGGAATTCGTGGAGCGGCGGGTCGAGGAAACGGATGGTCGCCGGGAAGCCTTTGAGGGCTTTGAAAATGCCGGTGAAATCTTCGCGCTGATACGGCAGGAGTTTGGCGAGCGCCTTTTTCCGGTCGGGCAGATTGTCGGCGAGGATCATCTCGCGCATCGCGTCGATGCGGTCGCCCTCGAAGAACATGTGTTCCGTGCGGGTGAGGCCGATGCCGACGGCTCCAAAGGCGAGGGCGTTTTCGGTCTGCTCGGGGTTGTCGGCGTTCGTGCGGACATCCATGCGCGCAGCTTGCGAGCACCATTTCATGAGCTGGAGGAAGCTCTTGAACTTCTCGGTCTTCTGAGCGGCTTTGTCGCCGTGGAGCAGGCCGGTGATGATCTCGCTCGGCTGCGTCGGGATTTGCCCGCCAAAGACGGTGCCGCTCGTGCCGTCGATCGAAAGGAAGTCGCCTTCCTTAAAGGTCTGGCCGCTCGCGGTGACGGTCTTCTTTGCGTAGTCGATCGTCAGCCCATTTGCACCGCAGATACAGACTTTGCCCATCTGCCGCGCGACGAGTGCCGCGTGGGAGGAGACGCCGCCTTTTGCGGTGAGGATGCCTTCCGCCGCGATCATGCCGCGGAGATCTTCGGGCGAGGTTTCGTTGCGAACGAGGAGCACTTTTTCACCCTTGTCGGCAGCCGCGGCGGCGCGGTCGGCGTTCAGGTAAATGCGGCCAGTCGCAGCGCCGGGGCCTGCGGGCAGGCCGGTCGCGATGGATTTCGCTTTCTTGAGCTGGCCGAGGTCGAAGACAGGCGCGAGGAGCTGGTCGAGCTGATCGGCGGGATTGCGGAGGACCGCCGTTTCCCAGTCGATGAGACCTTCCTTGTGCATGTCCATCGAGAACTTGAGCGCGGCCATCGCCGTGCGCTTTCCATTCCGCGTCTGGAGCATGAAGAGCTTCCCTTCCTGGATCGTGAACTCCACGTCCTGCACATCCTTGAAGTGCTTTTCCAAAGTCGCGCGCACTTTCAAAAGCTCAGCGTAGGACTTCGGCATCTGCTTCTTCAGCTCGGAGACAGGCTCCGGCGTGCGCACGCCCGCGACAACGTCTTCGCCCTGCGCATTGATCAAGAACTCGCCGTAGAATTCATTCGCGCCGTTCGCCGGATTGCGGGTGAAAGCCACGCCGCTGCCGGACGTCTCGCCGGTGTTTCCGTAAACCATCGCCTGCACGTTCACCGCCGTTCCCCATTCCGTGGGGATGTTATATTTCCGGCGATAAACGATCGCGCGATCGTTCATCCACGAGCCAAAAACCGCGCCAGATGCGCCGCGAAGCTGATCCCAAGGATCGTTCGGGAAGCTTTTGCCCGTGCGGTCTTTCACCATCTTTTTGAAACGCACGACGAGTTCCTTGTAGTCGTCCACCGTGAGGTGCGCGTCGTCGATTTCTTCTTCGTGGTGATCGTGCTTGAGCTTCTCGATCGCGGCCTCAAACGGATCGTGATCCTCACCTTCGCGCTTCTGCACACCCATGACGACGTCTCCATACATCTGGATGAAACGGCGGTAGCAATCCCACGCGAAACGCGGGTTGTTCGTCGCTTTCTCCAGTGCGATGACGGTCTGGTCGTTCAGCCCGAGATTCAGGATCGTATCCATCATGCCCGGCATGGAATCGCGCGCACCCGAGCGCACTGCGACGAGCAGCGGCATCGCGTTGGTCGCGCCGAATTTCGTGCCCATGATTTTTTCCATGTTCGCGACGCCCTTCTCCATCTCCGCCTGGAGCGAAGCGGGATACGTGCGCTTATTGGCGTAAAAGTAAGTGCAGACCTCAGTCGTGATCGTGAAGCCGGGAGGCACGGGCAGGCCGATGCGCGTCATCTCCGCGAGATTCGCGCCCTTGCCGCCGAGCAGCGGTTTCATGGAGCCATCGCCGTCGGCTTTATTCGCGCCCCAAGTATAAACGTATTTCACGTTTTTGGCGGGCTTGGCCGCGCCGTTGGAGGATGCTTTGGCCCGCGCTGGCGGGAGTTTCACTGCTTTGGTCTTAGTAGGCATTTCTATTGTGTTGTTGATGTATTTTTTGCGGATGCAAAAGCCGGTGCAGCCTGCTTTAGGCGGCAGGCGTGGCGGAGCTCGCTTCCCCCGCATGGGACAGCACCTCCGCGATGGAATTCAGGAAATCCGGCAGCCCCGTACTGGGCACGATGACCGTATTCCGGCGTCCGTGCGCCTCTTCGGTGATCCGAAGAAAACGGCCCTGCGAATTCTCGCGATACTCGATCACGAGATGCTTCCGCTCGACCTGAATTTCTTTGCTGGCGATGATATTGTCCATGTTTTGCCCTGGGAGACTTTGTCGGGGAAAAAACGAGCCGCGACATATGGCACAAAGGTATCGGGGCGTAAATGGCTTTTTGAGAATGACTGCCGGCAGTGCTGCGAAATGCATTTTCCTCTGGAAACGCGCAGGGTTACAATGTGTCGATGCGTCATTTCCAGCGAACGATTAGCGGTGTGTTGTTGCAGGCCCTTTTGTGGTGCTCGATGCCCGGTTGCTCCATTTTTCAAAAAGGAAAAAAGAAGTGGAGCCGCAATTCCGAGCCGCTCGCGATGGTGAACTTGGGACCGCAACGTGTCGGGACGGTGACGCTCGTGAACGAGCAGGAGCACTTTGTCCTGATCGATACGGGGATCGCGGGAGTGCCCGCTCCGGGGACTGCGCTGAAGTGCCTGACGGATGACGCGGAGTCCGGCGTCGTGACGGTGGGGAAAGTGACGCGGCGTCCATTTGTCGTCGCGGATATCGTGCGCGGCGAGCCCAAGAAGGGCGACGGAGTGTTTCAATAAAACGACCTGGCCGCGACCGGACAAGATTGGCTGCGGCATTCGCAAGATCGGTGCTTTCAGACTGGCGCTTTGTCGGTTGAATGGATGAATAAACCTATGGAACTTACCCGCACAGCTTACGGAACCTGGAGTGGCGGCCGCTTTATGCATTTTGGCGAGCCGCTCGATGACACACGATTTATCGGCGCAATCCGCCACGCCTACGAACGCGGCGTGCGCACGTTCATGACGGCGGATGTCTATGGAAACGGCGCCGCTGATGAAATGCTCGGTCGCGCACTCGCCGGTGTGCCTCGCGACACGTATTGCCTCGTCGGAGCCGTGGGCCACGATTTTTACGAGGGCCAGCGGGAAGGGTCGAAAGGTTATCCGCGTTTCACCGACCCGCGCCTGCGCAGCGCCCGGGACTATGCGTCGTATTTGCGAATGGCCACGGAGAAATCGCTCGAACGGTGTGGCGTCCAGAAATTCGACCTGCTCATGCTCCACAATCCGGACTCGATCGGCTACACGAGCGACGCCGTGTGGAGTGCGATGGCCAAGGTAAAGAGCGAGGGTTTGGCGGACCGGCTGGGCGTCGCGCCCGGGCCCGCGAATGGTTTCGCGCTCGACATCATTTTGAATTTCGAGCGCTTCGCCGAGGTCATCGATTGGGCGATGATCATCCTGAATCCGCTGGAGCCGTGGCCGGGCCGGTTGTGTCTTCCTGCGGCGGAAAAATACGACGTGAAGTTGATCACGCGGGTCGTTGATTACGGTGGCCTTTTTCACGATGACGTGAAGCCCGGCCACACCTTCGGAGAGCGCGACCACCGCACATTTCGCCCCGCGGGCTGGGTCGAGGCAGGGAATTTGAAAATCGAGCAGCTCCGGCCCATCGCCGACCGTCACGGCCTGACCATGCTGCAACTCGCCAGCATCTGGAATCTCTCGCACGCACCAGTCCGCAGCGTCATCCCGACCATGATGCAGGAGAGCGGCGCGGGTGCCAAAACGATCGAAAGCAAGATCGCCGAATTACAGCTCCCTGACGTGGTTTTGACCCCGGATGAAATAGCCGAAATCGAACGCATCGGCGACAACGCCGGGTGCATGGATTTAAAAGGAGGGAACCCCGGTTACACCGGCGATCCCGTGGCCGATCGCTGGCCTCTCACGACGGACCTCGAATCAGTAGCCCAGCGCTGGCACATCGATCCCGCACACGACCTCATTTGCACGCACGCCAAGGTGGCTTGAGAAATCCGCGGCCCGGCGCCGCTCTCACTTCAGAAAAAGTTGGTCGCCGTCGATCACTTCGCTAATCTCGGCGCATGAAAAAGCGCGTTGCGATCCGGTTCGGCTTGGTGGCATCATTGTCGATGGGCTTTGTCGTGCAGGGTCGCCCGGAATCTGAGACGGAGCAGGTCAAACGCATCGCGGTGAAATCGTCCATCATCGCGTCCGCCGGCTACGGAGCAAAGGGGAAGAGCTTGGACATCGAGTTCCGCACTGGGGCTGTGTATCGCTACGTAGAAGTCCCTCCTGCTGTGTACGCCGCGTTCATCGAGTCCCCGTCGAAGGGAAGATATTTCGGAGCGCAAATCCGGGGGAAGTATTCGTACGAGAAACTGAAAGGCCCTCGCCCATGAGGATGACGACGGACGAGATCCGACTGGTCGCATTCGTGATCCTCTCGTTGCTGGTCGGTGCCACCGTCAGCCACTGGCGAAAAATGCACCGGCCGCAACTACAGACCCAAAGATCGCGAAATTCACCCCCGTCGCACACACATTCTGAGGCGAATCCAAAGCGATGAAGCGCATATTTTCTAAACATGGACAATCCTTGGAACCCTGATGGATAAAGGATCTCCGGGCACCGCCCGCCATTGTCGCGCCACTGCAACGAAACGTTTTTGAAGATTTATCTTGCCGCTCCGCACGCCCTTGCTAGTTTCCGCCCCCCGCCAAGTGGTGGGACGAAAAAAATGCAGTTGGGCAGAGTTGGTCGAAAGCAGGAAAGTGAAAAAAGATTTCAATTTTCCGTTGACGACATAACAAACCCTACTAAAGTCTTCGTCCCGCAACGAAAAAGCGGGCTCGCAAAAAGCGAGATGTTCCTACGAAACCACGGACTTCAGATCAAACCGATCTTGTCCGAATGCACACGCCAAACGCTGCCGACCGGCAATGAAGAAGGTGTGTTGGCCGACAGAAAGCTGTCCGCCGGGCAGTCCGTAGGACCTGATCTTTGAAAGTCTGATTCTTGAATCTCCGCGCGCTCAATAGTGAGTGCGCTGATAAATTTAGAACGGTCAAACCGTCCCGACGAAAGTTGGGACGATGGTAAGCAAAAATTGAATTGTGCGTTATACGTCAGATCTTTGATTTTAAACTTATAAGATCGAACAAACCCTGATCCGCCTCACGGCGGTTCAGGTATAGAACGGTCAGATTTTGCCGTCACCTTAGCAGTGATGGCGCAAACTTTTCACGGAGAGTTTGATTCTGGCTCAGAACGAACGCTGGCGGCGTGGATAAGACATGCAAGTCGAACGGGATTTGTTTTGTAGTAATACAAAGTAAGTCCAGTGGCGCAAGGGTGCATAACACGTGGGCAATCTGCCGAGAAGTGGGGGATAGCTCGCCGAAAGGCGAATTAATACCGCATGTAGTTAGTGTTGGATTCAACACGATACCAAAGCCGGGGCAACCTGGCGCTTCTTGATGAGCCCGCGGCCTATCAGCTAGTTGGTGAGGTAACGGCTCACCAAGGCTATGACGGGTAGCTGGTCTGAGAGGACGACCAGCCACACTGGAACTGAGACACGGTCCAGACACCTAC
>JBBRPM010000008.1:0-106341 GCA_038228115.1 Chthoniobacterales bacterium
CGAACGATCCGAAATTTCATCACGCGCGGACTCCTGCGGAAAAGCCACGCCCTCCGGCGTCGGAATCTCATTCGCGGCGACGACGTGGAGACTTTTCTGACCCGCACCGGCTAGGCGGCAGCGCGATGAGTTTGCGCCACTGGAATTCCTTTCTTCGCAAACGCCTTCGCCGCCTTTTCCATCTGCTGCCGTTCGTAGCTTTCTGACGAACTGCCGAAGACTTCCGTGTAGATCGTCATAATTAATTTGCCCCCGTCGTTATGCCCCTGCCATTTGGCGATCACCTTCACATCTGTCCCCGCCTCCCAAAGCCGGCGGATGCCCATCGCGCGTAAGTTGCGCTGGGAAAAGTGCGGCAGCCCGGCCCGACGGCATGCGCCGTTCAGGGCGTTCTTCACGTCCTTGATTTTGAAAACCCGCCCGCGCGGCAACGGGCCGGCGTCGGCCCGCCGCTTTTCCAGGAGAGGCCGGAGCCACGGAAAGATTGGCGTCTCGAAAGGCCGCTGAGTTTTTTGACGCTGGTAGTGAATCGTGCCGGTCGCAAAGTTGATGTCCTCCCAATGGAGGTTCACTGCTTCTGCTTGGCCGATGGAAGCCAGTCCAAGGTATTCCGCAAAGTCCGCACTCTCGTGTCGGAACAGCGGACGCTGACCGCCATGCTTTCCCTTCGTCGCTTTCCATGACGGCTGACGAATTTCGGCGATGATTTTCTGAAACTCGTCGTCCGAGGGAATGCGACGCAGCACCGGCTGGCGCTTTTCCTTGCGCACCACTTTTGGGTCGAAGGGACTTTTTCCAATCACATTATTCGCCACCGCGAAGGAGAAGATCGCGCGCACGAAGGCGCGGTATTGGTTAATGGTCGAGGAACGTTTTTTCTTCCCGTTTTCATCCACCGAAACCTTCGCCATCCAAATGCCCATGTCGGCCACGTTAACGCGCGCCACAAGGGTCGTCATGGGCCGCGGGAATCGCTCGCGGAACATTTTCATTCGACCCTCCTCACCGACCTTGGTGGAAGGCGCGATGTTCGCCCGCACGGCCGCGTATTTTTCGAGCAGTGTCGCGAGGGTCCAGTCGGCGTTTTGTTGATCCACATGGACCAGCGAATCGAGCCATGCGCGCAGCTTCCCGTCTGCCGTCTTGCGGTCCGAGGTTTCGAGCGCGCGATCGCGAATTTTCCCCGCGATCTTCTTGCGTCCGTAGTAGGTGCCGGTGAGGCGATGGCGGTAGAGATTCGGCGCGACGTTGTCCAGAAGCTCGCGCGTCCCGAGGGTTTTAGGGCGTTCGTTCATGGCGCGAATATCCTAGGGGATACACAGGCGGGATACACGCACTTTTTCTTGAAAAACCTAACCGACCTTCCAAATCCCTTATTCACAGGGATTTGGAATGGTCGGGCCGGCGAGATTCGAACTCGCGACCTCTTGAACCCCATTCAAGCGCACTACCAAGCTGTGCTACGGCCCGTTGTTTTGAGGGGCGAAAGCTAGCGCCGCGCTTTCAAAAGCAAAGGGGATTTTTGAAGCCGAAACCGGGTGCTAACGGAGTGGGCGGGCGAGTTCCGTCTGCACGAGGCGCAGCAGCTTTTCCGCGGGATACGGTTTGTCGAGAAAGGCGGTGATGCCGAGCGATTCGAGGATGGTCACGTTGTCTTTATGAAAGTGACCGCTGGAGACGATGATGCGCACGTCGGGATTGAGATGCTTGAGGGCGCGGGAGAGCGTGACGCCGTCCATCTGGCCCATGGAAATGTCGGTGAGCACGAGGTCGATTTCGGCGCGGCGCTGGTGATAGAGCGCGAGCGCGTCGCGACCGTCTTCGGCGGTGAAAACTTCGTAGCCGCTCGCTTGCAGGGTGCAGGAGACGGCCTCGCGAATCGCGGGTTCGTCGTCCACGAGAAGGATGCGCCGCCCGCCACCGGCGGCGATGGGCGTTTCGTCGGTGGCGCGCGCAGGTGCTTCGGTCTCGCGCGCGGCGGGGATGAAAACTGAGAACGTGGTGCCGACTCCGAGATAGCTCTTCACGGTCAGGAATCCGCCGTGGCTTTTGACGATGCCGAGGACGGTGGCGAGGCCGAGGCCGGTGCCCTTTCCGACTTCCTTGGTGGTGAAAAACGGATCGAAAATTTTCTCCATTGTCTCGGCGGTCATGCCCGCGCCGGTATCGGCGACGCTGAAGGCGACGTGCGGGCCGAGCTGCGCGCCGGGGTTCATGGCGACGAGGTGCGCGTCCACTTCCACGTTTTTCGCGCCGACGGTGATGCGGCCGCCGGGCGGCGTCGCGTCGCGCGCATTGACGCAGAGATTGAGCAGCACTTGATGGAGCTGTGTAGAATCGCCGGCGACGCTCCAGAGTTTCGGCGGCACGTCGGACTGGATGTCGATGTTCTTCGGGAACGTCTGCACCATGATCGCGATCAATTCATCGACGACGCGGTCCGGCTCGAGCCGCGTCCGGTTGCCCTCGACGCCGCGCGCAAAGGTGAGCACCTGTTTCACGATGCCGGCACCGCGATCGGCGCTGGTTTCGATGATGTTTAAAAACGACGCGGCCTCGGCATCGGTGTTGATCTTCCGCAAAAAGCCGACCGACATGAGGATGGGCGCGAGGATGTTATTTAAGTCGTGCGCGATGCCGCTCGCGAGCGTGCCGATGGCTTCGAGCCGCTGCGCCCGCAGAAATTGCGATTCCAGCTTTTTCGTTTCCGTGAGGTCGGTGTTGATTACGAGCACGGATTTCGGCTGCTTCTGCTCGTCGCGCACCAGAGTCCAGCGGCTGTTGACGACGACGTGCGCGCCGGTCTTTGTCTTCTGCTCGACTTGCCCGGACCAGACGCCGCTTTCGAGAAGCTGCTTCTCCGCGCCGGCGATTTTTTCAGGCGGAGCCTGGAAGATCTCACGTGCGGGCCGCCCGATCGCCTCTGCCGCGGTCCAGCCGTAAAGGCGCTCGGCTCCGCGGTTCCAATAGACGATCGCATCGTCGAGTCTGCGCACGATGATCGCGTCCGCCGCGAGATCGAGCAGGCTCGCTTGTTCGCGCGCCCGCTCTTCGGCGCGCTTGAGTTCCGAGCGATCGACGCCCGTCACCATGACTCCGACCGCGCCCTGCCACGGCACTTCCATCCACGTCGTTTCCATCTCGATGATCCGCCCGTCTTTCGTCCAGTGCCGCCACGGCATCGACTGGTTCATGCCCGAAGATGAATCGCTAAAAACGCGCCGCCGGTAGCTGCGCAGCGCGGGCAGTTCATCCGGGGGCCGGATGTCCTCGATCGTCATGTGCAGGAATTCCTCGCGCAACCAGCCATACTTCGCCACCGCCGCATCGTTCACCGCCAGAATGCCGAGGGTCGCATTGTCGAAAACGTACATTGGCAGCGGGTTCAGGACGAAAAGGAGCTGGAAGCTCGTCTCCTCCGAAACGCGGGCGGGTGATAGTTTGTCGCGATCCGTAGGCATCGATGGAAAATAGGGTGCTAACAGACATGCAAACGCATACATCGCGCCAAAGACACCGGACAAAATCAATTTTTTACAGGATGCATGGTTTCCATCCACCGCTTGCGTCATTTGCGAATATCGTTGTAAGTCCCGCTCACCATGAAAAACACCATCCCCTGTCTCTCGCTCGCGCTATCCTGTGCGTTCATATTTTCGGGCTGCGAAACGACTGGCCAAAGCGCGCTCGCCGGGGCCGCCACTGGCGCGGCGATCGGCGGTCTGCTGCACGGGCGCGGCAGTGATGCCCTGGCCGGCGCGGCCATCGGAGCGGCGAGCGGAGCGATTCTCGGGCACGTCGCAAAGGAACAGCGCGAACGCTCTTACGATCAAGGTTACTACGACGCGCGCGGCGATGGCCGCTATCGCGAACGCGAGTACGACCGCAGCTATCCCTACGGGTATCGCACGGGGCGCTACGGACTGGTCCGCAGCCCGTATGCGCCGGGAAATCTCATCGATGTCTCCGGCATCCCGCATGGCGCGAAAGTGGTCGATCCTTCGTGCGACCGCATCTTTCGCAATCCCTGATTGCATCTCAGCGCGCGGCTGGCATCCATGTCGGCCCATGAAATTCCCCGTCACGCGCCTGTGCGCGATCTTGCTCTGCTCCGTCGCGTCTTTGCGGGCTGAGGAAACGCCGAACGTCCAGTCTTCCGAAACCACGACGGGCGGCTATCGCTTTACCATCGACACCACAGGGGCTCCCGACCTCACGGAGTGGGCGCAGAAGGAACTCATCCCGGTGATGCAGAAATGGTATCCGCTCATCGTCGAAATGATGCCCAGCGAGGGATTCAGCGCGCCGAAAACTTTCAGCATTATTTTCACCGATCGGTATAAAGGCGTCGCCGCCACCAGTGGCAACCGCATCGAAGGCAACCCCGCGTGGTATCGCACGCAACTGAAGGGCGAAGCCATCGGTTCGATGGTGCACGAGCTCGTCCACGTCGCGCAGCAATACCGCCGCCGGAATCCCGGCTGGCTCGTCGAAGGGGTGCCGGATTACATCCGCTGGTATCTGTATGAGCCGGAGTCGAAAGGCTGCGAAATTCCACCGCGCCGCGCCGCCGGAGCGAAGTACGACGCCAGCTACCGGGTCTCAGCCAATTTCCTGAATTTCGTCATCGGTAAATACGACAAGGATCTCGTGAAGGAACTCAATGTCGTGATGCGCGAAGGGAAGTATGATCCCGAGCTCTGGAAAACGCATACGGGCCATACCGTGGAAGAACTCGCGGAAGAGTGGAAACAGAGCCTCGGCGCGCCTGCGCCAACGCCGCCCGTTCCGGCCACGCCGCCGTCGGCGAGCGCTGCGCCTCAGTAGGCGAACACGCGATCCGTTTACGGCTGCGTGATTTTTAGCCGGATGAAACGCGGCGTCGTGCCGCGCGCCGCCGTATCGCGGAAGATCACCGTCTCCGTGCCGTCGCCATTCGCCGCCGGCGCACCTTCCTGCACCGCGGCGGTCCATGTGCCGTTCGCGAGCGTGCTGGAAACCTCGGCGGAATACGTGATCCCGATGCGCCCGATTGGCCGGCGCACTTGCAGCGCGAGGTAGTCAGTGCCGCTCACGTTTTTCCAAAGCGAAGTCGGCAGCGCCGCGGAACTCGCGCTGTTTGCGGTCGTGCCGAGCGCGTGCTCGATCAGATTCGCCACTCCATCGCGATCGGGGTCCGCGAGAGGGCCGATGATGTTTACATCCGTCACGCCCGGCCACATCAGGCTTTGCCAGTCGGCGAAAATGTTCGGATTCGCCAAGACGTTCACCGTCATTTCCGAAAAGTCCTGCGCGACCGAATTTGTCGCCGTCAACCGCAGCACATAAGCGCCCGGCTGATTGAACGTGACTGTCGTCACCGGGCTCGCCGCGTTGCCGAAAGTAGCCGTGCCCGGTCCGCTCACCTTGCTCCACGCCGTCGTCAGCGTGCCGCTCAAATCATTGCTGGCGCTGCCGCCGAGGCTCGCGGTGATCGCATCCGTCGCGCCCGGCACTGCGCCCGCGGAGACGGTCGGCGCGAAAGTTCCATCCGCGATCGACGCGACTTCCGAAGCTGGCAGCGCGCGCCGGTAGAGACGCACATCATCCACGAGCCCGTCGAGAAACGCCGTCGTGCCCACATTTGAAATCCCGACCTTCAGCGAAGACGTGTAGTTCGGCACGCTCGCGCTCGTCTCATCCGCCACCACATCCAGCACGCCGTTTACGTAAAGCCGCGCGCGGGACGCCGCCGCGAGTGTCCCGTCGAAGACGACCGCGACGTGATACCACGTGCCCGTCGCAAACGCCGTGTTACTCGTGAAGCGGTCGTTATTCGTATCGATGTCCACGTTCAATCGCGCGTCGGTCTGCAAGAAAGTCGTGAACGCATTGTTGTCCGAGAAATCCGTCCGCTTCGACACCAGCCCCGCGCCGTTGATCGTGTTCACCTTGAACCAATAGGTCAGCGTGAACGCGCTCGTCACGTCCAGCGACGCCGCGTCCGGCACGTTGAGGTAGCTGGTCGTCCCGTTGAAATCCGCCGCGCCGAGCAATTGCCCGCCCGCCGGCAGCCACGCCACGCCGCCGTTCGCTGTCCCATTATTTCCGCTGCCCGAACCATCCACCGCCGTCGTCCCCGCGCTCTCGTTCAGCTTCAGCCAAAGCACGCGCGCCGCATCGGGCGATGCGATCACATTCACCGTCGTCCGCGCCGCGCCCGGGCCCGCATTCGTCGTTGCCGCGCATTGCAGCACGTAGGTTCCCGTCGCGGAAAAAGTCGCGCTCGTATCCGCGAGCGCCGCGTTCGCGAAAGTCACCGTGCCCGGCCCGCTCACCTTCGTCCACGCCACCACCGGCGTGCCTTGCGTGCCGATGTCCGTCAGCGCCGCCGTCACGCGCAGTTTCGTCGCGATGCCGGGCAGCGTCACGCCGTCGAGCGGGCTCGTGATCGTCACATCCGGCGGCGGCACGGTGAGCGCCACGTGATCCAGCACCGCCTCCGTCAGCAGCGTGTCATCGTGCGAACACGCGGGCAGCCCGACGTAAATCGTGGACGCCATCGAGATCGTCAGCGGCGGGCCGATCTGCGTCCACGTCGCGCCATCGGTCGAGTAGTAGCCGGTGAAAATGTTCCCGCGCCGTGCCAGCCGCACCCACGGCGGATTCGTCACATTCCCCACGCCATCGGAAGTGCTGCTCCCGCTCGTCGCCATGCGGCGGATCAGTTCCACGCGTTGCCCCGGCGTCCAGTCCACCGTTACGCTCTTCGCAAAGCTGCTCAGCGACTCCCGCATCATCACGCCCGTCTTCGCGGAAATGTTCGTGTTATCGAAACCGAGGATGCGCGCCGTGATCTGCAGGTCTCCCGTCATCGGCTGATTCACGAAATGAAACTTGTCCGACGTGCTCCAGATGTCCGCGCCCGCCGCCTGAATTACAAACCGGTCGCCCAGCACCCCCGCGATCCCATCCAGCGCCGTATCCGTCACATCCTGGCTCACCCACGGCGTCGGCAGCGGCTGGTAGAGGAAAAAAGAATCCACATACGCCGTCGCCGTGCTGCTCCCGCGGTAGGCGAAAATCGTCGCCGAAGTGCTCGCCGCCCCCGTCGTGAAATTCACGATCCCCGGCGTCCACACGCTTGCCGTCACACCCGTCGAAACCTGCGCGCCTCCGTAATTTTTCACGCCGATCGTCATTCCCTGCCCGCCATTCGTCGTCCACCCGCGCAGCCGGTAAGCCGTCCCCGGCGAAAGCCCCACGACTTCCTGCTCCGCGCCTGCCGATGACGTGCTGGCCGGAATCTTGATCGCATAGTCGCCGCCGTAGTGATTCCCATCCCGCGCCACCGCCGTGCCGCCGTATAGATTGGACCACCCCGTCGCATCCCCGCTTTCCACCCCGCCATTCGTCACCGTCTCCGCGCGTCGCAGCAGGAAATCATCCGCATACGCCACCGTCCCCGACGTTCCCGCAAACGCGAAAACCGTCGCCGAGCGATTCGTCGCCCCCGTCGTGAAAGGCACCGTCGCCTTCGTAAAAGTGCTGCTCGTGATCGTCTGCCCCACCTGCGCCCCGCCATAGTTCTTCGCTCCGATCAGCAGGCTCGGCGAAACCGTCCCCGCATTTCCCCATCCCGTCAGAAGGTAATCCGTCGCCGGCAGCAGCCCGCGGATCGTCTGCTCCACCGACGCCCCCGCCGCCGAAGTCGGCGCGATCTTCCCCGCGCCCGCCGCATCATTCCCGCCCGTCGCCGACCACGAGCCCTGATTGAACGGGCCGAACGGCGCCAGCCGCCCCTCGAAATCCCCATTCACCGCCATCTCCGCCCGCGCATACACCCGCACATAATCCACCACCGTCTTCGACGTCGTCGTCAGCAGCGACCCATAGCCCGCCGCCGGGATCGCCCCCGCCCAAGTCGTGCTCGTATCGTCCACTTCACTGCTCAAAATGATAAACTCCGACCGCTGCGACACCGGCGAATTCGTCGCATCCGTCACCGTCCAGCGCAGCACCCCGTCGATGTAAAAGCGCTGCGTCGTCGGCGTCCACTCCATCCCGTAAACGTGGAAGCCCGTCCCCAGCGCGAGATTCCCCGAGTCATACCCCACGCTCTTGTGCGACGCCCCATAGCCGTCCCAGTGCAGATTCCCCACGATCTTCCCATCGATATTCGTCCCGCCCCCGTCCACAAAGCGATGCTCGCAAATATCGATCTCCGTCCCCGCCGTCTCCGCATCCCCGATCGGATTCCCCATCGTCGGCGACTGCATCCAGAAAGCCGACCACATCCCCGTCGTATTCCCGTAGTCGATCCGCGCCTCGACATATCCGTAAGCCGGCAGAAACGTCCCGCTCGTCGAAACCATCCCCGTATAGTGCTTCCCCCCGCTCGTATAAGTCGCGATCGTCAGATTCCCCCCGCCCACCGACACCGCCGTCGGCGTATTCGTCGCATCGCGCCGCACCCCCGTCAGCCAGTAGCCCCACTTGGAAGTATCCAGCGTCGTCCCATCGAATTCATCATTCCAAATCAGCGCCCACCCATTCGTCGGCACCTCCGCGCGCAGTACGCAGCCGCAGAGCAGGAGCAGGAGGAAAAAGGAGCGCGTCTTCAAGGGAGGAAAGTTTCGCGCGACCCTCGCACTTCCCGCCGCCCCGCGAAACTGCTTTTCCCCCGCCTCATGCGCCCCCTACACTCCGGTCGTCTTCCCGCCATGAAACTCCTCCCGCTTCCGCCTGCCGCGGCATTGAATCTCGAACCTCGAACCTCGAACCTCGAACCTCGAAGTTCAGAGAGCGCGGGCGAAGGCGGAACGTTCTTCAAGCCGGAGGCTTGGTGGAAATTAGCCGGTGGTGAAACCACCGCACTAACCGCAAATAGTTCAGAGAGCGCGGGCGAAGGCGGAACGTTCTTCAAGCCGGAGGCTTGGTGGAAATTAGCCGGTGGTGAAACCACCGGACCAACCGCAAATAGTTCAGAGAGCGCGGGCGAACGCGGAACGTTCTTCAAGCCGGAGGCTTGGTGGAAATTAGCCGGTGGTGAAACCACCGGACTAACCGCAAATAGTTCAGAGAGCGCGGGCGAAGGCGGAACGTTCTTCAAGCCGGAGGCTTGGTGGAAATTAGCCGGTGGTGAAACCACCGGACCAACCGCAAAAAACGGAGTCCACCCCGGCAGGGGTGGCGGAAGATCGCGGCGAGACATTCCCGCACCCCTGCCGGGGTGCATCCCTTTTGGTGATCGGGTTCCGGTGGTTTCACCACCGGCTAATCTCTTCTCAGCCCTCCGGGCTGGGTTCGTCTCGCTGCTCGCCTCCTTGTCATTGCTTATGCCGGGCATCGTCCGGGCGGAGGAGCCCTTCTTCAAAAAGGGCGACGTCATCGCGCTCGTCGGCGGCGAGGACATGGTCGCCATGAGCGAATACGGCTACCTCGAACTCCTCCTCCAGCGCGCCCTCCCCGACTACCATCTCAAATTCCGCGACCTCGCGTGGGAAGGCGACACCGTCTTCGAGCAGCGCCGCGACCTAAACTTCCCGACGTGGGAGCAGCAGCTCGACCAGATCGGCGCGACGGTCGTGATCTGCCAGTTCGGCCAAATGGAGAGCCTCGCCGCCTCGGGTAGGGTGGGCGTCCCGCCTGCCGTTGCCGGCGTCCCGCCGGGAACTCCCCCGTCGGAGGAAGGCGGCAAGATGCCTCCTTCAGCGGGCGGGAAGCCCACCCTACCCGGACTGCCGGAGTTCATCGCGGCTTATGAGAAGTTACTCGGGCGGTTTGGCGGCGGGGGGAAAAGGCGGGTCGTTGTGCTTTCACCGGGAGTTTTCGAAGCTGCAGATGCCCAGACCAATCGCGACCTTTTCGCCGAGGCGGTTCGGGCGATCAAGTTGCAGCCCGGAGGGCTGATGGATATTAGCCCCGGGTTCCACCCGGGGTTTCCAGTGAAAGAAAGATCGCACCCTGAAGGGGTGCCGGAAGCTGCCGATGCCCAAGTATCCTCCGCCCCTGCCGGGGCGGATTCCCTTTCCGAAAGCAAACCCCGGGTTTCACCCGGGGCTAATATCCGCCAGCCCTCCGGGCTGAAAACACGCCACAGCTTCACAAGTGACGGTGTTCATCTTTCCGTGGATGGCCAGATGGAGTTGGCATTGCGGATTCGGAAGCTGGCCGATGTGGGTGAAGCGGGAGTCGTCGGAGTTGGCTTCGCGAAGAAGGATGGCAGCATTTTCAATCAAGGGCTTGAACCCCTCCGCCAACTCATCATCGCCAAGAACCGCCTCTGGTTCGACTACTGGCGGGTGCAGAACTGGGCCTTCCTCGCGGGGGACCGCACCGAGCAGCCCTCCAGTCGCGATCACTTCGACCGCACCAAGCGCTGGTTCCCCGCCGAGCGCGAGCGTTTCCTCCCGCTCATCGAAGCGAAGGAGCAGGAAATCTGGGCCCTCGCCGCCAAACTCGCCCAGGGTGATGCACAAAAGTAGCCATTCACCTCGTTCCCAAGTTCCACTTGGGAATGCCCTGCTGGCGAGGTTTCACTTCGGAGGTGCGGAGCGGGGAGGAAGCATCGCTTCGGGGAGAGAGGCTTTCCCAAGTGCAACTTGGGAACGAGGAAAACAGAGCCTCTGTGGAACACCGTTTCGATTTTTCTCTGTAAATCGCTGTTCCACACGGGCGGGAGATTCCATTCCCCGCCCGGGGAATGCCATTCCCCTTAAGTGGGATGGCGTCCGGCCTAGGCCAAACGTCATCCCACCTAAGTGGAATGGCATCCCGCCTAAGCCATTTCCCATTCCACTTAAGCCAATCGCCATCCCACCCAAGCCACTTGGCGTCCGGCCTAAGCGGATCGGCGTCCCACCCAGGCCGATTGACGTTCCGCCAGGTTGGCACGGCATTCCCCGAGGTCGGCGCGGCCTTCCGCTTAGGCCGGATGGCGTCTCGCCTAGGTCGATTGACGTTCCGCCAGGTCGGCGCGGCATTTCCCGAGGTCGCCTTGGCATTTTCTCGCGGGGAGTCGGCATCCCTCTGGCCGGGCGCGACTTTACCCGTCCGGCGCGAGCGATGGCCCGGAGGGAGCCGACTGCGAACTCCGCCGATTTTCCATCCGCCTTCACCCCATGATCCCACTCCCGCCTTTTTCCTCGTTCCCAAGTTCCTCGTTCCCAAGTTCCTCGTTCCCAAGTTCCTCGTTCCCAAGTTTCACTTGGGAATGCGCATTTCCCCGAAGCTGTGCTTCGCCTCCGCTCCGCGCCGCCGAAGTGAAACTTCGCCCGCACGGCATTCCCAAGTGGAACTTGGGTACGAGGGGAAAGAGGGGTTTGCTCCTGCTCTTCGCGTGCTTCGCGCCCCTCGCGGTCGCCTCCGCCGCCGATCGTGACTCAGTGGCAGGAACGTGCGCGTACCGCTTCGCGCCCCTCGCGGTCGCCTCCGCCGCCGATCTGGACAAGGACGACCCCGCCGCGGAACTCGCCTCCTTTAAACTGCCTCCCGGCTTTCAGGCGAATCTCTTCGCTTCCGAGAAAGACGGCGTGATTAAACCCATCCAGATGCGCTGGGACACGCGCGGGCGGCTCTGGGTCATCCAAAGCACCACCTATCCCCAGCTCGTCCCCGGCGAGACGCCGAACGACAAGGTGCTGATCCTCGAAGACACGGACGGCGATGGCGTTTCGGATAAGACGACCGTCTTCGCCGATGGCCTGATGATCCCGACGGGGCTGGAGATCGCGCCGGTGGACAGTTTGGCGTTTGGCGTTAAGCGTTTAGCGTTTGGCGTTGAGCCCGCCGCAGGCGCCGCCCAAAACGGCAAGACCGCCCCGATTTCTCCGCCCGTGCCGGGGGCTGAACGCCAAACGCCAAACGCCAAACGCCAAACGCCAAATGGACCGAGCGCCTGCTACGTCGGCGAAGGCACCAAGCTCCTCCTTTTAACCGACACCGACGGCGACGGCCACGCCGACAAAAAGGAGGTCGTCCTGCGCGGCTTCGGCACCGGGGACAATCACCAAAACATCAACTCCTTCCGCTGGTCGCCCGGCGGCGAACTCCTTTTCTCCCAGGGCCTCCACGCCCACGCCCGCATCGAGACCGCCTACGGCATCGTGCCGCTCGATGAGGCCGGCTTCTGGCGCTACCGCCCGCGCGAGGGGCGGCTCGATTCCTTTTACGGCGGCCCCGCCGAACCGCAAAACCCGTGGGGCTTCGTGTGGACGGATTGGGGCCAGATGCTGATGTGCGCGGGCAACAACGGCGGCATCTACTGGCCGCTCCCCGAGATGATCCGCGGCTACCGCTACGGGCGGCGCGAGCAGATTTGGGAAAACGCGCGCGGTCGCAAAAGCAGCGGGCCGGACATCGTGGGCACCGCGCACCTGCCGCCGGAATGGCAGGGCGTCTTCCTCACCGGCGGCTACATCAACAACGCCGTCTGGGCGATGGACCTTCACGACGACGGCGCGGGTTTCAAGCTGACCGATCGCGAGCCGCTGGTGACGAGCACGCACGGCAGTTTCCGCTGCGTGGATGTGAAGATCGGCCCCGACGGCGCGATCTACCTTTGCGATTGGTACAACCCGATCATCGGCCACTACCAGGCCAGCTTCCGCCACCCCGACCGCGATAAAGCGCACGGCCGCATCTGGCGCATCACCTATAAAGACCGCCCGCTGGTGAAGCCGCCGAAGATCGCCGGGGCGTCGCTCGGGGAGTTGTTCGAGAATTTGAAGAGCGGGGAAAGATGGGTGCGGGAGATGACGCGGCTGGAGTTGATGGGGAGGAAGACGGAGGAGGTGGTGAAAGAGTTAAGCGCGTGGTGGCCGAAGCTGGATGCGAAAGACCCGGCGATGCCGCGAGTGCTTGTGGAAGTGCTCGGCGTTTTCGAGTCGCACGACATATGCGCAGACGACCTCATGGTGAAAATGATTGGTGCGAAGTCCGCGGACGCGCGCGCCTTTGCAACTGCGCTCACAGGACGCTGGTCTCAGAAGTTCTCGGTCGATTGGCTGAACATGGTGGTGCTCCGCGAACTTGCGGCAGATCCAAATCCGCGAGTGCGTGTGGCGGCGCTTATTGCGGCAGGAAACTTGTCCGACCTCGAAGCGGTTTTCACCGCCGAGAGTCGATTGATCCAGGATCAAGACCGTTTCGTTAAACTTGCCGCACGCTCTGTCGTGGCCGTTTTCAAATCGAAGATTGAAGCGTTGATAGCTTCATCCGACACGAGCGGTGAGACACGCGCTAGACTTGCATCGCTCTTGAATCCTTCCCAAAAGCCCTCTGCGCCCGCCGCGTCCCACGCGCCCGCCGCGATAAAGATCAGCCCCACCGTCCCCGCGCTCGGCAAACTTCGCGCCACCCCCGAATTCGTCGCCGACCTCCTGCGCGAAGTGAAGGAAAGCGGCGACGCCAAACACGGAGCCGAAGTCTTCCGCCGCGCCGACATCGCCTGCACCGCCTGCCACAGCATCGCCGACCAGGGCGGCAAGATCGGCCCCCCGCTCGACGCCATCGGCTCCGGCCAGCCGCTCGACTTCATCATCGGAGCCACCCTCGAGCCCCAGCGCGAGATCAAGGAAAGCTACGAAGCCACGCAAATCACCGCCCAAGACGGCCGCACCGCCCTCGGCTACATCGTCGCCCGCGACCCGCAGCAAACGACGTTGCGCGACCCCGCCACCGGCACCGAAACCAAATTCGCCACCGCCGACATCAAGGAACAAAAACAACTCGGCAGCTTCATGCCCGCCGGGCTGGTGGACAACCTCCCGCGCCACGATCTGCGCGACCTTTTCCGCTACCTCAGCGAACTCGGCAAGCCGAAGCAGTGAACCGCGTTGCGAGGAATCGAACCGCGAAAGATGCGAAGAGCGCGAAGCACAGAACGCGGCCCAGCCGCTCCAAAAAGCGGTCATTCCGACCGAAGCGGAGGCGGGCCAGCGGGCGGAGCGCAGTGGAGGAACCTCTAACTTTTGCGGACGGAGGCGGCGCGGAGCTTTCACACATCCGCGCCCCGCACCACCTCGCCCGAGGATGCGAGAGTTTCTTCCCTCGTTCCCAAGCTCCGCTTGGGAATGCCATTGGGAGCGAAGCTCTGCTTCGCAGGCGAGGGTGTCCGCGGGCAGGCCGCGCGCCCCTTACTGTGCGTCCGCCGACAAAAGCCCCGTCCGCTCGTAAAGCGTGCGCAGCGGCGTCTCAAAGCCAATCGTCTCCAGCCGCAGCACCGCATCCGGCCCTTCCAACTCCTCCGCCCGCCAGCCCTGCTCCGCGCGCCGCAGCACGGTGGCGGCGATGCGTTTCTGCTCGATGATGACGTAAATCTGAATCGACGGCACCTGGCGATACGCGAGCACTTTTTCGCGACGATCAATCTGCTCAGTTGAGTCAGAAAGCACCTCCACCACGATCGCGGGCTCGTTGAGATAGTATTCGTCGTCCGCTCCCTCATCCGCACAGGTCACAACCACATCAGGGTAATAAAACATGTTCCCGAATTGCGGCGGGATGCGCACTTTGATGTCGTTCCCAAACGGCTCGCAGCGGTGACCGCGGAGGTGATTGCCAAGCGCCACGGTCAGATTCATGGCAATTCGCCCGTGAGCCTTAGTCGTTCCAGCCATCGCGTAAACCTGTCCATCCACATATTCGTGGCGAACGTCCGCGTCCTTTTCGCCAGCGAGGTATTCTTCTGGCGAAATCCATTCCGCACTTTTTGCGACAGCAGTCATATTGGCTGGAGGATAAGAACAACCGCCGCACCGTCAACGGCAGGAGTGATGGGAAAGGACCAATGCACAGGGCACCCGATCTTCATTGTAAAAATTGGTCGTTTCTTCCGCCCGCGCCCCGCGCTAACAAGCTCCCATGCTTCGCGCCGCTCTCACACCGATCTGTCTGCTCCTGCTTACCGCTTCGCTCCACGCCGAGCTGATCTGGGAAAAGCCGTTCCAAAGTTTCCACCGCCTCCCGAGCGACGGACATCTCGATGCCAAATTCGCCTTTCGCAACGCCGGCAAAACGCCCGTGCGCGTGCGCAAGGTGCAGACTTCTTGCGGCTGCACGACGGCGAGTTTGGTGAAGGATACCTATGCGCCCGGCGAGAGCGGCGAGATCGCGGTGAAGTTCACTTTCGGCGATCGGAAAGGCGCGCATCGCAAAGTCATCACCGTCACGACCGACGACAAACCAGAGGCGACCGAGCTGAACTTGCAGGTCGTCATCGACGAGCCGCTCACCGTCACGCCCGCGCTGGTCTTTTGGAAAACGGGCGATGCCGTCGCGGCGAAATCGGTGCAAATTACGGCGCAACCCGGCCAGCCGGTGCGCGTGAAAAGCGTCACGTCCTCGAACCCACGCATCGCCGCGAAGCTCGATACCATCAAGGCTGGCGAGCAATACGCCGTCGCGATTGTGCCGGTGGACACTTCCAAAAAAGAAGCCGCGGAGATCACGATCGAGACGGATTTCCCCGCGGACCAGCCGCGCAGTTACACCATCCACGCGCGCATCAAGTGATCGCCCGCGCCCTGCGCCAGCTCGCCCTTTTGCTCGCCCTCGCGCTGCCGCCCGCGATCGTTTCGGGCGCGATCCAATTTCGGTGGCAGAAGCCCGAGACGCTGCCGGAAAACGAAGTGACGCTCGCCGCCGCGCAGTCGTGGGGCGGCCAGGTCGTGTGGGTCGATGCGCGTCCGCAGGCGAAGTTCGAGCGCGAGCACATTCCCGGCGCGGTGCTCTTGAATGAAGACAACTGGGTGCGGCTCGTCGGGCCGTTTCTCGACGTGTGGGAGCCGGGAAAAAACGTGGTCGTTTACTGCGACAGCGCGAGCTGCGATGCGAGCCACGCGGTCGCGAAACGGATCAAGGAAGAGCTTCAAGTCGATGGCCCGGTGTGGGTCTTGCACGGAGGATGGGACGCATGGCTCCAGCGAAAATAATCCTGCTCCTGCTGCGGCTCGCGCTCGGCGGCGTCTTCATCTACGCAGGCGCGGTGAAGATCGTGGACGCGCCAAATTTCGCGCGCGACATCCAGCATTATCAGCTCACGCCGTGGTTCATCTCCGCGCACGCCGCCGTGTATCTGCCGTGGCTCGAAGTCTTCGCCGGCCTCGCGATCATCATCCGCAAACTGCCGCTCGGTGCCGCGCTCGTGCTCGTGATTTTGAACGTCGTTTTTCTCGCCGCGATCACCAGCGCCTGGGCGCGCGGGCTGGATATTTCGTGCGGCTGTTTTGGAAAGGAAGAGCAGAACATTCAGACGCATTTCCCGCAGCTCATCGCGCGCGACCTCGCGCTTCTTACAGCCGCGATCACGATTTTCATCTCCGAGATGCGCTTCGCCCATGTCCGCCCGTCTGCCCTCGAAAAAGCCGCGTGATTTCATCGTCCCGCCAAGCCCGGTCCCGCCACCGGGCGGCGTGACGCTGTGCGATCGACTCGGCGGACGCGCGGGGATTTCGCGGCTCGTAAAATGGTTCTACGCCCGCGTCCGCTTCGACGACGAACTTGAGGAAATCTTCCGCGCGCACGTGCCGGTCTGGAGCACGCATCTCGAAGTGCTCACCGATTTCTGGGTGCGCATGACCGGCGGCACGTCCACCTATTCCGGCAGCCTAACCGCCTCGCATCGCCCGCTGGCGCTGGAGCCGCGGCACTTTGCCGCCTGGCTCCGCTGGTGGGATCGCACCTGCGACGAAGTCCTCGCGCTCATGCCGAATGAAGCCGCCGAAATGAAGTCGCTCGGCCACAAACTCGCCGGGCAAATGACGCGGCGAAAGTAGCGCGAAGCGTGGGAGGGCGAGGCTCCCGCCGAGCCAGCGCGGCTGCAATACCACACAAAAAGATTGGGCGCGGCGGGAGCCTTGCCCTCCCACGGTTTCACCGCACGCGCTGCGTTGGCGGCGTTTGCGGCGCCTCTGCGATGGTCGCGCTCAGCGCCATTTCACGCCCCGCACGCTCGATCACGATTTCGGTTTTCGCCCCCACGGAAACCTCGGCGATGCGACTCATCACATCTTGCAGTTTAAGGATCGGAGCGCCTCCGATTTTGCGGATGATGTCGCCGGGCTGCATCCCGGCGATTTCCGCGGGCGAACCCGCGGTGACATCCACGACGATCGCGCCGCGCGGATCGGTCGCGCCGAGTTGCGCGGCGATCTCCGGGTTTAGCGCTTGCAGGACGATGCCCAGGTAACCGCGAATTGCGCGTCCGTGCGCGAGCACGCTTTCGAGCGTCCGGCGCGCGATGTTTGACGGCACGGCGAAGCTGATGCCGATGTTGCCTTCGGTCTTCGACCAGATCGCGGAATTGATCCCGATGATTTCACCGCGGAGATTCAGCAGCGGGCCGCCGGAGTTTCCTTCGTTCACCGCTGCGTCAGTTTGCAGGAATTCCAAATCGCTATCCCGGCGAATCCGCCGCCCGCGCGCGCTCAGGATTCCCTGCGTCACCGTTTCCTGAAGCCCGAACGGATTGCCAATGGCGAAGACGATTTCGCCGACGCGCACTTTCTCCGAATCGGCAAGCACCAGTGGGGTGAGATTGGGCACGTTGATTTGCAAAACGGCGATGTCGGTCGAGGCATCGGAGCCGATGAAACGGGCAGGCACTTCACGCCCGTCGGTGAGCCGCACGGAAATGGTCGTCATGCCTTCGATGACGTGATTGTTCGTAAGAACGTGGCCTTCTTTCGAGACAATGACGCCGGAGCCAAGCGAGTAGCGTGGCCCGCGGTCGCGCGAGCCGAACCAGAAAAGTTCGAGTGGGTTTTCGACGTTCGTTTTACGCGGATTGCTGGAGGTGATCGAGACGACGGAAGGGATGACGGCCTCCGCGAGCCGCGTGTATTCTTCGTCGAGAGCGTTGAGGATTTGGAGATCTTTCGGGTCGAGGCGCGGCTTGTCCGCAGGCGTGAAAGTCGTCGTGGGCTTTGTGAGATGCTGGTAGCGCCACCATCCGAAGACGACGAGGACGACGATGAGCAGGAGAAAAAAGAGGCGGCGCATGGGCGGCGGAATTTTAGGCAACCCGCGCCGGAAGGCGAGGCGCGCCGCCGGGAGTTGCCGCGAGGGAAATCCTCATGCGCGCGTCGCGAGTTCCTTGCATTTTTGCAGATCGAGTTTGCCCGAGGCGAGCACGGGGATGGCGTCGATTTTTCGGATCGTTTTCGGAGCCCAAAGATTTGGGACGCCGGCTTCGTTCAGCTTTTTGCGCAAATCGCCCGCGTCGATTTCGCGCGTGGTCAGCAGCACGAGCGCTTCGCCTTTCGCCTCGTCGGGCACGCCCATGATGGCGCAGGTGCGCTCGCCTTCGTTCGCAAGATCGAGCGCCTCCACGATGCGGCTTTCCACGGTTTCGTGCGGCACCATCTCGCCGCCGATTTTGGAAAAGCGCGAGAGCCGGCCTTCGATGAAGAGGAATCCATCTTCATCGAAACGCGCGAGGTCGCCGGTCTTGAACCAGCCTTTTTCCAGCACTTCATCGGAGCGTTTCTGGTCGTTGAGGTAGCCCTCGAAAATATTGGGCCCGCGCAGCCAGAGCATGCCGGTTTCATGCAGCGAGAGCGCCGTGCCAGAATCCGGGTCGCGGATTTGCGCGGCGATTCCCGGCGCGAGTTTTCCGCAGGAACCTTCGCGTGCCGACGGCTGCACATCGTCGCCGGGCCGACTCGGTTTTGGCTCGGGGAGATTGACGCTGGCGACGGGTGAGGTCTCGGTGAGGCCGTATCCTTGCAGCACGCTGATCCCGAATTTTTCCTGAAAGGCCTTCGCCAAATCGGCGGGCAATTTCTCCGCGCCGGTGACGAGCAGCTTGATGCTCGCGAGTTGTTTCGGCTCTACGCGGCGCAGGTAAGTGCGCAGGAAAGTCGGCGTCGTGACGACGAGCGTGATCGCGTAGCGCGCGATGAGCGCGGCCTGTTTTACGACATCAAGCGGGTTCGGATACGTGACGAGGCGGACGCCGTGCATCATCGGGAAAAGAATCGTGACCGTCGCGCCGAAGCTGTGGAAAAACGGGAGTGAACCGAGGACGGAATCAGTGCGATCGAGATTCAGCATCTCGGCGAATTGATGCACGTTGCCGAGCAGATTGCGGTGCGTGAGCGCGACGCCTTTCGGGGTGCCGGAGCTGCCGCTGGTGAAAAGCAGAAAGCCTTCGCCGCGATCGCCGACGCGCGGGATTCCGAGCAGCCGCGTGAGGAGAAAAGCGGGCACGATGGCGACGACGATGCGCCACGCGATGATCTCGCGCTTTAGCTTTGGCAGCAGGTCGTCGAGATACGTCACGTCTTTCGGCCACGGGAAATCATCGAGCTTTTTCTCGACGAGGCGCGCGGTGAGACAGGCGCGCAGTTCCGCGTTTTCGCAGGACGACTCGATCGCCGCGCGGCCCGCGGTGAAGTTCAGATTGGCGGGCACTTTGTCCGCGAGCAGCACGGCAAGATTGGCGATCATGCCCGCGATGCCCGGCGGCAGCACGATGGCGACGCGGTGGCGCGTGCACTCGCGTTTGACGTAGCGGCTGAGGGCGATTCCCGCGGCGAGCAAGGTCGCGCCGGACATGGCGCGGTGGTCCATGCCATCGACGATCGCCACACGCCGGCCGGTCTTTTTCAAGCCGCGCAAACACGCCTCGCCGAGGTGCCCGCGCAGCATGGGTCGCTGCTGGTAACAAAACTCACCGAGCTGCAAAAATCGCTCGCGCACCGTCGCGATGTCCGCTTCCTCGTGCGGGATCGGCTCTCCGAAAGCGATGGTGACGGGATACGGTATTTGCCGCGGCCATTTTACGAAATACTTCCCGCCTTCAAACGAGAAAACGGAGCCCCAAAGCTGATCCATCCACACCGGCACGACGGGACATTTTGCGGAACGCGCGATGAGTTCGTAGCCGCGTTTCAGCCGCAGCAGGATGCCCGTGCGGGAGAGTTCGCCCTCGGGAAAAATGCAGACGATCTCGCCTTTCGCGATGAGCGAGGCGGCTTCCTTCACGGTGTCTTTCGCGTGCTTGGGCGAAATGGAAAGCGCCCCGACGGCGCGGAAAATCGGGTTGAGCAACGGCTGCCGGTAGATGGCCTCGAAGACGATGTAGCGGATGGGCCGCGGGCACGCGAGTTGAAGCACGATGGCATCGACCCACGTGAGGTGATTTGGCAAAAGCAGGAAGCCGCCGGCGGGAAGTCGATCGGCGAAATGCGGGGTGACGCGATAGATGAGCCGGGCGAGGAACATGCCGGCGAAGCGGAGGAGGCGTTCGGAAAAAGCGGGACTCGATGCGGATGACACGCGGTGACGATGACTGGAAAAAGCGAATTCCGAAATCGGAAATGAACTTCATTTTTACAAAATCACCGGGGCGCGGCGGAACGTGTCATAAGGCAGGCTGCGACTTGCGGCATTTGGACAGCGATGCTTTGATAGCGGCAGTTCTTTAAAAACAACGCGAAGACATCACGAGTGATCCCGCCCCGCGCGGGATCTGCCAACCTGGTTTGGAGGAACCAAGGTGGAAGTGGGCAGCCGGGTGGCTGGACACGATGTGCGCTCCGGCTCGTCTGCCGGCGGCGAACCAATTCTCCCGTGAGTCGCTGCGGCTACTGACTCCATGATCGCACTTTCACTGCGGACGAATCTGTCCAATCCCAATCATCATCTCTGGAATAACAACGGCACGTGGTTTGTGCATTACGTGATCCATCCCACGCCTTTCACAAAGGAGCGGGTGCGGCGCTCGCTCGGCACGAAGGATCTCGCGGTGGCGCGGGCGCGGCGCGATGCGCTGCTCGCAGGAGGCGCGATCACCGCGCTGGCGGCCTAGGTTTGCGGTTGCATCGCATCGGGAAAGTCCCGCAACCTGCCGAGATGCGACCCTCCCTTTTTCACCTCGTCCCGCTCGTCTCCATCGCCTTGTCCAGCACGCCTCTGCACGCCGCGGAGGGCGAGCCGCCGGACTTCAAGCCGATCGTCGAAAAGCTCGCGCTGCAAGATGGCGATACGCTGGTTTTCCTCGGTGACTCCATCACACATCAGTGCCTCTACACGCAGTATGTAGAGGACTATTTTTACACGCGCTATCCGAAGCTGCGGATCCACTTTCACAATGCCGGTGTGGGCGGCGATCGTGCGGTGGATGCGCTCGCGCGCTTTGACGAAGACGTCGCCGCCTTCAAGCCGAAGTATGTGACCGTGCTGCTCGGGATGAACGACGGCGCTTACCGCGATTTCGACAAGACGATCTTCGACACCTATCAGCGCGATATGAACACCGTGCTCGATCGCATCGCGGAAACCGGCGCGATCGCCGTGCCGATGACGCCGACGATGCACGACGCCCGCGCCGCGCGCCTCGCGAAGCGCACGCAGGAGCCGCGCGACACCTACTATAACGGCGTGCTCGCGCTCTATGGCGGCTGGCTGCGCGAGCAGGCGCAGGTGCGCGGGCTCGGCTTTGTGGACATGTATTCGCCGCTGAACAACCTCACGCTTTTCCAGCGCAAAACGAACCCGAACTGGACCATGATCGCCGACGCGATCCATCCCGGGCCTCCCGGCCAGGTCGTGATGGCGGCGGCGATGCTCGAAGACATGGTGGCGCACTCGTCCGTCAACGCCATCACCATCTCCGATCACGACGGCAAGCTCGTGGGAAATGCAGGCCGCAATCCCGTGACGGATTTGCAGGGAGGCGAAACGATTCGCTTCACGCAGACCGCCAGCGCGCTCCCGTGGGTGCTGCCGCCGGAGGCGGCGGAAGGCTACACGCTGGCGAAGGCCGGGCATCGCTTCAGCGTGGATAAACTCACGGTGCGTGGCCTGAAGGCGGGCAAATACGAAGTGAAGATGGACGGTCAGCCGGTGGGGCAGTGGAACGATGGCCAACTCGCCTTTGGCGTGGAACTCGAAGCCAACGACAAGACGCCCGAGTATCAGCAGGCGCTCGCCGTCGCGCTTTTAAACAAGGAGCGAAATGAAAAAGCCTACGCGCCGCTGCGCGATCAATGGGCGCAGCTCAAAGGCAAACGCCGCAGTGTGGAAAAGCTAAAGCAGGCTGACGATTCGCAATACGAGGCGAAGAAAGCCGAGCTCGACGAGTGGCAAACCGGCATGAGGAGCAAGGTGGCCGAGTTGCTCGTGAAGGCGAAAGAAATCGAAGACCGAATCTACGAGACAAACCAGCCCAAGCCGCACACCTACGAAATCGCGCTGGTAAAGTAGCGCACATCGCGCTTGCGCCCGTTTGAAAATGCCGCTGTATTGCCGACCCCGCTCCAACGGGAAACCGCAGACGCAAAGGATGGGTGGCAGAGTGGTCGATCGCGCACGCCTGGAAAGCGTGTTTACCGAAAGGTAACGGGGGTTCGAATCCCCCCCCATCCGCTCCCCCTCAAGGAGCCTTGAAGGCAAAGGACTTACGACGATTCGGATTTTCTGGCGATGATTTGCATAACGCTTTTGCATAACAACGCCGCCCGTGTCACACGCTTCCGCGAGCGTTTGCTGGCGTCATTTTTCTCCGTCTATCAAAGCCGCATCCGCTGCGGCGCTACGGTTTGACGGGGAGATTTTCCGCTTCCGCGAGCGCGGCTTGGCGCGCGTCGAATGTCAGGAATTCCTTTGCGCCCAATTCGAGCGCGGCGGCGACGTGGAGAATATCGAAGCTGCGATGACCGCCGGGAATCGTGTGTTGCGCGGAGAGCCGTTTCGCTTCGCGCACGGTCGCGGCGAGGTTGCACGGGACGACGCGGAGATGGCCCGCCGCCACGTCCGCCGCGAAGGCGGCGAGGAAGGCTTGCGCGTCGGCTTTCGAGATGGCTTTGCGGAAGGCGGCGAAGCGGATGGCGTTTTCTAACTCAAATTCATTCAGCGCCGTGAGAGTGAGGGCTTGCCCGCTTTGCGTCACGCAACGCAGCGCGCGGGCGGTGTTCGCGTCGCTCCCGTAGAGCGAAAAGAGAAAGCTCGTGTCCGCGCAGACCATCGCCGCGCGTCAGGAATCGCCCCGGCTGTCGTCCAGCAACGCGGTGGATTGCGCAGCCGTTAGCGCGGGCCGGGAAGTGTCGCGGAGACGCGCGGCGGCGCTCTTGCCCCAGCGCACGCGCGCCGTCTTCTTTGCCGGCGGGAGCAGTCGTGCCACGATTTCGCCGCGCCGGGTGATGGCGATTTCCTCTCCGTCCGCAATACGCCGGGCAAGGTCGGGGAATTTCGTTCGCAGATCGCGCACAGTCGCGGTTTTCATTGTGAATCAATGATGATTCACAAGGCCGCGTGCGTCAACGGCGTTCGCGGGCGTTACGTTCGGAAAGACTCACGCGCTGCCTTCATGCGCTCTTCTATGCTGCGCCACACTACCGAACTCCGTCACCGATCTCGCTTGCTCACCCCGGCTCCTCAGTTTTGCGCCATCTCCTCCAGCGCCAGCCGCTTCATGTGCTCCCCAATCGCCCGCTGCTTCTGCGCCATGAGCACCGCGCGCTCCTCCTCGTCGAGCACGGACCCCGTCCCCGTATCGCGCCTCCCCTCCTCAATGGCATCCCGGCGCTTGCGCATCAATTCCGCCCGCCGCTCCTCAGTCAGCACGTATCCGTTCGCCGTCGCCGTCGCATTCACGATTAAAGAATCGCCCCGCATCTCACCCGAGAGTTTGGCGCCGAGTTCGATCGCTTTCATGCGCACCTCGGGCCTGAGCTTGCGCGAAGTTGCCAGCGCAAAGAGCAGCTCGCGCTTCTTCGCCAGCGTCAACACCGCCCGCCCCGCAGCCTTCGCGATACTCTTCGCCGCTTCCGCACTGCCAATACCCGCAGCCTGCTGGCGCAGTTCATCGACCCTTATCCTCACCTTATCATTCCTAACCAGCCGCGAAGCATTCGCATGTGCGCTGGCCCCGCGTGCGCCGTAGCACGTCCGGTATGCAGTCGCTCCGGTTTCACCACTGGAGACAAGCTGCGTAAACTTCTCCCAGCGTTGATTGGCGAGGGTTGCTGACATCGGGTGCTTTTGTAGCGGCTCACGGAAAGCCGGTTAAGGCAGTATGATACGTGCGCGTATCATTTTGAATTGCGGTTTAATGAGTCTTTTCCATGTACCATCGCTTTCTACGATGCGGCGTTCTCACCGTGCGCAGCCAGGCGTAAACCCGCGCACCGTGCCCCCGCCGCGAAACGCCAGTGCGCAGCGCTGGCGTTGGCCGATCGTTCCGCGCTCGCCGAAGTCACGTTGTCGTCACTTCCATCTTGGCGTTTGCGCCAGTCATCACCAGCCTGCGTCGAATCTGCGCGCCTTCCACCGCGAAGGTTACAAAACATCCCAGCCGCACACTGCCAGCCGACAGCCCTCCCAGCGCAGCCACCGATCCGACCACTGATATTTCATGGCCATCAAGAAATCCGATCTCTACTCCTCCCTCTGGGCCTCCTGCGATGAGCTGCGCGGCGGTATGGATGCCAGCCAATACAAGGACTACGTCCTGTTCATGCTGTTCATCAAATACGTTTCCGACAAATACGCGGACTACGATGGCTTCGAGCCGCCCGTCACGATCCCGAAAGGCGCGAGCTTCAAGGACATGATCGCCCTCAAGGGCAAGGACGGCATTGGCGATAAGATCAACACGCAGATTATCCAGCCGCTCATCGACGCCAACTCCCGGCTCGCCCGCAGCGACTTCCCCGACTTCAACGACCCGAACAAACTCGGCGAGGGGCAGGCCATGGTCGAGCGCCTGAGCAATCTCGTCGCCATCTTCCAAAAGCCCGAACTGGATTTCTCGGGCAACCGCGCCGACCACGATGACATCCTCGGCGATGCCTACGAGTATCTCATGCGGCACTTCGCCAGCGAGAGTGGCATGGGCAAAGGATACTTTTACATCCCTGCCGAGGTCAGCCGCATCGTCGCCAAAGCTATCGGCATTTCTCCGCAGAATACAGTGGCTTCCACCACCGTCCACGATCCCATTTGCGGTTCCGGATCGCTGCTACTGAAAGTCGCCGCCGAGGCCGGGAAACACATCACGCTGGAAGGCCAGGAAAAGGACGGGACCTATGCCGGTCTCGCTCGCATGAACATGATCCTGCACGACTTCTCCACGGCTAACATTGCCAACGGCAACACCCTCGTCGCGCCCAAGTTCAAGGACGGCGAACAGCTCCGCACTTACGACTATGTCGTCGCCGGGGTGCCCTTCTCCGACAAGACGTGGAGCACCGGCCTGAAGACGCCCGACGAGTTCCACCGCTTCGCGTGGGGCGTGCCTCCGGCGAAGCAGGGCGACTACGCCTACCTGCTCCACATCATCCGCAGCCTGCGGGGCACCGGCAAAGGCGCGTGCATTCTCCCGCATGGCGTCCTCTTCCGCGGCAATGCCGAGGCCGTCATCCGCGAGCAACTCGTCCGCTCCGGCTTCCTCAAAGGCATCATCGGCCTGCCCGCGAATCTCTTTTACGGCACCGGCATCCCCGCCTGCATCCTCGTTCTCGACAAAGAAAACGCCACCGCCCGCAAGGGCATTTTCATGATCGACGCCAGCAAGGGCTTCATCAAAGACGGCAACAAAAACCGCCTCCGCGAGCAGGACATCCACCGCATCGTGGACACCTTCGCTCGGCAGGCCGAAGTCCCGCGCTACGCCCGCATGGTGCCCTTCGACGAAATCAGCGACGCGAAGAACGACTTCAACCTCAACCTCCCGCGCTACATCGACAGCACCGAGCCGGAGGACATTCAGGACATCGACGGCCACCTGCGCGGCGACATCCCCGAGCGCGATCTCGATGCGCTGGGACACTATTGGAAAGTCATCCCCGCCGTGCGGGCCGCGTTGTTTGAGAGCGCGGGCCGTCCAGGCTATTCCAAGCTGCGCGTCCCCATCGCCGAGGTGAAAGCCGCCATCTTCGCGCACCCAGAGTTCACCGCGTTCAACACTGCCGCCACCGACCGGTTCGGTGCTTGGAAGAAAACCAACACGCCTTTGCTCAAAGGCTTCGCCAAAGACGGCCACCCGAAGCAACTCATCGAGACCGTCGCCGAGGATCTGCTCACCACCTTCAAGGCCGTGCCGCTCCTCGATGCCTACGACGTGTATCAGCACCTCATGGACTACTGGGCCGCCGCCATGCAGGACGACTGCTACCTCATCGCCGCCGATGGCTGGGTGGCCAAGCCGCAGCGCATCCTGGAGACTGACAAAAAGGGCAAGAGCAGGGACAAAGGCTGGGCCTGCGACCTCGTGCCCAAGCGCCTCATCGTCGCCCGCTATTTTGCCAGGGAACAAGCCGCACTGGAGGCCCAGCAGACCGAGCTGGAGGCGGTGGCCGCGCAGCTCACCGAGCTGGAAGAGGAACACGCCGGCGAAGAAGGTGCCTTCGCCGAGCTGGAAAAAATCAACAAAGCCGAAGTCGCCAAACGCCTCAAAGCCATCAAGGGCGATCCCGATGCCGCCGACGAGGCGAAGGTGCTGAAGCAGTGGGCCAATCTCGACGAACAGCAGGCCGATTTGAAAAAGGCGATCAAGCTGGCCGACGACGCCCTCGACCAGCTCGCCCACGATCACGCCACACTCAGCGTCGATGAGATCCAGACCCTCGTGGTGGACGACAAATGGCTCCCCACCATCGCCGCCGCCGTGCAGGGCGAACTCGACCGCGTCTCGCAAACCCTCACCGGCCGCATCCGCCAGCTCGCTGAACGCTACGCCACCCCGCTGCCGCAGCTCACCGACGAAGTCGCGACCCTCGCCAGCCGCGTGGACGAACACCTCAAAAAGATGGGAGCGGTATGGAAGTGAAGCCCGGCTACAAGCAGTCCGAGGTGGGTGTCATTCCAGAGGGCTGGAGAGTTTCCACGCTCGGACAAGTCTGTTCGTTTGAGAACGGAGATCGAAGCAGCAACTATCCTTCACCTGGATCTTTCCGGCAGAGTGGCATCCCGTTCATCAACGCTGGACACGTTGCAGAGGGACAAATCTCTTCCAGCGAAATGAACTACATCACTCAAGAGGCGTATGAGCGGCTTGGGGGAGGAAAAGTGAAGGCAGGCGACATATTGTTTTGTCTTCGTGGTTCGCTTGGGAAGTTTGGAGTCGTAAGCGATAACTTTGGCTGCGGAGCAATAGCGAGTTCACTTGTCATTATCCGCCCCAAGGCAGCGGCAGTGAGTCTCAAATTCCTCATTTGCTATTTCAGTTCCGCGATATGCGCCCAGATGATCGACACATGGGCGGGTGGCGCTGCACAGCCGAACTTGGGGGCGAAAGAGTTGGCGAGGTTTTCTATTTCACTGCCACCATCCCTCCCCGAACAACGCGCCATCGCGACGGCGTTGAGCGATGTGGATGCGCTGCTGGGCGCGCTGGACCGGCTCATCGCCAAGAAGCGCGACCTCAAACAGGCCGCCATGCAGCAACTCCTCACCGGCCAAACCCGCCTCCCCGGCTTCCACGGCGAGTGGGAGGTGAAGCGGCTGGGGGAAGTCGCAACTTTCTTCAAAGGAAAAGGGCTGCCGAAAAGCGCGCTTATACCTGATGGTTCAGAGCCTTGCATCCACTACGGCGAACTGTTCACTCGTTACCCCGAGACGATTGGCGAAATCCTTAGCCGCACCAATGGCTCGCGGGATTCTTTCCGTTCATTTGCGAATGACGTGCTGATGCCGACATCGGATGTCACGCCCAGAGGTTTGGCCAAAGCAAGCTGCGTCACCGTTGACGGCGTGATTCTCGGAGGCGACATCCTTGTTATTCGTTCGGATTTGCGGCGCGTTTTCGGCTCCTTCTTGAGCTACATCATTCGCCGCGAGGAGGACCAAGTCCTTCGGCTTGTTACCGGGTCAACGGTCTATCACCTCTACGGCTCCGACATGAAGAAGTTCACGTTCGCATTGCCCCCCCTCCCCGAACAAACCGCCATCGCCGCCGTGCTGAGTGAGATGGACGCGGAGCTGGCGGTGCTGGAGCAGCGGCAGGCCAAGACCCGCGCCCTCAAGCAAGGCATGATGCAGGAACTCCTCACCGGCCGGACACGACTTTTATGAGCAATACCTCCTCTCTTATCTCATCCGACACCAAACTCGAAGCTGAACCCGATTCCACCTTCCGCTCGATCTTTGCCCCCGCGGGCGCTTTGGTTGCGCTGAAAGTCCCAGATTACCAGCGCGCCTTCTCTTGGGAGGAGAAGCAGGCCGGCCTCTTCCTCTCCGATCTCCGGGAATACCAGACGTCCGGACGCTCCTACTACTTTGGCCACTTCATCATCGAGAACTGTGGAGATTGCTGGGAGATCGTGGACGGCCAACAGCGCATCACCACTTTCGTTCTCTTCTTGCTGGTCTGCCGACACCACCACCCCACCCCGCTACCAGATTCCGCCGACTGCCTGCGGGAACGCTTCTTCACCGTTTCCTACGACATGGAGGCTTATCGGAACATCGCCGCCCGTCTGGGTGGCTACCTCGCTCGCAAGATACCCTTCGATTCTAAGCACCCCCCGGATTCCAAGACCCTCAGCGAGGCGTTCGGCCTGTCCGGCGACCTGACCCGCTCACAACGGCGGATCATTTTGGTCCTGCTGCAAATGGACCAGGCCTTCCTGAAAGGCGAACTCGATCCCGATAAGATCCCCGCCTACATCGACGTGTTAATGAAGGCCCACTGCTCTCATCACCTCACGCGGGACAAGTCGGTCGCGGTCAATGTCTTTGAGATGCACAATACCCGGGGCGTTCCGCTGACGACTTTGGAAGTGGTCAAGGCGATGCTGATGAAGTTCGTTTACGACCACGGGGAAACCGAGGCAGCGCGCAAAGAGCTGGTTGAGGGGATTCAGAGCGAGTTTGGTCAGATCTACGGCATGGAGGAGCGACTAGCCGAGTGCAGCTTCCGTGGCGAAATGACGACGGATCAGATCCTGCGCCACCACCTACGCGCTGTGGATGACGGCAGCAAGGCGCAAGCTCGCCAGTTCCATTCACCTCCAGCAGACGCAAACGGGGACGCCCTAATCGCCCACGTCGGGAAGCGACTCCGCTTCGAGGACGACGATAAGACCCCGAGGAAACCCGAGGACGGCGTGGCCTACGCACTTGCCCTAGCCAGAGAGTTGAGTTCCTCCATGCGGATCGTCAGCGAGCACCTCCCGAGGTGGGACATGGACGACAGCCTCGTTGGGGATGTGCTGATCCTCGAACCGGGATTGAGCTGTGAGTTCTTCCTGATCGTCTGCCGCCGACTTTCGACCGACGAATGCAAGGGCAATGGGCGCTTGCCCACGGAGACGATGAAACTATGGGAGCGGTTCCTCTTCATCCGGGACTTTCACGGTGCCTATCACAGGCTTTGGTATAAGGACGATTTCCCCAAGCTCTTCTCTGAACTAGGGCAAAGCGAGCGTCAGATTTCGGAGCTTCTCCAGCATTACCTTTCCGACGGTTTCCGAGACCAGACCAAGGGGCTCCAGAAGTTGGTGGACAACTACCTAGTGGAGAACCAACCAAACATCCTGAACAGCGCTTTCCACTGGTGGAAGGGAAAGATGATCTATGGACTCTACAAGTATGAAGTCAGCCTGAACACCAATCTGCGCACGGTAATGAAAGGATCCCCCTCGGTGGAGCACATCCTGCCCCAAGAGTGGCAGTGGGAATGGATCGACGGATACCCGAAGGAAGGCGAGCTACCTGCTGATGAGCGGGAAAGGCTCATGAAGGAAGTGGGCGGCTACATTAACGGTTTGGGCAACCTTCTCCTCCTGACCCCGGGCCAGAACACCCGTGCTGGCAATACCCACCCGGCGGAAAAGGATTACCCCCACGACGGCGGCAGCTACCAAGAGCACAAAGAGAACCTCTCAAAGTGGAAGTCCTCCAAGAATTGGGCTCATCTGATCGATTCACGTGGGAACCAAATCCTCAATTTCATAAGGCGGAAAATGGTCGCCGTCGAAGCAACTGGAGAAAGCCCGCTTTAGCGGTAGGGCTGCGCGCCAAAACTCCCCCGCGGTTAATAGAAAATGCCTGAAATCCCACGCTCCGAACGCAAGACGCAGAACCGGGTCATCGCCCTGTTCACGGACAAGGCACGCCCCGATTGCCTCGGCTACCGCTACCTCGGCGAATGGAACAAGCGCCCGAACAACCGCAACATCGAGGCGGACCTGCTGCGGGCGAACCTGCAAGCGCGGGGCTATTCTGCCGCGCACATTTCCGCCGCGCTGCAAAAGCTCCTGGCGGCTACGGACGCGACGGGCATCACGCTGTATCAGGCGAACCTGCGCACCTACCAACTGCTGCGCTACGGCGTGCCGGTGCAGATCGCCGCCGGGCTGGCGCACGAGACGGTGCATCTGGTGGATTGGGAGCGCCCGGAGAAAAACGATTTCGCCCTCGCTGAGGAGGTGACGCTCAAAGGCGGATACGAGCGCAGGCCGGACATCGTGATTTATCTGAACGGCATCGCCGTCGGCGTGATCGAGCTGAAGCGCGGTTCGGTGGAAGTGGCCGATGGCGTGCGCCAGCTCATCACCAATCAGGAGGAGATTTTCAACCTGCCCTTCTTCACCACGGTGCAGCTCGTCTTCGCGGGGAATGATTCGCAAGGGCTGCGCTACGGCACCGCCACCACGCGGGCGGAGTTCTTTGTGGAATGGAAGGCGGCAGATACCAGTCCGATGACCACGGGGGCCATGCTGGATCGCCCCCTCGCCGAGATGTGCGAGAAGTCCCGGCTGCTCGACCTGATCCGCAACTTCATCATCTTCGACGGGGGCATCAAGAAGGTGCCGCGGCCGCATCAGTTCGCGGGTGTGAAGGCGGCGCAGGAACGTGTCCGCCTGCGCGAGGGCGGCGTGATCTGGCACACGCAGGGCAGCGGCAAAAGCATCCTCATGGTGCTGCTGGCCAAGTGGCTGCTGGAGCACGACCCCGAGGCCCGCATCCTCGTCGTCACGGACCGGGACGAGTTGGACAAGCAGATCGAGGGCGTGATGCGCAACGCCGGGGTCATCGGGGAAAACTCACCTTCGCCCCGTATCACCTCGCGGGCGGAGTTTGTCACGAAACTGGGTGCCACCACGCCGCGCCTGCTATGCGCGCTCATCCACAAGTTCAACCCTGCCGACCTCAAGGGGCCGCCCCCGCCGATCCACGGGCGTTTCTACGTCTTCGTGGATGAATGCCACCGCTCGCAGGGCGGCGACATGAACAAGCAGATGAAACGCTGGCTGGAGAACGCCCTTTTCATCGGCTTCACCGGCACACCGCTGCTTCGCAAGGACAAGCAAATGACGCGGGATGTCTTTGGCACCTACATCCACACCTACAAATTCCACGAAGCGGTGGCGGACAAGGTGGTGCTCGACCTGAAATACGAGGCCCGTGCCGTGCCGCAGCGGCTGACCTCGCCCAAATCCATCGAGGCGTATTTTGCGCAGAAGACCAAAACGCTGAACAACTTTCAGAAAGCCATCCTCCGCAAACGCTGGGCGACGATGGAGCAACTGATGAGCGCGGGCGAACGCAAGCAACGCATCATCCACAGCATCATCGAGGACTTCAGCCTCAAGCCTCGCCTGAACAACGACCGGGGCACGGCCATCCTCGTGGCCGCCAGCATCTACGACGCCTGCCACTACTTCCGGCTCTTTCAGAACACGTCCTTCGGCCAATACTGCGGGATCATCACGTCCTTCGAGCCGCAGCCGGGGGCCATCGTGCTGGAGCCGCCGAACAGCGACGAACGCTACAAATTTGACACCTACACCAAGGATGTCCTGAAGCACGGCCAGTCCACCAAAGCCTACGAGGACGAAGCCAAGCGGCGCTTCATTGAGGAACCGGCGAACCTGAAATTGCTTATCGTGGTGAGCAAGCTCCTGACCGGCTTCGACGCGCCGAGCTGCACCTACATCTACCTCGATAACGAGCTGCGCGATCACAACCTCTTCCAAGCGATCTGCCGCACCAATCGGCTCGACGGCGTGGACAAGGACTACGGACGCATCGTGGATTTCAAGGAGCTCTTCGGGGATGTGCAGGAGGCCATCGCGGTCTATAGCTCCGACGAATTGGACATCGATGAAGGCGGCGGCGGGGAAAACAACGTCCCGCTCAAGAACTGGCTGGTCGAAGGGAAGATGCAGCTCGACGCCGCCCGTGAAGCACTGCGCTACCTGTGCGAGCCGGTGCCGCTGACGGGTGAGATGGAGCAGTTTCTCCACTACTTCTGCGGCGACGCCGGCAATCCCAACGCCCTCGCCGAGACGGAGCCATTGCGGATCTCCTTCTACAAGACCGTGGCCACCTTTGTGCGGGCCTATGCCGATCTCGCCCAAAATCTCACCGAGGCCGGATACTCGGATGCCGAGGTCGCCGCTTTGCAGAAGGAGGTGGAGTTCTACAGCGACATCCGGGCGGCGATCAAAAAGCACTCGGGCGAGGAACTGGACATCAAGCCCTACGAGGCGGACATGCGTCACCTCCTCAATACCTACGTGCAGGCCGACCCCGCCGCCGAGCTGGGCGATCTCAATTCCCTGTCCCTCACTGAGCTGATCGTCGATACGGGCATCCACGACGCCATCGCGAGGAAGCTCAATCAAAAGGGGAAGCTCTCGCGGAACGCCATCGCCGAGGGAATCATCAACAACGTCCGCAAGACCATCATCCGGGATCAACTCACCGATCCGAAGTTTTACGCGGAGATGTCGAAGCTCCTCGACGACCTGATCAAACAGAGCCGGACCGATACCGTGGCCTACGAGGCGTTCCTGAAAAAGGCGGAGGAGCTGGTAAAGCGGATGGCGAAGAAGGGATCGACCGACGGAGTGCCGGTGCTGCTCCACGGCAAGCCGGAAGCCATTGTGCTCTTCAACAACCTCTCGGACATTCTAGCAATGGGGACAGCAGTGCTTCGCGAGGACGGTCCGCTGGAGCGAGGGGAGCGAGCGGCGCTTGCCATCGAGATTGACCAAGCCATGCGGGAGAAAGCACAGGCGGGATGGAAGGGCGATCAGGCGAAGGAGAGCATCGTGAAGACTTTTCTCCACGAGTTGATGGGCAAAAACCGGCAGGCGACGCTGGCCATTTTCGACATCATCAAGAACCAACCCGGCTACTGATGCCCGAGACCATCCAGCTTGGAGAGATAGTGATCCGGGTGACGAGGAAGGCCATCAAGCATGTCCATCTCTCAGTCCATCCCCCGCATGGCCGGGTGACTCTTTCCGCACCGAGCGCAACGCGCCTCGATGTCGCGCGGGCCTATGCGATTTCCAAGCTCGGCTGGATTCGGGAGCAGCAAAGCAAACTGGCGCATCAGGCCCGCGAGGCACCCCGCCGGTTCGTTGAGCGTGAAAGTCATTACCTTTGGGGACGACGGCATCTGATGTCTATCGTCCATCGGGAGACCAAGCCGACAGTTTCGCTAGACCATAAACGCATCACCCTGACTGTGCGGCCGGGCACCGATGCCGAGAAGCGAGCGCAGGTGATCCATGAGTGGCACAAATCGCTTCTTCACGAGGTCGTGCCTCTTTTCATCAAAAAATGGGAGCCGAAGCTGAGGGTAAAAGTAGCCGGGTATTTCCTGCAACGGATGAAGACCAAGTGGGGAAGCTGCAATCATCGGGACAGGAACATCCGGCTCAATACGGAACTGGTGAAGAAGCCGAAGGATCTCCTCGAATACGTCATCGTTCACGAAATGGTGCATTTGCTGGAGCCGACACATTCTGAACGCTTCCTCAAAATTCTTCGGGAGCACTATCCGACTTGGCGCGAAGCCCGTGCGGAACTCAACGAACTGCCCCTGACAGCAGAAGCGTGGAAGAGGTGATCACCTGCTCCCCGAGATTCGTTCCAGCCCGTTCCGCTACGGTCAAAGTCGAATCCGCATAACTCCGCTCCGCTTTGGCCTTTGGCACTTATCCACCGGATTCTCTCTTGACCACCGCTCCACGGCTCAAAAGGCAGTCTCTATGATTTTTCGTTGGAAAGTCTTCCTTTCACGAAGAGCCGGACGGGAAACCATACGTTGCGCTAGGCAGACCGTGGTGCGGCTTTGGCGGGAAGGCCCGTAGGAGGGACGCTGACAGAAGAATCAGCATCATGGGCTTTGCCATGCATTTCGAGATTTCATATGAACTTTGCAGGCTGCGCAGCTCGGCTGCGTTTGTCGATGGCAACCAAGTCCGAGATTTAGGGTTTACCCGCGTGAGTCTGGCTTCGATCGCCGCGCAGCAAAGAACCAACGCCACCACGAAAAATGAAAATGAAAATCCCGACTCATCCGACCCCTCACTACACGGCACCGTTCCACGTCCGGGCCGTTTTCGATCCGACGCGGGGATTGGCGAATCCCTGTCAGAAAGCAGACATGATTTTTAATCTTCGTGCGGCATTGTTCAGCGCATTGGCCCTCATGGTGATGTCATCGCGAGGCGCTCTCGCCGACTTTACTCAGACCGACCTCATCACCAGCGCTACCGATCCCTTCATGATCAATCCGTGGGGCATCTCTTCCAGCCCGACCGGCCCGTACTGGGTTTCGGATAACGGGACGGGCCTGGCGACCCTCTACAACGGTCTCGGCGTGAAGCAGGGTCTGGTGGTTTCGATGCCCGCCGGCGGCGATGCGATCACCGGGCAGGTTTTCAACGGGACCGCCAGCTTCCATGGCGATACCTTCCTTTTCGCCAGCGAGAACGGCACCATCGACGGATGGCGCGGTGCGCTCGGAACCAACGCGGAACAGGTCTTCTCCGTGGCGGGCGCGGTGTACAAGGGGCTGGCGATTTCCAACGCGAAGGATCTGATTTACGCGGCTAACTTCAAATCGGGCACCATCGACATCTTCAACTCGACCGGTCTGACGCTGTCCTTATCTGACCCAGCCGCTCTGGCTGGATATGCCCCGTTCAACATCCAGAATCTCGGCGGCAAGTTCTACGTCACCTACGCGTTGCAGGATGCCGCCCAGCACGATGACGTCGCGGGGGTGGGACACGGCTTCGTCGATGTCTTCAATCCTCTCACGAACACCTTCTCCCGCCTCGTCACCGGATCAGCCGCGGGCGGGACCGTCGCAGCGCTGGACTCGCCGTGGGGTCTGGCCCTGGCTCCCTCCACCTTCGGCCCGTACGGTGGCTCCCTGCTGGTGGGAAACTTCGGCGACGGCATCATCAATGCCTTCGATCCGACGACGGGGGCTCTTTTGGGCAACGTCGCCGACAACGGCGGCCATCCCCTCGTCAACCCCGGACTCTGGGGCCTCACCTTCGCCAACAGCAGCGCGAGCAGTATTCCCGGTGCGCTCTACTTCACCGCCGGCGGTGCCAACGAGAATAGCGGCGTGTTCGGCGTGATCAGCCCATCCTCAGTTCCCGAACCCACCGCCGCGTTGTTCGGTCTCGCCCTTTGCGGCGTGGCGCTGCTGCGTCGCCGCACACCGCGATAGACGGCAATACTTCGTTCCCGGCATCAAGCCTGCCGTCGCTGCGCGCCCGTCATGCGTTTGTGCTCAAGAACCGCACGCCGCGTGTCGTGCGTCGCGAGCTTGGCGGGGCCGGGCCGTTACGCTCCCGTCAAGGTCGAATCCAGCATAACTCCTCTGCGCTAAAGCCTTCGGCACTTATCCACCGGATCCTTTCTTGACATCCGCTACAAGGTCCAGAGGTAGTTTCAATGACTTGCACGACACGGATTGGACTACACCAGCCAAAGCCGCCGCCTCGGGCCAACTTGGATGGGGTGTCCTGAGACGTTCGTCCTGAATACAGCCACGCCTTTGCGTGATCGCAAGGAACCCTACTGCTGAAAAATGTCACCCACGCTGCATTTGAGCCGGCCCACCAGCAATTCCAGCGTGTCGATGGTCACGTTCTGTTCGCCAACTTCGAGCCGCTGGAGCGTGGATGACCAAAGCCCGACACGCCGCGCGAATTCCGCATAGGTCTGCGCTCCCCGCTGCTGACGGAGAAAATCGGAGAGTTGTTTTCGGAAGCGACCCCGCACACGGCAAGATTGCTTGATTGCGCATCCCACATATGGGAGAAGATGCGGAAGGCGCATACCGCTCCCGGTTTCTGTGAACCTCACGCACCGAACCGATCAGAAATCCCACTATGTCTCCCGAATTCTCAATCAATGACGAAAAGGCCGTGATGGAGTGTTTTGGTAAAAAGCCGTGGCCCGGACCTGCGCAACAGTTCCAGCATCCGACCACCGCTGACGCTGGAAACGAAAATCGACACCCGAGTTTACGGCCTCACTGAGGATTGCAGGCTCAACGAAGACAACGCGACAACCGCTCTTGGCAGCAGTAGCGCAGCATGAATGAAACCGACAAGATGGCCACCTGGAACTTGCTTCGGGACTTTGGTTTTCAACCCGATGACCGAGTATGGTCCGACGTTCCGCCGGGGCTGAGTTTTGACTTCGGTGACTTCAATCTTTCGGCCAGTTGGGTAGTGAGCATGAAGCTTGCGGAAGTGGTGTTATTCTCCGGTGTGCTCGCAACTAGCAGAACTTTAGGCGCAGTTTCCTTTGAGTTGCCGCGAAAGGTAAACTCGCGGGAACTGTGTGCCGCGTTGATTGTTCACTACCTGGACAATGCGGCGGAGAAAGGAGTTTTTCACCCGGCGCGGGAGGTCGCTTGGGTAACTGAGGGGAGAAAACACCGACACTTATTACCTTGGGAAGTGAGCAAGTCTGCATATCAAGCCAGGTCGCATTGCACCGTGCAGCGCGACTGGCTGCGCTTGGCTCTGAAGAGTATGGTAGAACTGCTCGCTAAAGCTGACGACGCAGCCGTGGTGGAGTTTAGCTTCGATGGTTCGGTGCTGTTGATTCGGTGCTGTTGATTCGGTGCTCTGGAAAAGCCGTAGCCTTATCAGCAGAGGGAAGCCCGTGGGGCGTGCATCTTACAATTCCAGCCGGGAATTTACGACACCTGCCGAAGCGTCTCACACAGGACAGGATTGAGGTTTCATCTTGGAATGGGCGATTGCACATCGGACGCGCCTGTTTTGACTGCGCCAACTCGCGCCCTTCTGCATCGCCATGACTGAATACATCGAGAAGGCTGAATAGAAACGTTGCCCGCCATGCCCACGGACCGCGATGGCTTCGAGGTCACAACCGGATCAGCCCGACAGACGCGGGAAGCGCGCCCGATGCGTTATCGAGCATCGTTACAGCGGCGGAGTATCGTTTCGCTGCCGCGAACGGAGTCAGCTACCGCATCGAAGTCTCCACCGGCCTAGCAAATTGGTCCACACTTCAGACTCCCATCATCGGCACCGGCGGCGTCATCACCCGCTTCTACTCGATCGAAGGGCAGGCGCGCCGCTATTTCCGCTCGCGGCGAAACTGACTGATGGCAACGGACGCTCGCTTGCTGTTGCATGTCGCTATCGCGCCACCGATGTACCGGCACTCAGAATGGTTGCGAAATGTTTGCAGTCCAACGAAAGCGCGCCGGGGCAACATTGGCCTTGTACGGCGCTGTTTGCTCGACAATGCCTAGTCTCGCAAACTTTCTGCGCAACAGGCCGACACCGTTGCCGGTGATTCCAAGACGGTCGCCAAGATTGTCGCGAGCAATCGGGAAGTCGGTGACGCTGTCGTTGGCAGCCTTGCGCGCGTAGCTGAGAATGATGCGAAACGCGGAGCATTCGGCTTCGGTGGAGAGTTGCGCGAAGTGTTCCCGCTCGCGGTCGTCAATGGATGAGAGCCAGCGAACTTCCATCCCGTCCCAAAGTCCCGCAAAGTCTTTCATGTGCTCCGCTTTATCGGCATTGGTCGCGACCGTCTTTTCCGCGAACTGCGCGCGCGCCAGATGCTCTGCGACGGTGCGAGAGACTTGGTGAAACGCCGCTCCCATACGCCGCCTCCTTTTCACCCTTCGCGCCGACGCAAATTTTCCACATCTCGTCTTCGATCTCATCGCGCTGCCTCTTGCTCAGCGAAGGAATCCTGAAGAGTCGCTCAAGCTCCGCCAGCAGGGGAGCCCCATCGTCCTTGTGCTTGAGTATCATCACCCGCTTTCCTAGCGAAATCCGGGCCATGGCTTGTCGCTTGAATTTGGCCCGGCAACGTCCTCTGTCTTTCCATGCGCCGACTGCTCGTGCCCATACTCCCCGGATCATCACCACACCGCTTGGTGGACATCGCCGAGATGCGGTCTCTCCCGAAACTCTGGGCGATCGTTTCGATTTTCATCCATCGATTTCCCAGCGTTGCCATCTGGGACGGAGTTTCACCGACCGCGCGCGTTCTCCTCGACGGCAAGAGCACCCTCGCGATGATGAAGTGGTGCGACTTATCTCTCCTACGAAAGCTGAAACCGCCCTCCTGGAGCCCTTTCAAGGTCTGTCCCTGGCATGCATTCACCTCCCCAAAACGGTCGAGGAAGTAGGACAGGCCGGCCGGGAGATCGTGGCGTCGGGCATCGCGGGCTTCGATACCGAGTCCAAACCCACTTTCAACCCCGGGGAAAAAAGCCGCGGCCCGCACGTGGTCCAGTTTGCCCTTCGCGACCGAGCTTTCATCTTCCAGCTTCATCGAGCGGAGTGCAGGGGTCTTGTTTCGGATTTGCTTCAGTCGGAGCGGGTTTTGAAGGTCGGTTTTGGACTGCGGAATGACCGTGGGCAGATTCGGTCGAAATTGGGCGTCTCTCTTCGCGCGATCGTGGACCTCGATCACGTCTTCCGAAAACGCGGTTACAAAGGGCAAATCGGAGTCCGTGCCGCTGTCGGAGCGGTGCTCGACCAAGGCTTTCGGAAATCGAAACGCGTCACCACAAGCAACTGGGCCGCGCCCGCCCTGACTCCGGCGCAGCTACTCTACGCGGCCAATGACGCTTTCGCGGCTTTGAAAGTCATGGAAGCACTCGGACTCAGCGCACAGGATGCGGCCAGTTTCACGTAGCGTTTCCCCGCCACACGTTCGCCACGGGATAAACTCAAGCGCGCACACTTTGGGGAACCCATGTACGGTTGCCGGCCACGCCATTTTTAAAAAACTCCCACGCAAAAAAGATTTTGACACTTCGTAGTGACCGCTTACTTTCCGCACCCCTGCCTCGCGGCGGGGTAAAACGCAACTTCACCACTTAATCCGCAGGAGAGCCCGACGAACGTGCTCGTTACCACTGCAAACTCTTATGCCACAACATCGCAGTAAACGTTATCGCGCGGCCGCCTCCAAGGTGGATTCAAAAAAGGCGCTTCCTCTCACCGAAGCCGTTCAGATTTTGAAATCGCTGCCCGCGACGAAGTTCGACCAGACGGTCACTCTCTCGTTCCGTCTCGGAGTGGATCCGAAACAATCCGATCAAATGGTCCGCGGCACATGTCCGCTGCCACACGGTTCGGGGAAAAATGTGCGCGTGCTCGTCTTTGCGGAAGGCACCTCGGCCCAAGCGGCGCGGGATGCCGGCGCGGAGTTTGTCGGTTACAAGGACATGATCGAGAAGTGCAATCAAGGCTTCCAAGATTTCGACGTGGCCGTGGCCACTCCGGCCGCGATGGCCGAAGTCCGCAAGCTCGGTAAGGTGCTCGGACCACGCGGTTTGATGCCGAACCCGAAGACCGGCACCGTCACCGATGACACCGCGAAAGCGGTGCGTGAGGTGAAGGCTGGACGCGTTGAGTTCAAACTGGACAAGGGCGGCAATATCGCCGTGCCGGTGGGTAAATTTTCTTTCGGAGAGCAGCAACTCGCGGAAAACGGAGCGGCCGTGATCGAGGCCGTCGTCAAGGCGCGCCCTGCCACGTCGAAAGGCGTCTTTGTCGAGAATGTCACCCTGAGTGCGACCATGTTGCCAGGACTAAAAGTGGACGCGTCGTCCTTCATCAAGAATTAACCGGAGCCCATTCTCATGCATCCCGATAAAGCCACCATCGTCGAACACTTGCAGGTCAAACTGAACGACGCGTCTTTCATGTTCGTCACCGATTACACGGGCCTGAAAGTGGGCCAGTTTTCCGAACTCCGTAACCGCCTCTGGAATGCCGGCGCGAGTTGCAGCGTGGTGAAGAACACCTTCCTCCGCCGTGCCGCAGCCAGCGCCGGACTGCCGGAGCTAGGCGAGCTCAAAGGCCAGTCTGCCATCATCATCGGAAACCGCGATGTGGCGGCGGCGGCGAAAGTCCTCAAGACTTTTGCAGCAGAATTCAAGAAGCCAGCCCTGAAGCTCGGCATCGTCGATCGCGCTGTCGTTTCGGCAGAGCAAATCGGCGCCATCGCCGATCTGCCTTCCCGCGACGTGCTCCTGGCCACCTTGCTCGGAGTTCTCAATGCGCCTGCGAGCAAACTCGTCCGCGTGCTCAACGAACCTGCGTCCTCGCTCGCCCGCCTGCTCAAGGCCAAGGCCGAGAAGGATGGCGCGGCTGCTTAAACCACCAACATTTTCCCGCTGGCGCCACCAGCGATGAAACTCGACCGCTGCTAATTGGCGGTCGTGACCTCAAACAACTAACAAATGGTTCCTCGTCGGACCGGCAGCGGCCGGTCTTAATTTTCCTGAAGCTTCAGGTGCCGACGATACCGCAAAAACAGACATATGGCCGATACATCCGCATTAGTGGAACAACTCAGCGGGCTTACCGTTTTGGAAGTCGCTGATCTCGTCAAACAACTCGAAGAAAAGTGGGGCGTGAGTGCCGCTGCTCCAGTCGCCGCCGCTGCCGCGGGTGGCGGAGCTGCTGCTGCTCCTGCTGAGGAAAAGACGTCCTTCGACGTGATCCTGAAAGCGACGGACCCCGCGAAGAAGATCGCGATCATCAAGGAAGTCCGCGCTGTCGTCGCTGGTCTCGGCCTCGCCGAAGCCAAGGCACTCGTGGAAAGTGCACCGAAGGCGCTCAAGGAAGGCGTCACCAAGGAAGAAGCCGAAGACATCAAGAAGAAAGTCGAAGCGGCCGGCGGCACTGTCGAGATCAAGTAAGTTCTCGAATCTCATTTCGGCGCTCCAGCGGGCGGCAACGCTCGCTGGACGCCAACTTGAGACTGGACTCAAAAAGCGACGCCAAGATTGGTGTCGCTTTTTTAGTTTCCAGCCACGCGATTCTTGCGTGCGGAGCTCATCCGCAGGACTTTCAGTAGGCGGATTTCGGCGGACGCAGCATCTGCCAGGCGGTACGGAAAATGATCCGCCAGTCCAAGCTGAGTGACCAGTTTTCCAGATAGTAAACATCGTGGCGGACCCGGTCCACGACGTCTTTGGCCTGCTTGGTTTGTCCCCTGAAACCCTCGACTTGCGCCAGCCCGGTGATGCCTGGTTTCACGAAACTGCGCAACCGATAGGTGTCTGATACCCGACCGAATTCCGCGTCGTGCGCCATCATGTGAGGCCGGGGGCCGACGACGCTCATCTCGCCTTTGAGGACGTTGATGAACTGTGGCAGCTCATCGATGCTCAGCCGCCGCATCCAGCGACCGAGCGCGAAGACGCGGGGATCCTCCTCGGTGGCCTGCGCATTTTCATCCGCGTTGTGAACGGCCATCGTGCGGTATTTGAATATGTCGAACGCCTTAAATCGAATGCCGGTGCGACGCTGCCGAAACATGAGCGGGCCAGGCGATTGCAGACGGTGGACGATCCACACGAAAATGGAGAGCAGCGGCAGAAGGAGCAAAACCACGGGAAGTGCGACCGCGATGTCGAGAGTGCGTTTGAGGATGCGGTTGAAGGGGCATTCGAGCGGCTCTTCCCGGAGGCTGATGAAGCGGATGCCTCCGTCCTCAAAGAAAAACACCGGCCGATCGAAGCTCTCCGAGATCTGCTTTTCGATTTCATTGATGATGAGCAGTCGAAGCCCAAGCTGCTCGCATTGCGCTCCGATGGCAGCGGCGCTGGATATGGCGTCGGGCATCTTCAACAGAATGAGCTGAGTGGCTCCCGACATGTTGGCGATCAAATCGAGTTCGGCGAGACTGCCCATGATCGGCCAGGGAAGTTTTTCGGAAGATTCCCGGTCGTCGGTCAAAAGTCCGACGACATCCACCCCGTATTGCGATTTGCTGTCGAGCCAGGAGAGGATTTCCTGCGCTTGCCTAGGGCTGCCGAGGAGCAGCGTCCGCTCGCGCCGGCCGGAATCGAACAGGCTGGCGGCGATGAAGCGCGGGAAGGTGCGGTTGACCGCGGAGAGCGCGCCGTAAAGCACGGGGATGAATGAGAAAAGAAAGATGCGGGAGATCGCGGTATCTTTTTGCGCGACGAGAAAAACGAGGAGAACGACGAGAACCGTCAGCGTTTGCCGAAAGGAAAGGCGCAGCACTCCGACCAGGTCCAATTGCAAAAGGTCCGTGTCGTGCAGCTTTGAAATCAGAAGATCGAGGCCGAGTGCCGCCATGATCACGCCCATGTAAATGGCGTAGCGTGAATGGGTAACCGGCGTGCCGGCGAGGCGGAGGGAGAAATGGATCGCGATCCAAATCCAGAAAAGGCCGGCCGACATCCCCGCGATAAGGATGCTGTGCAAAACCGTAACTCCCCTGACTCGATAGGTGATCATCGTCCCATTAGGGTAAGGCGTCGTGATTCGGCGGGCGAACTAGCGGGAATACGTGAGGTGCTACTTGGAATCTCTCCTGACATTGGAGAAAATGAGGCAGGAGGGCAATGTGAAATTTGATGATTCGCGTGTAGGCCTGTGGATGAAAAAAGGGAGAGGAAATTTCCCGGCAGCGAGTCAGGTCTTTCTGCAAAAGGTGCTTGTGTGTGGCCGATTCGTAGCGCATTCAAAGGGCGCATTCCCCTCCGTTGTAGGACGAGTTTGCGACCGCCAAGGTAGCACGCGCCATTCCGGCTTCGATTCCTTGTTGCTGCCGATCTTTGTCCGACCGGGGAATGGTAAAAATGCGGGCGAATTTACAAAGCAATACGGCAAATGTTTGACGATTCATCGAAAGTGAAAACCATCGCGCTGGAAAGCTATCGGGACACGTTCAATCACGCGATCGAAGGGATATTTCGGTCCACCTTTGAGGGGCAATGGATCGAGGTGAATCCTTCGCTGGCAAAGATTTATGGATATGATTCGCCCGAGGAATTGATGGCGAACGTCCAGGATTTAAACACGCAAAATTATCTCGATCCCCAGCGCCGGGCGTCGTTTGTGCAGCAGATGCGGGAGGTGGGGTCTGTCTCGGACTTCCAATCGGAAGTGCGCCGACGCGACGGGAGCGCCATTTGGATTGCCGAGTTCGCCCGGATCGTGACGGATGAGCAGGGGATGGCGCTCTATTTTGAGGGAAGTGTGATCGATATTTCAGCGTCGAAACGCGCGGAACTGTCGTTGCGAAAAAACGAGGAAGAGTTTCGCCTTTTAATCGAAACGACCAATGTAGTGCCGTGGGAAGCGGATCTGAAAACGGGCCGGTTTTTTTACGTAGGTCCGCAAGCGGTGCCGTTTCTCGGATTTCCCATCGAGGAATGGATGCGGGAAGGATTTTGGGAAGAACGACTCCACCCGGACGACCGGGAATGGGTGCTCATCACGCGATCGGAAGCGGTGGAAAAGGGGACAAGCTTCGAGTGCGAATACCGAATGCTGAGGGCGGATGGCCGGACGGTGTGGGTGCGAGATATGTTGAGCGTCATCCCTTCCGCCGAATCCGGCTCGATCTTGGGAGGCTTCATGCTGGATGTGACGTATCGCCGCTACACCGAGGAGTCGCTGCGGGAGAGCCGTTATTTTATCGAGCAGATCGCCAGCGCATCGCCGGTCATCCTTTTCCTCTACGATGTGGTGGAAAGGCGATGCCTGTATCTCAATGGGCTCGTCGAAAAAATCTTGGGCTACACGATTTGGAATCTCGTGGAAATGAAGCCGCTTTTTACGATGGCGCTGGCGCATCCCGACGAGGCGGCGGCGCATGCGGAGCATTTCGAGAATTTGGCCAAAGCCGTGGAGGGACAGGTGGTCGAGCGGGAGTTCCGGCTGCGGGGAACGGGCGGCAATTGGGTCTGGTTGCACAGCCGGGAGACGGTTTTCAAAGTCGCACCTGGCGGTCCTCCGCTACAAATCGTGGCGGTCGCGACCGACATCACGGCGCATCGGATCGCTCTGAATAAGCTCGCGAGCAACGAAGCGTTCTTTCGCAAGCTGGCGGAAACGACGGGCATGATCCCTTTCGAAGTGGATTTGCAAACTGCTCAGTTCACCTACGTCGGTCCGCAGGCAGAATCGCTGTTTGGGTATCCGCCGTCGCATTGGAGCGCTCCGGGATTTTGGCAGTCTATCTTGCATCCCGACGACGAAGATGCTGCTGCGCACTCGATCCTGAACGCCGACCGCAGCAATCCGGAGGTCCACGCGGAATTTAGACTACGGAAGATGGACGGTCAGTTTGTCTGGGTGCGGCAAGTGGCGCGCTACAGCTCGATGGAGGAGGAAGGCGGGCGCGCTCGCGGGTTTCTTTTCGACATCACGCAGGCAAAACTCATCGAAGAAGAGCGTGAGCGTTCGCGCCGGCAGTTGCGTGAACTGGGTTTGCGAAATCAATCCGCGCGTGAAGAAGAGCGCATCAGCGTCGCACGAGAAATTCACGACGAGCTGGGCCAGGCACTCACCTTGTTTCGGATCGAGCTGACGTGGCTTGAAAACCGTATGGCCAAGGTTTTGTCGGAACGCGGAGCAGAGCCGGTCGTGCGAAAAATCGGGCAAATGAAACGCATGCTCGACGGCACGCTGCAGACCGTCCGGCGAATCACCACAAACCTCCGCCCGCCTGTTTTGGATGAACTGGGACTTCGCGCTGCGATTGAGTGGCAGGCAGAGGGTTTTTCCCGTCGTGTCGGCATCCGCTGCGAGGTCGATGCCGAAGCGATCGAGTGCGCATGCAAAGACACCGCCACGGCCCTGTTCCGCATTTTCCAGGAAATCCTGACAAATGTAGCGAGGCATGCACAGGCTTCTCGCGTCCGCGTCCGACTAAATAAAGAGGCTGATTGTTTTGTCTTGGTGGTTTCAGACAACGGTCGCGGTTTCGCGCCTGCGACCGGAGCGAAGCCGAATAGCTTTGGCCTTTTAGGAATGGGTGAACGGGCGGAATCGCTCGGCGGCCGGGTGGACATCTCGTCCGGCTTGGCACAGGGAACGACGGTGACGGTCCGCCTGCCCATCCGCGAACAGACCGGACAGGAGGACGAATCAACACCCTGATTCTCAATTTCGATAAAAAGCGGTATCGTTGCCCGGTAATTGCTCTAAGTGGTCGAGATTCGTGAAACCGACAGACCTTTCCGTTTTTAAATAGAGAAACCCCAATATGGCGAAAAATATAAAAATCCTGATCGTGGACGATCATTTTATTGTCCGACAGGGCCTGAAGCAGGTTTTGAAAGAGCACTTCAAGCACGCTGAGTTTGGGGATGCCGGCGACGGACGCGAAGCTTTGCAGATGGTGTGGCAGGCTGAATGGAATGTGGTTTTGCTCGATATCAGCATGCCCGGTCGCGGCGGCCTGGATGCCTTGAAGGATCTGAAGCAAGCGCGGCCCGATCTCCCGGTCATCATCTTGAGCATGCACTCCGAAGATCAATTTGCGATCCGCGTGCTCAAGCTCGGAGCCTGTGCCTACATCCGTAAAGATAGCGCGGGTCAGGATTTGGTGACCGGAGTCGAAGCGGCTTTGCGGGGTGCCCGGTATATCACTCCGAGTTTGGCCGAAAAACTTGCGAACCACCTTCAGGAAGACCGAAAAGGACCGGTTCACGAAGAGCTTTCGGATCGGGAGTATCAGGTCATGTGCATGATTGCGGCCGGGAAAACGGTGAAGGAAGTCGCGGCGGGACTCTCATTGAGCGTGAAAACGGTTTCCACCTACCGGAAGCGAGTGATCGAGAAAATGGGGTTGAAAAACAACTCGCAGATCATGCGGTATGCGGTTCGGAACGGCTTGGTGGACGTCGATTCCTCTTCGTAGCCGCGGCTCGTTGAGCCGGATGAATTTTTCGTAAGTTCCACGCTGGAGCGCAACTCGCGTTCGGAGGTGTGGCGTGGGGAAATCGTGGGAGTCTATGACGGTGAGCACGCGGGATTACGCGTTGCATTTCTGGCGAAGTGGGATTTACTGGCGCACCGACATTCCGAGGCCCCAAAATGCTCGGAAATACGAGCCAAGACATGTCAAAATCCGTTCATATGGTGGAAGTTGCAACTTCTCTCCAAATGCGGCAGCCTGCCTTGAATTTGAGCGCTGGCGGATTCTGAAATTGCCACTCGGACTGATCGGTCAAAATCTGTAGCAAAAACGACACCATGCCCCCGGCGAATCCGACAAACGCTGACGCTAGCAAAGTTCGAGCTGCGGCCACATCGACCGCAACGCGGCTGGCATGGATGTTGTGCATCCCGGTCCTGCTTTGGGGAGAGTTGATCTATAAGCTGACGACAGACTGGTCCACGAACGCGCAGTATGAATTCGGTTATTTCGTCCCGTTCTTCATCATCTATTTGTTGGCGCGTCGATGGTCGGACCGACCCGAACCTTCGGAGCGTGCTCCGGGAAGCTTGATCTTGCTGATCGGATGCGCAGGCCTGATCGCACTCCTTCCGTTGCGTGTGATTCAAGAAGCTAACCCTGATTGGCGACCTTTAAACTGGGTGCATGCTTCATTGGTCGTCATTCTGACTCTCCTGCCTTTCGCGGCTTCGGGGGGATCGTCGTGGGTTCGGCATTTTTCCGTTCCGCTGCTGTTAATATTCTCCACCCTTCCCTGGTCACTCGCTGCGGAGCAAGGCGTTCTTCAGGCGCTTGCCGGAGCGGTCACGGCGGTTACGGTAGAGCTTTTAAATATATGTAACATACCCGCCATTCAGCGTGGAAATGTGATCGATCTGGCTGCCGGTTCGGTCGGAATTGCCGACGCTTGCAGCGGGATTCGTTCACTCGCGGGAACATTGATGGCATCCCTGTTTTTCGGTGAGTTTTACCGGCTGGGCGCAGGGCGTCGGCTTGCATTAGTTATCGGGGGGTGTTTGACCGCGTTTGTCCTGAACTTATGCCGGGCATTCTTCCTGAGCTGGCAGGCAGCGGCCTCCGGGGTGCACTCTATTGAGAAGTGGCACGACCCGGCAGGATTCACGATTTTCCTGATCTCTTTTGCGGCCCTTTGGATGATGGCTAACTTATTGTTACGCGGCGAGCCCGAACTGGGTCCCGCAACGGCTTCTCCGTCCGCACTTCCCCTCGTAAACTATAAATGCATTACTTTCGGAATGGCGTGGGTCTTGGGAGTAGAGGTATTTTGCGAAGGATGGTATCGTAACCGGGAGCAGGATAAAAAGCCTTCCCTCGTGTGGGAAGTACAATGGCCGGAAAAGGACAGTTCCTTCAAGTATGAGCCGATCTCGGACGAGACACGCTCCATTCTACGTTACACTAGCGGTCAGTCCGCCATTTTACATTGGGATGACGGGTCTTTGTGGCAGGCGTTTTACTTCCGCTGGGCTCCCGGTCGTTCATCAGCCCAATTGTCAACCATGCACCGCCCTGAAGTATGCCTTCCCGCGGCAGGCTACAGGCGGGTCGGGGAAGCTCATCCCCTGCAGATTACACTGCCCGGCATACCATTGCAGTTCACGGGTTCTATCTTCGATTGCGAAGGCACGCCGGTCTATGTCTATCGCTGTCTTTGGGAAGATCATCCTATTTCAGGCCAGGACGGGGCAAGAAATCTGGATATGAGCGTGAAGGGTCGCCTGATGGGAGCGTGGTACGGTCGCCGCAATCTCGGGCAACGCATGTTTCAGGTGGCCTTGGTGGGCGCGCGGAATGAAGACGAAGCCAGCGAACAACTAAAGCGCCGTTTGCCCGGTCTCATCGTCGAGAAAAATGCGAGTTGAATTGCGGATCGGGAATGAGTTTACATTCGACGTGGCAATGAACCGTAGATCCCCCAGCATCAATGTGGTCTGCACGGGATTTGTCGCGACCCTTTGCCTTTCTCCCTGGGTAAAAGCAACCGACCGCCCGGAAAACACTCAGGTGGCGGTTGCGTCCGTGAAAAATGAAAACCGGGAAGCGACCACCTGGGAGGAACCCGCGCTTTTTCCACCAGAAAACACGCCTGCTCCCATCCCCATCAGGCAGGCAGTTAAGACACCGGATCTTCAGGAAAACATCGGTCCTGCCTCGACCTTCGCGGTCTCCCCCGAACCCAGTGGCATCCGCCCGGGTAGTCTGCTGACGACGCCCCAAAGAAGCCTCGACTCACGAACATTTGGTGGTGCCTCCGTTAGCCCGCTCGGACTGCGGTCCGGTGTCGAACGTGAAGCGGTCCTTGCTCGCTTGACGCAGGACACCTCTTCCGCGTCGTATAATATCAAGATCGGTCGCATTCCCTTCGTCCTGTCCGGCGGGGTGGACTTTGAATTCTCCGATAACATCTTTCATGACAATGCTCATCGACGGGCGGACTTGGAAATCATTCCGCGGTTGGACCTTTCGGGGGCAGTGCGATTGGGGTCAGCAGCAACGCTGACAATGGGCGTGGGAGTAGGCTATATCAAGTATCTCGCCGGAACCCAGGATGATCGATTCTTAACCACGGCTTCGCTGAGCCCAAACACCGGGCTTTCGTTTGATTTCAAAGTCGCGAATTTCATCATCAGCGTTTACGATCAGCCTTCAGTCCCGCAATTTCAGACTGATTCCAGTACACAGCGCAATCCGGTGCAGTACAATCAATTTCAAAACAGTGCCGGCGTCTCTCTGTTGTGGAATGTGAACAGCAAGGCAAACGTTTCGGTGAGATATGGCCACACAAATTCCATATCTCTCACCTCAAACGGCTCCAACTCTGACGGATCGACTGACTCCTTTCTGGCATCTCTGTCGTGCCAACTGGGTGACTACCTCGGAGTTGGCCTGGAAGCGGGAGCGGAGTATCAAAAATATAATAGTGAGTTCCTAAACGGCGGTGCGACCTACCACGCCGGGCCGACCATGAGCTACGAACTATCAAGATATCTGCATCTTCGCGCCAGTGCTGGCTACCAGACGGGCTCTTATGACAACGGAGGAGCGGTCCAAGATAACTCCAGTCTTGGCACATATTATGCGAATGTCGCCATTAGTAACAATTTAAACAGCCACTTTAACCACAGCCTGTCATTTGGGCGCGAAGCTCAGGTCGGGGCCTTCTCCAATTTCACCACCACTGAATACGTTAGCTATAGTGCTCAATTTGACCTCATAAATGGGGTCAGTATGGGAGCCAGTGCCTCTTTTCAGGATATTCAAGAGTCCGGCGGCCTTTTTGCTGAACATTTCCAAACCTTTTCCGTGGGAATATATTGCGGACTTAACCTCACCAAACGGATCACCCTCTCCCTTGGCTACACCTTCACCAAGCGCAGCGCACCGAACGAACAAGGATCGCAGGCAGGTTCCCTCGACTATGACGAAAACCGAGTCTCCCTTCACATGGGATACGCCTTTTAATCTTCGCCCCGTTGTTGGACGAAGCGATTTTGCGTGCGAAAGTACTAAGAAAATAAACTGATGATCTATATGTCACGTCTCCTTCGCTTCTACGTTCGATGCGGGTTTCTTCTGGCCGCGGTATTATTGCTTGGCGGTTCGTCTTTGGCCCAAAACACGAGCAATCCTCCGGTTCGTCGCGCGGAAAGGATCACACCGGGCGGCAACCGCGGTCTGCCAACCCCCGGAGGCGTGAGCACAACGTCCACCGACAGCGTCCTGAACGACGATGCCAGAACCAATACGAGATTGCCGAAGCGGTCGAGTGTGATCGATCGAGATTCTGACAAGGGAGGCGACTATTCTGACGCGATGCTTCCGAATACGATGGACGGATTAAACGATAAAAGGCAGTTGGGAGTTGGAGACAGACTCAGCTTCAAAGTGGTAGAGGACGAAGGCATGCCGCGTTCGCTGGTTATCACCGATTCCAACGAAGTGGATGTGCCCTACATAGGTCGCGTCGCGGTCGCAAACAAGACGTGCAAACAGTTCGCCTTCTACATTAAAAAACTCTTGGAGAAAGAGTATTACTTCCAGGCGACGGTGATCGTGGGTCTTGACTCTGCAGGGAACTCCGCGCGAGCCATGTCACGTGGAAGAATATACGTAATGGGAGCCGTAAGAGGTCCGGGCCCGCAGGACATCCCGGTTGACGAAGTTTACACCGTAGCGAAAGCGATTCTTCGAGCCGGCGGATTTGGCCCGTATGCTAACAAGCGGAAAGTAAAACTCGTCCGCGGCGGCAAGGATCAAGGGAGCGCCAAACCGATTATCATCGATTGCGCGGAAATTTTGGACAAAGGGCACTGGGACAAGGACGTCGAAGTGAGTCCCGACGACGTCATCACCATTCCGGAGAGAATCATTAATCTATTCTGAAGCGCGACGTTATGATCGCTCATCCCGGCACATTCTTCGCACACTTCAGTAAGGATAAATAGAACAACACGCCACATGCTGGACACTTCGGAAAGAACAAATTCAAATCCCTCTGCTCCTCCTTCGATGTTCTCGAAGCTGCAAAGGTACTCGTGGACATTTAGAAAGTGGTGGTGGGTTATTTTGATTACAACCATTCTAGGCGTGAGCTGGATGGCGTGGATGGATTCCCGAAAGCCACCATCCTATGCTTCCAGCGGACGCATGATGGTCGTTGGAAAAGTGGCTCTTCCCGATGGCGGACTCCTGAATGAAAATTCCGGCAACTTCTATGGCACCCAGTGCATGCTCATGGAAAGCGTGCAAGTAAGGCAGCGCGCGGCGTCACGGGTCGAAAGCAAATCACCAGAGCTGAGAGCCAGCGCCGTTTACCTAAATGTCACGCAGCAAAAAGGAACGGATTTTTTCAATCTCACCGCAATTGGAGAGGAGCCTAACTATACGCAGGCGTTTCTTAACGCGTGTATGGATGAGTATATTCGATTGAAGCGAGAGATGTGGGCGGAAATTGTCGCTACGAAAATGATTTCGTTGGTCGAGGTTCAGATGAAGGAGGAGAAGCAATTGGATTCCATGTTTCAAGACCTTCTCGATTTCCAAAAGAAATACAATCTGGTCGATCTGGAAGAAGAAGGGGGAAACAGCGCTGCCAAGCACCTGGCACAAATGAAAGTTAGGCTAGATAACTTAAAGCAAGAATATGAGCTAATGCAGGTGCTGGACGTGGAGCAAAACATCGAACGAAAACAACAAAGTGTAACCGGTGGGACCACAGTAGATGGCGTTACTGATGCGAGCTCTGCTCCATTCGGCGCCGAAGAAGAGTATTTAAGAGCAAAGCAACAGCTTCAATTGTTGAAGGCTGAAAAGGAAAGGCGGGCGAAAGCGATGCGTCCGAAGCACCCTTTGATGATTCGCATTGACGCTGAAATTTCTCAACAGGAAGGGCTCATAAAGCTATACTACGATCAAAGCTTCGCCCACCTTGCCAACCAACGGGAAGCAATTCACCGGGAAATCGAGACTTTGGAAAAATCCGTAAAAGAGTGGAATGAACGGAGCCTGGAGCTAGCCGGACGCCTGGCAGCCTATAATAAACTGAAATCCAAAGTGGATCAGTCAAAGGCGCAGGTGTTGAGCCTTCAGGCCAGTAACACCAAGGTCGGTGTTGATCGAAGTCTGCAGGACGATGTGATCCAAGTGATGGATCAGGCATCCGTCCCGGAAATTGCCAAGCCTGGATTAGTGAAGGATATATCTGTTGGCGCCTTTTGTGGTATCCTCGCTGGGCTTGCGGTCGTCTTCTTGATTGGAGCACTGGATGATCGGGTTACTTCATCCATCGAACTGCGTGAGAGGTTCCCGGAGCCCCTGCTCGGGCACATTCCACTGGAAGCTGGAACCGGGGCTGCAAGGGTCAGTTTGCTGACAGTGAACAATAAGCAGGGCATTTTCGTCGAAGCGTATCGTAATCTCAGGTCAACCTTGCATTTCATGTCTCTGGAGGAACCGAGACCCAAAGCGTTTCTCATTACCAGTGCTGTACCCGGCGAGGGAAAATCCACTGTGGCTGTAAATTTGGGAATCATCCTCGCAGGAGGTGGCACTCGCACGCTATTGGTGGACGCGGATTTGAGAAAGGGTCTGTTACACAATTATTTCTCGGTAGAGGCTGCGCCGGGATTGATTGAAGTGCTGAACGGCGAGGCGAGGTGGCAGGATTCAGTCGTCGAGACAGATGTAAAAAACCTTAGCCTCCTTCCGCGAGGCAAAGGAGGTATCGGGCCTAGCGAGTTGTTTATTACCGAAGTTGCCGACAACTTTTTGAGGGAAGTGTACGCGGCAGGGTATGACCGAGTCATATTCGACAGTGCGCCAATTTTGGCAACTGATGACACTGCGTGTCTGGCACCGAAGATTGATGCTACGCTGTTCGTAGTTCGCGCGGAAGCGAGTTCGATGAGATTGACGCGCTCTGCTTTGGATACCTTGCTAAAACGGCAGGTAAACGTGTTAGGCTTGATTTTGAATGCGGCAAATCTTCGCTCGTCTGAGTATCAATACTACCATAAGTACGGCGACTACTATTCCGACACGCAGGTGGTGAAGAAGTAATAAAACGATTCCGGCCAGTGAGAAGTGAACTGCTTTTTAGGGATGAAAACAATCATGTCGTGTGCATCAGACATTGGATGATTACGCATGGATGCAGATTATGAACTGCTGATTCGTCCGAAAGGACCATGGCTCTCAATCGAGTGGCGGGAATTGTTTTCTTATCGAGACCTGCTTTGGCAATTAGTCAAGCGCGACTTCACGGCGCGGTTTAAGCAGACAGTGTTAGGGCCGGTCTGGTTCTTCATCAATCCGCTGATAACTACCGTCCTTTTCGCGATTGTATTCGGGCGTGTTTTGGGCGCGTCCCCCAAGGGAGTCCCGTCGCTCCTTTTCTTCAACGCTGGCTTATTGGCTTGGAATTATTTCTCCGGATTACTTTCATCGACCGGAAACACTCTGCAGGGAAATGTTCACCTCTTCAGTAAGGTCTATTTTCCTCGCCTTCTAGTACCGATAGCACAGGTATTTTCCAACCTGATTGGATTGTTCGTCCAGTTTATAGCGTTCTTTGTCCTTGTATTCTATGTCTGGATGACCGATCCAACATTCGCCAACGTTCATTTCAGCGGGCGAATGCTGTGGTTGCCTTTCATTATTCTTCACATAGGCGCGCTTTCACTTGGTGCAGGTCTTGTTTTGTCGGCACTAACTGCGAAGTATCGCGATCTTCAGAATATTCTTGGATTCGTTGTGAACTCGCTCCTTTTTGTGACACCGGTAATGTGGCCGCTTGCGACACTACAGGCAAAGTTTCCCGCTAAATGTGATACATTTATGGTTTTGAATCCCTTAATCAGCATCGTGGAGGCGTTTAGACTTGCGCTGATTGGTGTCGGATCTTTTTCGCTACCTCACTACCTGCTCTCCGCCATTTCCAGCCTCATCATCTTAGGTATGGGAGTAATTCTGTTTCAACGTGCCGCACGCACATTTGTCGATCAGGCATAGAATTTCATGAGTCGGCCGATGATCTCGATCCGCGGTGTATCCAAGCGTTTTCGGCTCGGAGCAATCGGCATTTCCAGCCTGCGTGAAGAACTTCAGCGATTTTGGGGCACTTTCAGTGCCGACCAGAAGCCACTTACTGACTTCTGGGCACTTAAGGATATCTCTTTCGATGTTGCTCCAGGCGAAGTTCTGGGACTCATTGGCAAAAACGGCGCTGGGAAAAGCACCTTGCTAAAAATTCTGTCCCGCATAACTGAGCCAAGTGAAGGGGAAATTTCCCTTCGTGGGCGGGTGGGTTCGTTGCTTGAGGTAGGCGCTGGATTTCACCCGGAACTATCTGGAAGAGATAACATCTATCTGAATGGCGCAATTTTAGGAATGTCGCACTCCGAGGTGGCTCGCAAATTCGATGAGATCGTGGCGTTCGCCGAAGTCGAGAGATTCATTGATACTCCGGTAAAACGCTACTCCAGCGGGATGTACGTTCGCCTGGCCTTTGCAGTGGCAGCGCATTTGGAGCCTGAGATCTTAATTATCGACGAGGTTTTAGCGGTTGGAGATCAGCAGTTCCAAAAAAAGTGTTTGGGGAAGATGCAAGACATCTCTAGTCGGGAAGGGCGAACGGTTCTTCTCGTCAGTCACACCATGCCGGTCATTCTTCAACTGGCTGAGCGCTGTGTGGTTTTGGAAAAGGGACAGGTCGCGTTTGTTGGTGAGCCAGACAAGGCGGTCGAGGTTTATTTGAATGGGGGAGGAGAATGTTCCGCGGTTGAATTTAATGTAGAGCATTTGCCCCGCACCGTCGGTGGAACTCTTGACGCCAAAATTTTGAGCCTACGTTTCAATCGCGCCCTCCCGATTTTTGAAGCGGATGAAGATTTTGAGTTTGTCTTAAAGATCCGCGCGCGTGAGCGCATTCGGGGAGCCCGTGTGAGTATCGTCATCTTCTCCAGTGATGGGACGCCGTTGGGTGCCTGTTTTAGTGGGGGAATGATCGAGGCGCGGGGCGGCGATGAGAGTGAACTTGAAGTGAGGCTGCCCAATCCGGGTTTGGCACCGGGAGCATATCATTGTGGAGTGGCAATAGGAAAGGGCACCTATAAGTCTGGTCATAACGATTTCGATGTTGTGCTTGATACGTTGAAATTCGAAGTGTGCGCGGCACCCGGCGAGGAAACGGCTCTCTCATACTGGTCCCATCAATGGGGTCGAATCGTCTTCAAGGATCTTTGTGTCACTGGGGCACAACGCGAAACGGTTGGCGTCTAAAATGAGTGAAGACTACTCAGCTCATTACAAGCGGTTCCACAATGAAAGTGAAGAACATGCAGCGGAGATGGCGAGGTGGCTGTGCACATATTTGTCGGACGATTTGCCTGACGACCGGTCCCTACCCGCTTTAGATGTGGGTTGCAGTTTCGGTTTTGGCTTGCGAGCACTTAAAATGGTGGGATTTCACGACATCCGAGGTATCGAAATATCCCAGCAACAAGGCGAAATAGCGCGTCGAAGCGGGTGCGAGGTCAGCGTAGTCGCGGACGCTGTGGAATACCTGAATGAGCATCCGGCGCAGTTTGGAGTCATTCTTCTTCTGGACGTGCTTGAGCATGTTCCAGTAAATGCGCAAATCAACTTGCTAAACGCGATACGAGGTGCCCTTCTCCAAGGCGGACGGCTTATTATGACTGTTCCGAACGCGAACTCTCCATTGGCGGCCCGGTGGCGTTACATTGATTTTACGCATCACGCCAGCTTCACAGAGCACTCTCTCCACTATGCCCTCGGCAGCGCCGGATTTGAAGAAATACGTTTAGACAATGCGAAGGGCATTGGAGCATTCCCGGCACGTCTTTGGAAAAAGTCAGAATGGAAGGCCTTAAGAAAATGGCTCGTTCGCTCCGCGTGGTATCAACTTTTCAAGGCCGAACTCCACGAGTCTGAAGACGTTGACCAGATTTGCTTTGAATTAAACTTGAAAGCGGTTGCCGTAAAAGAAGGTCAAATAATCGCGAGCAAATTTGCGTCTGGCAAATTTTAGTCTGCTCAGCCCTCGTTAAATTACCAATATGAAAATAAGAGCGGGGACATCGAACGGCATTGTGGGACCAATGACGAGTTTTCTCTCACTTAAGGTGACGTGTCTTGGATGCACCCGTCGATCCTCGCATTGAGACCCCCGCTCGCTGTTGCGTTAGTCAGTCGGTCCAATGGAATCGGGGGAGGTGCCAGTAGAGTTGCCGAGGAACTCGGGCGATGGCTAGCTTCAGAAGGAAACAAAGTCATCCATTTATGTGCATTCCCGATTGGCCCCTTTCAGGAGTTTCAAGGTCCGCTATTCCCAAAAAATTTGGCCAGCAGATTTAATCGCCTGGTTCAAAGGATGACACGTAAACTCGGACTAAAAGAAGTATATCCTGGGGAGTACTACGGTCAATTGGGAAACCTTATCAATGATTTTGACATCATACATTTCCACGATTTAGACACCGCCATTTCACCCCTCACGTTAAAACTCTGTGCTCGCACGAAGCCGGTCGTTTTTACCGCGCACGACTGTTCCTCTTTTACGGGCGGCTGTGTTTACCCCGGAAGCTGCGAACGTTATGTCGGGAACTGTGGGGAGTGCCCGCAATTGTCAGCGATGGGTGCTCAATGTGACTTCACAAACGTGAACTTGATGGTCAATCGCTTGCTAGCAAAGACCCGTCACATACACTACGTTTTCCCGTCGGCATGGCTGGAGGGAACAGCTCAACGGAGCTTGAAATTCACAGAGTCTCCGACCGTAATTCCTAACGGATTTGCGAGCGATCCTTATAAGTTTCGCTGCCGATCTGAGGCTCGGTATGCTTTGGGACTTTTACTAGAGCGTCCGGTGGTATTGGTGGCAGCACACTATTTGGCGGACCCACGTAAAGGATTGGAGTATGCGATTCAAGCACTGCGGTCGGTTGCCGATCTAAGTCCTTTGGTGATTTTAGCAGGAAAGCCACCCGACGATATTGAGTTGCGGTTGTCGGGAATTCAGTTTTGGCTCGCAGGTTTCGTAGCTGACAGAGGCTACTTGGGCCTGCTCTTTGCTGCCGCTGATGTGTATCTGTTTTCGCCGCTTCAAGACAATCTTCCAATAATGGTGCAAGAGGCACAAGCGGCAGGTACTCCCGTTGTGGGTTTTGCGACTGGTGGTATTCCCGAAATGGTGGACCATGGTCGCACGGGTTGGCTCTGCCCGGTAAAGGACCAGGAAGGGTTAAATAAGAACCTCCGAACCGCTTTGCTACGACAAAACGACGCTGAAGTGAGCAGGATGACGCGAGCTTTAGTGCGAGATCGTTTTGACATGAATGACTTCGGTCGTAGGCACCTCGCCCTTTATCAAAAAGCCGTAGAATCCCGATGATATCGTCATTCGACGTGTTCGATACACTATTGACTCGCAAAGTCGCGCATCCGACCAGCGTTTTTCTTCTTGTTGGGGCCCGCGCTGCGAAGGCGGGATTAATTGATTTTACTCCGACTCAATTTTATAGTGCTCGAGTCCGGGCCGAGATATCTGCCAGAACCCACTCTGAAAATGGCGAGGTAACCCTTGAGGACATATACGGAGATCTTTCTGCGGACAATGTAATTGAGAAAGTGAACGCCGACGAACTGAGGCAGATCGAATTGGAAATCGAGGCTGCCGTAATCGTCGCGGTTCCCGGAAGTCGGCGGCTGACACAAACAGAGAGAGCGCACGCGGGCCGCCTTTTATTTGTGTCTGATATGTATCTTTCCGAGGCGTTTATACGTGGTCAGTTGCAAAAGCATGGTCTTTACGAGGCGAGCGATAGACTATACGTTTCCAGTTCGTGGGGTGCTTCTAAAAGCGAAGGCTCGCTATTTCGAACAGTTTTGAGGGAAGAGCGTCTTCATCCAAGGGCCGTCCGACATTTCGGAGATCGGATAGATTCAGATGTTGCAAGCCCACGGAAATTGGGAATCAAGGCTCAACATCACCATCTGTGTGGGCTAACGCGATATGAGGAGATGTTGGAGGATGTTTCAGCCGACTCGACAGGTTTCACATCGCTTCTTGCGGGAATCAGTCGCCTGACGAGATTGGAGTTCGCCTATAAGACAGAGCACCTCAAGGCGTTGTCGCAGGTCGCCAGTTCCTTGATCGCACCACTAATCACTTTTTATGCGTTGTGGTTGCTCAGCGAAGCAGAAGCGAAAGGGTTGCAGCGACTTTACTTTGTTGCGAGAGACGGATACCTCGTCAAAAGAATTGCAGATTCTCTGATCGTCGCTTTAGGCCTTAAACTCGAAACTCGCTATCTTTACGGAAGCCGGCAAGCATGGCATCTTCCAGCGATCTCCGAGTTTTCGGAGCAGTCATTGTCGTGGCTATTCGAAAAGACTCGTACGCTCACGCTCAGAATTATCTTGAGCCGTCTCCAGATGAATCCTGAGGACATAAGCGACGTCCTGATGAAAATTGGCTGGCCGATGAGTCGGTGGGACCAAGCACTAGACGACATCTCTCTTCAACGTTTGAAGGGAGAATTGCTAGGTGACTGCGATTTTCAAGAACGGGTGATTGCGTGTGTTGTGAAACGGCGCGAACTGACGCGCGCATATTTGGAGCAGGAAGGGCTTTATGATGACACGCATTGGGCCATGGTGGATCTAGGCTGGCACGGGCGTCTTCAGCAATCACTAGAGAGCATCTTGGAGTTCAGAAAACCAAGACATACGGTCGGTCTATATTTTGCCCTCTTCTTAGATTCACCAGCACTCAAGCGATTGGAGCATTCATCTTACTGCAAATGGAATTTGCACGGTTCAAGCGAGTCAAATCAGATCCCATCCCTCGTGTTCCTTTTGGAAAGTTTTTGCACCGCTCCCCACGGGACGACGACGGGATATATTCAGGAACCTAATGGGCGAGTGAAGCCGGTTCTTCGCGAAGAAAAATTTGCGCCCCTCGAAAAATGGGGCCTCGCCGCAGTGCATGCTGCCGTTGAGCGATTCGCTGACCACCTCAAAGAGTTGCCTCTCGAGAGCGGAGTTTTAGGTTGGGACTCTCGAAAAGTAGCGATTGGGCTACTAGAGCAATTCTCTAAACGTCCGTCGCCGAGCGAAGGAAGAGCATGGGGAGCATTTCCCTACGAGGATGAACAGGGCGGAGTCGTAAAGGAAAGGTTGACCGCCCCGTATGAACTGAATTGGGCGAACCTGCGCAGCGCGTTGACATTTGGCGAAGAGGAAATGTTACCAACTTCCTGGAATGTCCTTTGGCACGGAGCGCAGCGTTATGCACATTCGGCAAGTTCTGAAGTAGTAAGATGCGCGCTCGCGGTCGGCCGTGCGAAGATTTGGCTCGGCAGGGGACTTCGCCGACTTGCACACCCTTTTGTGAGGCAATAAACGCGGATGCAGATTGCGTCGGATTCTTCATCAGAAACTCGCCAGTCGGTGAGTGTTGTAATGCCCGTGTACAATGGAGCCAAATATCTGGCACGAGCCATCGAAAGCATCCTCCAGCAGACGTTCAAGAAATTTGAGTTCGTGATCGTCGATGACGGTTCGACGGATGAATCGCTAAAGATACTCCGTCATTATGAGAGGGAAGACACGCGAATCGTTGTAGTCTCCCGAGCGAACACGGGAATCGTTGGCGCTTTGAATGATGGCATAGCACATTCCACCGGTGAATTTGTTGTGAGGATGGACGCTGACGATATTTCGAACGCTGGACGAATTGAGATTCAGCTCAGCTATCTTGTTGCCAATCCGCGATGTGTCGCGGTGGGAGCAGCAGTTCTCTTTGTGGATCCTGAGGGCCGTCCCTTAAAAATCTATCATCCGTGTTCGAGTCATGAAGCGATCGAGGCGCAGTTAGCGGAAGGCAATGGCGGTGCATTGGTGCATCCGGCGGTGGTATTCAGACGAGATGCACTTCTGCAGTGTGGAGGATATCGAAAAGAATACGAATTTTTAGAGGACCTTGACCTCTATGCCCGACTTCTGGACGTCGGTCAGCTTCACAACGTGACTGATGTATTGCTCCAATATCGGCAACACAAACGCAGTATCAACCATGTGGTGGGCAACCGTGCGGAGAAGGCGGGAAAAATCGTCGCAGCTTTGAGATACCGAAAAGGCCTGGCTCCTCTTATGGACCCGGCAATGGAAGGGAATTCCGAAAGTATTAAGGAGCGTCGTTCCCGCAGGCATTGGGCTTTAGAGGCCGTAGAGGGAATGAACTACAATTCCGCGTGGGCCAATGCTGTGATCGCGGTTTGTTCCCGTCCTTGGGAACGTTCAAACTGGACCTGCTTGCGATATGTATCTCGAGTTCGGAAAGAAGAGCGCTCGAAGAAACTGAATAGCGGGCAAACGCCCCGTGCTGACAAGCCGTAATGCGACGGACCTTCGTAAGTGTGATCAAGAAAAAGCGGTCGTGAAGAACTGGTATATAGTCACATACACGGAGACTGCGGAGGAAGATGTCCGCTAAGCATGTTTTGTATTTCGGACAAACTCCGAGCGAAGGGACTGGAAGTCCGATCACCATCCTACGACATCTGCGGCGGTGCCGGCAAAATGGGTGGGATGTCTCGGTGGTTTCCGAATGGGGTGAGAGTTCCATTGTTACGCGCGAAGAGGAATGGGCGGAAGTGGCAATTCCGCTTCGGCGGACTTGGTGGCCGCCTTACAAACCAGAAAATAGATTGCTTCGCGCAATAAGGACGACCTTATGGGCAGGCGAGTGCGCCAGAAAGATGCGGGGAGCGAAGCCGGATGCCATCGTGACGTATCTCAGCATTCATTCTGTATTGATGTCTGAAATAGCAGGGAAGTACTCCAAAAATTGCCGTGTGCCGATGACAACAATCATTCACGACAACCCTTCTGACTTCGGAGCGGTTCCCGAAGCGACACGAAATCGCGTTCAAAAGCGATCCCGACAAATCTTAAGGCACTCGCAACAAAGTTGGTTTGTTTCGGAAGAACTCGCGGAGGTGCATGGGTTCGAAGCGACGAGTGCCAGTGTTTTGCTGCCGATCCCGAGCGGTTCGCCGAGGAATGCCACTTGGAGAGATACGTTTTTACCGCGGCCCATTGTAGTTTACGCGGGACATTTGTGTGAAGCTCAGTTCTCCCTTTTTAAGCGTTTGGGTGACATGATTTACGAAGCCGGTGGGCAATTAGAAATCCTCGCGAAGGAGTCATCGGAACTGAAGCGACTCTGCGCAAGCGCCAGGATTGTGCTGCACCCCCTGTTTCCGACCAATCTTGAGGCAGTAGAGTTCGTTGGTCGCCGCGCCGCGGGGTTTCTAGCCGCCTATTGCGATCGAGTAGAGGAAATGCCGTGGATAAAAACAAGCTTTCCGAGTAAGGTGGTTGAATTCGGAACCTTGGGTTTACCGATCTTGTTCGTATCGCCAGAGGAAAGCGCGATCCACCGATGGAATAAAAGACGTAACGTTCCCTATAACCTCACTGTTGCGGATATAGTGCAGGTCAGATCGTTTGTTGATTCGCTTAAAAGTCGCGACAAATGGAACTTTCTTGCCTCATCCACATACAAATTGGCGGCAAAAGAGTTCGATCCTGATGTGATACATCAACGATTTAGCGAGCGTCTCGTATGAGTAGGCAGGACGATACCCGAGTTATCCTGCTTGGTTGCGGTGCGGTTGTTCGTCAGTTTTACGTGCCTGCTTTACAGGAATTGGAGAAACTGAGATCAGCAAAATTAGTGGCATTCTTCGATCCGCTTGAGGAAGCGCGAGAATTTGTAGCCTCCCGGTTTGGAACTGCCGAACCATTTTCCTCAGTGGAGGACGTATTAAAGGTCAAAGCGGATTTAGTAATTATTGCCTCGCCACCGGGTTTTCACCGAGCGCAAGCAGAGGCGGCCTTTGATCAAAGCCTCCACGTTCTATGTGAAAAGCCAATGGCAGGATCGTCGGGTGATTGCGAGACAATGATCAATGCTGCACTGAAAAGCTCGCGAGTGCTGGCGGTTGGTCACTACAAGCGCTTTTTCCCCAGTCACCAACTGATCGCAAATCTCATTCATCAACAAACATTTGGCGTATTGGAGGCGATAGAAATTCAGGAGGGTGGAAAGTTTTTATGGCCAGCTACTGAGTCCTTTTTTCGAAAAGAACAGACGCCGGGTGGTGTATTGTTAGATCTTGGTGTACACGTTTTTGATTTGTTGTTATGGTGGCTCGGTGAACCGGAACACTTTACATATCAAGATGATGCCGGGGAAGGCGTGGAAGCAAATGCATGTCTTATTGCATCCTATTCACGCGGTCCTTCAGTGTCGGTAAGGTTAAGCAGGGACTGGCGGACGTTGAACACTTACGCTTTTCGTTTTGAAAACGCGCTCGTTCATTTACGGGTCAATCAAGCAAATAGGGTGGAAGTATCGCTAAACGGAATTCCGATGACTATCGCCGGAGAACTGCGCGAGCGAATGCGGACGGAATATCCCATCGAGAGTCGCGCGTTGAGTACGAATCCGCAGGCATTTGTAGCGCAGTGCCTTGACGTGATAGATTCCATTCGCAACTGCCGGCCTCCACTGGTTTCCGGACATGATGGATGGAAAGCCGTTAAATGGATCGAGGCATGCTATGAAAGGCGAACGCCCTTGCCGATGCTTTGGATGGAACGGACTCAGGTGAGATAGTATGAGTGTTGCAATTGTGGGTGCCAGCGGCTTCGTAGGCCTTCGAATTGCCGAGCAGTTTTTAGCCGAAAGTCGAGATATCCGTCCGTTGGTTAGGTCGGCGTCGAGTCTGGCGGTTCTAGCGAGAACAAAAGCGGACTGGCGCATCTGCGATTTTTTAAGTGAGTCGACCCTTTCAAGCGCAATGGAGGGTTGCACTGCGTGCGTTCATGCGGCCATCGGCGATGCAAACCAGATTGTTGAGATGGCAACGGCAGCTTATCGCGCGTGCGCTGCCGCAAATGTGCCTCGCTTGATTTGGCTGAGCAGCGCGTCTGTACATGGTTTGTCCCCAGATCCTGACACCGACGAGACTTCGTTGATCCACGATCGTCATCCTTTCCCCTACAATAATGCCAAGGTGAGAGCGGAATGGCAGTTGGAACGATTGGAGCGAGATGGGAAAGTGGAGGTCATCCGGCTAAGACCGTCAATCGTCTATGGCCCGCGTTCGAGATGGGTTGCAGATGTTGCCGAGGATCTTTTAAATGGACGTGCTGCTTGGATCAATGATGGAAGAGCAACGTGCAATGCAATCTACGTTGATAATCTCATTGAGGCCATTCGACTGTCGCTCTCTGTGTCAGAAGCAGCCGGTCAATGCTTTCTGCTCGGGGACTCGGAAAGTGTGACTTGGCGGGAGTTTTGCCTGCCCATTGCGTTCAGTCTGGGCTTCACCGAGAAGGATTTTCAGTCCATTTCTCCAGAGAGGAGCGTCTTTCCACGAGAGAAGACATTTTCGTCCTTTAGTGTTTCTAAACCCTATCGAAGCATTGCTGCGCTACTCCCGGATCGAGCAAAGAGAATCGTGAAGGGACTAGCCCAGTCATGGCGCGTTCCTGCGATACCGCTCAATCCATGGCGGACGGACAATACGGTCAAAGTCGGGATCTCTGCTGAGTTAGCTAGTTTGCAACAGTGCGAATGGCGCCTGTCTTTTTCAAAAGCGAACCGCATTTTAGGCTATTCTCCACAAGTTTCTTTTCGAGATGGAATGAGGCGCTCGGTGCAATGGTTGAAGTTCGCGGGATATCCTTCGACCTCGACGCAAAGTGCGCCATCGTAAGAACGAGATGCGGAAAGTAAGCGTGATTATACCGGCCTTTAACGCTGGTGCCTTTGTGACACGCGCGCTGGATAGTGTGAAAGCACAGGAGCACGCCAATTGGGAGGTAGTGATCGTAGAAGACGGGTCTCACGACCAAACAGAGCGCCTGGTAAAAGAGTTTCGAGCGGATGTCGCTCAAGATGTCTTATACGTGAACAATGATTCTAATTGTGGTGTTTCGGAATCTCGAAACCGCGCCATGAAATTAGCCTCAGGGGATGTTTTTGCCTTTTTGGATGCCGATGACTGGTGGAGACCATCTCATTTAAGCGATGGCCTCAAAGCACTGGCAAAGCAGGGAGGAATGTCTTATTCAAGTTTTCAGACGTTTTTTGATTTGGATCGTCATTTTGGTGAGGTAATAGAGCCGAATGAGCGGCAACGCGGGGATTCGCTCGCCAGTCTATACCAGTGCAACTTCATTCAAACCGCGAGCGCTGTGATGTTGAGCCGGGCGGCGGCCTCTGAAACGGGGACGTTCGACTCGTTGTTGCGGGTTGGGGAGGATCTGGACTACTGGATTCGCGTCATCGGTTGTGGACACAGCTTCCAATGGACCGGTTCGAATACTTGCATTTATTCGAAGAGCGGTTCTAGCGCGATGTCTAAAACCCTTAGTGTTGCAGAAGAGTTGATCAAATTCCATCGCAAGCATTTGCATTCCACATTTTTGCCGACTTCGCTGAGACGGCGAAAGCTGGCGGACAGTTTGTTTCAATACGGACGATTAATTCGAAGAACGGAGAGAACGACTGCTCTTCATAGCTTCATGGAGGCTGCCTCGTTAGTGCCTTTGACACTCAAGTACATTTTATACGCTGCGGCGACTGCCGCGCCGTTGGCAAGAGAACGTTGCTCGTCTCAACCTGGAGCTGGAACTCGCTGACGGAGCACGAAGTGTGTCTCAGCTATCCGGCAAAATGTGCTACGAAAAAAACGTGGAACCGGAATTAGGAAGTGAACACGTGGCGCGATAGTCCTCGTTTTGCGCGCGATCTTCGGTGTAGTTCAACGAATCAAAAAAGAAGAGATTATGTCACGCCGTGAAAGTGCAAATTCGCTCGTTGATTCTCCGAAGATCCGGGCGTTAATTTGGACCTATTTCCTGCTGTTAATCGCCGAGGGAACGTTGCGGAAATGGCTTCTGCCCAGTTTGTCCGATCCACTTCTTCTAGTGAGAGACCCGTTTCTCTTGTTGATATATGTTTTAGCGATCGGTAGAGGAGTGTTTCCAACTAATAGCTATGTGGTTGCCCTGACGATTATCGGCGTAATTGCGGTTGCCGCTGGCATGACGGTTGGATCTCATGATCCAATCGTGACCGCGTACGGATTTGATGCGCTTTTTTTCCATCTTCCCCTGATTTTTGTCATTCCTCGTGTGATGAATCGCGGACATATTTTAAAGTTAGGGCGCGCCCTGCTTCTGCTAACACTTCCCATGTCTGTTCTGATGGTTATTCAATTCCGGTCCGATCCCTCAGCTTGGATCAATTGCGGTGCTGGCGGCGGGGTTGGATCCCAAATGGCGGGAGCACTCGGAAAAATTCGGCCGCCGGGTTTTTTTACCTTCATCACTGGGGCGGCACAATTTCTTCAACTGGCAACTGCGTTCCTGATTTTCGGCCTGTGGAGGCGGGGACTTTACTCGCACCTCTTGCTCATGTCCGCGGGGATGGCCGTGGCAATCTCAGCAGTGGTCTCGACATCGCGACTTGCACTGGGGGGCATCGGAACGGTGTTGGTAATGGTCGGTGTGGTTATAGCGTATGATAGAAAGAGTATTACCAAACTTTTTGGTGTGTTGGTGCCGATAGGCGTCGTGTTGGTGGTTGCGACCAATCTTGATATTTTTCACGAGGGCCGACAAGTGTTTGAAGCGCGATTGAAAGATGCCGGAGACTCGGGAGCGGGGCTGGCAGGAACTGCGTCGAATTGGACGGCGCGAGTTTTCGGCGATTTTTCCGGTGGTCTAATGGCGGTGCCAAATGCGCCAGTTTTAGGCGCGGGATTGGGTGTGGGAACGAATGTGGGCGCGCGGAAGCTTTCGGGAATGTACGGATTTTTATTGGCCGAGGGCGAGTGGGCTCGAGTTGTTCTCGAGATCGGACCTTTCCTAGGCGTTCCCTACCTCATCATAAGGGTAATGTTGTGCGGGATGATGTTCTCCAGATCAGCGCGGGCCGCTCGTGTCGGAAATGCTCTGCCTATGCTTCTCTTCGGGAGTTCGGCCCTCCTCATCTTGTGCGGTCAATTTAGTCAGGTTAGCACCCTTGGTTTTGCTGTAATGGGTGCGGGGATGTGTCTGGCAAGCGTGAATGCGGGGCGAATTGACGGTAAAGGCTCAGACTCGACTTACGGAAAGATGGAGGAAGTTAAGAGTTTGAAAACCGGGATTGCACCTTACGCTTCCAAGCTGCGCCGCGGAAACTCAGTCGAGGCGGACTAGTGAAGATCACGATCGTCCAAGGTGCGTTTCTGCCCGTTCCGGCGATTATGGGCGGAGCGGTGGAGAAAGTGTGGGAGGCTTTGGGAAAAGAGTTTTCGCGTTCTGGCAACGAGGTAATTCATATCTCCCGCCGGCACTCAAAACTGCCGAAAACGGAGGTGGCGAAAGGCGTCCAGCACGTGCGTGTTCGCGGATTCGACGCGCCAAAGTCTCTATTCTTTCTAAAGCTTCTAGATTTGTTTTATTCGATGAGAGTGGTCAAAGTGCTTCCTGCGGCAGACATTCTCATAACCAATACTTTTTGGATGCCTATGGTAGCTAGAGACATTAGATTCGGAAAGTTGTATGTGCATGTCGCACGCTACCCGAAGGGGCAAATGCGGTTGTATGGCAATGCTGCCCGACTTCAAACTGTCACCCGGTCCGTGGCGTTGGCCATAAAGAACGAAGTGCCTTCCCTGGCTTCTCGGGTTAAAGTGATTCCCTATCCTGCTATTGATGCTGTGAATGGATTGCAGTTTGATATCGAGCGTAACGATCGTCAGAAGCGGATTCTATTCGTGGGCCGCATTCATCCGGAAAAAGGACTGCATCTTTTGCTTAGGGCCGTGGCTTCAATACCCAAAAGTCTGTTGAAGCAGTGGAAAATTGCCATTGTCGGACCGACCGAAGTGCGATTTGGCGGAGGCGGGCAGAACTACTTGCAGGAGCTTCAGGAGATCGCGCGACCATTTGCCGGCAACGTTGAGTGGATGGGATCTGTGTTTGATCCTGTGGTTCTTGCGCAATTGTATCGAACGGCTTCCGTATTTGTTTACCCTTCATTGGCGGAATTCGGTGAAACCTTCGGACTTGCTCCGCTTGAGGCTATGTCAAATGGGTGCCCCGCTGTTGTTTCCAACTTGGAATGCTTTCGGGACTATCTCGAAGACGGAAAAAATGGCTTTGTTTTCGACCATAGAGCGCCGGAAGCAGCCGCTTTGCTCGCCGGGCAAATCGTGAAATGTATGGGTGACCCAATCCAGTTGAATCAAATAGGAAGGAATGCGGCCGAAACTGCGCAGAAGTTTTCGTTGGGGACGATTGCCAGCGCGTTTATGGAGGACTTCCATTCAATTCTTCAAGGCGACGCCGGGGTGTCGCAAAAACTTTAGCCCAGACTTGGCTTGCCTTTAGCTTTGCTCCATTAGATGCGGATAAACCCCGGCAAAGTTTTACGCATCACACTCGTTTTAGGGCATCAACTACCCTTTCCTCCGTTGCAGGGCGGGGGTGTGAATAACCTAGTCTGGATGCTTGCGCGCCGGTTCCGCCAGATGGGTCACAAGGTGGTCGTTTGCTCCCCGCTTGCCGAAGGGCTGAGGGACTTGGAAACGGATGTGCATGGCATCCATCATCGCAGGTTTAAGGGGGCGCGCATGCGCCGGGGCGTTTGGGCAAACAATCTTGCGGGTCTCCCGTATGCCCTGCGGCTTTGGCCTAATCTTCCGTGCAGCGACATTACATCTTTTCATGCACCGTTCTCCTTCGCCCTTCGTTATCGCAAGGATATAGGAGTAGCCACCCACACGATCCATCGAACGCCAAAGTGGATTTTGAGATTTTATTCCAAGATGGATCGCATTTACGCGGGGAGCACCGCCACTGTGAGCGAAGCGTGCGCGATTGCGCCGATGATCTCTGATCGAATTAAAGCAATTCATAACTGTATCGAACTGAGTGAAGCGGAGCCTGCGGTGGCGTCAAATGCACGGCGATCCATGGCGATGCTGTATGTTGGGCGCTTCGCCGAGGATAAAGGGTTGCGCGCACTCATCGAGGGCGGTGTGGAAGCAATGCGGTCCGGTTGCGAGGTGGATATGACCACGATTGGACCTCAGCAGGATGATGAAGGCGGTGAGTCGTCGTTCTTTGACGAGATGGTTGGGTTTGTCCGCCAGTCGGGTTTCAAAGACTGTTTCCGATTTCTTCCCAGTGTTACTGACCGCGCGTCTTTGTTCTCTCATATCGACGAACACGAGGTGTTTTGTTTACCTTCCATCTCAGGAGAGACCTTTAGCATGGCGGGATTGGAGGCCATGTCTCGCGCCAGGCCGATACTGGCATCAAATTATGGACCGAACGCCGAAATGGTCGTCGATGGGTTAAGCGGCTTTATCGCGGAGGCGGGTCATCGGGAGGCTTGGGCGGCAGCAATCCTGAAACTGACAAAGTGCAGGGACGTTCTGCCCGAAATGGGCATGGCTTCGTGGCGGCGTGCTCGACAAAACTTCAGCGTCGAAACGATTGCCGACCAATACATTTCGGATTTTCGAGAGTTGATTGCAGCACGGAGGTCATCGAACGATGTCTAGCCTCGGCCGCGTGGATTCAAAGGTTTGCGGGGTGACTTCGCCGTGGACGATTCGAGAAAGGATCGGGATGTTACTCTGGGAGTGGGTGTGGATTACGCTTTGTATTTGGACTCCGAAGCCATGGAATCGATGGAGGTTGTTTTTCTTGAAACTATTTGGTGCTACCGTGGAGGGGGTTCCGTTTGTGCATCAGAGAGCCCGGATTCAAGTGCCGTGGAACGTCAGTCTCGGCAACGGAAGTTGCATCGGTGACCGCACAAATTTGTATAGCTTGGGCAAGATTGAAATCAAAGCCGGAGCTGTCGTCGCGCAAGAAGCATATCTTTGTTCGGGAACGCATGACTTTTCGGATTCCTCTTTGCCTCTGATTACCAAGGGCATACTAGTGGAAGCTAACGTTTTTATTGGCGCGCGAGTCTTTGTGATGCCTGGAGTTACAGTGGGTGAAGGCGCCATCGTCGGCGCGTGCTCCGTGGTGACTAGGGACGTAGTTGCGGGAACCGTGAATGGCGGAAATCCTTGCCGGATATTCAGGAGGAGAAATGATTACGAAGTGTTAGAACGAAAGAGTTTATGAAGACGGGAAAGCGAGTTCCCGTTTCGGTCTTGATTCCAATAAGGAACGAGGCGGCCAATCTGCCCCGTTGTTTAAGTTCCATTTCGTGGGCCGCCGAAATCTTTGTGGTTGATTCACAGAGCTCCGACGACTCAGTGAGGATAGCGGAATCGCATGGAGCGAAGGTGGTTCAGTTTTTGTTCAATGGGATTTGGCCGAAGAAGAAAAATTGGGCCTTGGAGAATCTCCCCTTCAGCCACGAATGGGTTTTTATTCTGGATGCTGACGAAGTGCTGCTGCCTGAAGCGGAGGAGGAAGTGCGACAAATTATCGAGGACAAGGATGAGGCTATCGTCGGATATTGGATCAATCGGCGCTTTATGTTTATGGGAAAGTGGCTGCGGCACGCCTATTACCCGAACTGGAACTTACGGTTGTTCAAACATGGTCATGGACGCTATGAAAAGCTGACCGACGTAGCCACAGAGAGTGGCGATAACGAGGTGCATGAGCATGTTATTGTGGATGGTCCGACGGCGTGCCTTCGCGTGGAGATGGATCATTACGCGTTTCCGTCGGTGGAGACGTTTGTCGAGAAGCACAATCGCTATTCCAATTGGGAAGCGTGTGTAGCTTTGGAAGGATTTGTCAAAGGAAGTGCTTCGGGAATACAAAACGGACGGGTTGGTTCCCGTCGAATGCTCAAGCGGCTTTCGCACTTGGTGCCTTTTCGTCCGTTGCTCCGATTCCTTTATGTCTATTGCTGGCAATTGGGAATGTTGGACGGAGTGGAAGGATACTATTTTGCCAGACTACATGGATTCTATGAATTGCTGTGTGTGATAAAGACGAGAGAGCGGCTCAGACGGGCGAATCTTGAAAAGACGACAACACTTCCTGTGGGACCGGGCGATCTCAAACCGCGAAGCGTGGTGGATGCCGCGAAAGAGGACGGGACTGGTGAGGCTTCGGGGTCTTTGCGCGGATGAGAGTGATAGTGTGGGGCATTAACTATGCGCCGGAACTCACAGGGATCGGTCCTTTTAATACGGCCCTGTGTGAATTTTTAGCCGCCAATGGGCACGAGGTTGAAATGGTTGCTTCGTTCTCCTATTACCCGGAGTGGAAGACTCGGTCCGAAGATAAGGGTCTGATTTACCGGACGGATAAAAGCAAGGGCGTGGTGGTTCGTCGGAATTGGCTGTTTGTTCCAAGGAAGGTAGCTGCGTTTTCCCGTATCTTGCACGAAGCCAGTTTCGTGGTGATGTCACTCCTGCGCGTTTTAAGTTTGAGAAGGCCGGATTTGTTCGTCGTGATTTCGCCCCCGTTGTTGCTGGGTGTGGCGGCGTGGGTGGCAGGGATGGTGAAACAGGCTCCATTCGTATTCCACGTGCAGGATCTTCAGCCGGATGCCGCGGTTGGGCTTGGCATGATTCGCCGAGGTGTCATGACAAGAATGCTTTTTGCAGTTGAGGGATTTGCATACAAACGCGCTGCGCGAATTTCTGGTATTGGTGGTGGAATGATGGCGCGGTTGAGGGAGAAGGGAGTGCCGGAGGCGAAATTGGTTTTGTTTCCGAATGGGGTTCGTTTGTCGGAGAGCCCTGCGTTGCGCGGGAAGTTTCGCGAGAGTTGGGGCATTGATGCCAACTGCTTCCTCGCGGTCTATTCGGGGAACTTGGGCGTGAAACAAGGCCTTGATGTATTGATAGAGGCGGCGGTGCTTCTGCAGCGTGAGTGCCATCGTGGGAGCGGTGCGCGGTCGATCAAGATCGTCATCGCTGGCGATGGGGCGCGCCGGGGCGCGCTGGCGGCGGCGGTGGAGGCGGCGGCGCTGGTAAATGTGTTGCTACTCCCACTGCAGCCAGAGTTCCAGTATGAACAGATGCTGTCCGACGCGGATTGCACGGTTATTACTCAGTATCACGGGACTGGTGATTTTTTCGTTCCAAGCAAACTCCTGTCGTGTCTTGCGGCGGCGAAGCCGGTGTTGACAGTGTCGGATGACTCGAGCGAGTTGGCGAAAGCGGTCAGGGAAGGAGAATTTGGTGTCAACGTTGCTCCAGACCGGCCGGAGTTACTAGTCGAGGCTTTGCGGGCTTTGGCTAATAGCGACCGAAGAGTCCTGTGACTCACTTCAGGCTTTCCGAGCGCGTGCTATTTGCCGGCAACGCTCACAGCCTGCTCCGCTTTCCGGAGTAGCTCTACTTCCTCGGGCAGAACGCTGGCGCGTTTGGCGATCGAGATATAGTGCCGAGCTTTTTCGGCTTTCTTATCTGCGGCCAGAAGGATGCCGTAGTAGCCGGCGATGGAGGGTTCCTCCAGTTTCTCGGGTGGCAGAGCTTCGAGGACTTGCAGTCCCGCGGCAGTTTTGGAGCTGCGGTAAAGGGCGAAGGCGTAGGTAGAGGCGTAGGTGGCGCTGTCGGGGTGCCTGGTGTGAAGTTCTTCGGCGATCGTCCGGGCTCGCTCTACTTCGGTATTAAGCAGGAGCGATGACAGCGCGACGTCATTCTGCGCGTCTTCATTTGCCGGATCGGCCTTTAGTAGAAGGAGCGCGATGCGACGGAGGCCGGCGGTTTCGCCACGCGCGACAAATTGTTTCTGGAGATACTCGATCGCCCATGGAGTCGTGGGGATGAGTTCGAGTAACGCCCAGAGGGTGTCCTCAGCTTCATCTTCCCAGCTCCACTCGGCGGCTCGTTGAGCCATCCAGGTGAGAGACTCGGGCTGTCTGGCTGCGGCGGTGACGGCGAGAGCCCACTCGGCTCTGGAAGCCGGTCCGTCGCCCAGCTCGCGCAGCGCCCGCGTGCGATAGACGTGGCGCATGTATTCCACGGGCTTCCACGCGCCGGCTTGAGTCATCGCGAGGAGCGCTTTCCAATCTCCGAGGGCAATGTGGCAACTGGCGATCGAGGGGCGGATTTCCGGGGCGTGGCCGAGCTTTGGCGTGCGCTGCAAAGCCCAGGCGAGACCATCACTGGCCAGACCGTGGTTACTCATCCATCCTAAAAGTGTCTGGACATTTGTGAGATTGCCTTCCGCGGAGTGCTGCGCCGTTTCAAGGGCGGCGAAAAAGCGGTCGCTTCGAGTCATCCTGAGGAGCTGAAGCAGGAGAATCTCGTCGGAAAACTCATGAGCGGGCAGGGCGACGAGCTGTTGCGTGGCTCCGATGGCGGCTTGGAATTCGCGGTGGTCTTCGTTGTTTGAAATCAACGTGCGCAGGGCCTGAACACCAAGTTTCCCGTCATTGCGCAGCTCGGATAAAAGATCCAGCCCAGACTTGCGAGTGAGGTAATCCCCGGAGGCGACCTGCGCTTTTGCGAGGGCAAAGCGATGAGCAGCATATTCCGGGTTCAGTGCGCAGGCCGCTTGAAAAAATTTTGTCGCGGCCGCGTTGTCCCCGGCCTTGGCGGCGAGAGTTCCCTCCAGCACGAGGTAGCTTTCGCCGTTGCGCTCGCTTTCTGGAAGGCGATCGAGAGCGGAGCGGGCGGTCGCGGTTTTCTCGAAGGAGAGTGCTGCGGAGGCGAAGGCGAGGAGCGATGGCGGAGTGCCGCCGGTCAGATATACGACGCGTTCGCGCCACGCCACCGCATCGGGCAGATGCTCTTGCTCACAGATTTCAGCCAGCACGACGCAGGCGTCCGCGAAGGTCGGATCCAACTGCAGAGCCCGCCGCGCGCGGACCGATGCCTGCGGGAGATCGCCGCTTTTCTGCGCCGAGACGGCGGACGCGTAGAGGTGCCGCACCCGCCATGGCGTGAAGGCGAAATACGTCACGCTGCCGCTCACCACGAGCACCACGGAGATGACCCAATAGAGAAAAATGCGGCGTCTGCTATCCCTCGCGAGATCGTCGCCGGTCGCGCCCTGGATTTCCATGTTAGAGAGGGAGCGGCAGAAGTTCGGAGGCGTGCATGGGAAAAATGCGAGCCGCCGCCATGACGGCGTTCATTTCACGAAATCACTCATCTCATACAGCGTCGGATCACGCCCCGGCTTTCCCCTCATCGTCTTCAGCCGCGCTCTCATCGCGGCCTGCGCCGGCGTCTCGTCCCCGCTGCCGTCCGCGGAATCATCATCGTCCAGCGTGTCCCCCATTTCCTCCTCCAGCCGCTCGGGATCTTCCCCCGCCTCGAGCCGCCGCAGCATTTCCTCCATCGGAGCGGGCATTTTTTCGCCGCTGATTTGCGACATCTTCCTCATCATCTGCGCGAGGTGCCGCGGATTCGGATTCTCTTCGTCAAAGCCGCTCATTTCCCGCTCCATCTCTGCCATTGCCGCTTCCATCCGTGCATCATCGACGCCCCCATCCGGCCCGAGGTCGGGCTTTTCCTTCGCGCGACCTGTCACCGCGAAGGACGACATCACGCGCTCCATCCGGTGCTTGGGATTATCCGGGCAGAGTGGCGTCTTCCCTGCGTAGGCCAGGCTGCGCGCGAAGAAGGAATAGATCCGGTTGTTATTCTTGCAGTAGAATTCGTAGATGGGCATCGTGAAAATGGAGCGTCGCGCAGTTCAGTGCGGGGATAAGTCTAGCGGGCGGAAACCTATAGCGGAAGGCGCGCCACCTTCAAGTGGGCGCGTTCATTCCTTGCGCCATGGAAAAAGCGCACTAGTCGTGGAAAGTGAGCCCGGCACAATTCGTGCGACAAGTGGCAAACTGAAATCAACCGGACCCCTCTACCCATGTCGCCCGCCGCCGAAGATGAAATCAACTGGTATTGTGTGCGCAGCCGCCCGAAGCACGAGCACATCGCGACCGCGCACCTTCGGCAGATGGCCGGCGTCGAGGTTTTCTGCCCGAGACTGCGTTTTAAAAGACCCACTTCCCGCGGGGCCCGCTGGTTTGAGGAGGCGATGTTTCCCGGATATTTGTTCGCCCGATTTCATTTCATCGAGCGGCACAAGGAAGTCGGGCACGCCATGGGCGTCAGCGGCATCCTCCGTTTCGGCACGAAGTATGCCCACCTTTCGGAAGGTGCCATCCTCAGCCTGCGCGACCGGACGAATGAGATCCACGTCGCGATCGTGGAGAGCGACGTGCGCGAGGGCGACCCGGTGACCATCGTGAGTGGGGCCATGACTGGCATCGAAGGCGTGGTGACGAACGTTCTCTCCGGACGCGAACGCGTGCGCGTGTTGCTGGATTTTCTCGGTCGTGAAATGCACGCCGAGGTGGAGCGAGCTGCCGTTCTCCCGGCGAAACGCCACCCGCTCGCGGCCTAAAATACGCGCCGTCTGCGCGAACCCCCCCCCCGCGCCGAAGCGGACTAAACAAACCGCAGCGGGCGCGCATCATTCGCGATAAAGCCGTGCTTCACCAGCAGCTCGCGGAATTTCGCAATGCCCGCCTTTTCCCGTGGGCCGAGGCCGAACTGGATGTGCTGAGTCAGGTAACGGCGGCGGAAATTGGCCTCGCGGAACGTTTCGGTGCGCACGATTTCATCGACGCGCGCCACGCCCGCGCGACCCAAGGCCCGAAGCTCGCCGGCAGCGGCTCGCGCATTTGGCAAATCCTCGCGGATCAGCCATGGCGCATAGACAAACGGCAGGCCGGTGCAGCGCGTCCACTCTTCACCGAGATCGAGAAAATGATGCGTGCCGGCGTGTTCGTGGCGGAAATCGATCGCCTGATTTCCGATCAGCAGTTCCGCATCGGCTTCTCCGATTGCTGATGCATCCACGCATTGCGGCCGCAGGTCGTGGTATTCGGCGAGCAGCACTTGCAGCAGATGCACGGAGGTGAGCGAGGCGGGGTCGAGCGCGATGGTGCGCACTTTTTCCAACGGGCCGTGGTGCGCGAGGAAGACGCTGTAAACCGGGCCGTCGCTGGCGATGGCGACGCCGTCGGCGATGAGGTAGCGCGGGTCGCGCAGTGCCTCAAAGATCGGCACCAGCGCGACATCGAGTTTGCCGAGAGAAAGATCGCGCGCGAGGGCGGAGGGATGATCGAAAACCACCGGGCCGTCGTAGCCGTGAATGAGTGGCTTCGCATTGAGATACTGCACACAGCCGATCCGCAGCTTCGCGAGCGCGGGCCATGCCCCTCCGGCGCTGCTCACGCGCACGCGAGTTCGGCGGCGGGGGCCGCTTCCGGCTCGCGCCAGGTCGAAGGGATGCGGCGGTAATACGTGTCGCGCTGCATCGGTTCGCGGCCCGCTTCGCGGATCGCTTTTTCCAGCGAATTCATCGTCTGGTAGGTCGGCGTCTGTGCGCCGGCCATGTGGAAGATTTTTTCCTCCATGATCGTGCCGTGCAGATCGTCCACGCCGTAGTTCAGCGCCAGCGAGGCAAGCGGCAGGCCGAGGCTGACCCAGTACGCCGTGAGATGGTCGAAGTTATCGAGGTAGATGCGGGAAACTGCGAGGTTCTTGAGTTCCTCGAACGCGGTCGCGTGGCGGATGTGCTTCAGCTCGGGCCGGGCGTTTTCGGCTTCAAAAGAAAACGGGACGAACCCGGTGAAGCCGTGCGTTTTATCCTGCAGCTCGCGCAAGATGCGGAGGTGATCGACGCGCTGTTTGTAAGTTTCGATGTGGCCGAAAAGCATCGTCGCCGTGCTCGGCATCCCCATTTCGTGCCACGTCTGATGCACCTCGACCCACTCGTCCGAGTTCTCTTTCCCGCGGCATATCTGATCCCGCACACCTTGGTCGAAAATCTCCGCGCCGCCGCCGGTGATCGCGCCCAGGCCAGTCGCGCGCAGCAACTCCAGCGTCTCGCGGATCGATTTCTTAAAAACGCGTTCGGCGAGGTGCCGGATTTCCACCGCCGTGAAAGCCTTGATGAAAAGCGCGTCGTCCAGCGCGCGGAGACGCGCGATCAGTTCAAGATACCAGTCACCTTTCAGGGTCGGATGCAGCCCGCCGACCATGTGAATCTCGGTGATCCCGAGCGCCAGCGCCGCACGCACTTTTTCCACGATCTCATCCACCGACATCTCGAATGCATGTGCATCCCGCTTCCGCGCGCCAAACGCGCAGAACTGACACGAGAGCAGGCATACATTCGAGTAATTGATGTACTGATTGTGGATGTAAGTGGCGACGTTGCCGCTCTTTCGCTCGCGCACCGCATTCGCCATCGAGCCGAGCGAGTTCAGGTCATTGGAAAGATAAAGCCGCTCGCATTCCTCGTCATCTATCCGCTCGCCGGCGGTCACTTTTTCAAAGATGGATCGAAGGTCGGAGGGGATGAGCTTGGCAGTGACGGGCATTTCGCGCTTCGTAAGAGTTTCCACATCAATAAGAACGCCTCCCCGCTTTTGCAAGATGCCTTTGCCGCCTCCGTCCGTGTTAGCATAAGCTCCGCCCCTCGATGAGCGACGAACCCAGCAGCCCAGCCGATCCCGCACCAGATAGCGCGGCGCAGGACCTTCGCTGGATGGAGCGCGTGAAGGGCGGCGACGAGAGTGCGTTTCGCGAGCTGATGGAGGCGCACCAGCACCGCATCATCGGCACGATCGCGAAGATGATCGGAGACGAGAACGAGGCCGAAGACATCGCGCAGCAGGTTTTCATTCGCGTGTGGAAAAGCGCGCCGCGCTGGCAGCCGACGGCGAAGGTGACGACGTGGCTTTACAAAATCACGCGCAACCTCGTCTTCAACGAAACGCGCCGGCGAAAGCGCCACCCGATCCAATCGCTCGACGCCGCGCTGGAAGCCGACGCCCGCCCGCAGCAATTCGCCGACACGGGCGTGAAACCGGCCGACACCGCGCTGCTCGACGACGAAATGCAGACCGCGATTCAGGCCGCGATCAATGAACTTCCCGAGGTGCAGCGCATGGCCGTCGTTCTCCGCCGCTACGACGAAGTGCCTTACGAAGAAATTGCCGAAATCCTGGACCTGAGCGTGCCAGCCGTGAAGAGCGTGCTTTTCCGAGCGCGGACGGATTTGCGCGAAAAGCTGCGGCGCTATTTGGAGGGATGAACTGGGGCGGGCTATGGTGCCGATTTAAGCGCGGCCGCGACTAGTTCCGACAGCCGATGCCGGTATTTTTCCCAAGTGAACCGAGCCGCTGCATCGCGCGCGGCCAGCTTCATTTCATAAAGTTGTTCCCGATCGCGTTCGAGCTGCTCCAGGTGCATGGTTATCTCTTCCGCAGACCGGATGGGAACGACGAAGCCACTCTTCCCATGTTGGATTAAGTCCGGCCCGGCCGTGTGAGCGGTTGTGATGACGGGAAGGCCCTGCGACATGGCTTCGAGGATGACTAACCCGAAGCCCTCAAATAAGGACGGAAAAACCAGCACATCGTGGCGGCGCATTTCCTCCAGTACCTGCGCGTTGGAAAGCGTGGGAATCCAATGATGCTTTTGCGTGGCTTCATCGAGTGGAGCGCAGTGATCGACGGTCTTTCTACCGAGCAGGGTGAGCGTGGTAATTTCCCCCAGCGGCTCGACTGCGTTTAACAAATACGACAGTCCTTTCCTTTGGCCAAGTGAGCCCACAAAGAGAACCCGAAGCGGCTGTCCGCCGGGAGCGCGCTCGATATTTTCCACGCAGGCCGGACTACCGTAGGGAATGACGGTCACAGGTGTATTTAAACCGACAGCGCTTTTGAGAGTCTCCTTCGTGAAGCTACTAGCTACCACGATCTGATCCGCGGCGCGTAGCTCCTCGTCTTTGCGGGCTAGCTTTTCGGGGCTGTCGTCTCTCCCGGTAAGGGTCCGCGCCCATTCCGGGGCTCGTGCGCTTTCCTCATCGTAGATCGCATGAGCCGCGCGCCAATAGCCGATGGGAAGATCATAGATGCAGCGAAGCTGGCGCTGCTTCGCGGCCTTAAAAGTCGCGCCGGCTCCGTCTTCATAACAATACACTGCCTTCAGACCGCTGGCGCTTTCCACTCTTCGAGCCACGGCGCGGTCCAGCGCTTCATAGACGGCGTCGATGCTAACTAGATTGCCAATCACCGGTAACGCAGAGTTCGCGCCGAAGAGCCGGCCCAGCTCGCGCAGAGGCCGCATTGTAATATAGGGCCACAACTTCCCGGGCACCGATCTCCGGCTCAAGCTCTCCCGCAGCCGTCGTGGCAGGAAATCATTGAGCACAGAGTCTTCGTTCCATGCGAGGCAGGTCCAGAATTCATCCAGTAAGTCTGCCTCAGCCAGTGCCAGAGCCGCGTGCCGGACGTTGGCGTTTCCGGTAGGATGCGAAAAGCAAATCATACCGCCGTTCTTTCAAAGAGGCCGAGATACTCGCCGGCAATTAGAGATGGACTAAATTGTTGCAGGTGACTTTCCGCGTGACTGCGCAGCGTGATTCTCAAGGCCTCATCTGAGAGTAGTAGGCGGAGCGCATCCGCCAAAGCGTCCACGTTATTGTTTTCGCAAAGAATCCCGCACGGACCAATCGCTTCCTTTAAGCCGCCATCTTTTGTCCCAACCACGACACAGCCGCACGCAATTCCTTCCAAGGCAACTATTCCAAACGGCTCCGCCCACCGCGAGGGAATGACCAAAATTTCGTGAGCGTTCAAAGTCGCGGCCAGCGGCTGCCCGCTCAAAGCTCCTAAAAAACTCACTTGCTGGTCCAAGCCTGACTTTTTAACAAAGTCTTCGCAGTGAGTCTGCTCAGGTCCGCTTCCGATGACTGTCAGCGAAGGATACAGTGACAGCGTTTGCAATTGAGCCAGAGCTTGCAGAAGTAATAGCAGACCCTTGTCGCTGACCAGGCGTCCCACAAAGACTAGCTTTAGTTCTCGCGTGATTTCTTTGGAGACTGCGAAGCACGACGCGTCGTAAGGATTTCCCAGGACTACGCTGGGAACCCGGATGTGTTCTGCGATGGCGTGACTGATCGAGATATTCCGGCAGCCTTTAAGAATAAGACGCTTGAGCCGACTCATGCGCGTTTCCCGATCCTTAGCCCCCGAAAGCCAGGTTTGCGTGGTGACGAAACAAGGCCGCCGCCGGATAAGAGCGGGCCAGAGTAGCCGCATACTAAGATTGTTATGCCAGACGACGTCCGCCCAGCGATAGCTGGAAAAGAGAGTTGCCTCGCTGGGATGGCGGCTGACTTCAAACCCATTTTCACGGTTGGTTTCGCCCGCAGTTTCCGTGACCAGTTTGACCTCGTGCCCCTGCCGCAGGAATTCCGCGCCAAGTAAAGCCGACACTGACTCGATCCCGCCGACGGAGGGACTGAAGGCGTAGGAGCAGATCAAGATTTTCACGCGGGAAGAAGCACGAGGGCTCTTCATAGTGGCTCCCGGAATGGCGATGAAACTATTTCTTCACCAATTGAACGCCGGATTGAGAGGCGGGCGATGCGGGCATTGTGGTTGCGCGGGCGGAGAGGCGCGGGCTACAACGGCGTCATGAAAGAAGAACAAATCCTCGTCGTCCGGCGCTCCCTTTTCGATCAACTTGGGGCTTTTCAAGGACTGTGTTTCGAGGTGGAAAAATACCTGCCGGCGTTTCTGGCGCGGGAGAACAACTTCTTCACGCCGCGCGGGGTGGCGGAGACGAATCCCGATTTGAAGCAGATCATTCCCTACGTCGTGCTCGTCCACGATGGGCGCGTGCTGCATTACGTGCGCGGGAAAAAAGCGGGCGAGCAGCGGCTCGTCTCGAAAGGCTCGATCGGCATCGGCGGGCACATGAATGATCACGATGAAGGGCTCTTTACTTTCGACCGCGCCGCCTACGACGCCGCGGTGCAGCGGGAGACTTCCGAGGAGCTGAAGCTCGGCGCGAAATACACGAACCGCGTCGTGGCGCTGTTGAACGACGACTCGAACGAAGTGGGCCGTGTGCATCTCGGTGTGGTGCATGTTTTCCAGCTCGAAAGTGACGACGTGCAGAAGGGCGAGGCGATGATTACCGAGCTGCAGTTTCTCGATCGCGCGCAGTTGCTCGCGCGGCGCGATTCATTGGAAACGTGGTCGCAAATCTGCCTCGATCACCTCGATCAACTCCTTGCCTGAATTCGCCATGGACGCCGTTTTCCAAAGTATCCTCCGCCACGCCAGCGAAGCCGGCGCGTCGGACATCCATCTCAAGGCGGGCGCGCCGATCGTTTATCGCATCGACCGGAAATTGACGCCGGTGGAAAGCGAGCCGCCGAGCGGCGAGTGGCTGCGCTCGGTGCTCGAAATCATCGCGCCGGCGCATCTTCGCGCCGCCTTTGCCGCAGGCGAGGAAATCGACTTCGCCTTTGCCGTTCCCGGGCTCGGGCGTTTTCGTACGAACGCCTTTCAACAGCGCGGGGAGATCGCGCTCGCGCTGCGTTTGGTGAAAGGCGAGATCCGCAATTTCGCGCAGCTCAATCTCCCCGACACGATCCGCAAAGTCGCCGAATCGGCCCGCGGAATCGTGATCGTCGCGGGCGCCATCGGTAGCGGGAAATCGACGACGCTGGCAGCGATGATCGACCACATCAACCGCACCGCGCGCAAGCACATCATCACGCTGGAAGACCCGATCGAGTATCTTTTCGACGACGGCCTGTCGCTTATCGATCAGCGCGAAATCGGGCTGGATACGGCGAGCTTTTCCCACGGGCTGCGGCATGTGCTGCGGCAGGATCCGGACGTGATCGTGATCGGTGAAATGCGCGACGCCGAGAGCGCGATGGCGGCGATGAGCGCGGCGAATATCGGGCACCTCGTCATCACGACGCTGCACACTTCGGATGCGATGCAGAGCGTCCAGCGCGTGATCGAATTTTTCCCTACCGAGCAGCGCGAATATGCGCGCCAGCTTTTCGCCTCCACGCTGCGCGCCGTCGTCTGCCAGCGTCTCGTTTCCACTACAACGGTCGGCGTGATCCCCGCTCTGGAAATCCTGATCAACAACGTCGGCGCGACCAAGGCGATCGAGTCGAACCAAACCGACAAAATTCCCGGCATCATGGAACTCGGGAGCAACGAAGGCATGCAGAGCTTTGACCAGGCGCTGCGCGCGCTCGTCGCGGCGAATAAAATCACGCGCGACGAAGCGATGGCGCATACGGCGAATCCCGAAAATTTGCGCATGTCGTTTCAAGGCGTCTCGCTGAACGAATCCAATCGCATCCTCGGCTCGCGGCGGTGACGGTCATTGAACACTTGACCCGGTCAGACGCGGCCTAGACCTTCCCCGCCGACATGGAAAACGACGCCCGGACACAGCCTTTTTCCATTGCCACGCTCGAACAGGGCTGGCACGAAATCCTGACTGCGGACGGCACGCCGCGGCCGGTTTTCCGCAAGGCTCTGCGCGATCTCTCGGACCTTTCCACGAACGAACGCCGCGCGCTGGACGACCGCATGGAGGCGACGCTTCGCGAAATGGGCGTGACCTTCGATGTCATCCGCAGCGACGCGTGGGGCCGGCCGCCGTGGACGTGCGACCTGATGCCGCACATCTTCGCGAGCGCTGACTGGGAGCTGATCGTAAAGGGATTCCGCCAGCGGTTGCGCGCGTTCGAGGCGTTCCTCGGCGATGTGTATGGGAAGCGCGAAATCCTCCGCTCGAGCACCATCCCGATCCACGCCGTGCTCGGCAGTCCGCACTATCAAAGCGCGGCCATCGGCCTGAAGCGGCCGCTCGATTCTTTTCTTCACCTCAGCGGCCTGTGTCTCGCGCGCGATCACCGCGGCGTGCTCCAGGTGAAGAGCCATTTTTTCAGCCACGCGACCGGCCTCAGTTACATGATGCAAAACCGGCGCGCGCTCGCGCGGGTGACCCCGGAATTATTTCACGATGCGCCCGTGCAACCACTCGCCGATGTGCCGCTGCTAGTACTGGAGCGCTTACGAACGACTGCGGCCAGCTTCGGCGGCGATCCGACCGTCGTGCTGCTTTCGCCGGGCGCGGGCGCATCGGTTTCCACCGAGCAGAGCTTCCTCGCGCGTCGGATGGGCATCCCGATGGTGCAGGGCGGCGATCTGCTCGTGCTGGATGATTGCGTGTATTTGAAAACCGTCCGCGGACTGGAGCGCGTCGAGGTCATCTACAATCGCGTGGCTGACGCGTGGCTCGATCCGCTCGTCTTCCGGCGCGACTCGATGCTCGGCATTCCCGGCCTCGTGCATTGTTTGCGAAAAGGAACGGTCGCACTCGTGAACGCCGCCGGCTCGCAACTCGCGGACGATCGCAGCCTGCTCGCCTTCTCTGCGCAGATCATCCGCTTTTACCTCGGCGAACATCCCATCCTGCCCACCGTCCCGACGAAATGGCTCGGCGACATCGATCAGCGCGAGATGGTGCTCGAAGATCTCGACAGTTACCGCATCCGCCCGATCTCGCGGGAAAATGTGAGCGGCTCGTGGGAGCGCAGTCTCTCGACTGATCCGGCCAGCTTGCGCGCCGCCATCCGCCGCGCGCCCTCGGATTTCGTGGCGCAGCCGCGCGAGGAAGGCGCGAACACGCTTTGCTTTGAAGACGGGCATCCTGTTTCCCACACGCAGGATCACATGGTTTTCGCGGTGCGATCCGGCAGGGATTTCGATGTCTTTCCCGGTGCGCTCACGCGCGTTTTTTCCCGCACCGCGGAGACGACGGGCGATTTTGGTTTCGGGTGGACGAGTAAAGATTCGTGGGTGCTGAGCGATGAAATCACCGCGCCGCTGATGCCGGCGCTGGCGCTTAAAATTCCCGACACCACGCTGCCGCCGCGTCAGGTCACGAGCCGCGTCGCGGAGAATTTTTACTGGATGGGCCGCTATCTGGAGCGCGCGCTTCATCAGGCGTATTTGATCAATGTCATCGAGACGCTGGAGACCGAGGAACTGAATTCCGCGGAGCGAAAACACTACCGGCCGATGTGGAATCGCCTGCTCCCGCCGCTGGATAAATCCACGGGAGGCGGTCGCCGCAGCATCACCAATCGCCACGACCGCTACCGGCTCATCCTTTCACCCGAACCGGGCTCGGTGGTGAGCACTTTTTTGCGCGCGCAATCCAACGCCGAATCCGTGCAGGACAGCCTCAGCCCGGAAGCATGGGCGACCATCACGAATCTGCGCCTGCGGTTTCAGCGCGCGCGTTTTCGCGAGGACCTCGCGGAAAATGCTGCCGTCGTGCACACGCGCCGCACCGCAGATTTCGTCACGCAAGTCATCCCGCAATTTTTCGCCGTGTGCTCGAACACGATGCTCGCGGACGACGGCTGGCGTTTCTGCGAAATCGGCCAAATGATCGAGCGCGCGATCATCACCGCCAACTCCGTCGTCTCCATCGCCGGCGCACTGGCACCGCTGCCGCTCGGTCGCGAAACCGCCGCGCAAGCGAGCGAGATCGAGTTGAGCGCCTTCCTGCGTCTGCTCGGCACGCGCGATGCCTACCGCCGCATCTACCAAATGCGCGCCGAGCCGCGAAACGTGCTCGATCTTCTCCTGCAACATCCCGAAGTGCCGCGCTCGGTTTTCCGCTGCGTCACGCGCTGCGGCACGCTGTTGCGCGAATCGACGGCGCAGGAAATCACCAGCGCCGCGACTGCCGTCGCCGGAGTGGAAAACCTCGCCCACCGGCTCAAGCGCATCGACTGGACCGGTTACGTGCGCCAGTCGCAAGATGAAGACAGCCTCGAATCCGGTCCGCAGGAAACCCGCCCGTCGCGCCCGCTCGATCTGGAAGCGCTGCTAAAAAGCCTGCTCCAGGAAACAGCCTCCATGCACATGCTCATCGCCGACAGCTTCCTAAATCACCAAGCCAGAATCGCACAGGTGTCGCAGCCAGTGCTGCGAGGGCTGGTGCCGTAGCCCTCGCATCGTAAAACTTCTCTACTTCATCCGATCGAAAGTCTTTTGCAGCAGATCGAGATCGCTGGCCTCACCGACCTTGGCGCGGCTCGATTCGATCCATTTTTTCTCCAGCGTATTTTTGGTCGGGCGGTCGGATTCGTAGAAGACGCCGAAGAGGCCGGGGAAGGGGAGGTTCGCAAGTTTGTAGGCGGCGATTTCGTCGGTCACGTCGTGACGCGCTTCGTCCTCGGGCGTCCCGTCCCATTTTTTTTCTTCGATGATGTTGAAAGCTCCACCTTTGCGCGGATTGCCGGCGTCGAAGACGCCGGGGTAAAACTCGACGCATTCCGAGAGACATTCGATGACGGAGAATCCTTCGTGATCCATCGCGCGCTCAATCATCGAGATCATGTGGTTCACCTGCGTGGCGTGCGTGCGTCCGATGAAAGTTGCTCCGGCGGAGAGCACTTTCTTGATTGGGTTGACGGGCTGGTCGATCGCGCCGGTCGGGTCGGTTTTGGATTTGAAACCGATGGGCGACGTGGGCGAGGTCTGCTTTTTTGTCAGGCCATAGACGAAGTTGTCCATGATGACGTAGGTCAGATTGATGTTCTTGCGCGCGCCGTGTTCGAGGTGATTTCCGCCGATGGAAAACGCGTCGCCATCGCCGCCGAAAAGGAAGACGTGCAAGTCGGGCCGCGCCAGCGAAACGCCCGAAGCAAGCGGGACGGCGCGTCCGTGGATGAAGTGGCCGCCGTGCGTATTCACAAAATACGGGAAGCGCGAGGAGCAGCCGATGCCGGCGAGGGTGACGATGTTTTCGTGCGGGAGATTCCGGCGTTCGAGGACTTTGTAATACGCGGCGAGTACGGCAAAATCGCCGCAGCCGGGGCACCACGTCGGGTGGTCGCCGGTGATGGCTTTTTTCGTGAGCTTCTCGCGTTCGGGGGAAGCGGGGACGGTGAGAGTTTCGGGACTCATTTGATTTTCAGGACTCCTTCGAGGATTTCGCGGACGAGGTAGCTGAGGCCGTCCGTCTTGGTGAGGCTGCGGATTTTCGGATCGCAATAGCGGGCGCGGAGGATCATCGCGAGCTGACCGTAGCCGTAGATGCCTTCGTCGTTCATCTCGACGACGACGATGCGCTTGTAGCGGGCGAAGATTTTTTCGAGGCCGTTGGGCAACGGATTGATGTGGCTAAGATGAATGGCGGCGAGGCTTTCGCCGCGGGCGTTGGCGGAAGCGACGGCTTCGTGGATCGGGCCGTAGGTAGAGCCCCAGCCAATGAGCAGCGCCTCGCCAGATTCGTCGCCGAAGACTTCGGGCACGGGCAATTCGTCAGCGAGGAGCTGGAGCTTTTTGCGGCGCTTCGCCGTCATGCCGAGATGCAGTTTGGCGCTGCCGGTCGGGTGTCCGAGTTCGTCGTGTTCGAGGCCGGTGACGACGGGATATTTTCCATCGAGCATCCGCGTGCCGGGCGGCGCGTGCTGCGTGATACCATGGAGCGGATACGGCACGAAGCCGGGCTCGCGCGGCGTGAGATCGACTTTCGGATCGGTCATCAGCTTGGGCAGCTCGGGCTCATCGAACGCCTCGATGCGCGTGGCAAGCGAGGAGTCGCTGAGGACGAAAACAGGCGTGCTGAAACGGCGCGCGATCTTCGTGGCCTCGATCGCCGTATAAAAACAATCCTCAACTGTGGAAGCCGCGAGCACCACGCGCGGACTGTCGCCGTGGCCGCCGAAGATCGCCTGATAGAGATCACTCTGCTCGACATTCGTCGGAAGGCCCGTGCTCGGTCCGCCGCGCTGGACATTAATCACGATGAGCGGGATTTCCGCCATCGTCGCCCAGCCGATCGCTTCCGTTTTCAGCGAAATGCCGGGGCCGGAACTGCCGGTGATCGCGAGATTTCCTGAATACGAAAAGCCGAGCGCCATCGAGACAGCCGCGAGCTCGTCTTCGCACTGCACAAAGAGCCCGCCGTATTTCGGAAACTCGCCGCGCAGGATTTCCATGACGGACGACCACGGCGTGATCGGATACCCCGCGCCGTAGCGCACCCCGCCCGCGATGAGCCCGTAGGCGAGCGCCTGATTTCCGTCCATCGTGATCTGCGCGCGCCCGGACGCCGAGGGTTCGCTCGCCTCGAAATGGTAGAGCGTCGTGAGCACATTCCCGACGGGATACGAGTAGCCTGCCGAAAAGGCCATGATCGCCGTGTTGACGATGCTCTCATCCTTCCCGCGAAATTTCTCGCGGATCAGCCCCTTCAATTTATCCACATCGAGCCCGAAAACTTTCGAGATCAGCCCGAGCACGAAAATGTTTTTCCCCTTGTCCTTCGCCGTCCCCCCGAGCGCCTCGACGGTCAGCCCAGTGATCGGAATGCCAACATAAACGAAGCGTTTGTCGTCGAGATTCGGCTCCACATGATCACTGTCGTAAAGCAGCACGCCGCCCTCTTTCAAAAAGCCGATGTGGTCGTCATAGCTGTGCTGGTAAAACGCCACGAGGAAATCCGCTTCATCGCCCGCCGAGACGACTTCGCCCGTGCCGATGCGCACCTGGAAAATCGACGGCCCGCCCGAAATCGTGGACGGGATCGTCATGTAAGTCATCACGTCCTGCGCGCTGCGACCGGCGAGCCGCGCGAGGAATGCGCCCGCGCTCTGAATGCCATCTTGCGAATTCCCCGCCAGCCGGATCACGGCGTCGCGGATGCTCTGAGGTCGCAGGTCGGCCCGTCCTGCGGTGTGGGTGGATGAAGGTGCCGAGTCGGAGAGGTCGGAGGTAGGGGTGCTCACGGGAAGGGGTGAAACGTGTAAGAAGTGTTGGCCTTATTGTCAACGGGCGCGGTGAGCATTTGTTAGCCGCCGGCGCGACTCAAATCGCGAGTGGTGATCTGCCCCGCGCTTTGCTACAAGCTCCCCCCTTGCGCTCCCCGCTTATCTTCCTCCTTGCCGCGCTGGCTGGTGTCGGCTCCGGATACGCGTGGTTTTGGCGGCCGGTCGTGGTGGAAAACGCGACGCCGGTTTCGCTCCAGGTAAGGCAAGAAAACGAGCGGCCGCCCGCGACGGTAAATCCCGCCACGGACAAGGCCGCGCTGCTGCTCGCGGTGGCGCAAAACTCACGCGATACGCTGCGCTGCGAGCACGATCTTTATGTGGCATTGCAGCAGCTCGAAGCGCGCGATTTCACCCTGCTCGCCGCCGATCCGGCGGGCGTGCTCGCGCTCATGAAACGCTTCGAGGACATGCCGTGGGAGATCCAGCAGAACCTCTGCTCGGGCCTCATCGCGCGCTGGCTGGAAGTGGATGCTGACGGCGCGGTCGCGTGGCTGAAACGTGCGCCGACTCTTTTCAAAAAAGATGAAGGAGCCGAGGACACGGTGCTCCGGGCGCTGGCGCAAAAACGGCCCGAAGATGTGCTCGCGCATTTACTCGCGCTGCCGGCCAGCCAAAAAAGAAACGGTTGTGCGCAGATGCTGATGGAAATCGTCGGCGAAAACGATCCCGCGCACGCCGCGCAATGGCTCGATCGTTTTCCTGATGAGGCGACGCGCGACGCGGCGGAAATGGGGCGACGCCAGGCGATGGTGAAAAGCGATCCGGTGGGCTCGCTCGCCTTCATCGCCGGGCTGGAGGATCGGCAAAAGGCGAACCAACTCTTCCGCACGGCGGTGATGGAAGCGGCCCGGCGCGGAGCGGGCGCGCTGCGTGAGATGGCGGCGCAGACGACCGATCCCGGTTTGCTCACGGGCATTGCCCGCTCGATGGCGAATTACGATCCGGCCGAGGCCGCACGCATGGTTTCCGGTTTACTGGCGAATACGGAGACTGGTGTCCGGTCGGGAGTGGAATATTCGCTTTACCAAATTTGCAGCGCCTTCGCGAAAACCGATGCGCAGGCCGCTGCGGATTGGGCTAATGCCTTGCCCGAAGGAGCCCGCGTGAACGCACTGGCCGGGGTCGCGCGGATTTGGGGAGCGCGTGATCCGAGGGCGGCGATGGCATGGTTTGCGGAGCATCCTGCGCGCGACGCAACTCAACCCGACCGACCGCTGGCGACGCGAGTCGATGCGGGCGCGGAGGCCTTTGAGGCTTGGCTCGGACGCGACGAGTCGGCGGCGCGCGCGTGGTTGACCGCGCTGCCGGAAGGCAAGGCGCACGATGTGGCGGAGGCGCGGTACATCGTGCATCTCACGCAGAGCGGACGCGCAGCGGAGGCGGGAGAAATGAGCGACGTGGTGACTGCCGATCCGAGCGGCTGGCTGGCCCAGCAGGTAGCCCAGGGCATCGCGCAAAACGATCCGCTGGCCGCGGCGACATGGGCCGCGAAATTGCCCCCGGGTCTCGGGCAAGAACAGGCCGTGGCCGTGGCGGTGAAACGCTGGGGCGAGCGCGATCCGGCGGCAGCGGCAAATTGGATCACGGAAATTCCCGCGGGCGGGGTGCGGGATCGCGCGGTGTCCGCGTATGCGGAAATGGCGTCGCGCCTCGATCCGCGCGGGGCGGCCGAGTGGGTGCTGCAAGTGGACGATCCGTGGCAGCGCACGCGTGCCGCGCAGACTGTTCTCCAGAACTGGCGCAATTCCGATTCCACCGCCGCGTTCGCGTGGTTTCGCGCGGTGCCGGGCCTCGATCCAGAATGGCGTCGGCAACTGCTTTACGACAACCGAGCCGTGAAATGAGCGCGCCTTTTTCCATCGCCAATCCCGGCGCGAAAACGTGGCCGCGTTTTGCACTCGCCGCGCTGCTGGCTGTCGCTGGATTTGGCGCCGGCGGCTGGCTCGCGATCCAGCGCCGCGCCGAGGGGATACTCGCGGCGTATCCCGCCACTGGAGCGACGATCGCTCCGCGCTTGCCGGTCGGGACGGACGCGCATTTTCAAAACGACGAGGAGGCGGGCAGCGCGGTTTTTTCCGCATGTCGGGAAAAGGACGGGATGCGGCGCAACTACGATTTATATGAAGCGATTCAGCGTCTCGATGCGTCTCAATTCGCGGCGATCACGAAGCGTGTCGCGAAGCTGAGCCGCGACGAGCAGCAGGAATTGATGGAGCCGCTAATGGCGCGTTGGGTGGAGCTCGATCGCGACGCGGCGACCGCGTGGGCGCGGCCTTTATTTGAGCGGGCCGATGGATCTCAGTATGGATTGAAAGAAATCGTCCGAAATGCGTGGGCTCGCGCCGCGCCGGAGGAGGCGCTGGCCGAGGCATTGAAACGGCCAAATTCCGCCGCCAGCAGTGCGCTCGTCTATGCGGCCACCGCAGCGCTTGCGGGGGATAATCCCGCCGCGCAAATCGACCGGCTGGCCGCACTGCCGACGGGCAAACTGCGCGATCAGGCTCTGCAAACGTGTCTCTCGGAATGGGGAAAAAAAGATCCGGCAGCGGCGTATGCACAAATCGGACGACTCGGTCCGGGTCAGGGTTTTGAAAGTGCGCGCGGCGAGGTTTTGAAAGCTTGGGCGGGCAAGGATGCGCCGGCCGCGCTGGCGCAATTGCGCGCGCTTGTGCCCGGCCTTTCCGTGGGCATCAGCGGTTCGGCGCTGGTGAATCGCGTCATCTCCGCCGCGGCAGGAAAAGACCCGGCTGCCGCTCTGGAATGGGCGCGAAGTTTGCCCGAATCCATGCAAACGCAGGCGATGGCATCCGCGCTGGTCGCGTGGGCGCCGGGTGATCCGGTGGCCGCGCTGGAGTGGGCGCGCGCACACGGACTGCCACTGGATGCGACGGGGTGGAGCGCTGACGGCCTGGCGACGAATGTGGAAGGCGGGCAGGCGGTGCTGGAGTCGGCTATGACGATCGATGGCGACACGGCGATCGAGTGGCTGCGGAAATTGCCGGCGGGCGAAGAGCGGAGCCGTTTTCTCGCGCGGGCAATCCGGCAAAACCCCAGCGAATCCTCCCGCGCATTGCTTGGAGAATTGTTGCCCGCCGATCAGGTCCAGGCCGCGCAGTGGCTCGCCTGGCGGGTTTCCAGCGAAGATCCCGCGCAGGCGCTGCAATGGGCGCAAACTCTGCCATCCGGCCTGGCTCGCGAGGAGGCGATTTCAGGCGTCATCTCCTCGCGCGTTGGCCGTTTCCCCAAAGACATCGATGCGCTGGTGGCAAAGTTTGCGCCCGGTTCGGACCATGACGCGGCCTATGGCGGCTACGCCGTTTCTCTGATCTGGAGAGATCCCGAAAAGGGAATCCAGATGGCGCAAAAAATCACCGACCCCGCCGATCGCGAGCAGACCCTCCGCGCGGTGGTCGGTGGCTGGCTGAGTCGCGACACCAGCGCGGCGCAAGCGTGGCTGGACGCGACGCCGGAACTCACCCCCGAGGCCAAGGCGGTGCTGCTCCGGGAGCATCGGGAAAGGTAAATCGGTTCGCCCTGATCCAGCCCGGAGATGACGCCAACTCAAGGGTTTCAAAACGAGTACGGCTTCCCCATTCTCCCGCGCATGTTCCTCCGCCTCCTCGCGCTTCTGCTCGCCTGTTCTACTGCGTTCTCCGCTCCGTTGCGGACGAAAAATGTGATCTTCATCTCGACCGACGGCTTGCGCTGGCAGGAAGTTTTTCGCGGAGCGGAAGAGGTGCTGATGACGAAGGAAAACGGCGGCATCGCGCCCGCGGCGCTGAATTCCGTGCGCAAAAAATACTGGCGCGCGACGCCGGAAGAACGTCGCGCGGCGATCCTGCCGTTCGTGTGGGGCGAGGTGGCGAAACGCGGGCAAATTTTCGGCAATCGCGACAAGGGCAGCGACGGGCACGTCACGAACTCGATGAATTTCTCGTATCCCGGCTACAGCGAATTCCTCTGCGGCCACGCCGACGACGCGCGCATCACCTCCAACGACCCGATTCCAAATCCCAACATCAACGTCCTGGAATTCCTGCACGGTCGGCCCGGCTTCGCGGGAAAAGTCGCCGCCTACAATACGTGGGATGTGCTCTCCGCGATCCTGAATCGCGACCGCAGCGGCCTCCCGATGTGGACGCAGGGCGACAAATCCGCGCCCGGCGTCGGCGGTCCCGTGCAGCGGCTCGTCGAGGAAATGCTCGCGACGCATCCGTGGCCGTGGCGCGAGGAATCGTTCGACGTGTTCACTTTCCAGGCGGCGAAGGAATATCTCACCGAGAAAAAGCCGCGCGTCTTTTACGTGAACTTCGGCGAGAACGACGAGTGGGCGCACGCGGGCAAATACGACAACTATCTCGCCTCAATCGTGAACGTGGACCGCTTCATCCGCGCACTGTGGGAAACGGCGCAATCCATGCCCGAATATCGCGACACCACGACGCTCATCCTGACGACCGATCACGGTCGCGGCGCAGGCTTGGAGAGCTGGAAATCGCATGGGAAAACGATCCCCGAATCCCGCGAATGGTGGACCGCCGCGATGGGCCCGGACACGCCCGCGCTCGGTGAGCGGGAAAACGTGGAGCCAGTCGTGCAGGCGCAAATCGCCGCGACGATCGCGAAGTTTGTCGGCGAAGATTTTCGCGCCGCCGTGCCCGAGGCGGCAGAGGCGATCGGCGACTATTTCCAGAAATAACCGCGGCTACCCGGTCGCAGGCATCAGCTTGTGGTACCACTTCCAGCGTCCGGTGCGCTGGAGATACTCGCGCTGATATTCATTCCGCACGGCGCGCCAGCGCGCGAAGGCTTCCTCCGAAAGCGGCGCGCGCCGTTTTACAAAAGTCGGGATGAGTTGCAGCGCGAGGGCGAGAGCTTTCAGCGCGAGCCATGGGCGGCGGCGCAGGATCGCGGTTTGCGCGGTGTAAAAACAGAGCATCGCCGGGTAGAGAAAGAGCGCGCTGGCGAACGGAAATTTAAGCAGCGCGGTGCCGGGCGTCATCACGATTTCGGCGCTCCAGTAGCGCGCCGCGTTGTCCGTCGCGCGACCGGTGTTTTCGGGCACGTGGAGGATCGTCACGTCCGGGAAAAAATGGATTTCTTTCCCGATGCCGTAAAAGCCGAGCGCCACCACGCGCTCCTCGCCGTAGAGCCAGAAATCTTCAAAATACCAGCCCGCGTCGCGAAAGTCCGTGCGGCGAAACATGACGGCGCACGCGATGAAAGTGTAGTGCGGACGCGCCGGGCCACCGTCGAATTGCGGATTCCAATCGCCCTCGCCGCCACCGACGCGGAAGGCGAGCGCGGCCACATTTTCCCGCGGCTGCAAGTAGGCGACGGCGCGCTCGACATCGCGCGGATCGGTGAAGCGCGAGTCGTCATCGTGAAAGACGACGAACTCTCCGGCAGCGGTCGCCACGAGCAGATTGCGCGCGGCGGGTAGCGGGATCGGGCGCGCGGTTTTGATCGAGCGCACGTTGGGAAATTCCGCGAGAAGCCAGCGATGAATTTCGTCCGTCGGCGAATTGTCCACGACGAGGATTTCGAGATTCGGATACGTCTGCATCCGGCAGCTCTCGATGCCGAGACGCAGCGCCTCGCGCCGCTGCCAGGCGACGAAGGTGACGGTGACGAGCGGCAGACTCATGGCTGAACGCTGCGATAGCAGGCGAGATACCGCGGCGCGAGCGCGTCCCAATGAAACGTGCTCCACGCCCAGTCTGCGAGTTGCTGGCGCGCTTCCTCGGTCCGGCGCGGCTGGTGTAAAATGCGCGCGAGGGCAGCGTGGACGCTGTCCTCCGTCGGCTCACAAATGTCGCCGCGCCCATCGGCCAAATACTCCATCCACGGCGTCGCGGCAGTGGTGAGCGCGGGCGTGCCGACTTGGCAGGCATCAAGGACGGCGAGACCAAAATTTTCCGAGTATGTCGGCAGACAAAACAAGTCCGCGCCTTGAAAATACGGCCAGCGATTTTCGCCCCAGACTTCGCCGACCCATTCGACGCGCGGCAACGCGCTGCCGAATTGCTGCGCGAGTTCGTGCAATGACCGCACATAGTCCGCCTCGCCTCCGCCAACGATCACCAACCGCGTCGGTTCGCGGCGCTCCACTTTCGCGAGCGCACGGAGCAAAAGCTCGACGCCTTTTTTTACGTGTAGTCGGGAGAGGAAAAGCAAAACGCGCTCATCGTGCGCCCATCCGAGTTGCGCGCGGGCGGCTTCGTAGTTCGGCTTCGCGTCGCCAGTCATGCCGAGCGGGAGCGATTCGATGCGCTGGCCGGGAATCATTTGCTGGAGCCGCTTCGCTTCGAGGCAGCCCGTCGCGAAGACTGCGGCGGCACGGGAAAGGAGGCGCTTTTCCACGAGGTAAAAATACGGCCATTTCTTCCAGCGTTTGTACTGCATCGCCCACGGCTCCAGCATGCCGTGCGGCGAGACGACATACGGGATTCCGAGCGCGGCGCAGCGCTTCGCGAGGCGCAGGTAGCGGAACTGCCAGAGCCCGTGAAAGTGAACGACGTGCTCGCCGTCCGCGCGGTCGGGAAGCGCTTCATTCACCGTGGCTCCAGCGCGGACGAGCGCTGCGCGCAGACCGTCGATCGCGGCGTCGAGTCCGCCGATGCGTTGAGCTTTTGGCGGCGTGAAAAAGTGAACGTTCATCATTTCGACGCGATCACTTCGCGGTAGAGCGCTTCGTAATTTGCGGCCATCGACGCGAAGGAAAACTGCTGCTCGGCGAGTGCGCGCGCGGCTTTTCCGATCGCGGGATTGTCGATCGCGGTGAGCCACGCGTCATCGTCGGTGATCGCGATGGAGTTGCTCGCATTCAGGAATGGCATTTCGGCGAGGAGGTTCGGCGTGATGGCGCATGGAAGGCCGGCGGCGAGCGCTTCGAGAATGGCGAAGGCGAGCCCTTCAAATTCTGCGACGTGGAGGAACACGTCGGCGGCGGCGAGAAACGCGGGCGCGTCGGTTTGCCACGGCAGCCTGCGAACCTTGTCTCCGAGCCGATTGACGGCGTCGAACTCTGCTGCGAGATCGCCGTCGCCGATCCAGAGGAAGCGCGCGTTTGGCAGATTGCGCAGGACACGCCCGGCGATTTCGAGAAAGAGGAGCGGACGCTTTTGCGGCATCATGCGACCGACGGCGACGAAGAGGATTTCGTCGTCGTGGATGCCGAGCGATTCGCGTTTGACGGGACGTAGCGCAGCGAGAGCGGCGAGGTCGGGGATCGGCACGCCGTTGAGCACCGTGCGAACGCGTTCGTTGCTGCCGACGAACTCCGCGAGATCGCGCTCGCGACTGCCCGGCGTCGTGACGAGCAGGCCGGGGAATTTCCGCAGTGCCCGCCGCGAGACGAAGTCGCGCAACGCGGCCTGCGATGCGCGCAGATACGCGGCGCTCTGAGTGATGTGCATCATCGCGACGCACGGGATGTTCGAGCGCCCCGCGGCTTCCATGAGATCGAGACCGTCTTCGAGGTTCTGCTTGTTCAAATGGATCACGTCGGGCGCGAGCGTGCGCCAATGCTGCGCGACGCGGCGCGCGGTTGCGCCGTCGAAGTAGCTCGCGAGCGAGCGTCCGCGGCGGTCGTAAGTGTTCACGTAGGGAGCGCGCGCGACTTCTCCGAAGGCGGCGAAGGCAGTGGCAAGCTCATCCATGCGCGCGTGCTCGGAAGCCCACAGCGTGACTTCGTGGCCGCGCAGTGTGAGCACGCGACCGAGGTAGAGCAGCGAAAGTTCGCCGCCGCCACGGGAGCCGGAGCTGGTGCTGACGATCAGAATTTTCATCGGCCCAGCACGTCGTGAAAAGTCGCGACCCATTTCTCCGCGCCCGCGGCTGGGGTGTAAGCCCGCGCTTTCTCGCGAGAGACGACACCCCATTTTTCGATGAGCGCGGGTTCGGCGAGAAGACGCTTCATTTTTTTCGCGAGCGAAGCGGCGTCGCCGGCTTTGAATTTCAGCCCGTTCTTTTCGTCATCCACGAGATCGTGCCCCGCGCCGACCATGTCGGAACAGATGACCGGCAGCCCCGCGCCGATCGCCTGATTCACCACCACGCCCCAGCCGTCGTAGCGGCTCGGCAGCACGAAGACATCGGCCTGCGCGAAGAAGCGCGGCAATTCCTCCGGCGGCTGGAAACCCGCATAAACACAGCGTTCGCGGGCCGCCGGTGAAAGCGCGGTGAGCAGGGCGGGAAGTTCGGCTTCGCGACCGACGAGCAGCAGGCGCGCGGCGTCTCCGAGTTGCGCGAAGGCAGCGAGCAGGAGATCGACGCCTTTGCGCGCGATCATCTGGCCGCAGAAAAGGAAAACTACTTTGCCGTCATCGCGTGCTCGTTTTGGGACCGCGAAAAACGGTGCGAGTTCACAGAAATACGGGATGCGAAAATGGCGCGGTTCGGAGAAACGCCCGCGGTAATCCTGCTCTGCAAACGCGCCGATGGATGCGATGGCGGATGCACGGTGCAGCGGCGCGGCGAGACGCTGATGCAACGCACCACCCCGGCTCAATTTTTCGCCCCAAAAAATCCACGGCTTTTTCCGAAGCGCGGTCCGCATGAGCCACTGGGCGGTGAGCGACATGAGCGTGTTCATGACGACGACATCGTAGTCGGCGAGCGCGGGCAGCGGCCAGTTCACGTGCGTGCGCGCGGTGCCGATCGCGAACCAGAAACCGGGCAGGATTTCCTCGTAAGGCGTGAGCGGTTTTTCCGGCCACGGCGAATCGGGCGAGGCAGCTTCGAGATAGAAAACGCGGAGGTCGATCTGCGGATGCGCGGCGAGGGCGCGGAAGAGATCGCGCTGGTAGGGCGAGGGGACGACCGAGACGAAGGCGACCTTGAAAGTGGCCACGAGGACTTAGCCTTGCGGCATGACCGCGGGTCGGCGCTGAGGCTTGATGCGGCTGCGGAGAGCGCTCACGAGCCATGTGGCGATGAGGATGCCGGCGATCGTGGGGAGCAGCGCGGTGGTGAAGACGAGCAGGCTGCGCATGGAGATGACGGCGGCAAAAAAACCGGAGGCGTAAATGAGGATGCCGACCTCGGAATTTCGCGGCGACGCGAGGAAACACCACCAGCCCGTGACGGCCCCAAACGCGAGCGCAATGATGAAGACGGCGGGATTTCCACCGGACATGTAAGCCTCGCCGGCAAAGCTCGCAGAGATGGTGAGACCTTCCATGCCCATCGCTTCCTCGATCGAAGTTTTCATGCCTTCGGGCTTGCCACTCCACAGCGCGCGCGGGATCGGACGGATGAGCGCGAGGTAGGGAATTTCGAGGCCGAGATATTCGTAGCGGCTGGGGAAAACTTCAGCGAGTCGGCAGATCGAAAAGAGATTGTAGTCCACGTACAGCGTCTGCCGCGTTTCCTCCGGCGGCGGCTGCATGGAGGTGACGGGCGCACCGTTGTCGGCGAGGTAGTTTTTCAGTCCGACGTTGCGAAACTGGAGCATGAAAAACGTGGCGAAGATCATGAGCAAACCGCACGAGGCGGCGAGGACGATGAGTTCGCGCCGGCGATCGAGTGGCAGGGCAAAAGCGTAGCCGATGAGGAAGGTAACGAGGTAGGAGGCGAGGACATTCCGGGTGCCGCTGGCGAAGGCGGCGTAGAAGGTGATGGCGATGACCACGAGCATGGGAAGGAGATGCCAGATGGGGAAGCGCCGCCGCCGCGCGATCATGATGCCTGCAAGCGGCGGGAGCAGTTGAATGAGCATGCCCAGCTCGAAAAGCATCGCCTTCCAGTCGCCGAATTTCCCGCGGCTCCACGGCTGGGTAAAGCGCGGCTCGGAGAACCAACTGATCATTTTCACGACGTTGAAATCCACCGCGATAAGCATGTGGAGATAGCCGATGCCGGCGGCGAGCCAGAAGAGCGCGATGAGCCAGGCGGGCGGGATTTCGTGCGTCATCACGTCGGCAAGCGGCTGCGATTTCGGTTTGAAAATGTGACGCCCGAGCAGCAGCCCGGTGAAGGCGATGAGGACGACGTACACGCCATCCGCGGCGAGTTCCGGCGTCGTCATAGTGTTGAATTTCGGCTGCGGAAAAAGGAACTCGAACAGCGTGAGAAAGTAGAAGGCGAGGATCGCGAAGAGATCGGCGCGCGGGAGATTCCAGACTCCGCGTTTGGCATCCATAAAGACGCTGCCGGCGAGTCCGACGCCGACGGTGATGGCGGCATAGCGGGCGATTTCCGTGGGCGTGCCGGTCGGGAGCGAGACGGCGGCGAAGACGATGGAGGCGAGCGCGATACCGGTGCCGGCGGGGACGGGGTGCGGCGATTCCAGCGGCGCGGTGGGAGCGTTCGGCGGGCGCGATCTGGCGGGCGGTTTTCCGGCGGGCCGCACGGTGCCTTTTCGGGCGCGGGCAAGAAAGCTCATGTCACGCGCGCGGGAGTTCCTCCCAAACGCGCACTCGTGCCGATGAACAATGGGCGTGTGGGCTTTCCATAAAGACGCATGTCGGAGCGAAGTTCATGCCAGCCCGCGCCGGTCAGCCGAGCAGATGCTCGATGACCATTTGATCGAGCGCTTGGTAATTGCGGTCGGCGATCGCTTGCTGCGCAGCAGCCTGGTCAAAGGTGCGCGCTTTTTCCACGAGGCGGAGGAAGGTGCGGCGGCTGTTTTCGAGATGCGCGACGTAGTGCTCGGCCTTGGTGGCGCGGAAGGGATGCACGTCGAAGCAAACGTATTCGCCGCGGCTGCCGTAGCCGTGGCGTTCGAGCGACTGCACCTGGTTAAAAGCGCTGCGGAGATTGGTGCTGCCGAAGGGTTTGTCCTGATCGAATTTCAGTCCATTCTGGTCGTTGAGATGCAGCGACCAGAGTTTGCCGAAACGGAGCGCAAATTCGATTTCATCGGAAGGATCGAGCCCGGCAAGAATCGCGTGGGCGGACTCAATGAGCGCGCCGACGCGGGCCGGATCGCGCGTGAGTTGCGCGACGGCGAGCGCGTGGCCGATGGTAGGAATGTAGGCGTGATCCATCGGCTCGTTCGGCTTGGGCTCGATGGCGAGACGGATTTTCGGATCGTGCGCGAGCATTTTATCGAGCGCCTCGACGAGGTAGTCGAAGCTGCGCGAGGCGACTTTTGCTTCGCGGAGATAAGTGCCTTCGCGGGCGAGCCAGAGGACGAGGAGATCGGTGCCGAGGATGTTGGCGATGTCGATGGAACGCAGCGAGCGGTCGATCGCATACTGGCGCGCCGCCGGGTCGTTGCTGGTGTAAGCGCCGTCGATGGTTTCCGGGGCAAACCAGAGACGCGGCGCGACCATTTCCGCGACGATGCCTTCACCATCGAGGCGGCGCTTCAGTTCTTTCGCCTCTTCACGGATCGCGGTCTCGGATTTCGAATCGATCTCCGGCACAGCGTCGTCGTCGTGAAACATCATCGCGTCGAAACCAAGCGCTTTGAGTTCCGCGAGCTTCCAGATGAAAGATTGAGCCGGGCGGGTTTCCGGGCCGTAGGGATCGCGGCCTTCGCTGAGATTCCAGGGACCAAAACAAAAACGATAGACGGGTGAGGAGGGCATTTCGGATTTCAGATTTTCGATTTCAGATTGAAGTGGCCGATGATGCCGATGCAATCTGCGTTCTGAAATCTAAAATCTGAAATCCAAACATATGTTTTCCCACGTCGTGATTTTCTGGACGAAACCCGAGCTGCCCCATGCGCCCGATGAACTGGTCGCGGGCATGGAAAAATATCTGCGGCCGATCCCGGGCGTGGTGAGCATTCACATCGGGCGGATGGTGGGCAGCCACCGCGATGTCGTGGACCAGAGTTATCAGGTGGCGCTGAATCTGCAGTTTGAGAGCAAGCAGGCGCAGGACGATTACCAAGTGCATCCGCTGCATCTGGAGTTCGTGGAGAAATGCTTCAAGCCGAACTGCGCCCGGGCGGTGATCTACGACTTCGAGTAGCGGCGGCTACGGGCGCGAGTAGAGCGAGCGAATCGTCGCGTCCGGCACGCCCACGGCGACGCGCTCCGTCACCGGCTCGAAGCGGCATTCCACTTCCAGACCGCGGCTGCGCAGCGCCGCGAGGCAGATGGCGAGCGGGGCACTGGGAGCGGTGATGTATTTGCGGTCGCCAAAGGCGCTTTCCCACTGGCCTTCGTACCGCCTGACGAGCAGCGGCTCGAGGCGATGTGTGAGGTGATCGACCAATTCCCACGCTGCGGAAAGGTCCGAGGAATACATGCGGTATTCATGCACTTCCATCAGCACTGGGCTGGTCAGGCCGGCTTCCTTGTCGAGTTCGCGGAAGAAGGGATCCTCCATCGACTCCACGGCTTCCTCGATGGAGTCGAACCGGAAATCGGTCTTCACGTTGATCCACTGTACGCGCGGCTTCTCCCCCGTGAGATACAGTCCGATCAAGGCATCCACCTCCGGTAACGTACGAACGCAAAATTTCTGCGATACGGCTTTCCTCTTCATTACGAATTTTATGAGCGGCAAGATTGTTCAGATTCCGCCTCCGGAGGGAAGCGAGATTTTGCAGGAAAGTTACCTGCGGCTCAGCCTATAGAAGAGCAACAGGCCAAAACCGATGAAGAGCACATTTGGGAGCCAGATGAGCAGCTCAGGATGCGCCTTCGGGTTTTCCTTCAGGGCGTCGGCGACGAGGATGAAAATGAAATACACGAACGCCACGATGAGGCTGATGAGGAAGCCGGCGGTCGTTTCCTTCCGATGCGCCGTGATGGCGAGCGGCACGCCGATGAGGGCGAAGGCGAACGAGGCCAGGGAGAAGGAGAAGCGCTTGCTCACTTCGGTTTTCGCGGCGGACATTTCGGAGGCGTGCTGCTTTTTCTCCGCGGCCGTGGGCGTCTTGGCGGCGTTTTCCTCCAGCCGCTTTTGCACGTCGTCTGCCATGCGCTTTTGGAGTTCCGTCACGGTCATCGTGCTCAGGCCCTTTTTCCTTTTAGATTTCTCGTAAAGCTCCTCCAGCGAGATGGGGAAAGTCGTTTCCTTCGCCGTGTTGCCGAGGCTGATTTTCATCAGGTTCGCCGGGTCGTCGCTGTTGCGCTCCTCGTATTGGGCGTCGAAGAGATTCAGCAAAAGCTGGCTGTGCTCGGGATCGGCTTTTAACACGCCGCGGCGGGCGAAAACGACGCGCATCGGGAAGGATTCCTCGTCCATTTCATAGACGAGGATGTTGTGCAGTTCCGGGCCTTCGTTGTGCTCGACGTAGATTTTCCGACCTGGAAATTCGTTGATCACCTTGTCGCTGCTAAACATCGCGAGGGGATTGTTCGTCGCGATGTTGAAAAGCGCATCCTTCATCTTCACCTGCGCCCGCGGTGCCACGTCCACATTGATCCAAAGGCAGATGCCGACAAAGACCACGGCCAGTCCGAAGACCGAGGCGCAGATGCGGGGAATGCTGATCCCGCTGGACCTGAGCGCGATCAACTCATTCTCCGCGGACATTTTTCCAAAGACCAAAAGCACCGCCGTGAGAAAGCCCCACGGGATCGTGAAGGTGAGCGAAAACGGGAGGATGTAGGCGATGAAAGTGAGGATGAATTCCAGCGGCACGCTGTGATTCACGAGCATTTCGAGGAGATCCTTAAAGACTCGCCCGAGGACGAGGACCACGCTGAGCACCACGACCGCGAAGATCGAGGACACGAGCACCTGGCGGCAGACGTAGCGATCGAGGATTTTCATGGCAGGGCGTAATGCGGGGGCAATTTAAGCCGGAGCGCAATTTAATTTCGCGAAATCCGTCCGCCGCGCTTGACCACGATGCCTTCCAACCGTGGGCCGGGCGGATTCCCCAACCTGTTTCCATGAAGGTTATTTCAGTGGACGATCGGTGGCCGGCAGCGGCCTTCTGTTGACCGAGCACGCTGGAATCGCACCTTTTCCCAACTCGTGCCCAAGCTCCAGCTTGGGCACGCACTTGTCCGCGAAGCTCCGCTTCGACAACTCCTGCGAACAGTGCGCAGCCACGACTCCGGGCCGCTCGTCGGCGAAGCGGAGCTTCGGAGACATAAACGTGACGAAGCTGGAGCTTGGTCACGAGTTGAATTTTTCCTGCGGACACTCGCCGATACTTTCGCGAGCAGCGGTCTGTCGTTGAAATTGAAACAAACTGGTTTTCGCACGGTGGTCAGAAGGAGTGACGCTGTTTTTTCTGGACTGGATTCACGATTCACAGACCGATCCGGCTCTACTAGCCCGCACTGTAGTAGCAGCGACCCCTTCAAAGCCCGTCTATCTAGTTTTTAGATCGCGTGGCGGGAGTGCGGCACTTGTTCGGCAGTCAGCTCCGAGAGCACTCTCATACGTGCGAGAAGGGTTTCCACCTCCCGGTCCATCTGCTCAAGCTCGGCGATCGTAGGCATACCTGGGAAGCCATCTGGGAAGCGATCATACCATTTTTGAAATGAAGCCTCGGCCTCGTTGTCGAGCTTTGACGCTTCCGATGAGGTCGCGCAATAGGCCAGCGCTAGCAACTCTCGATAATATTCTGCATCTATTTGATTATCCCTTTTTTGCAATACCATCTCGATTTCGATCTTCTCCTGCTGCGATTTCTTTAGATCTGAAATCTGATCCCACTGCTCGGAAACGTAAGAAATCCAAAGCTGCCTTCTGATTTCACTAAGTCCTACAAATCCGCCATGTCTCCGCGCTGCCACTTTCACCAATTGGTCCCGCGTATCCATTTGTTGGTTTGTTAGCGGAGCATCGGCGGTGGGAAGTGGCACGGTCGCCTCCCCGGCAAGCTTCGTTTGGGTTTCGGAAAAAGGTGGGGACGGTTCATGTGCTGGTCGATCTGTTCGACCGCAGCCTCCAGCGAGCAGAATAACCCCACCGGTCACGATGATATGCACCTTCATTGATCACCTCCTTGTCTGCCGAGATAATTACTTGCCAAAGGTGAGGGGTGGCCAATGATTTTCCAGTTAGCGACATTCATGTCTGGGATAGGCTTGGCTTTAGAATCGAGGATTTGGGCCATAGGCTGATAGGTCGTTCGCGCCTCGACAACGAAACTTGCCTAATCGGAAAGTGCTCCGCAATCCTGCAATACACCGTCTAACAGAATTCCTAAAGGTGACCGCTTTCTTTAGACTCTCATGAGGTTTCTCTATATCCTTGTTCACTTGTGGCTGACCATCCGTCACCCGATCGCCTTTTGATCTCTAATGTGAGGCAAATCGAGTGCCTCGTCCCGCACTGACGATTCGTCGCAGTTCGCGCTCGAATCGCGAACTGGTCTTCTCGACTACAACGTGCGCGATCGCCTTACCGCTGGACTAAAACTGGACGGTGACTCCGAGCGAAAGACCGAAGCTTTGGAAGGAAGCGAAGTCGGCGTTGGACTCGTTGTCGGCGAAGCTGCTCGTTGCGGTGCCGAAGATGCCTTTGGTGAACTGATAAGTCATCGTCGCGCCGATCAAATGCCGGGAGTCGCGGCGATCGACGTTTGCAAAATCCGAATACGAGAACTGGTAGAAAAGGGTGCCGACGGCGCGCTGGCTGAACTGATGCGTGACGCCGATGATGGCGCGGTTTTGCGCGCGCGTGTCGCTGGTCGGGTCGGAGTAGTAATTCGTGAAGCTGTAGCCAACGAAGGCCATCGAGTAGCCTTTGTTAAACGCGTAGCCCCAGTCGGTGCCGGCGGTGAGCCCGATGGCTTGGGTGAGGCGGTCGCCGGTGTCGAAGCTGTCGTAGCGATAGGGCTCGGCACCGACGTAAACGCGCGGCCAGTTTAGCTTCGGACGCCAGTCCAGCGTGGAGATGATGCTGTAGCCGATAAAGCCGCGCTCTTCGTTCTGCGTGTAGATGCCGGACTCGACTTTCGCGGCGATGTCGAAGGAGAAATTGTGCGGGAGAGGCGTGTTGAAGCCAACTTCGATCTGCGGGAAAAAGATGAGGTCGCCGCTGCTGTGATTGCCGGTGAGTTTCGCGTTGGTATTAAACTCACTGCGCACCTGCACGTTCGACCGAAAGGCGGGCTTCCCTCCGAGTGAGTCGGGGTCGGCTTGCTCGATGACGCCGATGTCCTCGATTTCTTTCGCGCTCTGGCTTGCGGACATGTCGCCGGCTTTCGCGGGCGCGAGCGCGCACAGGAGGAGCGGCAGACTAAGCAGGCGGGCGCGCATCTTAGTAAGGCGGGCCTCCCGAGTTTCCATTCGGCGGACGCGGAATGGTGATGCGCGTGCGCGGGACATCGAAGAGTTCGATCGCGTGCGGATGATTTTGCGTGCGCTCGATCGCGTCGAGTTCCGAGGTGTTCGGGATGGCGAGCTGGAAGCGGCGTCCGGGCAGGAGCAGATCTTCGTTGAAGCCGGGCATCCGTCCGTTGAAGGCCATGAGCGCGCCGTCGATTGCCTTGGCGGGATCGAAGCGCGCGATGACGATTCGGCCGTCTGGCAGCGCGCGCGCAAACTCGCCGGCTTTCACTTTTCTGCCGGAAGGCATCAGCGTCACCTCGCCCTCCAGAACGGCGATGGTATCGCGCGAAACTTTTCCCACCGTGCCCGTGATCGCTGCGGTGAGCGACGGCGTCTTGATCATCCCGCCGCCCTGACCGCGCGGCACGAAGAACGTGAACGTGCCCTCCTTCAGATTCAGCGTGCGGCTGTCGGACTCGAAAGAGAAGACCGTGTTCTGGCCGATGCGGACGACCGAGCCGTCGTCGTATTGCAGTTCCGCGCGCGACTCGGATTCGGTAAGCAGATAGTTACTCGGCCCGACGATGTCGCCCTGATTGGCCGCGCGCGTGCGACCTTTCCCCTCGGAAATCTGGCCGTAGGCGACTTTGTTTTGCGTGCGCGTGACTGTGGCTCGGGTGAAAGGAACCGCGGCACCAGCGAGCACGACCGTCAGCGAAAGCACGACGGCAGCGAGGAGAGTGATGAGTTGAGTGGACGATTCGAGGCGTCCGTGGCGATTCACGGCGCGAGACTTCCGAGTGAGGGGAAGTGAGTCAAGATGCAATGTGGGTGCGGAGCGCGGACCGCATTGGCTGAAGCCGGCACTCCGAACGAACCGCCTGAAAGCGGAACTCCGCGCTGTTCGCGATCTCGGTTGGGCTTTAAAAGCGGCGCTCATGTCGAAGCTCAAACGTCAGCATTTTCGGAGCCTTCTGGCGATCTCGCTGGGCTGGACGCTCGCAGTGATCGCGCTGTATTGGGGCTCGGAGTGGTTGTACGCGAAGCTGAAGATTCCCTACCTCGTCGCGGAATATGCGATGCAGGATTGGGTGACGAAACAGGCGCGGTCGGCGGAGCCATCGCCGGAGATTTTCTTCCTCGCGATGGATGGGCCGTCGCATTCGCTCGATCAGCTTTGGGACGGTGAACTCGACGCTTCACCGACGCTGAAGGCGATGAAACACAAGACGTGGTCCCGCGAAGTTTACGCGGCCACGCTGGAGCGGCTCGCCAGCGCGGGGGCGAAAGTCGTGGCCTTCGACTTGATTTTTCCGGGTGAAGAAAACGGTGATCCCGCTTTGCGGGCGGCTTTGGAAAAACATCGCGACGTGGTGGTGATCGGCTCGTCGATCGAGGAAACGGGGATGTCACACGCGCTGGAACCGCCGATCAGCACGCTGATTCCCGCGGGGAGTGAAAGCGATGAGCGCGTCGGATTCGTCAACGTCTGGCCGGACGAAGACGGAGTGGTGCGGCGGATGCGGATGGAGATCACGACGGCGGAATTGGGGAACATCCCGACGGATGAAAAGCTGACCGTCGTGGAATCGCTCGCCGCGCGGATTGCGCGCCGGGCGGGGTATGGAGCGCGCACTCCCGGCGATCATCTCTTTCATCCATTCCGCTACGCGTTTCGCGGCGAGACCCTGCTCAACACCCAAAAGCCGCCGTCACTCTACCAGATTTTCGTCCCGACTTATTGGGAGAAGAACTACCAGAACGGCGCGTTCTTTAAAGACAAGATCGTCCTCGTCGGCCCGGAAGGTCGCTACAACAAGGACGTGGGCCTGAGCCCGTTCGGAGAAGTCGCCGGCCCCGAATTTCACCTCAATGCGGTGAACGCCATTATCAATGGCGAGTTCCTGCGCCAAACTCCGCTCGGCCTGGACCTGCTGCTCATCGCGCTCGGCGGAGCGATCGCCTGGCTGCTCGCGCGTTTTATCCACGCACCGACTACACGCATCCTGCTCATTTTTCTCGGAGCGATGATGTGGTTTTTCGCGAGCGTCAAACTTTACGACGCGAGCTGGATCGTGCCGGTGCTCAGCCCCATCCTCGCCCTCACCGGCACCGGCTTTTTGTTCTCGGTCGTGGAGCAACTGCTCGACCGGCGGGACAAGGCCACGCTCCGCAAAACTTTCGAGCGTTACGTTTCCAAAGACGTGGTGAAGGAACTCGTGGACAACCCCGAGGGCTGGCTGAACACCCTTGGCGGTCAGCGCAAACCGATCACCGTCCTCTTCTCCGACGTGCGCGGCTTTACCACGCTCACCGAAAGCGCCGATCCGCACGAACTCGTGAAGCAGCTCAACGAATACTTCGACGACATGGTCGAAATCGTCTTCGCGCACAAAGGCACGCTCGATAAATTCATCGGCGACGCGGTGATGGCGCACTGGGGCAGCATCACGTCCGAGGGCGTGGTGGAAGATGCGCACAGGGCCGTGAGCGCGGCGCTTCAGATGCGGAAGGCGCTGGCGACGATGAACCCGGATTGGAAAAAACGCGGGATGCTGGAGCTGCAATTCGGCATCGGCGTGAATATGGGCGAGGCGATCGTCGGCAATCTGGGCTCGAAGGAAAAGGCCGAAGTCTCCGCCATCGGGGACGCCGTCAACCTCGCCTCGCGGCTCGAAGGCGTGACGAAGAATTATCACATCGACCTCTGCATCGGCGAAAACGTGGAGACGCTCGTGCGCGGTGCGTTCATCCTCCGCTCGCTGGATTCCATCATCGTGAAAGGGAAAACGAAGCCGGTGGAAATCTTCGCCGTGCTCGCCGAGCGCGGTCCCGGCGTCGCCGAGCCAGCGTGGCTCGCGCAGCATGAGGCGGCGGTGCGGCTTTATCGCGCCGGCGAATTTGCCGCGGCAGAAAAGGCGTGGCGCGAAGTCCTCGCGCAAGTTCCCGGCGATGGCATCGCGGAGACCTTCATCGCGCGCTGCGTGGAATTGCAGGCCAGCCCGCCGCTTGGAAAATGGACCGGCGTTTTCGAGATGAAGAGCAAGTAAGCGCCAGGAACCCATTTTGCGCGAAATTTGAGCAAAGACAGCCAGCTTCCAGCCAATCGTTTCAGGAAATGAATCATCCCATCTCGCGGAATTAAGCTGACCGCCAAGGCATTCCGCGTGGGATGCGCTGCATGCTTCCGCAACGCCAACGGCGTTCCATCATCCAGCCCAAGGTTGCGCGCGGCGCGCTACCTTGGGACTGGCGGGAAAAACGCCCAACCCTGAAGGGGTTGCCTCTGCCAAGACGACGGAGGATGGAACCCCTTCAGGGTTCATCGGTTTCCCTCGTTGACCCAGGGTTGCCGCAACCCTGGGCTGGAGGATGAAACGCCTTCAGCGTGCAGGCCCATCCACGAGCCACGTTGATGCTGCGAGATGGTCTCATTCCATGGTGAGGCGATCTTCACGCGTTCTCCGAGTAACGATCGATGATGATTCCGCAGCCGGACACTCCACGAGCACCTTTCCGCCGCCGTATCCTCGGCAGCGCTTTATCGGCGTTTGCGGGCTGGCTAGCTCTCAATCTCCTGATGTGGGCCTTCGCCGTTGCCCATGCATCCGAACGGTCCACGAACGAATGGTGGCTCGGTGCGGATGCGCGCGGCCTCTGGACTCCCGGCGAAAAGGGCGGTCTTCCCATCGACTGAAGCCAAAGCAAACACGTCATCTGCTAAAGCAAACGTGTCATCGGCAATGGCAAACGTGTCGTCGGTGATGGCAAACGTGTCATCGGTGATGGCAAACGTGTCGTCGTTGATGGCAAACGTGTCGTCAGTGATGGCAAACGTGTCGTCGGTAATGGCAAACGTGTCGTCAGTGATGGCAAACGTGTCGTCAGTGATGGCAAACGTGTCGTCAGTGATGGCAAACGTGTCGTCGGTAATGGCAAACGTGTCGTCAGTGATGGCAAACGTGTCGTCAGTGATGGCAAACGTGTCGTCAGTGATGGCAAACGTGTCATCGGTAATGGCAAA
>JBBRPM010000009.1:0-104441 GCA_038228115.1 Chthoniobacterales bacterium
AGTTATAGACTTACCTCAATACTGTTTCCCAACACTTGAATCTTGCGATCTCTTTTATGGAGACCGCTCCGACTTTTATGGATCCCGCACCGTCCGGAATGGAACCCGCGCCGTCCGGAATGGAACCCGCGCCGTCAGGGATGGAACCCGCGCCGTCCGGGATGGAACCCGCGCCGTCAGTAGCCATACCATCGCCGCCGGGATGGATACCGCCGCGTTCCGTATCGATACCATGCCGCGCGGGATAGCCCCCAAAGGGCCCGAAAAGAGCCAAAAAGGGCTCGCCGCTCCGGTCGCATCACTGAAGAGCCCTCCTTTCAGCCCTCCTTTGAGCCTTCTTTTCGCCACCCCGGACCACCCCTGGGTGGATACCGCCGAGGGCGCGGCGGTCCGCATCGCCATGACCGTGGGCGCGGCGGGCGAGCTGCCCGGCGAACTGCGCATCGCCACCACCGAGGAACCGCACGCCGACGGTTCGTCCCTCGTCACCTTCGCCGTTCGATCAGGGCGCATCGCGGCGGACCTGACGACTGGGCGGATGTCGCCAGCGCGGTGCCGCTCAAGGCGAATGAGGGGCTGAGCACACCGGGTGTAAAGCTTCACGGGTCCGGTTTCATCGTGACTTCAGAGAAAGCTGCCGCGCTTGGGCTCGGAACCATTCCCGGTCTCGAAGAATACATCCGTCACTACCGTAACCCCCGCCCAACTAGCCAAACGCTTCCAAAGAGCCCACCCCGAAGACCTCGCGGAGATCCTGGAAACACTGGCGTCGCTCGGGCGGGCGCATCGGGAGGGTGAGAGCTATCACTTTAACAAGCCGGACTAGCTACGGAGGAACACGGAAAGACACGGATGGCAGGGAGGGGTCTGTGGTAGGACAAAGGCAATTGATACAATCCCAGCCGAAATCTAACAAAACCCATGGCACAAATAGGCGTAATCAAATTCACCGCTCCCGACGAACAAACAATTCTCGATGGGATAGTGTCCCGTTGGTTGAGAGTAACGAATCAGGCCCGAAATGCTGGGGCCGACATGCTCGTTACGAGCAAAAGAGCTGGTTCCGATGTTCGGACAACCTTCGTACTTAAAGCCGGGCAATCGAGAGATTTTGATGCCGTGAAGGTGGTGATTGATGGCCCGACGGAAGGCGCATTCATTCAGGGTAGTTACGAAGCTCTTTAGTTATTAAGAGAGAAAATTTTGCTCGTTCCCATGCACTTGGCAGCGAGGGCGAAGTGTAACTTGGGCACGCGGGGCAGAACTAGTCGGAGTTCCCCAATGTCGGCGTACCCGCGGCTTTCACACACCCTTCTGCTTCGGGTCCCAGATGAATTTGTGCATCTGGAGCTGGAAGCGGACGGGGAGTTTGTCTTCGAGGATCCACTCGACGATTTGGCGGGGCTCGATGCGACCGAAGATGGGGGAGAAGAGGACGGCTCCGCAGCGGGCGGTGAGGTCGTGGGTGCGGACCTGGTCGCGGGACCATTCGTAGTCTTCGCGTGAGCCGATGACGCATTTCACTTCATCGCGCTTGGTGAGGTGCGGGATGTTTTCCATCCGGTTGCGCGCGCATTCGCCGCTGCCGGGCGTTTTCAAATCCATGATGCGATGGACGCGCGGGTCGATGGCGGAGATGTCGTGCGCGCCGCTGGTTTCGATGAGGACGGTGCGGCCGGCGTCGCAAAGCGCGGTCATGAGCGGGAGCACGTTTTTTTGGAGCAGCGGCTCGCCGCCGGTGACTTCGATGAGCGGGCAGTCGATGGCGAGCAACTCGGCGAGGACTTCATCGACGGGGCGTTTGGTGCCTTTGTAAAAGGCATACTCGGTGTCGCAGTAGGTGCAGCGCAGGTCGCAGAAAGTCAGCCGCACGAAGACGCAACGCTCGCCGGCCCAGGTGCTCTCGCCCTGGATGGATTCGTAAATTTCGTTGATGGTCAGCGCGGGCGTTTTGTCGCTCATCGGGCCGCCACTTTCGGGCGGGAAAAAATCCTGTCAATTCATCGCGCCACGCGGAGAATCCGCGCCTCGCCATGCCCAATCGAATCGACGAAAAATTTGCCACGCTCCGCTCTGGGGGAAAGAAGGCGCTCATCGCCTACATCTCCGCGGGTGATCCGAATCTCGCGGCGACGCGGGCGCTGGCGCTCGCTTTTGAAAGGGCGGGCGTGGACATTCTGGAACTGGGTGTGCCGTTTTCCGATCCGCTGGCGGATGGCGTGGTAAATCAGCTCGCCGCCGCTCGCGCGCTCGCGGCGGGGACGAACGTGCATGGCGTGCTGGATTGCGTGCGCGAGATTCGGCGCGAGTCGCAGCTTCCCATCGTGCTCTATACGTACGTGAATCCGATTTATCGCTACGGCTTTGCGGAGTTTCATCGCGATGCGGAAGCGGCGGGAGTCGATGGCCTGCTCATCCTCGATTTGCCGCCGGAAGAGGACGCGCAGAATGCGGAGCTGCGCGAGACGAGCGGGCTGCGGCGCATCCGCCTGATCGCGCCGACGACGCCGCCGGCGCGCATCGCGGAGCTGACGAAGGATGCGAGTGGCTTCATCTATTACGTCTCGCGCGAAGGCGTGACGGGCGAGCGCGCGGAGGTCTCGGATACGATGGCGGGACGCGTGGCGGAGATTCGTGCAACGACCTCGCTCCCGATCGCGGTCGGCTTTGGAATCACGACGCCGGAGCACGTGCGGCAGGTCGCGGCGTGCGCGGATGCGGTGGTGGTCGGCAGTGCGATCGTGAAACAAATCGCGGCGGCTGGTGACGCGCCCGATCTGGCGCAGCGGCTCGCGGATTTTGTTGCGCCCCTGGCGGCGGCGACGAAGGCTTAGCCCGTTGACCGAAACGGATTTGGAACCGCAGATCAGCGCAGATTTACGCAGATGAAATCAGCCCTATCCGCGCCCATTGGCGTGGATCTGCGGTTTTCTTATTTCTGTCCGATCCGTGCTCGTAGCCGGGCCACCAGCTACTCTGGGCGCTTCATTTCAAAGCGATCGGACGTGCGGCAGTACCAGTGCGGACTGGCCATGCGGCCCACCGTTTTCAAATGATCGGCGCGCACGCGCATCGTGTCGGTGTCGAAGAATTCATCGCGGATATGTACGCGCTTTATGAGGCCGATGATGAGGCGATTCCCGCCGATTTGCAGCGTGCCCCACTCGACGCATTCGAGGCTCGCGGGTGCCTCGGCGATGCGCGGCGGTTTTACCACGGAGGAAGGCAGCGTCGTGAGTTTGGCGTGGGCGATTTCGCTCGTGCCGTAGGGCAGCGAGGCGGCGGTGAGATTCATGGCTTCGGCCACGCTTTCGTCCACGAGATTTACCACGAATTCATGCGATGCGCGGATGTTGCGCGCCGTGTCTTTGGGCGTTCCATTGTCGCGATCACCGGGGCAAAAGCCGAGGATGGGCGGGTTCGCGCCGAGCACGTTGAAAAAGCTGAATGGCGCTGCGTTCACGACCCCATCTTTTCCAAGAGTCGTGACCCATGCGATCGGGCGCGGCGTGACGAGTGAAGCGAGCACCGCATACGCGCGGTCGGCGTGTTTGCCTTCGAGATCGAGTTCCATGCGCTGCATTCGTCGCCCGCCTTGGCGGCGGATGTCAACGCCTTGCTGGCGCTGGCATTTTCGAGCGGACGCACTATGAACGAGCGATGCGCACTGGACGACTCGAAGCCTTCAGCGATGGCGTCATCGCGATCATCATCACCATCATGGTGCTGGAATTAAAAGCGCCGCACGAGGCCAGCTTCGCGGCGCTCGGGCAATTGCTGCCGGTCTTTCTGAGCTATGTGCTCAGCTTCGTTTACGTCGGCATTTACTGGAACAATCACCATCACCTTTTCCAGGCGACCGATCGCGTCAATGGCGGCGTCCTGTGGACGAATCTGCATCTGCTTTTCTGGCTGTCGCTGATCCCGTTCGTCACGGCGTGGATGGGTGAAAACCATTTCGCCGCCGCGCCGACGGCACTTTACGGAGCGGTGCTTTTCATGGCGGCTATTGCGTTCGTTTTACTGCAACGTGCGATCATCGCTGAGCACGGACGCGATTCGCGGATCGCGAAGGAATTGGGAGACGACTGGAAGGGCAAAGTCTCACTGGCGCTTTATCTGGCGGGCATCGGCTTTTCGTTTGTGAACCAATGGATCGCGGGCGGGATTTATGCGCTCGTCGCGGCGATCTGGTTCATCCCGGATCGGCGGATGGAAAAAGTCGTGGAAGCCGATCCGGAAAAGTAACGCGGCGCGCGCGCCAATTACTTCGACGCGTGCAGCAGTCGATTGATCGTCGCCGCCGCGTATGCCGCGCCGAAACCGTTGTCGATGTTCACGACCGTGACGCCGCTGCCGCAGGAATTCAGCATCCCCAAAAGCGCGGCGAGTCCGCCGAAACTCGCGCCGTAGCCGACGCTGGTCGGCACGGCGATCACGGGCTTGCTCACCAGACCGGCGACCGCGCTCGGCAGCGCGCCTTCCATGCCTGCGACCACGATGAGGACGTTGCACGCTTCCAGACGATCGCGCTCTGCCAGGAGGCGATGAATGCCCGCGACGCCGACATCCGTGATGCGCTCCACGCGGTTCCCAAAAATCTCCAGCGTCACCGCCGCCTCATCCGCAACTGGCAAATCCGAAGTGCCGGCGCAGAGGACGCCGATGGTGCCGTCGCACTTTGGAAAAGGTGCGCGCTCGATGGTGATGCAGCGCGCACGCTCGTGCCAGACGGCGTCCGGAAACTCCGCGGCGATGGCGCGAAATTGTTCTTCGTTTGACCGACTGACGAGCAGCACGGAATCCGTGGCGAGGATGGTGCGCCCGATCGCCACCACATCGCCCGCCGTTTTCCCCGCGCCAAAAATGACCTCGGGAAAACCGCAGCGCCGCCGCCGGTCGGTGTCCACGCGCGCATTGCCGAGATCGATGAAGCCGTCCGCCACGCGCGTTGTTTTAGCTGGCGAACGGCCCGTCGAAGGTGAGCCGCATCGGGAGCATCTTCGACACGATGAAACCGTGATCCGCGAAAAACTTCTGACTGCGTTCATCGAGCCGGTCCGTGAGCAGCGTGATGCGCGAGAAGTCTTTCTTTTTCGCGTAAGCAATCGCGTGCTCAAGCAGCCGTGTGCCGTGGCCCTGCCCGCGGTAGTCGCGATGCATGATGACGTCCTCCAGCAGGATGACGAAGCCGCCCTCCGCGGTGCTGATGGTGAAGAGCAGATTGATCATGCCGAAGATTGTCCCATTGTGGCGCAGCACGAAAATGCGTCCGCGGCTCGGCTGCTCGAGGATGAGCCGCAGTCCGCGCATCTGCTTGGCGCGGTCTGGTTTGAAATCACCTTCCTGATTGAACAGATCGAACAACAAGTCCGTAAGCTGCGGAAGGTCTTCCAAAGTGGCTTGCTCGATGTGCGGATCTTCCATGTGTTTCGCTTATCTCACAATCCGGCGGAGAGTGGAAGGCTTAGAGTGTGCGCTCTTGAAAAGCGGCGTTTTTCCCGTCTTGCAAGGCTTGCAACGATCCAGTTTCACTCTAAGACACGGAGCCCGCGCCGGTCATCCGCAGCGCACCAAACCTCCATCACCCTACCCATGAAACCGCTCACACATCTCCTCGTTGCCGCCACCCTCAGCCTCGCCGTCGCGCACGCGGTGGATACTTCAGAGGTGGTGAATGCGCCCACGTTCGGTTCGGCGAAGGAAGGCGCGGCGGCCAAGGGCAAGCCAATTTTCAACGGCAAAGATCTCACCGGCTGGAAAGGCGTGGAAGGTCTCTGGAGCGTGAAAGATGGCGCGATCACCGGCCAGACGACGGCGCAAAATCCTGCGAAGACGAACACCTTCCTCATCTGGGACGGCGAGGTCGGCGACTTCGAGTTGAAATTTAAATACAAGATCGTGGACGAAAACGGGGAGGCGAAGGGCTTCGGGAATTCCGGCGTGCAGTATCGCAGCAAGATCGTCGATCCGGCTTACTCTGTGGTCGCCGGTTATCAGGGCGATTTTGAAGTGGGCAAGACTTATAGCGGCATTCTCTACGAGGAAAAAGGACGCGGCATTCTCGCGCAACGCGGCCAGATTGTGACGATCTCCGAAGGTGAAACGCCGAACAAACCGAAGATCGAAGTGACCGGCTCGGTCGGGCGCTCCGAAGAGATTCAAGAAGCCATCAAACCCGGCGACTGGAACGACTACAAAATCGTCGCGAAGGGCAATCACCTGAAGCACTACATCAACGGTCGCCAGACGATCGACGTGACGGATGAGACAGCCATCGGTGCGAAAAAAGGCGTGCTCGCGCTTCAACTCCACGCGGGCAAGCCGATGATGGTCCAGTTCAAGGATCTCATCCTGAAGACCGAATAATCCGCTGCTCCAAAAGCATTCCCAAAAGGCCGCGGTTGCATCCATGCACCGCGGCCTTTCTTCTCCCCAAAAGATGCGCCGCTGGCTGAAAGAAAAATTGGGGTCGCGCGACGCACTCATTGTTTTCGGATTGGTCGCCGTATTTGCAGCCATCGTTGGCTTCGCGCTCCGACCTCCCGGTCTCGATCTGCAGGATGGGCAAAACGATCACGGGCAAAATGGCGTCGCCGTCAGTCCGTTGTGGATTTCCAGTGGCGCGCCGACGCAGCGCGTAATCAGTGAGTTCGCGCGCGCCGTCCGCGAAAATCGTATCGCGGAAATCTTCGTCCCGATGCCACCTCCAAACGCGGACGGCACCCTGCCCGGCCTCGACTCCGCACCAATCGAGACGCTGCTCTACGAATGCTACGACGCGCGCGGCTGGGCGCGGATCGACATCGCAAAACTCGCCTTCGACGACCCTCTCTGCCGCCGCTTTTTCATCGCCGATCTCCGGCGTCTGCTCGATCGCCATCCTCGCCTTCGCGGCATCGAACTCGACCTTTCCCAAATCCCCGACGTCTCCCCTGCCCTGCTCACGCTGCTCGACGAACTCCGCCCCATCCTCGCTGCCGACTCGCGCCCGCTCGCCCTCAGCGTGCGCCTTTGGGACCAACCCTACTTTCGCGAAGTCGCCCGCCGCGCCGATCGTCTCATCGTCCCGCTCGCTGTTTCCGCTTCGCCGTTCTCGCGCTTCAGCGTCCAGCACAACGCCGAATGCATCGGTAGCGCGCTCGCTTGGTGCGAGGGAAAGCCAGTGTTCATCAGCCTTCCCGGCGATCAGCGTCTGCGCCGCGCACTCTCCACCGTCCACTGGAGCCTGAGCCGATGGAGCGACCGCGAGCATTTCCGAGGCATCATCCTCGACGCGAGCGCCAGCCTTGATTCCGCCGCGTGGTCGGATTTACGAACGCACTTTCTCCGCCCATGAACCCCGCGCCCGCCCCGCTCCGCTGGTATCGCATCCTCTACGTGCAGGTGCTCATCGCCGTCGCGCTCGGCATCGTCGTCGGCTACTTTTTTCCCGACTCGAAGGACCCAAATGTGTGGCAGGCATCGAAGCTCAAACCACTCGGCGATGCTTTTATCAAGCTCGTGAAAATGCTCATCGCGCCGATCATTTTCTGCACCGTCGTCCACGGCATCGCGTCCATGTCCGACCTGAAAAAGCTCGGGCGTATCGGCGGCAAAACGCTCCTCTATTTTGAAGCCGTCTCCACGGTCGCACTCGTCATCGGCCTCGTCGTCGTGAACGTCCTAAAGCCCGGCGTCGGCTTCGACATCGACATCCACAAACTCGATCCAAAAATCGGCGCGAGCTACGCCTCCCAAGCGCACGCCCTCAGCACCAGCGACTTCCTGCTGAACATCATTCCCACCAGTTTCTTCGACGCCTTCGCCCGCGGCGAAATCCTGCAAGTTCTCCTCGTCGGCATCCTCACCGCCTTCGCGCTCAATGCACTCGGTGAACGCGGCCAGCCCATGCTCCGCGCCATCGATACCATCGCGCAGCTCTTCTTCGGAATCATGGGCCGCATCGTAAAGCTCGCACCCATCGGCGCATTCGGCGCGATGGCCTTCACCGTCGGCAGCTACGGCCTCGCCTCGCTGAACAAACTCCTCGCCCTCATGGCCGGCTTTTACCTCACCGCCGGCCTCTTCGTCTTCATCGTGCTCGGCCTCATCGCGCGCACCGCCGGCTTCTCCATCGTGCGCCTTTTGTTTTACCTAAAAGATGAACTGCTCCTCGTCCTCGGCACCAGCTCCAGCGAAACCGCGCTGCCCGGCATCATCCAAAAAATGCAACGCCTCGGCTGCCCGCCCGGCACCGTCGGCCTCGTCATCCCCACCGGCTACAGCTTCAATCTCGACGGCACGAACATCTACATGAGCATGGCCGCCGTCTTCCTCGCGCAAGCCACCAACACGCCGCTCGATCTCCACCAGCAACTCTGGCTGCTCTTCGTCGCCATGCTTTCCTCGAAAGGCGCAAGCGGCATCACCGGCGCCGGTTTCATCGCCCTTGCCGCCACCCTCGCCGTCGTCCCCGGCATCCCCATCGAAAGCCTCGCCATCCTCGTCGGCATCGACCGTTTCATGAGCGAATGCCGCGCCCTCACCAACCTCGTTGGCAACGCCGTCGCCACCATCGTCATCAGCCGCTGGGAAGGCGAAGTCAGCGCCGCGCAAGTGCGCACCGCCCTGAGCCAGCCACCGCCGCCCGAAGCCGCAGTATTCGTTTGAAAAAATGGTTGCCCGCCCCCGGAGAGTGCGCCATATACGCGGCCCGCAAGCGGAGATTCCTGAGTAGCTCAGTGGTAGAGCAATCGACTGTTAATCGATCGGTCGTAGGTTCAAATCCTACCTCAGGAGCCACTTCGGAAGGTGCAGCGGGAGAGTCACCAGACGCACGCGTCGTCATCGGAAATAGAAGCGCTTCCTCTCACGGTTTGATGGCCTTCTCTACATGCCAATGCGGGAGCGTCGTTTGGGTGAATTCGCTGCCCATTGGGTGATACCCGCAGCGTTGGTAAAATTTCAGCGCGCTCGCGCGGGCGTGCGCGGTGATCTTCTCGATCCCGCGGGCGCGAGCGGTTTCCTCGGCGCAGAGGATGAGGGCAGCTCCGACGCCTTGTTTTTGGAAATCTGGATGCACGGCGACCTGGCGCATCAGGGCAGAGTTTGCCGCCGTTGGCACCAGTTGCAGCACTCCGATCAACCTGCCGCCCGAGAATGCGCCAAGGTGAATACCGCGCTGATCCGCGACTACATCATCTTCGGTTAGCGTCAGACCGATAGGTTTCCGCAGCACGTCTTCACGGAGCCGCAGCGCCTCCTGATATTCAACGCTCTCGATCGAGAACTCCCGCACTTCCAAACGGTGGGGTGGTGGAAAACTTCCAGCGTCGCCGCCGCTCACAACGTCTTCAGGTATTCCACCAGCGCCGCCTTTTCCTCCGCGGCGAACTGTGTGCCGTAGGTGTGGCCGACATTGCTGTCTCCGCGGACCGAGACATCGTGCAGCCATCCCGTGCGCGCAGCGTCGGGACCGCCGGTCACGAAGCCGACATTCACCGGATCGTACACGTCGTATCCGCGGTAAAACTTGGCCGGCCTTGCTTCCACAGGCTGGAGCAAATCGTTGAGGGTCGGGACGGAGCCGTTGTGCAAGTACGGTGCGCGCAACCAGATTCCATCGAGCGGTGGCGATTGATAGCACTCGATTTTCACCATGTCGGGGCGGTCGATGCCGAAGCTTTTCACGCGCTCATTCGCCGTGTCGGCGGCTTCCTTGATCCAGGTGAGCGCGCGTTCGCGATCAGTGCCGATTTCGGCGAGCGGGATCGGTTTGCTCGTCCGCGCACGACCGGGTTCGTGGCACTCGGCGCAGTGCTGCTCGTAGAGCGGGCGGCCTTTGGCGGCGAGTTCTGCGTCGATGGGAAATGGATATTTCGGCGGTGGCAGTTCGCTCAGGAAGTTGTCCATCTCGGCCATCCGATTTTCAAACCACGCGCGACGTTTCAGCCGCCAATTCATCCAGTCGAGCTGGCCGCGGATGCGTCCGAGCAAGTCCTGCGGCTGGTTCGGGAAATTGCCGGGCGCGGCTCCGAGGCCGAGCGCAGAGTCGATGATGACCGAGCGCACGGCGGGCGTGTCGCAGCTCCAGTTTAGGTAAAGGCCGGGGCCTTTGCGGATTTTCAGATTCCAGATCGAGGGAAAATCCGCCTGCCCGGTTGTCTCGTCCTTCTCCATTCCCGTCATGAAATACTTCGTGAGATTCATCGGATCATCGCGCCCTTTTCCCCATGCCGGCATGTGCGGGCGATCCATCCACGCGAACGCATCCTTTTGCGCGGCGAGTTCTCGTTTCGCCGCCGGGATGATGACGTAGCGGTAAAGCAAACTATCCACGAGCGAGAGCCGGATTTCGCTTTCGATTTCCGGCATCAGCACATCCGCGGTGAAGCGCGGATCATTCGCGCTGCGGTAGAGAAAGCGGATCATCGCCTGCACGTCCGAAGTGTGCGACGCCGCGCCGACGACGACGTGCGGCGTCTCATCCGGCGACGCGCGCCATGAGCCAGTGTGGCACGTCGCGCAGTTGTTCGCCACGCGTGGAAAACCGACGACTTTTTTGGAAAAACCCGACGGTAATTCGTGGCCTTCTTCCCAGACGAGCCCGAACGATTTATAGCCGCCCGGCCCCGGCATCAGATCGGGAAACACGCGCGGCAGCACGACCCAGATCCAATAGGGAATGCCGCGATTCACCTCCGCGCCGATCGAGCCGTATTTGAAACGCTCCGCCTCGTCGGAAAAAGGCGGCTGCTCGATTTCACGGAAGAATTTCAACCAGCCAAACCACACGCCGAAAGCGGCCAGCAGCGCGAAGAGAACGAGAGCGATCAGGACTTTCTTTTTGCGTTTTGGCGTCGGTCTCATGTTCAAAAAGTTTTCAGGTATTCCACGATCGCGTCCTTCTCATCGGCGGGCAGACTCGTGCCGTAGCGGAGAGGCGCGGGCAGAGGGGAGGAACCGTCTGCGGCGTCTTCGTGGCCCGCGTTTCCATTCCCCTTCACCGCCGTATCGTAGGGGAAAAACGGGCGTCCTTTTTCCGCCGCCACGTTCGAGATAAAGCCTGCGCGGGTGAAATCGTACACATCGTAACCGCGGAAGAATGTCTTCGGTCGTTGCACCGCGGGTTCAAGCAAATCGCGCAACGTCGGCACCGATCCATTGTGGAGATACGGCGCGCGCAGCCAGATGCCGTCAAGCGGCTGATTCGCGTAGCCGTTCGTCTTGCGGAAATGGCTGAAACGCTCCTCAGGATAGGCCGCGTAAAGAAGGTTTTGATTCGCGGCGACGTCCCGCGTGTAGGAATCCAGCCGATGCCGGTCAGTTCCGATTTGCGTGATGTCCGTCACCTTCCCCACGTAATCCCCGGAGAAATCCGTGCCGCTTTTGCCATGACACTCCGCGCAGTAGCGCGCGTAAAGCGGCTGACCTTTCGCCGCCAGCGCGACGTCGATCTTTCCGGCGGGAAATGGACCCGGCTTCGCCTCGTCGCGCAGCCACCCCGCCGTGCGTTTCATGGCCGGACGATCAAGGGTCGCGGGGCGCGCACCCGAGCCGAAAGCCGCGCTGCGATTGCGCTCTTCGACCGAAGTGTTGTTCCCGTCCCAGTGCAGTTGCATGCCCTCACGTTGCCGCTGATTCCAGATCGACGGCAGGTCGCAAGTGCCGATCCATTCTTGCTCCGGCAGCTTTCCCATCGGGAAATTGAAGAGCACCTTCGGCGGCGAAAACGTGTCCACGCGGCCCGGCCCGGTCGGCGGTTCACGGTCGATGAAACTGAGAAACCGCTGCCGCAAAAGCAGCGTGCGACTGCGCATCCGGTCGATGGCGACGAACTTTAGCAATGCGCGATTCAGCGCATCCTCGCGGTATCCAAAGTGATCCATCTGCGCCAGCACGCGATCCGCCGTGAAGCGCTCGTCGATCACGCACGCAAACAAAAATCGCTCGAACTTTTCGAGGTCCATGTTGTTCGACGGCATCCCGACGTAAATGCGTCGCGCGCCCTCCGGCGTATCGCGCACCGTGCCCACATGGCAGACGGCGCAGTTCAAAAAAACACGGTCGATGCCCTGCACGCGCCGTTTTGAGACGCCGATCGGCAGATCCTTGTCGCGCCCGTTTTCATCCTTCTCGTAAAGGAAGCCGAGCGACTGCAATCCTTCACCCGGCAGCAGGTCGGCAAACATTTTTGGCAGCGTTTGCCAGATCACATACGGCACGCCCATCTCCACTTCGCCGCCCATCGAGCCGTATTTAAAATGATCCTCGTCGCTCGCGTAAGTAACCGGCGTGCCGAGGTCGCGCGGGTTCAGTCGGATGGCGAGATAGATTGCCGCGGCGATGAGGGCGAGTGTTGTTCCAGCCATGATCCGCCGCCAAAATCTCCCCGCCGGCTCGTATTGGAAACTAACGCAGAAATGGATCGACGGCTTCTTCCAGAGGAAGACTTTTCCGAGAAAAAGTCCGGGTGCCACCTCGCGGATTTCGTCGCGCACCATCCGCGCGACGAGTGAGGTTTTCGAGTAGTCGATGACGGTGCATTCCCTGCCGTCGAACCAGCTTTTCCCCGGTGCCACCGTCGCCTGAATCGCGCGCACGCCGAAGGCCGTCACGCGATTGATCAAGCGTCCGCGGCGCGCGTCAAAAACTTTGCCCTGCCAGAAAAACCAGCGCGCGATCCACGCCCAAACTTTGGCGCACCAAGTCCCCGGCCACACGATCGCCGTGCCGGTCCCCTCGCCGTCCGGCAGCTCGCCCGCGGGACTTTTCGCGAAGAGCTCGTCGAGCTGCTCGTAGGACATCTTTAGGAACTGCGAGCGATTCAGAGCCATGGCGGAGCGGGTGGTTACGCCGGAAACTTCAGCGCGAAATGGATGAGCTTGTGCGCCTCGGATTTCTCCTTTCCCCAATAGACGACGCCGAGATAAACGCCCGGACTGACCTCGCGAATCTCATCGCGAATCCACTGCGCGACGATCGAGGTCTGCGAGTAGTCCAGCACGATGCACTCCCGCTCATCGAACCAGCTCGTGCTCTTGTACACCTGGGCGATGATCGCTTTCGTGCCGAGCAGCAGAAGGCGGTTTTTCAGCGTCGCGCGCTGCGGATCGATCGGGTCGGGAGTGAAGGTTTTCCCTTTCCAGGAAAAGAGATGCACGAATTTGGCAATCGTGTCCGAGACGGCGGAACCCGGCGCGATGATCGCGGTCCCCTCGCCTTCTCCGACGGGAATCTTGCCCGCGGATGCGCCGCGAAAGATGGCGTCCAGTTGGTCGCTGGACAGTCTCAGGAACTCTTCGGGATTGGTGATGGCGTTGCTCATGTTGGTTTCTCCGATTCGATTTTCAGGTTTCAAAAAGTCTTCATGAACTCGATGAGCGCGAGCTTGTCGTCGTCCGGCAACTCCGAGCCAAACGTGTGTCCGCGGTCTTCCACGAGATCCGGGCACATGCTCACTTTCAGCAGCGCGGGCGCGACTTCGCGCTTCATCACTTCCTTTGCCGCCTCGCCTTCGAGCCCCTTGAGTTTGATTTCCAAGAGCGCCTTTTTCACCTTCACGCAGAGCGCGGCGAAATCGCCGAACCCCATGTCGGGATTCACGTTCGCGATCAGATTGATCGGCGTCCCGGCCGGAATGTGGCCGATGCGGAAGTAGCCATCCGGGTCGATCTGGCCAGCAAGCGCCTGCTTCAGCAAATCGGGAATGTAGTCGCCGTGAATCGTGAACTGGCACTCTTGCGAAGTGCGCCAGATGGAGTCCTTGCCCAGCCGCTTCTCCGGCCAGAGCAGCTTCTCCGAAGCGTCCTTGAACGCTTCCATGCGGCCCGCGACGGAAGGATCGCCGGTGAATTTTCCGAGCGCGTTGTTGTGGAGAAAAGGCGCGGACGACCAGCAGGCGATGAGCGACGGCGTGCGGTAGTAGCCGGTGCCGCCGGCGGGAATGTCGAACGTTTCATTCGCATCGGAGTAGGGATTCCAGAACTCAACGGTTCCTGGCGAGGGCAGGTTTTTATAAGTCTCAGACGAGAACCAATTCCACACATGTCCGCGCTTCGCATTCGTGGCCAGCGCGCGCGCAGCGTTCGTTTTTAATTTGGTCACCGGATAGCGTTTTTCGTCCGAGAGAAAATTGGCGGTGAGGAAATCCGGCTTCACCACTTCCTGCGCAAACCATGCGTCCGCATCCTGACCGGCCGGCGGTTGCTTGCTGGAGTGACACTTCGCGCATTGCTCGGCGAAGACGAGTTTGCCGCGACTCAAAACCGTTTCGTCTTTCGTCATGAAATCCTTCCCGCCGGGAGCATCGGCGAGCCGAAAGGAAGTGAGCCGCATGAAGAACTTCGCGACGTTCCCGACCTTCTGCTGCGTGGCGTTCCAATAAACGGAATTTTCCTGCGCCGTCTTGATGCTGAACGGCTTTTGCGGCGTGAGCCCGAGCAGCGCCTGATGCTGTTGCAGCCAGTGCTGCGAATACATGCCGATATTGATGTAAACGCGGATCGTCGCGCCGGCCACGCCCACAGAATCCGCGCCGTCTTTCAAAATGTGCGGCGTCTTCATCTTCGCCTGCTCGCCGGGGATCAGCATCGTCTCACCCGTCACCTCCTCGTCGTGACCGATGGCCACGCGCGCGCCGAGTTCGAAGATGGGATTGATCGCGTTCGGGTTGTTGATGTGGTCCGTCGCGATGCGCGAAGTGTCGGAAGTGCCACGCGGTTGCGCCTTCAACATTTCCCAGAAAAATCCGCCCTCCTTCACATTCGGCGCGAACACTTTTCCCTCGGCGATGTATTGATTTCCGATCGCCGACGCGAGGTTCTCCAGCTTTGGATTGTTCACGTCCGCGGGCGGTTTCGTCGGGTGAAAAGCGATGTGGCAGGCTCCGCAGGCCACACCGACGCGATAGGGCCGGATCAGCCCTTTCTGCGTCGCGTATTGCGGATCGCTGTTAAATTTCTCTGCGTTCCATCGCTTCACCGCGTCGCCCTTAAAGTCGGGATTGTCGAACAGCCGAAAACCCATCACTCCCGTCGCGCGCCCATACACTTTCTGATCGATCTCCGCCGGTTCCGGCGTCACGGCTTCATCGATCCAAAGCCCGTATTTGTCCGGCTTCGCCGCCTGCTTGTAACCAGGCTGATTGATCAGCCCCATCTCCTTGAAACGCTCGTCGCGCCGCCGCGAGTCGATAGTTTTCAGCAGGTCGAAAAGCCCGAGACCTTCGCGCGCCACGCGATCCCAAAACTGCTCGTTTCCGCCACACCAAAGATTCCACGTGTTGCGGCCTTTGATCTCCTCCGCCGCCAGCGCGATGCCGCCGTCCATCGCCTTGAAAACATCCGCCGCGAGTTCCGGAAAATCCTCCGGCTTTCGCCCGCCGCCATCGTCACCGAGCGGATTACCCGCCGGTTTTGCGGCCTTGTGGCAACCGGTTTGGCAGAGAATCAGGAGCGCGATCAGGGTCGTCGTCGCCGTCAGGAGTTTCGATGTTTTCACTTTCATAAAGAGCGAGTTTGGAAAGTTGCCGGACGATTTTTCAGAGTTCATTCGCACGCCGTGCAAGCCGCATGTGGATTTTCATTGGGGACGATCCGCCTCTTGGAAGTAACGTGGAAAATGACGTGGTCACGATTTCCAATGCAACCCAAAAGTCATTTACAGCAGAGGATTCGCGGGAATTTCAGCATGCGGAATTCAGCGCCCGTTTCGCGGTGAACGATCCCGAAGGCGACTCGCGAGGCGTTTCCAAATCGAGTCGGGAGTAGAGTCCGCTACCGGCGTGGCTGCGCCCGTTTCGGAGGTCGCCCAGCCCGCATAGTTTTCCGCCCACGCGAGGAACCACGTGGGCGCGGTTTCGCCGGGGCCGGCATCCCAAAGACACGCAGTTTGATCGAGCGACGCCGTGAGCAGCCGCGTGCCGTCGGCGGAAAAGACGGCACTTTGCACAGACTCCAGATGTGGAAAAGGCGCGCCGATGCGCTGGCCGGTGGCGGCATCCCAGATTTGCGCCGTATGGTCCTGGCTCGCCGTGGCGACGCGGCGACCCGTCGCATCGAAAACCGCGCTGCGCACAGCGTCACCGTGAACGAGCGGCGGAATCGCGGCGAGGCCGTCGCGGACGTTCCAGACCGCCGCGGTGCCGTCGGAACTCGCAGTCAAAATCTGACTGCCTTCCACATTGAAAACTGCGTCGAGCACGCCGCGCTGATGGGCAAGCGGCGGCACGATCATTTCGCCCGTCGCCGCATCCCAAAGACGCGCCGAACGATCGTCACTCGCGGTGAGAATCGTGCGGCCATCGGGGCTGAAGCGCGCACTGAAAACACGACCGCGCGCGTGTCGCAGCGGCGGGCCGGCGCGACGACCGGTTTCCGCATCCCACACCTGCGCCGTCCAGTCCGCGCTCGCGGTCACGATCCGTTTTCCATCGGCGCTGAAACGCGCGCTGAGGATCGCTTCCACGTGGACCAGCGGACGACCCGCTGCCTTCCCGAGCGCCACGTCCCAGACCTGCGCCGTGCCATCGGAGCCCGCCGTCAGCACGCGCGATCCATCGGCGCTGAAGGCGACGGCGGGCACGCGGCCTTCATGTGCCAGAGCCGCGCCGATCTGCCGGCCCGTCGCGGTGTCCCAAAGACGCGCCGTCATGTCATCGCCGCCGGTGATCACGCGGCTGCCATCGGCGTTGAAGGCCGCGCAGCGGACGTTTCCCTCGTGTGAAAAAGCCGGCGTGATTTCGCGTCCCGTCGCGACTTCCCAGAGATGCGCCGCGTCATCGTTGCTGACGGTGAGCACGCGCTTTTCATCCGGACTGAAAACCGCGCTCTGCACCTCTGCGGCGTGCGTGAAAACAGCGACGGGACGCGGCGTGCCGGCGTCTGCCTCATCACTGAGCGCACGGTAAAGCAAAGCGCTGGCAAAGGCGTCGCCAGGCTGGCGACGACATGCTTTTACCAAGTGCGCGATGGCCACGGGAAAGTCGCGATTCGTGGTGCGCAAAAGGGAAAGTGCCGCGGCCACATCGGGGTCGAGCACGGGTGCGGATGCAGCCACCGGAGCGGGTGCGACCGCGATTTCGACCGGCTTTTCACACGCGACGAAACCGAACGCGAGAGCGAGGCAGAGCGTGGGAATGAGAGTTGGAATCGATGCGGGCAAGGGTCCGATTGAACTGCCTCGGTGCGCCTGTGGACAGCTTTTCGTCGGCGGCTGTCGCGCGTCCGCTTTGATCCCCGTTGACCGGCGCACCATCCGCCCGCACTTTCCGAAAACCCTGTCCGCGCCTTGCACAGAACCGCTCTCTTTTGCCACGTCCTCGTCCTGTTTGTCCTCGCGTCCTTCGCGCGTGCTCAGGACGTACGAATCACCGAATTCCAAGCCATCAACACGACCGGCATCACCGACGAGGACGGCACGCCGCAGCCGTGGATCGAGATCTGGAATCCGAGCACGACCGCGGGTGTTTCGCTCTCGAGCTGGACGCTGTCGAACGGGACTTCGACGTGGACGTTTCCCTCGGTGGAAATCATGCCGGACGAGCGCATGATCGTGTGGGCTTCTGCGAAAAATCGCACGGTGACAACGGCTCCGCTGCACACGAATTTCACGCTGCCGACTGCCGGCGGGACGCTGACTCTCGCGCGGTTTGGTGGCGGCATCGCGTCGCGGTTTGTGGCGTATCCGGCGCAGACGGCGAATACCTCTTGGGGCCGCGACGAGTGGGACGCGGCCACGGACGCGACGATGACGGGCCGATACTCCACGCCGACTGCGGGCGAGCGGAATAACTACAGCGGCGCTGGCGCGGCGGGGAAAGTGCAGTTTGGGCTGAGCAGCCGCTCCTTCACGGGCACCTTTTCTTTGACGCTCGCGCAAGTCACGCCGGACGCGAGCGCGGTGATCCTCTACACGATCGATGGCAGCGCGCCGACGGCTACGACATCGGCGGGCACAGTGCCGACGGGGACTACTTTAAAATACACGACCGCGCTGACCGCGACCACGACCCGCGTCATCCGCGCTCGTGTTTTTCGATCGGGCTTGCTGCCGGGTGAAATCGACACGCAGGGCTACTTGCAGCTCGATTCCACCACGGCTGGGAATCCACCGACGACGCCCGGCTTCAGCTCGCCGATGCCGATCATCGTGCTCAGCAATTTCGGCGCGGGCACGCCGCCGGATGCGACGGATCAGCTATCCTTCATGTGGGTCTGGGAACCGGCGGCCCCGGATAACCGCTCGCACCTTTCCGATCTGCCGACGCTCGCCACGCGCACGGTGCTGGATCGGCGCGGATCGAGCACGCTCAACAATCCGAAATACAACGTGAACGTGGAGGCGCGAAAGGCCCGCGACGACGATGACCGCAATGTATCGCTGCTCGGTTTTGCCGATGGCTCCGATTTCGTTTTCACCGGACCGTACGAATATGACCGGTCGGAGATTCACAATCCGTTCATTTACTCGCTGAGCAGCAAGATCGGTCGCTATGCGCCGGGCGTGCGAAACGTGGAGGTGTTTTTCGACGTGACCGGCGGATCGCTGAACGCGCCGGGCGGCAACACGAACGATTACTTCGGCATCTACAATGTGGTGGAGAAAATCCGCCGCGATAGCAACCGCGTCGATGTCCACAAGCTCGACACTTACGACAATGATGCGGTGGGGAAAACGGGTGGATATATTTGGAAGGTGGATCGTCTCGATTCCGGCGATGTGGGATTCAGCGCGGGCGGGCAGTCGATGGCCTACTACTATCCGAAAGAGCTGCTCATCAAATCGACACAGCGCGATCCGCAGGAGCAGTATCTCACGACTTACATCAACGGCTTTAACACCGCGCTTCAGAGCGGGACGTGGAATAACCCGACGACTGGATACGCTGCGTGGATCGACGTTGCGGAGGCGATCGACCATCACCTTCTCAATGTGTGGCCCATGAATGTGGACGGGATGCGGCTGAGCGGATACTGGCACAAAGAACGCGGCGGCAAGCTCGTGCCGGGGCCGATCTGGGACTTCGACCGGACGATGGAATCCACCGATGCGCGGGACGACGAGCCGCGAAGTTGGCGGTCCACGGTGTCGGATTTCGGGACTGATTTTTTCAACTACACATGGTGGAACCGTCTCTTCGCCGACATCGACTTTTACCAGAAATACATCGACCGCTGGCAGTCGCTGCGGCGCGGTGCTTTTTCGCAGGCAAATGTGAATGCACTGCTGGACTCGTGGAACGCCACCATGGCCGCGGAATGCATCGCCCGCGATGTGGCGCGCTGGGGTAAAACCAAACGCACCGCGACCTTTCCCGGTTCGCCCACGGGGGGCTATGACGGCACGCAGGCGGGCGAGATTTTGCGGATCAAAGACTGGCTGCAAGTGCGCGCCACTTTCATCGACTCGCAATGGGTCGGACCCGTGGCGGCGGCTATGCCGGAGGGACACGTGACGACCGGAACGCAAGTCGCCCTGACCGGCCCGGCGGGGGCGACCATCTCCTACACGCTGAATGGAGCGGACCCGCGCCCAAATGGCGGCGGCGCACCGAGCGGCGTGCTGACTTACACGGCCGGCACGCCCATCACCATCAACGCTACCACGCGCATCCGCGCGCGCGCTTACAATGCAAGCTGGCTCAGCAATTCCGCCGTCCTCATCGGCGCAAATAATCCGCCTCTGCGCAGCGCGTGGGGCGGACTTACGAACGTCCGTTACGCGACCGATACTCTCGCCGCCGCGGGTAATATCGTGATCTCGGAAATCAACTATCATCCGACGAACCCGACCGTCGCCGAGCTCGCGGTGAACCCCGTTTTTTCCGACAAGGATTTTGAGTTCATCGAACTCAAAAATGTCGGCAACGTGCCGGTCGATCTCGCGGGCGCGCAGTTCACGCTCGGCGTCACTTTCACCTTTTCCGGCGACAATGCCGTGACGCTCGCACCGGGTGCAATGCTGGTCGTGGCGGCGAATCCCGCAGGATTTGCCGCGCGCTACGGAGCCATCGCGACCGTCGTCGGGCCGTGGTCCGGCGATCTGGATAATGGCGGCGAGCAAGTTGTCCTGAAGGCGGTGGGCGGAGCGACGATCTTTGATTTCACCTACTCCGACGCGTGGTATCCGGGCAGCGACGGCGGCGGTTACACGCTGGCGATTTACGATCCGCTCGGTGGAAGCGCGCCGGCGAACTGGCGGCAGAGCACCGCGCTCCGCGGTTCGCCCGGAGCGAATGAACCCAATCGCGCGCCGACCGTTTCGTTCTCTGGCGTAGCCGCCGGCGATCTTTCCGGCATCGCGCTGAGCGGCACGCCCACCGACGATCGCCAGCCTGTCGTCCCCGGCAGCCTCACTTTTGCGTGGTCGCTTTCGGGAGGTCCGGGCACCGCGAATTTTTCTCCACCTGATGCCGCTTCCACAACTGCCAGCTTTTCGCTGCCCGGCGTTTACATCGCACGACTGACGGCGAACGACGGGAGTCTCAGCGGCTTTGGCGAGGTCTCCGTTTTTGCGAAGGACACGGCAGCCGCGTGGATGGCGCGGCATCCTGGCGTGGGCACGCTGAATAACGACTACGACGGCGATGGCCTGAGCAATTTCGCCGAGTTCAGCTTCGGCCTCGATCCCGGCGTGCCGGACATCAGCGCCGGTCCCGTCGTCGTTTTGGAAAACGGGCATCTCACACTCACGTACTCGCGCATCACCCCGCCGAGTAGCGTCACCTATGCGGTCCAGGTGGCAGACAGCCTCACCGCTTTCCGCGCGCCGAACCCGGGGGAATTCACGGAGCAAATCATGACGGACTCCGGCCTCGTGCAAACCGTGAAAGTGACCGACACCGTGAGCACATCCGGCCCGCCCGCGCGGTTTATTCGGTTGAAAGTCAGCTCTGTTCCTTGAGGTCCAAACGCGCAGGAGAGCCGCGACCTATTTTCATCCTCTTCCTCGGGTGTGATTAAAAGTGGTGCAGATTTGAGAGAGAGCGAGCCTCTGAACTCGGCCCGCGCGGCGCTCTGCCCGCGGGCGTTTGGCGAATGCTTTGCACGCTGGACGCAGGGCGTCCCCGAGCGGCTGCGCACGTGGAACTGGCCGGGTGCATCGTCACCCTTGACGCCCTGCACGGTCAGAAAAACACCGCCCGCGAAATCCACGAGCAGCCCCGCCCCTTTCGCGGTAGTCTCCGCGGACTCATGCCCCCGCGCCGTTCGCTTTCCGCTGCCCTATTTCTTTGCCTTACCAGCGTTGGAGTGATCGCAAGACCGGTGGTTTTCCAATCGGCCGACGCGACTTTTCGCCGTGGGACGCTTCAGGACATGCAGGCGACGATCGATGGTCGTGAGGCGAACCCGAACGGGTGGAGCGTGGCTCCGCAGCTCGATCGGACACAGGCCGCCATTTTCCGCACTGCGGAGCCGCTGGAGGCCGACCTCTTCGCGGTGACGCTTTCCTTCTTCTCTGGCGAGTCATACACGTCGATCGCCGAGTTTGCTCTTTCGGCGACGATGGATGAGAGGCCTTCGTTTGATGGAAATTGGGAGCCGGTGAGGATCATCCAATGGAGCGCCACGAGCGTCGCGCTGGAGCGGGCCGGCGAAAACAGGATGCGCACCGCGGAAGTGCCGGAGGGCAGTGCGGGGCCGGACGGGGAGAATTACAACCTGCTGGCCCGGACGCCGTTTCGTCACGTCACCGCTTTCCGGCTGGAGGCTTTCCCCGTGCGGCGGGCTTCGGGCGATACGAGTCCGCGGATGGCCTGGAATGCGGGCGGGGATTTCGTCCTCACGGAATTCCGCATCGAGCCGGCCCCTGGCTCCACGAACCTGGCCCTCGGAGCGCCGGTGAAAACCTCACACCCGGTGGAAACATACCTGACCGCCGCGGCGCTCACCGATGGCATGCCGTATTCACTGGTGCATCCCCGCGATCCCAATCTCGGCGCGGCTTTCTTTTACGAGATCGATCTCGGGAAAAGTCACGCGCTCGATCACATCGGCCTGCGGCAGAGGAACGACACTTGGGACATCGACCGCTTCAGCCGGGTGCTCGTCCAGCTCTACGAGGGCGCGCCGGAGACTGGCGTCGCGCCACTTTGGAAAGCGATGGACCGCGCCGACGGCTCGCACCCCGATGCAGCGGCGGTGGACGTGCTGCATGCGGGCGATGGTCGCGGCGAGTTCCGCGGTCGTTTTCTCCGCATCTCCAGCGACAGCCCGGTGCCGAAGTCTCCTCAGCTCGCGGAGGTCGAGGTCTATGAAACACGGACGCCTCACCTGCTTTCCATCCGCGCAGATGACCGGGAACTCACCGGCGCGCAGACCGTTTCCATCCCGGCCGGCACGCGCCGCCTGCTCCTCGCGATGAATATCCCGCAGGCGGGCATGCCGGTCGATCCCGTCTTTCGCTGGCGCATCCTCGGCCACCACGATGAGTGGCAGCCGGCGCGCAATCTGGCTTTTGAAACGCAATGCCCGCCCACCGGCCCCTTCATCTTTGAGGCGCAAGCCGCGCACAGCGACGGGGTGTGGGACGCGACGAAGCTCAAGATTTCGCTCTTCGTGGAGACACCGTTTATTCAGACGCCCGGCTTTCGCTGGCTGGTGGCCAGTGTCGCGCTGCTCGCCGGCGTTTTGCTCACCCGTTACTTCCTGCGGCGGCACATCGCAGCGCTGGAGGCGAAGTCCGCTCTCGCCGATGAGCGGACGCGGATCGCGCGCGACATGCACGACGAAGTAGGCGCGCGACTCGCGCAGTTGGCGGTGCTGCAGGATGTCTTCGCGAGCGAGTACCCGCTCCCGGACGAGGCGCGGGAAAGCCTGCGCCAGCTCTCGATCACCGCCCGGCAGGCGGTGGCCTCGCTCGATGAAGTGGTGTGGACGGTCGATCCGCAAAACGACACGCTCGCCTCGACCGCCGAGCATCTCGCACAGCACGCCACCAGCTATCTCGCACCGGTGAAAATCACCTGCCGCATCGTCGCGCCCATCTCCTGGTCGCCGGTGGAAATCCGCGCGCAAGTCCGCCACGAACTCATCCTCGCTTTCAAGGAAGCGCTGCAAAACGTGGTAAAGCATGCGCACGCGACGGAGGTCACGCTGACGCTTCGCCACGACCCGCAGCAGTTCATCGTCCGCCTCGCTGACAACGGCTGCGGACTCCGGCAGCGACCGACGGGCACGGGTCAGGACGGGCTGCGCAACATGGCGGCGCGCATCGCCAGCGCAGGCGGCGTTTGCGAAATCTCCAGTCCCGCGGAGGGTGGAGTCGTCGTGGAAATGCGGGTGCCTTTGAGTCGCTGAATCCCACGCGAACTTTCATGTCACCCATCCGCACTGCCATTATTGAAGACGACGCGCCTTTCGCCCGTGCGCTCGAAAAATATTTTGCCCTTCGTGACTCGGGCATCGACTGCATCGCCGTCTATCCCAACGCCGAGGAAGCCCTGCGCGGCCTCCCCTTGCAGCCGCCCGCGGTCGCGCTCGTGGACATCAATCTTCCCGCGATGAACGGCATCGAATGCATCCGCCGGCTCAAGGTCCGCTGCCCGGATTTGCTCTGCCTCATCCTCACGAGCTACGACAATCACGCGTCCATCTTCGACGCGCTAAAGGCCGGCGCGAACGGCTATCTCCTCAAGCGCACGCCGCCCGCGGAAATCGTCGCCTCCGTGCAGCAGGTGTGCGACGGCGGCTCGCCGATGTCGCCGCACATCGCCCGGCAGGTCGTCAGCTTTTTTCATCTCACGCCCGTGCCGGAAAGCCACGCCGCGCTGACCGAGCGCGAGCGCGAAGTGATCGAGTTGCTCGCCACGGGCTCGATGTATAAAGAGATCGCCGACCGGCTCTCGATCACGATCGAGACGGTGCGCAGCCACGTGAAGAAAATCTACGACAAGCTGCACGCGCACTCGCGCACGGAAGCGGTGCGAAACTACCGGTCGCGGAATTGACGGAGCGCGTTGCTTAAAAAGGGATGCCGAGCCGCGCGGCCAGGCGCTGCGGGCGGCGCAGAGCCTCCGCCATGCGCGCCGCCTCGTCGTCGCCGCGGAGATCTTGGCACGCCGGATGCACCTCGGGAGACGCGATGATTCCCAATGCGTGCAGCACGTGCGCGGTGCTGTGTTTATACGCCGCTGCGCTCATCTTTTCATCGAGGCGAAAAACCTGGTCTTCCAGTGATTGGAACGCCTCGAAAACTTTGTAAACGCGCGTGTCGAAGCGCCCTGTGCCGGTCGGAAATTTCTTCGCCGGCGCATCGTCATCCAGCCACATATCTTTCGCCGCGCAGATCAGCGGCGCTCCGCTCACTGCCGCGCCGATCAGCAGCGGAAGCCCGAGTTTGATCGATGTCGCGATGCCGAAATCGTCGCCACTGTGCGGTGCGAAATCGAGACCGAGATCGCGGCACATCGCCGCCCAGTAAAGGAAGTGCGGTTCATCGAGCGTGCTGATTTTTCCACCGACAAATCGCGGATGCTGCGCGAGCTGCCACAGCAGCCACGGCTCGTACGGCGTGGCCCACGGCACAAAAGCCGGCTCCAGCGCATGCACGATGCCGGGACGAATGAGCCACTCGGCGATCTCAAAATACGCGTCGCGACGGCGCTCGGGATCGAGGCCGGCGAGCCAGCGCGAAGTCATCAGCATCACCTCGCAGTTGTCATGCTGCTGCACGATGTCGAGCAGCGGACGGTAGCGTTCGGCACGAAACGCGGTGTCGTTTTCCGCGCCGCGCGCGGTCACTCCCGCGATGAATTTCGCATCGGGAAAATCACTGCGAAAACGGCGCAGGACTTCCGCGTAGAGCGCGTCATCGAGATCGAAGATGTAGCCCGTGTCGGCATTCACCACGACGACGAGTTCGACGCCGAAATGATCCGCCGCGCGCTGCATCCAGCGGATGCTCGCGGTGAAGCCCTCCCAGTCTGGACGCTGATCCCGAAAGGGCAGCAGCGCGGCCGCGCAGAGGCGCGCTTTCGTCTGATGGTCGATGAGTTCCTCCTCGCCGGTCCACGCCCACTTCGTTTCCAGCCAGGTCGTTTTCGGCGTCAGGTCCGCGGGATTTTCGATCAGCGGTTTCATGCGCCGAGATTTTTTTTGATCTCCTTGAGCTGCGCAAATTCGGGCCGCTGCGTGTAATACTTGTCGAGCGGATAGCACCCGCTGATCAGCCCATTGCGCGGGGCCGTCGTGCATTCGCTGAAGGTCCGGCAAATCAGTTTTTTCTGCACAGGCCGGCCCGCCATCGCATCGCTGAGCATCGCCGGATACGAGAGCACCGCGCGTCCCATCCCGATGCCATCCGCCCAGCCCTGGCGCAAGATTGCCGTCGCCACCGGCGCGAGGTATTCCTGCAAATACGAGTAACCCGAGCCGACAATGCACAGCCCTTTGGGCGCGCGCGCTTTCACCTCGCGCACCGCGTGAATCTGCCGTGCGACATCAATGAGCGGATCATGCGCCGGCTGGTAGCCATCGCTCGGCGGAAAGGTCGCGGGCCGCTGAATATGCGGCGTGTAATACGGCGAACCAGCAGAGGTGTTCAGCACCTTCACGCCCAGTTCTCCGCACAGCGCGGCAAAGGCGAACGTCTCGGTGAGATCCATTTTCGTCGGATCGTTTTGATCCACTCCGAAGCCATAGCGATAGGGCAGGCACGCGGAAAAATCCTCCGGGATTCCCGGCCCGAGCTTGCCCCGTTCGGAACGCGTCGGATCGGGCCGATGTGGCACCGTATCGAAGAGACTGAGCCGCACGCCGACGTCGATCGGATTCTCGTCCGCGCGCACGCCCGCGATGATCTCGCGCAAAATACGGGTGCGATTTTCAAAGCTGCCGCCGTACTTTCCGGGTCGCGTGTGCGCGCCGAGAAACTCGTGCAGCAGATAGCCGTGGCAGTGCTTCACATCCACGAAGTCCGCGCCCGCCTCCCACGCGATTCGCGCCGCGCGCACGTAGTCGCCGATGAGCGCTTCGATTTCCGCATCGGTGAAAATTTGCGCATCGCTTGTGACGTTGAATTTCCGATCGAGCAGCGGATGCCGAAACGCGATCCGCGATTCCCACTCCTTGCTGTGCGGCCGGCAAAAGCGCCCCGAATGCGTGAGCTGAAAACCGATCACCAAATCCTCCGTCGTCCCATACATCTCCGCGTGCGCCTTTTTTAAAATGCCGGCCAGCTCCGCGATCCCCGTTTTGTTCTGCTCCGTGATGATGAGTTGGTGCGGATTCGCGCGTCCATCGGGCCGCACCGCCATCGCCTCCGCGCCGCAAATCATCTTCGCGCCGCTTTCCCCAAAGCGCTGCCAGCGCCGCCGCATCTCATCCGTCACGCCGCCCGTCGTCGTGCCATCCCAGCCTTCCATCGGGTGAATGACGACGCGATTGCCGGGGCGTTTGCCATTGATCACGACGGGCATCGGCTCGGCGAGCGGCGACGGCGCGGCGACTTCCTCCGCGGGCAAATCAATGCCGAGTGAAGTGCAAACAGTTTGGAACTCCTCTAGTGATTTCACCGCGCCGAGGCGGACGATGGAGATGGGATTACTCATGTCGCAACGAGAGCATCAGATTTTTTCCGGTCGGTAAAACGAAGAACACGCGCGGGTTCAGCGCGTCGCATCCAGCAACGCCTGCCGCATCACGTCGATCGGCGCCGCGCGCTGAAACCAAATTTCAAACGCCAGCGCACCCTGATGCAGCAGCATCGTCAGTCCGTTCGCGCCGCGCGCTCCGACTGCGTCGCCCGCCAGCAGCAGCGGAGTGCGGGCGGCGGTGTAAATGGTGTCGTAGATCAAATGCCGCGCAGAGAGCAATTCAGCAGGGATCGGCGACGCTTCACCGGGCTTCATTCCGAGTGACGTGCAGTTGATGATGAGATCGATTTGGGAAAGATGCGCTTCGAGCGCATTGAACTCATCCATCGCGATGCAATCCGCCGGGAAAAACGCTTCCAGTTCGCGAACCAGGGGACCGAGTTTTTCGAGCGTGCGATTGATCAAAACGATGCGCGGACATTTCTCGAACGCGCACTGCATCGCGATCGCGCGCCCCGCGCCGCCGCCCGCACCGAGGATCATCACGCGCAAATCGCGCAGGTCCGCACCCAATTCCGCCCGCACCGCGCGCACGAGTCCTGGCCCGTCGGTATTGTAGCCCGCAATTTTGTCGCCCTCGACCACGACCGTATTCACCACGCCGATCCGCCGCGCGTGATCGTCCAGCCGATCCATCAGCGCGAGCGCCGCGAACTTGTGCGGGATCGTGCAATTCACTCCAATGAAATCGCGGCGCGGCAGCAAACGAAACGCTTCCGCGAGCTCCTCCGCGCGGATGTGCAACCGCGCGTAACGAGCATCAATGCCGCACTCCGCGAGCGCCGCATTGTGCATCGGCGGCGAGGCGGAGTGCGCGATCGGATCACCGAAAACGGCCAGCCGCAGCGGCGGTGCCTCATTCGGCCAGTCGCGCAGGTCGGCGAGGGAATAGACCTCTTTCACGCCGCAGCGTAAATGGCCGGGCGATAACGCGGCTTGGGGATGGGCTTGCCCTTGGCACGAGCCGCCTCCAGCCAGACCTTCTGCGCCACCAGCACTTCATGCAGGGCTTTTTCAGGCGTCGCGCCGAACGCGGAACAGGATTTCAAATCGGGGATGTCGGCGATGTAGCCTCCGTCTTCCGCGCTGTAAAAAACGTTGATGTGATAACCGGTCATGTCTCTTCGTTAAATCGCAGGTTGTATTCCTCGATGTCGCGCAGGAACTGACGCACTTGATACGGCTTTGCCTGACCTGCAACATTTTGCAAGTTCAACGGACGATCTGCCTCGGGGTGAACAAAGATATGATGGCTCCCTTTGATTCGATCGAGCCGGTATCCGATGGCCTCGGCCTGCAGACAAAAATTTGCAAACCGGAAATTCCTTCCGCCTGCGAGCGCCTTCTGCAGGAGCTACTTTTTTTTCATTGGGCAAACTGCTCCCAGGCCCCCGCCATCCGCGCCAGCACCCGCTCGCGGCCCAGCACTTCCAGCATGTGATAAAGGCTCGGCCCCACGCTGCGCCCGCTCACGGCTGCACGCGCCGGATGCACCAGCTCGCCCGCTTTCACCCCGCGCGCGGTCGCGAGTTCTTTGAGCTTTGCCTCCAGCGCGGCGGCGGTCCATTCGGGCAGCGACGCGTAGCCATCGCGCAGCGCGGCCAGCGTTTCGAGCGCGCCGGGTTTGCGCAGCTTTTCCGCAGCGTCAGGATCAAACGGAAACTCTTCCGTGAAAAAATACGGCAACCAGTTCGGCGTCTCCGGCAGTTGCTTGATTTTCTCCTTCACCAGCGCGAGCACTGGCAGCAGTGCCGCGCGCGTTCCGTATAGGATGCCGGCTTTTTCGATGAAAGGCAGCGCTGCGTCCGTGAACTCATCGAGCGACATCGCCACGAGATACTGCCAGTTCAGCCAGTTGCATTTCTCGATGTCGAATTGCGCCGCCTTGCGATTGATCTTCGACGGCTCGAACAGCCGCACGATTTCATCCAGCTCCAGCTTTTCGCGATCATCCTTCGGCGACCAGCCGAGCAGGCACAGATAATTCCGCACCGCCGCCGGCACGTAACCGCCTTCCATATAACTCGCGACACTCGCGCCCTGGTCGCGCTTGCTCATTTTCGAGCCGTCTTTGTTTAAGATGAGCGGGATGTGCCCGAAGCGTGGCGGCTCCACGCCGAGTGCGCGGTAGAGCTGCAAATGTTTCGGCGTATTGGAAAGGTGATCCTCGCCGCGGATGACGTGCGTGATCCCCATCTCGATGTCGTCCACCACGTTCACGAAATGGAAAATCCACGAGCCATCGGGCCGGCGAATCGTCATGTCCGGCGTGATCTCCAAGACGCGGAAATCGAATGGCACTTTGCCGCAGATCATGTCATCGACTTCCACCAGCTCGCGCGCAAAACGAAAGCGCCACGCGCCGCCGTCGTCGTAAAGAAAACCCGCGTCCTTCAGCTTGTCGAAATAGCGCTGATACACTGCCTCGCGCTCGCTCTGGAAATACGGTCCACAATCGCCGCCCACGAGCGGACCTTCATCCCAATCCAGCCCCAGCCAGCGCATGCCGTCGTAGATCACCTGCACGGCTTCCGCAGTGTTGCGCGCCTTGTCGGTGTCCTCCACGCGCAGGATGAATTTGCCGCCGGTATGCCGCGCATAGAGCCAGTTAAAAAGCGCCGTACGCGCACCGCCGACGTGCAGGTATCCAGTGGGTGAAGGGGCAAAACGAACGCGAACAGGAAGACTCATAAAGGGCGGCGAACGTGGAGCAATCGCACGGCAGCGGAAAGCGAAAACACCGTCCGGGAAACCGGCGTTCGCGATTCGCTTCTACGCGCGGACCTGGCCGGTTCCGCGCAGTTGATATTTGTAAGTCGTCAGCTCCTCCAGCGCCATCGGGCCGCGCGCATGCAGCTTGTCCGTGCTGATCCCGATCTCCGCGCCAAAGCCAAATTCCCCGCCATCCGTGAAGCGCGTGGACGCATTCCAATACACCGTCGCACTATCCACTTCCGCGAGAAAACGCTCCGCCGCTTCGACATTCGCCGTCACAATTCCATCGCTGTGGTGCGAACCATTTTCCTCGATGTGCGTCACCGCGTCTTCCAGCGAATCGACCACTTTCACCGCCAGAATCAGATCGAGAAATTCCGTCCGAAAATCCTGCGCCGTCGCCGCGACAATTCTTTTTGCGTCACCAGTGAAATGTTGAGCGTTGAGCGTTTCCAAAGCGCATTCATCACACCGCAACTCCACGCCCTTTTCCAAAAGCGCCGCGCCCGTCGTCCTGAGAAAATCAGCCGCCACCTCGCGATGCACCAGCACCGTCTCGATGGCATTGCACACGCCGGGCCGCTGGCACTTCGCATTCATCACGATGCTCTCCGCCATCGCGAGGTCCGCATCCTTGTCCACATACATGATGCAGATGCCGTCGTAATGTTTGATCACCGGCATCCGCGCGTGACTTACCACCGCCTCGATCAAACCCTTGCCGCCCCGCGGCACGATGCAGTCGAGATACTGATCCATTTCACACATGTGCCGCACCGCCTCGCGATCCGTCACTGGGATCAGCAGGATCGCATCCGCCGGCAGACCCGCCTTCGCGCCGCCGCGACTCAGCGCCGCCGCGATCGCCACGTTCGACTGAATCGACTCCGATCCGCCGCGCAAAATCGTCGCGTTTCCCGTCTTCGTACAAAGAACCGCCGCATCGCTCGTCACATTCGGACGCGACTCGTAAATGATTCCCACCACACCGATCGGCACGCGGATTTTCGTGATGCGCAGCCCGTTCGGCCGCGTCCATTCGCGGATCGGCTCGCCCACCGGATCGGCCAGCGCCGCCACCTCGCGAATCCCCTGCGCCATCGCCGCCAGCTTCTTCTCATCCAGCGTCAGCCGCTCCAGCATCGGCTTGCTCAATCCATTCGCTGTCCCCTGCTCCACATCCCGCGCATTGGCCGCCAGGATTTCCGCGCTCGCCGCCATCACCTCATCCGCCATCGCCAGCAGCCCCGCATTTTTCGTCCCAGAATCCAGCCGCGCCAGCACCCGCGCCGCCGCACGAGCACGACGACCATATTCGAGAATCTGTTGTTTCAACTCCATGCCCCAGCTTTCTCCACCGGCTCAGGATTGGCAATGAGCCAGTGCACTCCGGTTCACAGGCGAAACGCTCCTTTCATGCAGGTGCCTCCCATCGGCGGCAGTCCACTACCCCACGTCGGTCGCGAGCACCGATGCGCCGCGCGAAATCGCGCGACACGGAGAAGAGCTGCGTGAAGTCACCAACGGTTTATGCCCGACGACGACGGACTCCGAGCAGCGACAGGATTCCACCGACGAGCAGTGCAGCACTGCCGGGCTCAGGCACTGCTGCCACGCCTGCCACGCTGCCGCTTGCCGCTTCGAATTGCGCCGACACTGGACTCGCCGCGATGAACGCATCGGCTGGTGCCGGTGGAGGAATCATGGAGGGCGCTCCGAGGATAGCCGTCGCACCGTCCGCGATATTTAGCGAAGTGAGCGTCTCACTGACCGCGAAGATCAGCGTGCCTTCATTCACGTTCGTCGCACCAGTGTAGGTGTTCGTGCCGGAGAGAACCCACGTGCCCGGTCCCGTCTTGGCGAGCGTCGTGATGCCGGTCACTGCGGCTTGGTCTCCGATCACGCTGGCGAGCGTGTTGTTGCCGGTATTGCTGCCCGTCAGAGTCAGAGTGCGCGCTCCCGTCGTGCCGCCAAATCCCATCGCACCCGTGCCGCTCAAATTCAGCGCGTTCGCATTGTTGCTGCCAGAAGCGTCCAGCGCGCCGCCGGCGTTGGTGATGCTGAAAAGGCGGTCGCTGCTTTGCGCCGCACTGCCGGTGTATTGAAGTGTGCCGCCCATGATGAGCAGGTCGCGGTTCGAGCCAGCCACCGATCCTTTTCCGATGCTGCTCGGCAGGTTTACATTGGCGAAAGTGCCCGCGTTCAGAACGCCACCCGAGATCGCCGTCACTCCGCTATAGCTGCTGCTTCCCGTCAGATTCTGCGTGCCCGTGCCGCCTTTCACCACTGCCAGATTGCGCACAGCTCCGTCGTTGATGGAGCCCGCGAAGCTATCCGTCGTGCTACTGCCAAAACTCAGTGTCGTCGTGCCAGCCGTCGCGCCGCTGTCGGTGATCGTTCCCGCCGCGCCATTCAGCTTGGCCAGATTAACCTCCGCAATGCCATTCGCATCCAGCGTGCCGCCGGTCATTGTCAGCGCATTCGGCTGCGCCTGGCTGCCAATCGCATTGGCACTGCCCATCAGGATCGTGCCGCCATTGATCGTCAATCCACCGCTGAACGTATTGTTGCCACTCAGCGTCAGGTTGCCAGCGCCAGATTTCACGAGGGAGATCTTCCCGTAGCTCTCGGTAATGTTCCCGCTGTAGGTATTCGCCACCGCGTTGTTGACCGTCAGCGTGCTCGCTCCGGCTGCCCAGTTGGTAATTGTCCCGGCACCCGTGGTGTCCGTCCGCGCCAGCCCGGACACCGTCTGGTTGTAGCCGTTGAGATCGAAAATGGAGGCGTCTGTGGTGGCACCAAAGTTATTACCGCCAGAGTGGACATCCAGCGTCGTCGTGGTCGGCAGGATGTCATTCCCGGTGATCCGAACGATGCCCCGGATAATCGCCGTCGTGCCGCTGTAAGTATTCGCTGCGCCGCTGAGCACGATCGTGCCATTCGCGTTACCCCCCGCGCCGCCGTTCAGCCACAGTTTGTTGCTGATCACGTCGTTCACGACCGCGCCATCAACGATGTTGCCGCTCACCGTTAGCGTCGATTGCGAGGCGGCGCCGATCCGGGACTCAATATCACCGAGGACGATTCCGCCCGCCCAAGTCGCTGATCCATATGCGACATTCAAAGCTCCCAACGCGTTACCCGAACCCGTGCCGTACACCGTCGCCGTTTGTCCAGTGACCGTCGCGCCATCGATAAGCTCGATCGCCGCACCAGAATGAACCAGCGCCGAAGCAGAAGTCGCCGTCGTGCTCGCGTTGTATCGCAGGATGCCAGCATTCACGTAAGTCGCACCCGTGTAGTCATTCGCTCCATTGGCAAGAACGAGCCTGCCCGGGCCGCTCTTGGTCAAAGCGATGCCTCCCGTGATCTTCGAGCCAATGATGAAGTCTCCCGTCGAATATTGATGAACGATCAGATCCGCTCCATTTCCAGAGGTCAGCGTGCCGTTGAGAATCGAAATCGGATTCGCCGCGATTGCTGCCGTAGCGAGGATACCGCCAGAGGCGACGGAGAGCCCGTTGGCCGCGTCCACCTGATAGGCTCCCGCCGTATTGAAGCGCAGCGAGTTAATCGCCAGAGCACCGTTGCCCGTGGACACATTCCCCAAGGCCGCATCTACATTTGTCCCGGCCGTGAAAGTACTGCTGAAGCTCGCCAGACCCGTGATCGTCGTATTGGCTGCGGCATTCGCGGACACCGCCCAAGTCGTCGGCGTATTTAGCGTGTTGACCACCGCCGCAGTTGCGGAGAAGCCCGCATAGCCACCCAAGATACTTTGGTTGCCACCCGTGCTGGTGTAGTCAGTATTGGATTGGTTGGTGCTAATCACTCCAGTGCCAACTGCCGCCACGAAGGAAGCGCCACCGCCGTTGGGCAACACGTTGACCGTCGAGCCTGCATTGCGGGTGAACCCGTTCAGGGCAAAAGTCGTCGTCTGCCCCGTGCGCGAATTGACGCCCACCGCACTGGCCCCCGGATTGAGGACGATGTTGCTAGTCAACGTCTGCGTGTTCGTGCTGGCCGCAGTTATATTGCCGAGCAACTGCAAGGTGCCGCCACTCAGGGTCACTGCTTTTCCAGGAAGGATGATGTTATTCGTATTCGCCGCGACCTGTGCGAACTCCAGCAACTGGAAGCCGTTGTTTACTTCCAAGCTGCCCGTATAGCTTTCCACCGTCCGCAGGTATTGGGAGCCAGTGCCGACTTTTACCAAATTACCGCCGCCAGAGATCACCGCGTCGGTTCCGGTATTCGTGCTCGTGTTGTTATAGCCGTAGGTCAGCGTCGTGCCGTTCGCGAGGGCGAGACTGGCCGCACTACTGTAAGTGGCGCTGGCATTGTTTCCAATCGCGCCCACTGTCTGATTCGCTGACACAGTGCCGACCACACCAGCCGTGTTCGCGAAGCCCAGGGTGGTGTAGTAGGGCATGGCGTTCGCCACGCCAAACGTAATCCCACCGACCGTGGTAGCAAAGACAGGACTCGCCGCGTTGGTCGTGCTCACTCCATTCAGCGTCAGTACGCCCCCGCCTAGCTTGCTGATCGCTCCGGTGGTGTTCAACGCCAGCGGACCGCTCAGGATCACATTGTTCCCAAACGTATCGAGGCTGGCAGCACCGGTGAAAGTCACCGCGCGTCCACCGGCTGTGATGTCTTGAGTATTGCCGCCAATCGCCCACGCGAGGCCACCACCAGCCACAGTGATCGGCCCGGAACCCAATGCGCCGTTGGCAAATTGAATGGTGCTCAATGTCGTCGTGCCGCCAGAGTAAGTGTTGGTGCCGGAAATAACGGTAGTGTTGTTACGCACAGCCACAGACCTTGGAATCGCACCATTGTCCACAAATGCGTTTGTATTGCTAAACGTATTGGTCGAACCGCCACCACCAATCTTGTAAGCATTGTTATACGGCGTGATCGTGCCTGTGTAGGTTCCGGACGCAGAACCACCTAAATACACATTACTCAGGTCGATTGTGGAACTGCTGAAGTCCACATTCTCCGATGCTGTGCCAGCATAGAACCCGATCGTGCCGTTTGGCGCGGCACCAGTGACCGGGTTCAGGACGAGCTTGTTGATGAGATTAGCTTGAATACCAGTGAAAGCACCACTCTGAGTCACGCCGCCGCCTGTGAGCGAAATGCCCGTGGATGAGCCATAGGCCGCAGCGGAGTTGAAGATAATATTGCCTGCTTGAGAGACAAACTTACCTGTCAGTGTATTCGTGCCCGTAAGAGCAAGATTACCTCCTGGGATCAGTTTGGTCAGGTTAAAGGCACCGCTGATCGGGCCGCTGATCGTGCCGGTGCCGGCATTGTCACCGATGCCAGCGTCACCCAACAGGGTAACGCCACCGCTCAAAATGATGCCATTATCAATCCGGATTGCTCCAAATGGACCGTTGGCCTCCGACCAACCGTTACCAGTGATAAGGAATGGATTGGCCACGGTAGCCGCGCCCGTGCCGAACCATTGGCCATTCGTATTACCATCAATGTAAACCTTGGCGTTCGCGCCCGTGCCGAAGGGCTGCGCCACTGCGGCCGTCGCGATGCGTCCGCTCGTGATGTAAGTCGGACCCGTGTAGAGATTCGTGCCACCCAGGGCGAATTGGCCTGTTGCGGTGGCCCCGATCAAGGCGCGGTAGGTCACGCTGCTGGATCCCGCACCATCGGCGAGAACTGAATTGATCGCGGGACTGCCTGTGTTGGTGTTGATAAAGACCAACTCATTGCCAGTCCCTGGTTTCAGTGTTCCACCAGCCAAAGTCTGCACGGCCGTGGAACCAAAGAGCACGCCGCCAGTACTGACCGTAGTCACACCATTCGTCACGGTGAACGCAGTCGCACTATTCATCCGAATGCTGTTCACCGTCGTCGGATTCGTCGCTGTAAAGGTGGCGGTCACATCAGCATTGGCAGTAAATGTCCCAGCAGTGGTGGCCGGGCTATAAGTCACTGCCGCTGCATCCAGAAAACCGCCTGCGTTCTTTCCAGCCCAGCCGTAAGCTCCGGCAACATTGGCTCCAATTGTGGCATACGCCGTCCCGGCGGCACTAGTCAGAATGGTCGCAGCAGTGCCAGAGGTCGTCTGCACCCCGTTCGTGGCGGAAAGTGTTCCGGTCGGCTGAGTGATGTGAAGAGTTCCTCCCACATTCCGTGTGATCGCTCCCAAGGTCAGAGCCAGTGGGTTCGCCGTGGCATTGGCGGCCAGCACGATATTGTTGTTTCCCGCGCCAATGGTGAGGCCATTGACGGTCTGGCTGTTGGTCGTTGAAGCGACACCCGTCAAGGTCAGCGTCCCGCCACCAAGAATCGTCTGCGCGTCCGAGGCAACGCTGCCACCGAGCACCAGAGGCGTCGTAGCCGCGAGGCGGTTCGTTAGGGCTCCGGTAGCAAATGCGAGGTTCAGATTACTGGATACAAGCTGCCCGGAGGTCAGGTTGCCCATCTGGATGGTCGTGGATCCCGTGTAGGTATTGGCCCCGGTCAAAGTTTGGGTAGCCGCGCCGATTTTGGTGAGGCCCGACCCCGTGCCGCTCAACACGTTCGGGTAGCTCTGCGAGGAGTTATTCGCTCCGATGGTCAGAGTCGAGCCGTTCAGGATAGCTTCATTGAAGGCACCGGAGAGACCGCCGATGGTCGCAGTCGCACCACCCAGCACCAAACTATTGGCGACGGTCAAAACGACGTTGCTGTTGATGCGTGCGCCGTTCGCGAGGATCAGCGTGCCGCCTGTGATGTTGGTCTGGCCCGTATAGGTGTTGACCCCGCTAAGAGTGAGGTTGCCACCTCCCGCCTTGGTCAACTGGCCCGTGCCAAAGTTTCCGATCGGCGAGCCAAATACCACGTTGTTGCCATTGGTATTGAGGACGGAAGTATTGTTGACCGAAATGGTGCGTCCCGCAGAAAGATCCTGCGTATTACCCGTGTTCCACACCAGCGTGGAGGCGCCACTGAAGGTAATCGGTCCCGAGCCGAGCGATCCGTTGGAGAAGAAGAGGTTGTAGGTGTTCGCACCGCCCGCGAGAGTCGTGCCACCGGTGTAGTTATTGATGCCGGTGAGGTTCACATCGCCACCCGCGGAGCTGAGGAAATTCAGGCTGTTCGGTCCGGTGAGGGCGTTGGTATTGCCAAGCGTCAGAGTCCCGCCCGCGCCGCCACCACCGAGGCGGTAGGTCGTCCCGTTCGGCGTGATCGTGCCTGTATAGTTGATGTTGACCCCCGGAGCCGCCCCGATGCTGAGGCCGACCTGGTTCGCCCCACTGCCCGCGCTTAGGTCGAGGTTTTCCGTCGCGTTGGTGGTATTCAGACCGAGAGCGCCGCCCTGAAAGCCATCCACAAGACAGACCACTTGGTTTTGTAGATTTGTAACAGTCGCAGGCAAGACTGCCGCGCCACCGATCGTTACCAGCGTGCGGTTCACGATCGGCTGAGAAGCCGCCGTGGAGAAGACGAGACTGCCGCCGGAGATGCTCGCGCCCGTGAAGCTATTGGTCCCGCTCAGCGTCGTCGTTCCAGTATTCGACTTGGAGATCGCCGTAGTCAGCGAAAGGTTCTGCGGCACAGTCAGGGCACCGCTATTGGTGAAGCCAAGCGTCGTGCCCGAGGCAAAGGTGACGCCGGAAGTCGGATAGGTATTGCCGATCGTCAGGCCGCCGCCGTTCACGACGGTTGCGCCGGTATAGGTATTGGCTCCGGTCAAATCAAGGACGCCCGCGCCGTTCTTGGTCAGACCACCCGTGGTGTCATTTGCCATGAGCGAGGCCGCCCCGCCGATGGTCGCCGCTCCACCTCCGCCAATCAGCGAAAATGTGGGCGCGCTGGTGTAACCATTGCCGCGATTGGTGATTGTGATGCCCGTGACTGCACCGGTGTTGTAGTCCAGCACCGCCACCGCTGTCGCGCCTGTCCCGCCACCGCCGGTGATACTGACGATCGGAGTATCAATGTATCCGGAATTTGTACCACCAATCGTCAATCCCGTGGCTAGAACGCCGCTTCCCGTCGGAACGATCAAATTCTGCGCCACCGTGATGTTCTGCCCGTTGGTATCAAAGATCGCGCCACCGCTATTCACATAAGCACTGGTCAGACCGGTCATAAATGCCGCCGTCGAACCCAATTGCGCCTTGAGCGTGCCGCCGTTGAAATTGAAGAGATAGCTGCCTGTGCCGGTGCCCTTCACCACCGACTTAGTCACCAGCGTTCCACCGTTCAGGTTGAACACGCCGCTATTCACTTGGGCACCACCAGATCCAAAGGAGAGACTCGTGCCCAAATTCAAAGTTGCCGAGCCGGAAAGGTTCGCCACCACTACGTGTCCAGCCTGCTGCTCTGGAAGCAAGAGACCTCCGTTAAAGACGTTTGTCGTCGAGCTTCCACTAAAGTTCACCACATCGTTCGTATTCCCACTCCCACCGCCAATCGTCCCAGTCGTGATGTTATTGGCCAGCACGTTCAGTGTTCCACCCAGCACATTCAGCGCGCCATTTCCACCACGCCCGACGGCGAGCCAGCTACCGAGCGTCGCTGTGCCGTTCGTGATCGTGATCGCTCCGTATGCGCCCGCGGCCGAGCCCACCCAGACTTCACTAGCCGTGGTAAAGGCGCCGCTACTTAAATTGATCGCCCCCGCACCACCGGCAATCGTCCCCACCACCGCACTCGGTGCCACCGTCTTCGCCACCACCAAATTGCCACCATTGATCCGCAAAAGACTCGTACCGGCGGCATTGCCCAAGGTGATTTGCCCGAGTGCGCCAGGGCTGTAGGTGCCGGTGAGGTTCACGGCTCCCGCATTGATGGTTAATCCGCCGGAGTTACTACCAAACCCTCCGAGCGCCAGCGTGCCATTGCCCGTCTTGGTCAGCGTCCCTGTGCCGCTCACGCTACCACCCACGGTCAGCGTGTTCGCACTGGATTGATTCCACGTCTGACTCTGGCCGAGCACCACATTGGCATTGATCGTGTGAGCCGCCGCACCGCTCGCCACATTGAGGCCCACGTTGCCCGATCCCGCCGCCGCGAGCGTCAGGGTATTCCCCGCACCGATGGTGGAGGCCGCGCTGGCTGCGGTGTAATTCAGGCTATTAACCGTGAAGTCTTGGCCGAGCGTTTGAGTCGTCAGATTCGCCGCGCCTGTAGCGTGGATAAAGACATCCGTAACGCTGGTCGGGAGAGCTGCGGTATCTACTCCGCCACCCTCAGTGGTATCAAAGTTTGTGCCGGAGGAGACATCGTTCCACTGTCCGCTGAGATCTCCTTTCCAGTAAGCCGTATCCAGACCCGCAAATGCCGCCACGTTGAGATCCACCGTTGTCGCTGCGCTGGTCAGGCTTAGTGCGTAGGGCGTGCCGCTACTATACACTTTCGTCGTCGAGAGCGTGAAAGGATTCGTGGCTAGAGTGGAAGCTGCACCGCCAGTGATCAGATTCACCGTTCCGACGGTCGCTCCCGCGAGGCCGTTAATGGCGATCGTTTCCCCTGCCGTGGAGATAACCGCGGTGCCCGCACTCACAAGACGATCCGCCGTCGCTCCGAGATCAAATGTGAGGCTGGAGGCACTCGTCCCGCCAAACGTCGTCGCCCCCGCCACGTTGAGCGTGCTGGTGAAACCATCCGCCATCGTGAAGGCAGAGCCCGCAGCAAGTGTCAAAGCGCCTGCCGTGGCATTAGCAGAACCACTGGCATTTTGACCAATCGCAAGGATCGCCCCGCTGGCAACGGTCGCCGCCGTAACGCCGACGAAGTTACCCAGCGGCCCCAGAACCAATCTTCCCGTCGACACGCTAGTCGCACCCGTATTAGTAACGTTCGCATTTAGCGTTAGGGTGCCAGTTCCATCAGCCTTGGCAAAAAGGCCTGCACCGTAACTCTGAGCACCCGTAATCAAGATGTCGCCGCCGCCACCAAAAACAATGCCTGCCGCGCCAGTAGAGCCGCCTGAGAGCGTCAGAATGCCCGCATCGGAATTAATACGGACCTGTCCCGCGATCGTGATGGCACCGCTATACTCGTTATTCCCGGAGAAGTTGCGGATCGCCCCGAAGTTCGTGATACCGCCGCCGGTAATGCTGATCGGCCGTCCGATGTTTAGCCCGCCGGTAAGGCGCAGCTCGCTTGCCCCGGTCTGCGTGATCTGCGAAGTCGTACCAAATGCACTGTTGTTCGTTGGAATCAGCACGCCGCCAGCAAGGTTTGTCGGGCCCGAATAGCCGTTAGTCCCGGTCACCAGCCATGTGCCAGCGCCAGTCTTATCGAGGCCGATGATCGAACCGCCGCTTCCATCAGTGATCGCCCCAGCAAAGGTATTGTTGCCGGCGTTACTCCCTGTGAGGATGAATTGCTTGTTCCCAATTCCTGTATAAGTCGGATCGCTCGTAAAGGTCATAGCACTCGCTCCACTGGAACCCACTCCACCGCCAAAGGTTGTCCCGGCAAGGTCGATCACCCGGTTCGTGGAACTATCGACAGCGGCGTTGACCACCAAAGTCCCGGTCGCCGTCGTGCTACCCACCGCAATTGTGCCCCCGCCAACCGTCGTTACATTTCCAAAACTAGTGTTCCCCGCACCGACATTTCCGATCGTCGTGCCGGCAAGAGTCCCACCCGCCACCGTCGTGGTTCCGGTATAAGTATTGGCAGGATTTGCCAGGGTCACAATTCCCGCACCCGCACCCACCTTGCTCAGGTTGAAGCCACCGCTCACCAAACCGTTTATGATGAGCGCTCCGGTGCTCGTCGCACCGATGGCGCTGTCGTTCGTCATTGTCACCAAACCATTTAGCACTTGATTCAGGGTAGAACTGTTCAGCAGCGCTCCATTTCCCGCAGGTCCCGTTCCCGCAATGTTGAGGTCTTCAACATAGGTCGCCGCGCTGCTGTAAAAATCCAGAGCGCCACCAATTTGCACAGTCGTCGTGCTTCCAGCACCAGATCCCAGACCATTGGCATTACCTGCCTGGAGCGTTCCGGCATTGATGATGATGTTTCCGGTGTAGCCGGAGAAACCTCCAGCGACTTGGCCCGTGTAGCCAAGCTGCAGGATACCTGCGCCCACCTTGGTAAGATCACCCGCTCCTTGCAATTGCGCGGTCGCACCAGTGTTGTCGTCGAGCGTCACAGTAACGCCAGTCGGGGCGTCGATTTTTCCGCCTCCGGTCCCGAAGGTGAACATTTTCGTGTTCGTACCCGTGGGATTCGAGTTACTGGTAATCCGAATGGTGCCACCATTAATGAGGTTGATGGCTTTGGAACCCGCGCCGAGTGCCGTGGGATCTCCAGCTGCACCGGCATTGCCGGGAACGGCCAGAATGCTGGTCGCCCCATCCACCGTGACAGAACCCGTGAACGTGTTGCCGGTGTTGCCCAAAGTGAGCACGCCCGCGCCTTGTTTCACCAGCGTGATGTTTCCAGTGATCAGCCCGCCATAGATGCTATCCGCGGCCTGATTGATCGTCAGTGTAGTGGCAGTTGCACTCGTCACGGCTTTGGTGCCGGTGACCGCGGTGGTCGGGTTGGAGGACAGTCCGCCGATGGTTTGATTAAAACCGTTCAAGTCAAAAGTGACGTTACTGCCATCGTTTTGTCCAAGAGTCACGACGCTGTTGGATGGAATCACACCAGCCGCGCCCATTTTGAGCGTTCCCACCGAAATCTGAGTATTGAGCCAACTGTTTCCTGTCGAACTGATCGTCCAAATGCCATTGTCCGTCTTGGCGATCGAGCCATTGGGGATGTTGATCATACCGCCCATGACGCCCGTGCCAGTCCCGCGAAAGAAGTGGTTACCTGTGAAACCTCCACCCGTCGCGGTGATGTTGCCGTTCACATTCAGCGTCGTGCCGGTTGCGTTGTTAAACGCCGTGAGTCCGTCCCCTCCCAATTGCACGCCACCGTTCCATGTCGCAGTGCCGCTGCTGGAAATAAGTGTCGAGCGGGAATTCGTGCCACCCACGCTATTCATGATGAGACTCACGCCGCTCCCGATGCTCACACCCGCGAGATCCAACTGGTTGCCATTTCCCCCAGCCACAGCAACACCAGCATCCAGAGTTACCGCGCCACTAGTCAGCGCGTTCGCGTTGCTTAAGCGAAGTGACGTGTTTGTGGTATTCCCGCTCACCGACGTCACCAAGGTATTTCCGGTGAAGCCCGAGTTATTCGCACTCAAGATAACCGTGCCGCCACCGGCTGCGGTGAGTTGACCACCACCCGACACCGCGCCGGAAACCGTCGTGACCGTCCCTGTAGCCGCAGAAAGGGTGCCGCCGCTGGCACCGATAGCGACCGTGCGGTTCGCAGTCAGATCCAGTGTCGCCGTCGTGCGCAGTGTGCCACCATTGAGTGAAAGTGTATTTGTCGCCGAGGCATCGCCGAGGTTGCCGCTCGTCGCGACGTTCAAAGTGCCATCATTGATCGCGGTCTGGCCGGAGTAGGTATTGTTGCCGGTCACCGTCAGCGTACCGGTTGCCTTGCTTGGTGAGCCCGCCCCCGGCGAGGATCGCATTGATCGTGGCAGAAAAGGTCGGGTCAACGGTAACGATGCCGGTGCCTAGACTCAGCGTATTCCCGGTGGCGACCAAGCCGATCGAGAAGCCGTTCCCGCTGAACTGAAGTGAGTTGGCGGTCTGATTGCCGTCCAGATCGATGATGCCGGGGGCCAGAGGGCCGAAGATGAGGTCCTCAGTTCCTGCGAGGACGCCATCCGGCGACCAGTTCGTGCCTGTGGTCCATTTGAAATCCGCCGAGTCATTGTCCCAAGTGGTGGCCGCTTTGGCGACGGAACCGGCTGCCAGCAGCGCGGCACAGACGGCGGTGATCGAACGCAGACCTGCGAGTGAGACACCGAGGGGGCGGGGTTGGACGAGCTTGGCTGAACGAAGTGTGGAGAGATTACGGGTTGTCATAGTGGGTAGGGGCGGCTGAACGATGGGAGTCGAGGAAGCGAGTCTGGGGGCGAAAGAAAAAACGTGGAATTTCCAAACTCAGTAGAAAGCAATAAACGCCGATCGCAACAGAAATGCGACCAACGCGGGACGATTTTTCGCAGTTTCAGGAAAAAGAACCGGGCCACCGTGTGCAGTTTTTTTGCAGAAATCTGTTTCCACTGGCAACTGGAGAGCCACTACGGTGCGCAGGATGAAAATCGCGCTTCTTTTTTTGCTCGCCTGCTCTGTCTCCCGCGCGTGGGCTGCCGACCTGAGTTTTCCCGACGAAAAGATCGACGACTGGCACGGCTTCAAACGCCACTCGTTTCAGGCGGACGGCTGTGCCGCGTGGGTGGTCGAGCCGAAGACAGCGCTGCCGGGCAATCCGTGGTCGTGGTGCATGGAATTTCCCGATGCCTTCACGGACCGCTGTGCAGCCCCTGCCCTGCTCGCGGCGGGTTTTCATCATGTCCATATCACCGTGGGAAACACCTTTGGCTGTCCCGCCGCGGTGAAACATTTCAATGCGTTTTACGAACTGCTGGTGGCGCGCGGGCTGGCGCCGAAGGCGGTGCTGATCGGGATCAGTCGCGGGGGATTGTATGCATACCGTTTTGCGAGCGAACATCCCGAACGCGTGGCCGTGATCTATGGCGACGCGGCGGTGTGCGATTTCAAAAGCTGGCCCGCTGGCAAAGGCAAGTCGAAGGGCAGCCCGGGGGATTGGGCGTCGCTGATGAAGCTTTATGGCTTCAAGGATGAGGCGGAGGCGCTGGCGTATCGCGGAAATCCGATCGACCAACTGGAGCCGCTCGCAAAGGCGAAGGTCGCACTGATTCACGTCGTCGGAGATGCGGATGACACGGTGCCGACGGAGGAAAACGCGGGCATTATCGAGACGCGCTACCGGGCGCTGGGCGGGGAGTTTCAAATCATCCACAAGCCGGGCGTGGGACATCATCCGCATGGGCTGGACGATCCCGGCCAGGTGGTGCAATTCATCGTGCAGCATGCGCGCTGAGCTCTCATGACGCCTCCCGAATTTTCCCATCTCGATGCCGGCGGCTCCGCACGCATGGTGGATGTAGGCCAAAAGCCAACGCAGAGCCGGCTCGCGCGGGCGGAAGGCTTTGTGCGGTGCCGGCCGGAGACGATCGTGGCGCTGCGCGAAAGGGCGCTGCCGAAGGGCGACGTGCTCACCGTCGCGAAGATCGCGGGCATTCAAGCAGCGAAGCGGACGGACGCGCTCATCCCGCTTTGCCACTCGCTCCCGCTCGATTCGGTGGAGGTGACTTTTGAAATCGAAACCGCCGCTGTGCGCATCGTCGCGGAGGCAAGGACGACGGCGAAAACCGGCGTGGAGATGGAGGCGCTCACGGCGGTGAGCGTCGCCGCGCTCACCATCTACGACATGTGCAAGGCGGTGGACAAAGGCATGGTCATCGACGGCATCCGCGTGACGGAAAAAGTAAAGGCATGAAGATCGGGCGCGTGACGCTGAGCGACCGCGCGAGTGCCGGAGTTTATGAAGACCGCAGTGGCCCGGAGATCGAGCGCGTCTTTTCCGAGCTGTGCGCGGAGCCGCTGGAGTGGACGCGGATCGTCATCCCGGATGAGCGCGCGGAGATCGAGGCGACGCTGCGCCAGCTCTGCGATGAAGCCGCGTGCGAACTCGTGATCACCACCGGCGGCACCGGCCCGTCGCCGCGCGACGTGACGCCGGAAGCGACGCGCGCCGTGCTGGATCGCGAGCTGCCGGGCTTTGGCGAAATCATGCGCGTGCAGTCGTTCGCAAAAGTGCCGACGGCCATTCTTTCCCGCGCCACCGCCGGCACGCGCGGTCGCTCGCTCATCGTGAATCTTCCCGGAAACCCACGCGCCATCGGCGAGTGCCTGCCGCTGGTGCTGCCCGCGATTCGCGAGGCGCTGCGGCATCTGCGCGGCGGGGAATAGGAGAGTAAGAAGTAGTCAGTGGTCAGTAGTCAGTGAACCCGTCGATGCCTGACCACTGACAACTTCTTACTTCTTACTTCTTACTTCTTACTTCTTACTGCTTACTTCTTACTTCTTACTGCTTACTGCTTACTGCTTACTTCTTACTTCTTACTTCCTACTCCTCACTCATCCGCCGATTCGCGCCATCTCGACCTTCGGTTTCGCGCGCGTGGCCTCGGAGCGGATTTCGGAATAGCGGTCGCCGCGCGCGGACCAGATACCGCCGATCAGCGCGGCGAGATTTTCATCGGAAACGCCAGCGCGCAACGGCGTCCGCAAATCGAATCCGCTGGCGGCAAAAAGGCAGGTGTAAAGACGGCCATCGGCGCTGAGACGCGCGCGGGTGCAGTCGCCGCAGAACGGCTGGGTGACGGACGTGATGACGCCGATTTCCCCGCCGCCATCGCGATGGCGAAAACGGCGCGCCACTTCCCCGCGATACTGCGCTGGCAAAGGTTCCAGCGGCATCTCGGCTGAAATGCGCGCGATGATTTCCGCCGCCGGAACCACGTCATCCAAACGCCAGCCGTTCGTATTTCCCACGTCCATATATTCGATGAAACGCACGATGAATTGCGGCCCGCGAAAATGCCGCGCGAGCGCGACGATCCCATCGTCGTTCACTCCGCGTTTCACCACCGCGTTGATCTTGATCGGCGCGAATCCCGCAGCCAGCGCGGCGTCGATCCCGCGCAAGACGCGATGCACGGGGAACTCCGCGTCGTTCATCGCGCGAAACGTTTCATCATCCAGCGAATCCAGGCTCACCGTCAGCCGCTGCAAGCCCGCCGCGCGCAAAGCCGCGGCCTCTTCGGCGAGCCGCGAGCCATTGGTGGTGAGCGTGATTTCCTCCAGCCCATCCGTCGTGGAAAGCGCGCCGACGAGCCGGTCCAGATTCCGCCGCAGCAACGGCTCGCCGCCCGTCAGCCGCAGCTTGCGCACGCCGAGCGCGCAGAAAATTTTCGCCAGCCGCCCGATCTCCTCAAAAGTCAGGATGTCTTCTTTCGGCAGATAAGAAAAACCCGGCCCGAAGATTTCGCGAGGCATGCAGTAGGTGCAGCGAAAGTTACAGCGATCGGTGACGGAAATCCGCAAATCGCGCAGCGGGCGGGCGAGAGTATCGAGCGGTGGAGCGGGCACGGACGAAACCGCTACGCGCCCACGGCGGCGAATGCAAGCGGTGCCCGCGCGCGTGAGCAAAAGCGGTTGCGGATCGCGCGCGATTCCATTCCGCTGGAGGTATCGTGTTCATTCTCGCGTTCGTTTCCGTCATGCTGGCCGGCGATTTTGTCTGGCTCTGGCGCTGCCGCCGCTGGATGCGGCATGCGGGCTGGGGCGGGAAAATCGCGGTTACCAGTTTCACCGTCGCGCAGACAACCGGGCTCCTGCTGGTCCTCTTTTTGCGGGGCCGTCTTCACGAGTTGCAGTTCCCGCTTTCCACACCGGTCCTCGCATCGATCTACCTGTGGCACTTCCTTTTCATCATTCCGATGATGCTGCTTTGGCTTCCACTCGTCTTGGGAAAAGCGGTCGCGCTGGCCGCCCGCGCGATCGTGGGGATGAAGCACGCGCCGACCGCCGAAGCTGCGCCAGCCATGCCGCGACGCGACTTTTTCCGCCTCGCCGGATGCGCCGCGCCCGCGCTCTTCACCATCGGGCTCACGAAGTATTCCCTTGCGCAATTGCAGCACTTTCGGATTCGCACTCTGGAGGTGCCCATCGCGGCACTGCCGCCCGCGCTGGATGGGCTCACGATCGCGCACGTTTCCGATTTGCACGTCGGCCAGTTCACGCGCGGCGCGATCCTGGACGAAATCGTGGCGGCCACGAACGCGTTGCGCGCGGACCTCGTCCTCTCGACCGGCGATTTGATCAATTTCGATCTCAAGGATTTGCCCGCCGGCATCAGCGTCATCACCCGGCTCGAAGCGCCTTTCGGCGTTTTCATGTGCGAGGGAAATCACGATCTTTTTGAAGATCCCGACGCGTTTCGCCGCCGCACTCGCGACGCGGGAATCCGGCTGCTCGTCAACGAAAACGCCGTGCTCAACATTCGCGGGACTGCCGTGCAAATACTCGGCCTGCCGTGGGGCGCGGGCGTCGGAAATCCGCACGACGACGCCAATCGCGGCGACCGCGCGATCGAGCATTCGACGCGACTTCTTTTGCAGCAAAGACAGGCCGGCGCTTTCCCGATCATCCTCGCCCATCACCCGCACGCCTTTGACTACGCGGAAGACAGCCCGCTCACGCTCGCTGGGCACACGCATGGCGGGCAACTGATGGCGACCGAAGACCTCGGCTGCGGCCCGATGATTTTTAGATACTGGTCGGGCCTTTACCGCAAAAGCGATCGAGCCATGGTCGTCTCAAATGGAGTTGGAAACTGGTTCCCGCTCCGCACGCGTGCGCCCGCGGAAATCGTCCACCTCACGCTGCGCCGTACGTGAGGTTTTTTGAACAAACGCAGAGGACGCTCCGTCCACGATACTGCCTGTGAGCAAAGTAAATGGCGGCAGCGGTCCATCCCGCTGAAACCCGGCAATAAACCGGGTGGGGTTAAAATCCTCAGCCGCCTCCACTTTCCACGGTCAGCGGCCCGCGGATCGTTCTATCGCACGAAGCCCTGCACCTTCAGCCAGTAGAGGCAATCGGCAGCCCACGGATGCACGACCCCGCCCGCGCGTCCGCCGCCGAGGCCCATGCCGTGACCGCCTTTCTGATAAATGTGCAGGTCAAACGGAACGCCGTTCCGCTTCAAGGCCGCGGCAAATTCAAGCGAGTTTTCCACCTTCACCGCGCTGTCTTCCCATGTGTGCCAGATGAAGCACGGCGGCGTTTCTTTCGTGACCTGCTTTTCATTGGAAAGCTGCTCGATCAGCTCCGGCGCGGGATTGTTTCCGAGTAGATTATTGCGCGAACCGGCATGCGTGTTGTCGCCCATCGTGATGACGGCGTAGCAAAGAATGCCAAGATCGGGCCGCGAGCTTTGCTGCTCGACGGGATCTGCATCGCCCACCTTGCCCGCATCGAAATGCGTCAGCAGCGTCGAAGCCAGATGCCCGCCGGCGCTGGAGCCCATGATGCCGACGCGCTTCGGATCGATCTTCCATTCCGCCGCCTTCGTCCGCGTGAGCCGCACCGCGCGCGCCGCATCCTGCAGCATGATCGGATGGCGGTATCCCTTCGAGCCGAGCCGGTATTTCAAAACGATCCCCGCGATCCCATGATCCGCGAGCCATTCAGCATAGCCCTGCCCCTCGTGCGGAGCGAGCCCGCCGTATCCGCCGCCGGGGCAGATGACGATGGCCGCGCCCGTGGCTTTATCCGGCTCCGGGAGAAACGCGGTGATCGTCGGCTTGTCTTCATCTTTATCGCCAAGCGCACCCGGCGCGCCCGCAGGCCAAAGCAGGAGCGGCTCAAGCGGAGCGGCGTGAAGAAGAGCGGCGGTGGAAAGGAGAAGGAGGGACGTGAGGAGGCGCATGGATTGAGTAGGTTTGGGTTGGATCAGTTCTGAAATCGTTTTCGGCAGATCGCCGTTAGCATGGCCAGCGCGGCGCACGGAATCCAAATCCATTTGAGTTCCGAGAAGATGACATTTGCGCCTTCCGCCGAAAAAAAGCCCGCACCGATTGGCGACACCGCGACCGGCGTGGCGGGAAAGAACAATCGCTCCGACGAGAACGGCCAGAATAGTGCGATGCCGAGTCCACCATCGGTGAGCATGTCGAGGAGGGGATGCGAGACTGCCGATACAAACAAATAGCTGAAGAGAAGCGAGTGCGCCGGAAAGTGTCTCCACTCACGGAGCGTCGCCAAAGCGGCCAGCACGAGCGCGAAAAAGATCGAATGCGTCGCTCCGCGGTGGCCGAATTGCGATTCGTACGGAATGCGCAACGCGAACGCCACCACGTCAGCATCGGCAGCCATCGAGGCAATCGCTCCGACTAGCCAATAGCGGATCGGAAGCCTCCGGTGTCCGATGACCATGCCGACAGTGAGGGGAATGACTGGGTGACTGAACAGCGAAGCCATCGTGAACGGAGAAACTTCGGCGGCAGAGCGTTTCCGGTTAAATTCGGTAACGCAAACAATTTGCCGGTCAGAGAACTAATCCTCGCGCACGCGCCCCGTTTCGGAGTGCTTTTGCTTCTCCATCTGGGCATAGCGCGAGGCGTCCTCCCCCACTTTCTTGAATTGCTGCCAAAACTCTTCCGAGGTCACGTGCGGCTGCTTCAAGCGCAGTTCGCGAAGTTTCTTCGGATCGGTCTCCATGTGCCGTCGAGGTTAGTCCCTCTCTTCACTCGTGCAACGGGCATTTCCCAGCCCTTACGCGATCTGCGGCACCACATAAGGCGCGCGGTATTCGCGCTTCAGCAGCTTGTCCGCCGCCGCGTTGCCGATGAATTTCTCCGTCTTCGGGTCCATCTTCAGAAACTCGCCGAGCGCCAGTTTTTCCATGGAAATATCCACGTCGTTTGCGGCGAGATGAGTCGCGAGACGATCAAACGATTCCATCGCTTCCGCGTTGCCCTTCAGCTTTTCGCGGATGGCGTCCGGTGCGGTTCCCTTTCCGAGCCGGTAGGAGATATTCCCCGTGTGGCAAAGCGCGCTGGAGATATGGCCGTCGATGATTTTCCCATGCAAGTCGGCCACGTTGCGGCTGCGCACCCCTTTGATGAAATTGGCAAAGTGGCTCTCCGCGTCTGCCCCGCCATGACTCGGCACCGCCTCAAATTCCGCCGCCTTCGCCCCGTCCTTCGCGACCGGGGGATTTCCGAACGTCCGCAGGAGTTCATCGCCATTATTGTAAGCCGCCGCGTTGTTATAATCCGGGCACACGACATAGCCGTTTTCGTATTGCACGAGCACGCCGACTCCCGGCGCAGTGCGATAGCGATCCATGTCTTTCGCGCCCGTTTTCTCCGGAAGACCGCGCACTTCGAAAATGAGCGGCGCGGCTTTGTAATCGTGGAAAACGATGAGCGAATTTGGCGTCTCGCCGTCATCGACGTAACCCATGCGACCACCCACCGCCCACACCGCCGGCGACACCGCATCTTCGCCGATGAAACGCCGCGCGATGTCCATCTGATGAATGCCTTGATTTCCCAAATCGCCGTTGCCCGTATTCCAAACCCAGTGCCAGTCGTAATGCAGCTTCGAGCGCATGAGCGGCTTCACCTCCGCCGGGCCAAACCACAAGTCCTGATCGATGTCCGCCGGCCACGGAGTTTCCGCCGTCACCTTCCCGATGCTCGGGCGGCGTTTGTAGCAAAGGGCGCGCGCATATTTCACTTTGCCGAGCGGCGCGGCCTTCAGCCACGAGAGAGCATTTGCCAGCCCGACTCCGCTGCGACTTTGCACCCCCATTTGCACGATGCGCTTGTGCATCGCAGCCGCGTTCACGAGCTGCCGACCTTCCCACACATTATGCGACACCGGCTTTTCCACATACACATCCTTCCCCGCCTGGCATCCCCAGATCGCGGCCAGCGAGTGCCAGTGATTCGGCGTCGCGATGGAGATGGCATCGACATCCTTGCTCTCCAGCATCTTCCGCAAGTCCTGATAAGTCGCCACATCCTGCCCTTTCTTCAAAAGCTGTGCCTTTCCTTTCTCCAGCACCTTCGCATCCACATCGCAAAGCGCGACGATGCGCACGCCCTTCATTTTCAGATACTCGGCGATGTGATTTTCCCCGCGCCCATTGAAGCCGATGATGCCCAGCCGGATGTCGTCATTCGCCCCCGGAGTCTGCGCGCGGCTGCGGGCGGAGATGGAAAGCGCGGCGGTGGCAGCGAGGGTGGAGCGGAGGAAATGGCGGCGATTGATGGGCGAATTCATGGGTGAGGGAGTTGGAAAATTAAGGATTGGGTTGGGCGAACTCTGCGAACAGCGCCGCCAGTTTCTTTTCATCCGGTTCGCCGCTGTGAATTAGGACGCGATATTTGAAGGTGATGCTTTTTCCCGCCGGCAGCACGTAGTCGCCAGCGCCTTTCGGTTGCGACTTATCCATCTCGTTTTCACAAAATGGATTCGCCGCAAAGAGCCCGTAGTCGCGCGCATGCCAGCGCGTGGGGTGGCGCAGGTTCGATGGGTGGTCGAAGATCGCGACGCCGTAAGTCTTCCCGGCGATCGGGCCGCTCATATCCACCCACTTCGCACGCGTGCCCCAGACCTTGTCGTCGCGCAGCCCTTCGCTGTTCACGATATGGCCTTCTCCCGCCGCCTTCGGTTGTTTCAGCCTCATGGTTTCCGCGAGCCGGATGCCAAAACTTCCCTCCTTTGAATCGCCGAAAGTCGCATCCTTTTCCCCTGCCGTCAGCGTCGTCTCAAAGTCGAACATCCGCTCGCTCTCCGGGCGATCATACACGCGCAATGTCTGCACACTCGTCAGCGGCACCGAGCCATCCGGCGCGGTCCACTTCTGCGAAGTCGTCACCACGCCCACCTCGCCGCCTTTCGCCGCGAGCACTTTATCCAGCACGATCTTTCCCACCGGATGTTTCGGCGTCCCTTTGTAAGAAGCATCCTCGCCCCAGAAATCCACGCCATTCACCAGTCCGTGCGAAAACCACATCGAACGGTGATGCGGATGATCGTGCTCTTCCCCCGGCACGTTTTCCATCGGCCACGAGCGCGTCATCTTCACCCCATCCGGTCCCATCAGCGGCCAGTAGTAAACGTGCGCGGCATCTCCATGCCGGAACTCGGTAAAGAGTTTGCCGCCGATTTCGACGCGGACACGATCGGGCAATTCCTTCACGTCCACGGCAGCGTGGACGAGAGGAGTGAGGGCGATGAGGGAGATCACGGCGAGGGAGCGAGGGAGGAGAGACACGATGGGAGCTTGAGGCAGTGAAGGACAGAGTTTCAATCTCGAATCATCGACGGGATTGACCGGCGCTTAGGTTCCTTCGCTCCAAGTTTCGGGTTCGACGCGGATATGGGAGAAGTGAATGTTCCTGATTCCCATTCCTCTCCCATGATCCCCCGGCTCTTTCTCGTCCTCGCCCTCCTCAGTCTCCCTACTGCGCAAATCACCGCCGGCGAGATGCCCAAACTCCTCGACCCCGCGCTCCGGCTCGAAGCCCTCGTCACCGTCCCCGACATCGAATCGCCCACCACCGTCGTCGGTGCGCCCGACGGCTCCTTCTATGTCGGCTGCGACCCGCGCGATGCCCGCCTCAACACCGACCAGCCGGAGTGTTACATCGTCCGCTTTTCCAGCATGGGTGCGGAGAAAAAGCGCACCATCTTTGTCAAAGGCATCTACTCCCCGGCAGGCAGCGCGTGGCACGATGGCTGGCTCTACGTCTCGCACGATCCGTTTCTCTCGCGCTTCAAGGACACCGATGGCGACGGTGTCGCGGACGTGCGCGAAGACCTCATCACAAATCTCGGCGTGATGCCTAACACGGGCTTGAACGATCACTGCGCCAGCGGCTTCACGCTCGGCATGGATGGCTACTTTTACATGAGCATCGGCGACCGCGGCACCTTTCAAACGAAGAGCGTGAAAGACGGCAGCACAATCAGCATGCAAGGCGGCGGCATCATCCGTTTCCGCCCCGACGGCACCGCGCTCGAAATCTTCTCCACCGGCACGCGCAACCACCTCGAAGTCTGCCTCGACGCCGAAGACAACGCCTTCACCCTCGATAACACCGACGACGGCAACGGCTGGTGGACCCGGCTCACCCACCACATCGAAGGCGGCTACTATGGCTACCCGTAAGACTATCAGAAGGCGGCTAACTTCGGCGTCACGATGCCTAGTCAGCAGACGTTAGACGCGGCGAAGCGACTGGTCGAAGGTCGAGGGTCGAAGGTCGAAGGAAACCCCGGCGAAGTCGCTTCCGAGCCTTCGTCCTTCGACCCTCGACCTTCGACCTTCCTCCCCGCCATGACCGACTTCGGCGGCGGCTCCCCCACCGGCGGCCTCTGCTACCTCAGCGACGGCCTCCCCGAGCCCTATCGCGGCAAGCTCCTCTTCAGCGAGTGGGGAAAAGGCGGCCTCTTCGTCATCGAAGTCGCGCGCGACGGAGCCACGTTTCGTTTCGTGAAAAACACCCCGCTCATCCAGGGCGGCAATGGCATCGACTTCCGCCCCATGCAGCTCAGCGTCGCCTCCGACGGCTCCCTGCTCATCGCCGACTGGCAATGGGGCGGCTGGAAAGGCCCGAAGACCGTCGGCACCATCTGGCGCTTGAGCTGGCCGGAGGCCAAGGCCGCGTATTACCTTCCCGATGAGAATACGGCCAGCGTCCAAGACCTTCTCGACACCCTCGGCCACCCTGATCGCGACCAGCGGCTGCGGGCGCAGTGGGCTTTGGCGAGAAAAGGCGGGAGCATGGTGGATGGACTCGCCGCGCTTTTGGCCAGCGAGCACGCCCCCGCCGTCGCCCGCGTTCATGCGCTCTGGACGTTGGAAAATATCATGGGACCGCAGTGTCTCGATTTCTCGAAAAACTACACCGATCAAAAGGCGCACCTCATCGATGGCATTGAAAAACTGCTCATCGACGTCGGACACTCCGCCGATGACGGCATCCGCGCCCAGGCGATGCGCGCCCTCGCCTACCGTCGCACTTGGTTCGACTGCGAAGTCGTGGGCGAACTCGCCGCGCATCTCCATGCCGACCGCAATCCCGCCATCCGCCTCCAGGCGGTGCTCGCGATGGGCCGCATGGGTTACGTGAATCTTCCCCCGCTGGCGGTCAAACTTCTCGGCGACCCCGACCCCACCGTCGCCTTCGGCGCGCGACGTTCCATGCAACGCGTCGTCATGACTTATGGGCTGGCTTCCCACGATCTGGATACCACCCTCTTCGCCAAACCGGCGCTGACCGGAAACGAATGGCAGGTCTTTTCCCGGCTGCGCCTTGGTGAACCCATCAAAATGTCGCCCACTCAGACGCTAACCGAGACGTGGGGCAACCAAAGCGACATCCTTCAGTTCATGGTGGAACGGCTGAGCGGGAAATCCCACACCGTCGAGCGAGTCGGACCCACCGTCGCGGGCGTCACGTTCACGAAAAATGTGCCTATTGCCGTCACTGCCGCCGATCGCGTCCGCGCGGCAGCGGTGGTTGGGGAACTCGCCTACCAACCCAAGCCGTGGGATGGCCATTGGTGGGGGACGCAGCCGGTGAAAAATCCGCCGCCGCTGCCGAGCGTCGCGTGGGAGGGGACGACTGCCGCGCTTCAGGCGCTCACTGCGGCGCTGAGTGATCCCGATGCCGAAGTCCGACTCGCTGCGGCGAAAGCGTTTGCCGGTTTTGTCATGCCGAAGGTGGAAAAGACGGGACAAAAGGGAGCAATTTTGTCGCCGTCTCCGGCTGCGCCAGAGAAGACGGGGAGTATCGCCCTTGCGCAGGTTGCTCTCTCAAAACCGCCGGTCGCCGATGGAGCAAAAATAGTCACCGCTGGCGCGGCAATAGCGACCGACAACGCCAAAATAGTGACCGGGAACGCCGCAATAGTGACCCCGGACGCCAAAATAGTGACTTCCAAGGTCGCAATAGTCAGTGGCGACACCAAAATAGCTCCCGATGCTGGTCAAATATCGCCATCCACGACGGCATCAGCCGCACCCGTTTTGGCCCCGGAAAACGCGGGGCTCGACGCAGCGACTCAGGCGTTGAGAGTGCTCCGGGAGCGGCTCAGCATCGAGACCGACGGTCCCGTGCGGCGGCAGATCATCGAGGCGCTGGGCGTGCAGAAAGACCCGGCGGCGATGGAGGTCTTCCGAGAAATCGCGCTCGGCGACCCCGATATGGCGTTCCGCGAGGTGGCGATCGGTGCGGTGGTGAACATCGGCGGGGACGACGCGAAAAAGACGATCGCACAACTCGCCGGCTCGCAGCTTTCGCCCGCCGCGACGCGCAAAGTCATTCAAGCCGCGGGCGAATTGCGGGTGCTCGACGCCGCGCCGGCGCTGATCGCGCGGCTTTCCGATGAAGACGCGGGGAACCGCGAAGCCGCCGCCAAATCGCTCGCGCAACTCGGCCCGAAGTCGAACGCGACCGACGGCCTGATCGCCCTGCTCGGCGGCGAGACGGACGCGAAGGTGCAGACCGCCGCGGTGGAGGCTCTCGGCTCTTTCAAAGACAAACGCGCCCTGCCCGCGCTGCTCGATTTTTCCAAAACAAAACATGCCCGCCGCGAGACGATCAACGCCATCGCCGCGCTCGCGCCGGATATGCAGGCGCTGCCCTTCCTAGTGGATGCGCTGCGCGAAAAAAGTAGCGGAGATCGGCGTAACGCTCTCGCTGCTTTGAAAAAAATGCGCGCGGAAGCGTGGCCGATGATCGAGCAGAATCTCGCGAGCGGGCGCATCCCGGCGGAGTTCGCGCCGGAGATTCGCGCGGCTTTCGACAGCGGGGTGATCGTGAAGTGGAAGATGATCGGGCCTTTTGAAAACGTGTGGGAAGCCGTGCATCCGCCGGAGAAGGACGTGCTCGCCGCGGGCTGGCCGATGACGGAGTCGCCGACGGGGAACCTTCAACGGCACCCGGCTGCGGACTATGCGAAGCGGCTGCTCGCGCGCCATTATATGAATGCGGAAGGAAAGGAGGTGGGCTGGATGGACGTGAGCGCCAGTCAGGAAGAAGGGCGCGTGGATTTGGAAAAAGTCTTTCACAGCAACGGGATGGTCTGCGCCTACGCCTACGCCGATATCGAGGCGCCGGAAGTCGCCGAGGCGAAGCTGCTTTGCGGGAGCAACGATCAGATCGCGGTGTGGCTGAATGGCGTGAAGGTCCACGATTCGGGGCCGGGCTCGCGCAGCTTTGCGCCGGATCAAGATGTGGTGCCGCTGCATCTGGCCGGAGGGACGAATCAATTGCTCGTGAAGATCGGCAATGTGAGCGGCGGATGGGAATTTGCGGCGCGCATCCCGGGACTCGAAGGGAACACTTTCACGCCCAACAAAGAGCCCGCGCCCGATGCGAAACAACGCGCCTTTGCGCTCGCGACGAAGACCGACGGCTCGTGGGTGAATCGCGGCGATGCGCAGCGCGGGGAGAAACTTTTTCACGATCCGACCGGCGCGCTCGGCGGACTGTGCGCGACCTGTCACGCGGTGCGCGGCAAAGGCGGCGCGGTCGGCCCGGATCTCAGCGCCATCGCCACGAATTACCGCCGGCCCGATCTCGTCGTGAGCATTTTGGAACCGAGCAAGACGATCGCGCTCGGCTTTGAGCAAAACATGATCGAGACGAAGACGGGCGAGACGTTCGCCGGCGCGCTGCGTCAGGAAACCGCGGAGACTTTCACGCTCATCGGCGCGGATGCGCAGCCGCATGTGGTGAAAAAGTCGGACGTGAAATCGCGGAAGCCGCTGGAGATTTCGCTGATGCCGCAAGGAATCACGCTCGCGCTGAAACCGGAGGATTTCGTGGACTTGCTCGCGTATTTGGAAACGCTCAAATGACGAAATGAATCGAAAAGTTCTCACTGGATGTGGCTGCATCGTCCTCGTCGCTGCTGGCCTGATCGCGGCCGGAATCTTCAGTGCGCGCCGCGCTTTACAAAAAGGGCAGAGCTGGGTGGCCACGCAGATGCAGGACGCCACGCACCGCACCGCTCTGGAAAAGGCGTGGCGCGAGCCGGGTCAGCGACCGGATGCGAGTTGGTTTCCCGCCGTGTTGGACGGCTTCACTTTGCGCACGACGGAAGCGCTGACGGCGATGCCGGAGCTGCAACTGGACCGCCCCGGCTGGCGCGGGAAATATCGCGGCGAAAAGCAGGACGAGGAAGTGACCATCCTCCCCGTGAGCGATCTGGAGCGGGATGGGATTTTCGATCGGGCCGCGTCGATGCTCGAAGCAAACAGCCAGCGCGTCATCACGGGCGGTGGCGATCACTCATCATTCAAAATCACGACGAACAGCGGGCATCTCACGACGCGATCCGGCAATCGCTTTTACATCAAAGTGAACGGCGACGAGCACACGCGGCTGTGGTGGATCAAGGACTGGCTTTTCATCTTCCGCACCACAGGGCCGGACGATCCCGATGCATTCGCGGACAAATTTATCGAAGCGATGAAGCCGGTGGTTTTGGAGAAGCCGTAGCTAATTCCAGAGAATGTTCGCCAACGCCGGGCGGGCCACCGTAATTTCCACACGCATGTTTTTTCACCGACGCAGATTCCTCACTCCGCTCGCCATCGCGCTCCTCGCCGCCAGCGCGCAGGCGGACCCGCTCGCCGAACTGGCGGCGTTTTCCTCCTTCAAAAGTGTAAACCTCGACAAGCTGGCCGCGGGCTCGGTGATGGCGACGCGCGGACCGGCGATGAGCTTTCCGCGCGGGCTCGCGGTGGAGAGTTGTTACGTGGTGAAGAAGCCGCTGCTGCGCACCGTGGAGCTGCATCAGCAGTGGAGCCCGCTGAAACATCCCGACCTGAAAGTGTGGATTCATGGCGATCTGACGGCTCGTTCGGGTGCGGCGGATTTTCAGAAACTGCGCACGGCTCCGGCGAATGGCGCGGTGAAGGCTTTCGTGGCCGCGACGCAAAAGCTCGGCGCGGGCTCGACTGAGCTGCAATTGAGCAAGGCGGAGATCGCCGCTTTTGCCGGCACTCCCGGCGCTGACTCGGGGGCGATGCCGGAGAAAGCGGTCGCCTTCTGGAGCGGCGTGCTCGCCCAGCGCACGCAGGCTTACACGAGCGGCGGATTGGGCCGTCTCGCGCCGTATGAAAACACGGCAGAGTCGATCCGTCCGGCGGATGAAGTGGCGCGGCTACTCAAGGATGCGGGGAAAATCCGCGGGCAATTTTCCGGTCTGATGGACGGCGTGAAAGGCGCGCTGACGCCGACGCTTTACTGGGAAATGGTGAACGTCGAGGACGAGGCGGCGCTGAATCTCGGAGCCTCCTATGCGAAGCCGGGGACGGGCACCTGGCAGGGCGTGGACGTGCAGTATTTCGCGACCACCGGCTACTGCGCGCTGATCTCGTTTGTGCAGATGTGGCCGATCACCGTCGGCGGTCAGGAGGCGACGCTGATCTGGCGCGGCGATCTCATTTCATCCGCCAATCTCGCCGCGCTCCACGGCGTCGAGCGCATGGGCTCGAGCGCGGCGCTGATGCGCGAGACGGAGAAATTCATCACGCGTTTTCTCGGCGACGCGGCCAAAGCACAGTGAGCCATTTCTTTCCGATGTCCGCCCGTCATTCGCTCGTGGTTTTCAGTCTCGTCGCGAGTTCGCTCGCGCTCCTTTCCGCTCCGCTGAAAGCCGAGGAAACCGGCGCTTCGCTGCCCGGCATTTCATGGGAAGCGCAGGCGGATTTTTCGGGAATAGCGGAGTCGAAATTCACGGGCCGTTCCTTTCGCGGAGACGTGAGCGAAATCGATTTCGGTGCGCGCGCCGTGGCGTCGAAACAGATCGGCAGCGGACCGCTCCTGCGCGTCGGCGTCGAGTGGCGGCGCTACGAATTCGGCGCGCCCGGAAAAGCGCCGCTGCCGGACACCATGCAATCCATCGCCGCGGTCATCGGCGCGGATTTTCAGCTCGGCGAAGCGTGGCTGTTTCGTCTGGAAGCCACGCCCGGTTTCTATAGCGGCGGGACGGATTTTCGCGCGGGCGATTTCAATGTGCCGGTGCTCTTTGGCGGCTCGTATTTCGTGAGCGCGGATTTGCAACTCGTGGCCGGCGTGGAGTTGGATGTGAATCGAAAATATCCCGTCCTCGGCGCAGTCGGAGTGCGGTGGAAATTCGCGCCGCAACTCGTGCTGAATCTCGTGCTGCCAACGCCGCGGCTGGAATACACTTTTGACAAGGATCTGACGGTCTATCTCGGCGCGGATTTGCGCGAGACGACGTATCGGATGGAAGGCGACTTCGGTCGTACCTCCCGTCGTCGCGCGCTCAATGATGCGATCGTGGACTACACGCAAATCCGAGTCGGCGCGGGCGCGACTTGGAGCATCAATCCCACCTTCAAACTGGAAGTGGAAGCGGGCGTCGTCGTGGACCACGAGTTCAATTATCATCGCGCGGAAATCGGAATCCGCTCGCAAGATTATCCGGCCTACGGCGGGATCTCTCTCAAGGCCGCGTTCTAATCGTGCCCGCGCTTCTTACCGACCATCGGACCGCCGATTTCGGCACGGATGCCATCCGCTTTCGCACGCGCGCCGGCGACGCGTGGGTGGTGACTTCGGCGGGGAAAATTCCCGCAGAACTCCGGCGCGTCGCCTTCGTCGGGCGCAACAAAACTTTCCGCTACTACGAGCTGCTGGAGGAGACGCTGCGGACGCAATTTGATTACCGCTATTTCGTGCTGCACGACGAAGCGACGGACGAGTGGGCGGTGCAGCCGTTCTTTTTTGTAAATCAAGATTTGCTGGCCGGCCTGCCGAAAGCCGTGCGCGCATTGTCCGCGCCAATCCGGAAACTGTGGCCGCACTTTCTCTCGCTGCGGATGATGATGATCGGCTGCGCGGCGGGCGAAGGGGAGCTGGACCACGACGGCCTGTGGATCGGCGCAGCGCTGCACGAGGCGATCGAGGCCTACCGTCCGCAGGCGGATGCATCGCTGATTTTACTGAAAGATTTTCCCAGGAAATATCGCGACGCGCTCGCGCCGTTTGAGCGCAACGGCTACCAGCGCGCACCGAGCATGCCGGCCGCGCAGCTCGAACTGGACTTCGCGGATTTCGAGGAATTCATGACGCGAAAACTGAGCAAGGTTTTCCGCAAAAACCTGCGGCGGAAACTGCGCGCGTCGGAAGGCGCGGCACCGATCACCATGGAAGTGATCACCGACGCGTCACCGATCGCGGATGAAATTTTCGCGCTCCATCGGCAGACCTATGACCGCTCAGACTTTAAGTTTGAGGAATTGAATCGCGACTACTTCGCGTTCATCGGCCAGCGGCTGCCGGAGCAGGTCCGCTTTTTCATCTGGCGGCAAAATGGGCGCATCATCGCCTTCAATCTCTGCCTCGTGCAGGACGGCACGCTGCACGATCTCGATGTGGGCCTCGACTACTCCGTTGCTCTCGATCTCCACATGTATTTCGTGACGTGGCGCGATGTCATCGAGTGGTGCCTGCGCCACGGCGTGAAGGTATATCACACCGGCCCGCTGAACTACGATCCGAAGCTGCATCTGAAGCTCCTGCTCGCGCCGCAAGATCTCTACGCGCGGCACAACTCATCCCTCTTCAATCCCATCTTCAAGCTGGCGATCAAATATCTCGAACCGACGCGGCACGATCCTGTGCTGAAGCGCTTCGCCAACGCGCACGAACTTTGAACCGCGCGCCGCGCCCGCGAAAGCGCGCGTGCGAATCTGCCTTCAAAATCGAGCCGTCGAAGATAGTGTGTAGTGTGTCACCCCTCGCTCCCCTTCCCTCGTGAAAAGCGCACACCTTTTTCTGGTCGTCATCGCCACGACTTCGTTCGTCCAGGCGGCCGATTTTACGCTACCGCAAAAGATCGCGTTCAATCGCGATGTGCGGCCGATCCTTTCGGAGAATTGCTTTAAGTGCCACGGCTTTGACGCGAAGAAACGCGAGGCCAACCGTCGCATCGACACGCGCGACGGCGCGCTCGCCGAGATCGAAGGCGTGCGCGCGATCGTGCCGGGAAAACTCGCGGACAGCGAAGTCCACGCGCGCATTCATGCCACGGACAAGGACGAGCAAATGCCGCCGCCGAAATCCGGCAAGAAACTCGACGAGCGCCAGCGCGCGATCATCGATCAGTGGATCAAGGATGGCGCGGAATATCAGCCGCATTGGGCCTACGCACCCGTCCGCCGTCCGACGGAAATTTCACCCGCGAAAAATCAAAATCCGATCGACGCGCTCGTGCAGGCGCGACTCGGCCAGATCGGCCTCCAGCCTTCACCGGAAGCCGATCGCCGCACGCTGATCCGCCGCCTTTCTCTCGATCTCACCGGCCTGCCGCCGAGGCCAAAAGACGTGGAGGATTTCGCCGGAGCACAACTCACTTACGAGAACGCTGTGGATCAATTCCTCGCCTCTCCCGCCTACGGCGAACGCATGACGGTCTTCTGGCTCGATCTCGTGCGCTACGCGGACAGCATCGGTTTTCACTCGGACACTCCGCGCCACATGACGCCGTATCGCGACTACGTGATCCGAGCTTTCAATGACAACAAGCGCTTCGACGAATTCACGGTGGAGCAACTCGCGGGCGATCTGCTGCCAAACGCCACGCTGTGGCAGCGCGTGGCGAGCGGATATAATCGGCTCATCGAAACGACCGAGGAAGGCGGCGCGCAGCCGAAGGATTATGAAGCGCGCGCCGTGACCGATCGCGTGCGCTCGATCGGCACGACGTGGCTCGCGCTGACCACGGGATGCTGCCAGTGCCATGATCACAAATTCGATCCGATCACCGCGCGCGATTTCTACCGGCTCGGCGCTTTCTTTGCGGACATCAATGAGCCGGCGATCGGCGTCCGCGGTCCGGGAATGCCGGTGGCTTCACCGGAGCAAGTGGCGCGTTTGAAAGAACTCACCGACACCGCCGCGGCGCTGCAAGCAAGGCTGGACGCGGCTTCGCCGGAGATCGACACCGCTCAGGCTGCATGGGAAGCGGGCGAGAAAAAAGATGTTCCGGCAGAAATTCTAAAACTGCTCAAGATCGAGGCGAAGCAGCGCAACGACCCGCAGCGGGCGAAGATCGCGAACCATTTCCGCAGCATCGCGCCGGAGCTGGCCGGACTGCGCGCGCAAACGATCGCAGCGCAAAAGGAGCGCGACGCTTTCGACAAAACGCTGGACCGCTGCCTCGTCTCGGAATCGCTGCCGAATCCGCGCGTCGTCCGCATCCTGCCGCGCGGAAACTGGCTCGATGAAAGCGGCGAAATCGTGGAGCCGGGAGTGCCCGCGTTTTTACCGCAGCCGAAGATCGAAGGCCGGAAGCTGACGCGGCTCGATCTCGCGCAATGGATCGTGTCGCCGGAGAACCCGCTGACGGCGCGGGTGTTCGTGAATCGTTTGTGGAAGCTGTTCTTCGGGATGGGGCTCTCAAAAGTTCTCGACGATGTCGGAGCGCAGGGCGAAGCGCCGGTGAACCCGGAATTGCTCGACTGGCTCGCGTCGGAATTCATGGGGAGCGGCTGGGACGTGAAGCACGTCGTCCGGCTGATCGTGACGAGCAGCACCTACCGGCAAACTTCCACGCCGACGAAGTAACTGCGCGAGCGCGATCCACTCAATCGCGAGGTCGCCTGCCAGAGCCGATTCCGCCTCGACGCGGAATTTGTGCGCGACAATGCGCTCGCGATTTCCGGCCTGCTCGTGAGCCGCGTGGGCGGGCCGAGCGTGCATCCGTATCAACCCGCCGGCTATTGGGAGAACCTGAATTTCCCCGCCCGCGAATGGCCCGCGAGCACCGGCGACAACCAGTGGCGGCGCGGCCTCTACACCTGGTGGCAGCGCTCCTACATGCACCCGAGCCTGCTGGCTTTTGACGCGCCGACACGCGAGGAATGCGTGGCCGACCGCGCACGCTCAAACATTCCACAACAGGCGCTCGCCCTGCTGAATGATCCCACCTACGTGGAGGCCGCCCGCGCCTTCGCCGCGCGCATCGTTCGCGAGTGCAACGGCGATACCAGCCAGCGAATCGCGTGGGCTTTTCTCCAAGCGCTCGGGCGCGAGCCGCGGACGGATGAAGCGGCGACGATTGCCGCGCTCTTTGAAAAACACGCCGCCGAAAATGCAGACGCTGCGTGGACGAGCGTGGCGCGAGTCATTTTGAATCTTCACGAGACGATCACGCGCTCGTAGCTCACGGATATGAACGAACTTTCTCAATTCGCCGCCCAGCAACTGACGCGGCGCACTTTCCTCGGCCAAAGCTCGCGCGGTCTGGGTGCGCTGGCGTTTACCTCGCTGCTGAATCCATCGCTTTTGCGCGCGGAGGAGAAGTGGCGCGGAGTGGTGAATCCGCTGCATGTCACGGCGCGCGCGAAGCGGGTGATTTACCTTTGCATGGCCGGCGGGCCTTCCCATTTGGAGACGCTGGATTTCAAGCCGAAGCTCCGCGAATTGCACGGGCAACCGATGCCGGAATCGGTGACTAAAGGCAAACAGATCGCACAACTTCAAGGGCAGGCGTTGAAGTGCTACGGGCCGCAATTTAACTTCCAAAAGTTTGGGAACGGTGGCGCGGAGATTTGCGAATTGTTTCCTGAAACTGGAGCGGTCGCGGACGATCTCACGATCATCCGCTCTATGACGACGGAGGCGATCAATCACGACCCGGCGCATTGTTTTATGAACACCGGCACGATGATCTCGGGCCGCCCGTCGATGGGCTCATGGATCACCTACGGACTGGGCAGCGCGGCGGAGGATTTGCCGGGATTCGTCGTGTTGACCTCAAGCGGACGCGGCGGGCAGAATCAGCCGATCGCGGCACGGCAATGGTCGGCAGGCTTTTTGCCGAGCCGTTTTCAGGGCGTGCAGTTGCGCGGGAAAGGCGACCCCGTTTTGTATCTTTCCAACCCGCCGGGCATCACTCGCGGAGTGCAGCATGATGTGATCGAAGCCGTGAACGCGATCAATGCGCGGACGAATCAACTCGTGGATGATCCGGAGATCGCGACGCGAATCGCGCAGTACGAGATGGCGTTTCAAATGCAGGCAAGCGTGCCTGGGCTGATGGAAATGAGCAGCGAACCGAAGAGCACTTTCGACCTCTACGGATGCCAGCCTGGCGACGGTTCCTTTGCGTCGAATTGCGTGCTCGCGCGGCGGCTCGCGGAACGCGGTGTGCGCTTCATCCAGCTTTACCACAAGGATTGGGATCATCACGGCGGCTTGAAGGAAGGCATTCAATTCAAGGCGCAGGAAGTCGATCGCGCGAGCGCGGCCTTGATCCGCGACTTGAAGCAGCGCGGGATGCTGGATGACACGCTGGTGATTTGGGGCGGGGAGTTTGGACGCACGCCCATGAGCCAGGGAGCCAATGGGCGCGACCACCACATCGCGGGATTTTCCATTTGGATGGCGGGCGGCGGCGTCCGCGGCGGGCTCACTTTTGGGGCGACGGACGAGTTCGGCTATGCCGCCGTCGAGGATGTGGTGGAAGTCCACGATTTGCACGCGACGATGCTTCATCTCCTCGGCATCGACCACAAACGGCTGACCTACAAATACCAAGGCCGCGACTTCCGCCTCACCGATGTGCGAGGGCAGGTGATGACGAAAATTTTGGCGTAAAGTCTGCGCTGGCGGTGGTTGCGAGGGTTTCTTCCGATGGGAACCCGTGGACGAACATTGAGTTTCGTGGCATGTGGAAAAAGGTCACCCTCCTTGTCACCCATGCGCCTCTTCGTTCGCTCCCTTCTGTTCGCGTTCTACCTTCTCCTAGTCCCTGCCATAAAGGCAGAGCAGGTCGTGTTTTCAGAGATCATGTATCAGCCGCTGGCCGGAAAGCCGGAGTTCATCGAGGTCTGGAACATCGCGAATACTCCGCTGGATATGGAGAAGTGGCAGTTTAGCGACGGAGTGAATTATACGTTCCCGAACTTCAACGCCGCGAGCACCCAAGCTCACTTTTTGAAACCACAGGAACGCATCATCATCAGTTCCGCGACCGATGCCGCCACGCGCGCAGCTTATCCCTCGATTCCGGCCGCCGTGCGGATCTTTGGCCCGTGGAGTGCGCTCACGTCTCTGAGTAATAGCGGTGACAAGGTTACCCTAAAGGATCGCAACGGCGTCGTCGTCTGCACCGTGACCTATAGTGACGGGGGACTCTGGCCCATTTCTCCGGATGGCACCGGACACTCGCTCGTCCTAGCCGATGAAAATCGTGGCATCGATGACTACCGCGTCTGGAGAGCGAGCACGAATAACGGCGGCTCGCCGGGCATCGCTGATCCGGCCTTGCCTGCGACCGGTCTGGCTTTGAATGAGTTTCACTTCGCTGCGGATGGCCGGGTGGATTGGGTCGAACTACGGAACAACTCCGCCACCGTAGCCCAGTCCGCGGCGGCATTCTGGCTGGCCTCGACCCTCAATTTCAGCGACAAGGTCCCCCTCAGCGGCACCGTGCCAGCGAACGGCGGCCTGGTTAGTTTCAACGTCAACTTCTTTCCCGATAGTAACGGTGAAGTCCGGCTCTACCTCATCGACGCAAGTAATAACGTCCGCAGCGCGGTAAAAATGGCACGTCGTCCGGGTCGCGATTCGTGGCAGATGTCTCCCTCGGGAAGCGGTGAATGGTATTGCGACACGACCGATACCCGCGACGCGCAGAATAATCCGGCGCGGAATACGGACATCGTGATCAATGAAATTATGGCCGCCCCGCCGAGTGGTGAACGCGATGGCGAATTCGTGGAGCTATACAATCGCGGTGCCTCGCCGGTAAACGTGGGCGGCTGGAAACTGAATGATGCCGTCCACTTCACCATCCCGGCTGGGACGACCATCGCTCCCGGGGGCTACCTCGTTGTGGGCGGCAACATCGCTTTCCTCAATACGTCCTACCCCGGACTGATCGCTTTGGGCAATTGGAACGGTTCGCTCGGTAACAACGGCGACCTTCTCCGATTGGAAGACGCCAAAGGGAATTTGGTCAACCAGGTGGACTACAAATTTGGCGGCGAATGGCCGGAGCAGGCGGCCGGGAATGGCAGCTCTCTGGAACTGGTAAATCCTTTCGCCGACAATTCCGCGGGTGGGGCCTGGGCGGATAGCAATGAGAGCACCAAGAGTAGCTTCCAAAGCTATTCGTTCAGTGGCGGCGTATTTAAGAACGTTTCGCTGGGTGGCCAGGATACTGAGGTAAGAATGTGGCTGCCGGGCGACGGGCACATTGTGCTCAAGAACATCGTGCTGCGACCGACGTCCGGCGGTGGCAATCTTTTGGTCAACGCGGGAGTGACTACCTTGAACAACGAAAACGTCAGCGGCTGGCAATCCCGCGGGACACATGGAGGCTGCTATAGCGATGCGGAGGGAGTGCATCTCCTCGCGGACGGCAGTGGCGATGGGAAAGTCAACCACATGAAAAAGGACGCCGCGGGAATGACGGCGAATACGGACTACACGATGACCTTCGATGCGCGGTGGGTTTCTGGCATGCCCCGGATCGTCGTGAAGAGCTGGGACATGTCGTGGGGTAATACAGTGCTGCTGCCGATCCCGCAAAACCTGGGGACGCCGGGCGCGGCGAACTCACGACTGATGCAGGCCCCGCCGCCGGTCGTGACGGCGGGTCAGCATACTCCGGTCGTCCCCATCGCCGGACAGACCATGACTATTACCGCACGGGTTTCTTCTCCGGGGTCGCCATTGACAAGCGTCGTGGTGAAGCACCGGCTGGATAACATCAATGGTAATGCGGCTTTTAACACCACGACCATGGGAGACGCTGGCGCCGGCGGAGATGCGGTCGCCGGAGATGGCGTCTATACTGCGCAGATTCCCCTGTCCTCGTTTTCAGGCTACAACGCGAATGGAGCGATCGTAGAGTTCTATGTGCTGGCCACCGCGACCAATGGTGGAACGGGACAGTTTCCACGAGGAGGAGCCGCGGCTCCCGGATTGTGGATCGTGGACAATCAGGCGACTTCCAGCGACCTGCGCAAAATGCGGGTGGTTATTTCGGCGCACTGGATCGATGCCCTCGACAACGTGAGCGGCACCGGTGGCTCGACCGCGAATTTTTCCTATAAGTTTCCGCGTCAGTCCGATCACTACTTCCCTTGCACCTTCATCCACAATGACAGCGTGGCCTATTACGGTTGTTCGGTGCGCAAGACAGGCAGCCCTTTCACCCGGCAGACCGACGGGCTGTTGACTCGCGGCGTCGTATCGATGCCGGGTGACCGGCCTTTCCGTGGACATGGCAAACTTTACTGGGACAACGATGGTGCGGGCGGCTCGATGCTGCACAATCGGATTCATCGCTACTGGCTTTACCTTTTAGGTGTGCCGGGCAACGAAAACGAGGTCTGCCGCGTCACTCGCAACGGGGACGCCTACATCGCCCGCGAGACGAGCGAGACTTTTGACAAGGATATGCTGAACCGCATCTGGCCCAATGGAAGCGACGGCCAGTTCTACGAAATGGATGACCGCTTCACCATGGCCGATGACGGTACCACGAGGCTTTTCAATCAAAGCGCGGACTGGACCTACGGGCCGGGCAACACCCCGGGAGCGGAAAACCCCACTTCGTATGATGACATGTTCCACATCAAATCCCGCGAGTCTGAATATGACTACTCGGCGCTGACGGAGTGGTTTCGACAACTCACTGTCACCGGAGCTGGTCTGACTCCCGAGCAATTGGAGCGGATGGTCGATGTGAAGGCGATGGCGGCTTATGCCGCGGTGCGTGGTTACACCGCCGACTGGGATAATATCACCATGAATCGCGGGAAGAACGGCTTCATGTATCTGCGGTCCACGGACCATCGCTGGATGTTCCTGCATTGGGATAGCGACAACGCTTTTCAGTCCACGCATATCGACGATGCCGTCGTCGGATCGCTGGCCAACGTGGGCACCTTTTACAGCTTCCCTTACGTGAGACGGCAATTGGATTACTATTTCACCCAGATGGTCGGACCTCTGTCTGCCAGCGGTGCGAGAATCGGCGCGTGGTTGACGGCGGAGGAAAACGCCTCCGCCTCCTACAGCGTGCCTTCCCTTTATAGCACCTGGCCGTTTCTGACCTACAACCAAGCCCTGACGCGTCCACAGCAGATTCAGAACTTTATTGGTTCCAGCTCCTATACCTCGCCATTTTCACTGACGAATCCAGCGGCGACAACCACCGCGCACACGGTGGATATCAACGGACGCGCCCCGACCACGGCTTTCCGGGTGGACTGCGTGGGGCATCCGGAGGCGGTGCTATCTTGGACTGGCACGAGCAGTTTCGATGTCTCTCCGTGGCGCTTGACGGGGATCGCCCTGGCTTTTGGAAATAATACGCTCCTCTTCAGAATGTATGATGCCAGCGGGACACAAGTAGGAGCCGATCTTAGCTTCACGATTAACAAGACGACCAACGCGCCGCCAGTCCTGACGATCGTGAGCAATCCGGTTTCGCAAAACCTGGCCTTGGGCGAGGTGCTGAATGTCGATGCCACAGCCAGCTATGATCCAGAGGGGGCGGCAGTCAATTATGCTTTCTCAGTCTCACCGGCGAGCGGCTTCACGATGAACGCACCGACGGCGACCACCCGCAATCTGACCTTCAGTGTACCCGGCAGTTACACGGTTACCCTTCAGGCCACGGATGCGGCCAGTCAGGTGAGCACGACGACTAGAAGCTATTCTGTCTATGGCTCGTCGGGCTTCGATAGCTTCGGTGGCAATTACCTCACGAATTACACGGTCTCCAACGCGGAGCTGCGCGATAACTACTCTCCGGCTTCCTGGTATTCCCTGAACGCCACCAGCGGGAGTCTGGTCGTGCAACTCACTGCCGCCAGCACGCTCCCATTGCGCCAGACGACTCCGGCGTTCCCTACCATCGTGCGCCCGCTGCCAACTACGGCGGACTTTGTGTTGCAGACCAACTTCAGCCTGGAGACGCGGGAATTTGGCACCTTCTTCACTGGACTGTATGCCGAGACCGTCGAGGCGGGGGTGGCGACGCGTTATGGATTTGGTTTGGAAAACGGGGCCAATATCCGGGCGTGGCGGGCTTCGGGCGTGACGGCTTATGCGTCAGTGAACTCAGCCGCCTACGCGGGGGGCGACCTCACTTTGCGCATCTATCGCTCGGGAGCGACTCTGCTCTTTCAGCGGCGGGTGAACGGGGCTTGGGTGACGGTGGCTTCGCAGACGATCGGTGCGGCGAGCACGGTGGGTAACGGCGGTCTTTTTGTTTCTTCCGGAACGGTGAACTCCGCACCCGCGGCACCGGGGCAGGCTCTCCGGGTAGCCTTCGACTATTTGCTGCTGGCTGATCCGGGTAGCACGACGGACCTGGTGAGTAGTCTGCGGATTACGGAGGTCATGTATAACCCGGCGGGCGCGGGCGGGGTGGAGTTTGTAGAACTAAAGAACATTGGCGTGAACCCCATCAATCTAAACGGGGCTTACTTTCCAAACGGCGATCCCTTTTCCGCGCGCTTCACATTTGGCAATCTAACTCTCCCGCCGGGTCAGTATTGCGTCGTTACCAATGACTCCGCGGGCTTTATCAATCGCTACGGGAGCGGCGTGACGATCGCAGGTCAATACACGGGATCGCTCAATAACGATGGCGAACGGATCACGCTGAAAGACGTGGATGGAAATGTGATCCTTGATTTCAACTACAGCAGCGTCTCGCCTTGGCCGACGACTGCGAATGGATTCGGCCCTTCCATCGAAGTCATTTCCACGGATCCCGGACTTTACAATTCGGGATCGAACTGGCGAGCCAGTCAGGAAAGCGGCGGCTCGCCGGGTTACCTTGGATTTGCGACTGACACGGATGGCGACGGTCAACCGGATTCAGTGGAGCTAGCCTTTGGTAGTGATCCAAATAGCGCTGCTTCGATGCCTAGTGTTCCGGGAACGGTCCGCGATGCGGGCACGGGCAATGTGACGCTGAGTTGGACGGCACAAAACGGGCGGAGTTACGCCGTTCAATATCGCGACGATCTCCTGGCGGGTGTGTGGCAGACGCTAGCTACTGTGACTGCGGCTGGATCGTCGGCTAACTATGTGGATACGACGGCTACAGTGTCGGAACACCGCTTTTATCGGATCGCGGCAAAGTTTCCGTAAGACTAGCCAGGTCATCAGGCGTTTGTAGTCGGGCGCACTCCAGGACGACGCCGTCTGCGAGACGGCAGGCTTCCAGTGGTTTCGTGGGAAATTCGCTGCCTAGGAGAGCGACGACGGATTTCCCGAGCACGACATCGGTTTCCGCGAGCTTGCTGTATTCTTGCAGACGCCACGCCATGTTCACGGCGTCGCCGATGACGGTGAATTCCATGCGGCTGACGGAGCCGATATTGCCGACGACGACTTCGCCGGCATTGAGGCCGATGCCGATCTTTAAACGCGGCTGGCTGGAGGCGCTCCAGAGGGCGTTGAGCCTGGCGAGTTCCGTCCGCATCGCGAGGGCACAGGCCACGGCATTGCGGGCGTCGCCTGCCGGGCCGGCACTGTGCACGTTTCCCCACACCGCCATGACGGCGTCGCCGATGAATTTATCGAACGTGCCGCCGTGCGCGAAGACGCACTCGACCATGGCACTGAAGTATTCATTGAGCTGGGAGACGAGCGCCTTGGAATCGACGCTGCTGGCGAAGCGCGTGAAATTTCGGATGTCGGAAAAGAGCACGGTGACGGGGCGCATTTCGCCGACGGTCGCGCGCATGAATTGATCGGGCGCGTCGAGCAATTCCTTCACAACGTTGCGCGAGACATAGCGTTCGAGCGTGCTGCGGAGCTGTTTTTTCTCCCGGCGCTCGAGGACGATGTCGAGAAAGAGGCCGCTGATGCCGTTCAGATTGAAAGCGATGAGCGGGGCGAATGAGGGCAGGAAAAGACTGGCGTGATCGTAGAGCAGAAATACCAGTCCGAGCCAGCCGAGTCCGATGGCCAGCAGCGCGATGAAACGTGCGTACGGCTTTTTAAGAAGACGGTGAAGCAGCAACGGAACGAGCGCGAAGACGATGACAACGGCGGCATTACTGATGGGCGGGAGTTCGCGGATGAAATCGGGATGCAGCAGGCTGTTGATCGCGTTCAGGTGCAGCTCGGGGCCGGGCATCATGCCTACCGGGGTAAGGTGCTCGTCCTGCTGCCAGTTTCCGTGCGCGCCGATGACGACGATTTTGTCGCGGAAAAATTCGCCGCTGCCGAAGTTCTGCTGCCAATAGCGCGGCGCGAAAATCATAAAGATCGAGCGCGGGGCGAACGTGCCAGATGGCCCGCAAAATCGCAGGCGGTGCGGCTCGCGATCGGGCGGGATCAGGTGGGCGAGATTTGCGCGTTCGATGGCTCGGGCGGCGAGGGAGAGGTCTTCTTCGCTCGTCCATTTCCCGCGCTCGTCCGCCCAGCGGAAACGGGCGCGCCGGATGACCTCGGCCGAATCGCCGGGGTCGTGCCAAAAGTTATCGAAGCCAATGCGCCGGTCGCGCGGCTCGGTGTCGGGGATCAAGGTCGGGGTAGCACCCGCAGGGACCGGGAAGATTTCGCCGGTGATATTTCCCGCGACGGCCACCCGGTCGCGATAGAGATCGAGCTTATGGCGGAAGGCTTCGTCGTTGGGCGAGGGTTTGGGAAAATTCAGATCGAAGACGACCGCGCGTGCTCCAGCCTTGACCAAACGCTCCAGCACGAGCCCGTGGACTTCGCGCGACCAAGGCCACTCGTGCGCCATCAGCTCCAGCGCCCGTCGTTCTTCCTGCGTGGCTTCACCGAGATCGAAAAGCTGAGCGAGATCGCGCTCCGGATCGAGCGAGACGGATTCGATATCGACGGCGAGAAAGACGAGCGATGGATCAAGAGCGGCGGGTCGCCCGGCGCGCATCATCGCATCCTGAATCGCCATTTCGACGCGCAGCATCCAGCCCGCGCCGAGATACTGCGCGGCGGCGGCGAGAGCCGTGCAGAGCAGGACGAAACAGAGATGCGGAAGCGTGCCGGTGCGGCGCATCCCATTCGGTTTAGCGGGAAACATGCCCCCGCTCGAACGTGGGATTCTTTCTCTTCCTCCTTCCCGCAACAAAGATCACCGCGGTAAGGAGGAAGATTTAAGAGGAAGAGGAAGACTTGGAATTGCCCGCCCCGCTCGCCGCAAAGCCAAATGGGTACGGGCGCTGCTATCTCAGGCACGAATGGCCCGTCTTCAGTCCCTTAGCATAAGCGCTTTCCTTGCGTTGAGCTTTCCGACGTACGGGCAAGTCGCGGACATCGCCATCGAGCAGTCGCGCCAGTTTGCGAAACCTCCGGCTTCGCTGGATACCAACGCCGCGGGCGGGACCGCGGATTTTCCCGAACTCACCAGCGACGCGACGGGTGACGATGCGTTCGGCGCGCAGGTCATCATGAAGGAACAGCCGCACGCGAAACCGTTCACGGCCTTTGCGGAAGTCGCGGCTTTTTTCACGAACAATGTCGGCCTCGCGAAGCGGGCGCAGGATCAGGATGGCTTCATGATTGCGAGCCTCGGCGCGGCTTATTCGCATGCGCTTCCGAAAAATCTGCGGCTCGATGTGGGCGTGCGTTCGTCGGTGTTTCGCTACGCGGAATATCGCGAGCTGGATTTTCAAAGTGTGGACGCGTCGATCGGGCTCGCGTGGGCTCCGCCAAAGCTGCGCGGCGCAGAGTTGCTGCTGCGCTACACGTTCACGGATCTCACGACGGCGGAGCACGGATACGAGTTTTTCAAAAACCACGCGTTGATGCTCGGCGCGCAGAAAGCGTTTTCGATTTCGCGCGCGCAGATCGCCTATGGTGGCGTGAGCGCGCAGTGGAGCTGGGCCGATCCTCGCGAGGCGGGACGCGATGAATATTCGGCCTTCGCCGGCACGCGCGTGCAGGCGACGCGGAGTGTCGATGTCGATCTGTTCTATCGCTACGGGCGCTTCGTCTATCGCGAGGCGAAAGGGCGGCAGGATGACAATCACTCGATCTCGCTCACGACACGCTACGCGCCGGCAGAATGGTTTTCGATGTCGGCCTCGACGTTTGCCGGGTTCAATCGCTCGAACCGTTCGCAGTTCGACTACGACGTGCTGAACGTGGGCTGCGCGGTGCAGGGAGCGATTCGCTTTTAGAAGGGCGGCGCGGCGCGCGCTCTACGGGCAATTTCTCGGCACTATAATTGCTAGAAAACGGGAAGACTCTCCATTCGCGATGAAATCTATCCTCTCCTCTCTTTTCCTTTCCGCAGTCCTCATCACCCTCGCTCCCCTCGCCCACTCCGGGCCGCTTCAAGAGGCGGCGATCAATCAGATCGTCAATGACGTGAAGCTGATCGACCCGGCGAAAGGCGCGCGCACCGCAGCCGTGAAGGACATCATTCACGACGACCTCGCCGTGCGCACCGGCATCCAGTCCCGCACCGAATTGCTCTTTCAAGACGACACTCTCACGCGGCTGGGCGCGGAGACGGTGTTTAGTTTCAAAGCGGGAACGCGCGATCTGAATCTCGACCGCGGCACGATGCTGCTGCAGGTGCCGAAAAATCACGGCGGCGCGCGCATCCGCACGGCATCCGTCACGGCGTCCATCACTGGCACGACGATCATGATCGAATACCTGCCGTCGAAATCGCTGAAGGTCGTGGTGCTCGAAGGCAGCCTGCGCCTTTCGCTCAACGGACGGCTCGGCGAATCGATCAATCTCACGGCGGGGCGCATGATCATCATGGACCCGAATGCGAAACGCATCCCGGAGCCGGTGAAGGTGGATTTGCGGAAGCTGGTGAACACCTCGTCGCTCATCAATCCCGTCGCTTTCAAAGGCGACAGCAAAGCGCGGCCCGCGGTGCTGCCGAGCATCGCGCTCATCGAAAAAGAAATCGCGATCCAGGACAAACTCGTGAAGGGCAACGAACTCGCGGGGACGAATCTCGTGATCGCCGGGAGCGGCTCGCAGGTCGTGATCGCTTCCGAGGAAAAGCTCGCGCAACTGGACCAAGCGCTCGTCTTTGACAAGGGCACTGTCACCACTGCGAATGGGCAGATCGATGCGCTCGTGCCGACCCGGCTGACGACCACCGTGAAGGCCGCAGCGGCTGCAGCGGCGAATGAACCGGCATTGCCAACCGGCGGAACAGACAGCGGGAAAACGAATGGAGCTACTGCGACGAGTGGAACGGAAAGCGCCGGCACAGAAACTGGGACCGGAACTGCAATCGCAACTGGAACGGGGACCGGAACCGGCGCGAGCGCGAGCGCGACGAATCTGACGCTGGCCGCATCGGGAAAAGCCAGTCAGACGTTCGAAATCGCAGGCACGAATAGTCTTGTGGCGGGCACAGGCACAGGCACGGGCACAGGCACAGGCACAGGCACAGGCACAGGCACGGGCACAGGCACAGGCACGGGCACAGGCACAGGCACGGGCACAGGCACAGGCACAGGCACAGGCACAGGCACAGGCACAGGCACAGGCACGGGCACGGGCACGGGCACGGGCACGGGCACGGGCACGGGCACCGGTACGCCTAGCCCGGCGGTCATCGCGGTGCCAAATCCTTACGTCATTTCCAACAAAACCACCGTCACGACCGCCGCTTCCAAGATCGACACGAATGCCGTCATCGATGCCGGCGGCATTTTTCAATCGGTCGCGACCAGCGGTTCACCTTCCGCGTACCTCTTTGACACTCCTTCGAGCTTCGACACCGCGACTGGAATCGATTCCACATTCAGCGTGAAAAGCGGTGGCAGCGCTCCCGCCAATGGCGTGTCGGTTTTCCGCTTTGCGGGCCTCGATATTCAGCAAGCCCCGACCATTTCCACATCCGGCGGCCCCATCGATCTCGCGTTCGTTTCGCAGAGCGGCATCACATCGAATTCCAGCGGCGGCGCGTGGACGCTCGACGGGCTGCGTTCGCTCTTTTTTGGAACGGTGAACGGGCCCATCACTCTCGGCAAAGAGTTCAAAAACTCATCGTCGCTTTCGTTCAAATACCTCCAGCTCTACGCGCGCGGCAGCAGCGGGGTGGTGACGCTCGACAACAAAATCTCCCTGCCGCTCGCCAGCATTTACGTGGACGCGCAACAGGGCATCAACGTCACCAGCAACGCGCAGATCACCGCTCTCAGCTCGGTCTTTAACACGCCCGGCTCGATCGTGATGGATGCGAGCCCGACCTCCGCCACGCTCAAGCTCACCGCCGGAAACAGCATCCGCTTTACGAGTTCGCTCGCGAATGCGGACGTCGAAATGACCGCGCGTTCACTCCAGACCACGGCGAATCTTTCCGCGCTCACCGGCTTTCTGAATATCGGCACCGGCGGCATTCAGGCGGGCAGTTCGACCTTGGAGGGGTTCGACCACATCGACTCGCTCGGCAACGTCCAGGCGGGCAGCATCAGCGTGCGAAATGCGCTGAACATCGCCGGCACTTTCACCACCGGCGCATCGAATGGTGCGGCCACGATTTCTGCGAGCACGATGGCGATCGGCGGAGGCGTGGATCTCACCGCGGCCAACACTTCCGGCTCCACATCCGGCGGCGGCGCGCTCACCGTGAGCGGTGCGGACGTGAACGTGAGCACGACCGGAATCAACGGCATCAAAGCCGACGGCGCGGATGGCCTGCTCGCGCTCATCGGCGGCGGAAATGGCGGCACGGTAAACATCGGCACGACCGCGAAACCGATCACGAATTCCATCACCGTCGAGCGCCCGATCTCCACTACTACCGGCGCGAACGGAACCGGCGTCCTCACCGGCGGCAACGGCGGCACGGTCGGTCTCGTCGCGAAGGGAACCATCGCCGTGAACTCCACCGTGAAGGTCTCCGACAGCGCTCTCCTTCGCGCGAGCGGCAGCGGCGGGAAAATCGGGCTCGCCTCGCTCAAAACGAGCGGCACCGCGATCTCAATCGGCAACAGCGGCCAGCTCCTCTCGCTGCTAAATGCGACCGCCACGGGCGCGGGCGGAAAAATCACCTTTACCAGCGCGGGCGGCGATATCCGCGTGACCGGCGGCACGATCACCGCCAGCCGCGGCACCATCGATATCCGCAACAGTGGCGACTACGGAAACGTGCATCTGAACAACGCGACGATCCGCGGCGACGTGGTGAAGATCGGCGCGTTCGGAACGAATGGAGAATTGAACATCGGCGGCGGGACCATCGGCGCGGACACCTCCCTGAAACTCTACGCCGGATCGAGCAGCGGCCAGGTGCGCTTCACCGACGATGTGACGCTCGGCGGCACCGGGACCAAGGCCATCGCCGGCAAAACCGTGACGATCGACCCGAGCAAGACGGTGACCATCGGCGGAACGCAGGCGGCGAAAGTTTATACCGACACCGCGAACTACACGGGCTCCGGCGGCAATGGATCGAGCACCGGACATTTCAGCGGTGCCGGCGCGACGACCCAAGGTTTCAGCGGTCGTCCCACTTTCTAAAAAACCGCCCCATGATCTCGCACCTCAACACACCTGCCGAAGCAGAAACGCTCTGCCAAAACCGGCTCTTCGCGGGCATCGCCCCCGCGCTCATCACCGGCATCGGCGCGGATGTCGATCTGCTCCACTTCGACACCGACGACGTCATCTTCCACGAGGGCGAACCCGGCGATTGTCTCTTCCTCGTCGTCAGCGGAAACGTCCGCATTTCCAAAATGGGCCGCGGTGGAAAACAGGAAACGCTCGGCCTCATCGCGCCCGGAAATTTCTTCGGCGAAATGGCGCTCATCGACGGCCAGCCGCGCAGCGCGCAAGCCACCGCCGCCGAGACCACCGTGCTCGGAAAAATCGACTCCGAATCCTTCGCCCGCATCCTCGACAATGCGCCGCGCGACTTGCACATGAATTTCCTTCGCTCCGTCGTCGAGCGCCTGCGCGGGATCAATTCTCACTTCATCACCGAACTCATGCGCAGCGAGCGCCTGAGCCTCGTCGGCACGATGGCGAACTCGATCATTCACGATCTCAAAAATCCGATCCAGGCCATCCAATCGTGCGCCGATCTCATCTCCGAGCGCAGCAAGGATCCCGACATCGGACGCTTCACCGGCATCATGCAAAAAGCCGTGGGCCAGATGACGGACATGGCGCAGGAACTCCTCGATTTCGCGCGCGGCCAGACCAGCCTGCAAATGAAAGCGTTCTCGCCGAAAACCGTCTTCGCCGAGTTCGATTCGCTGCTCGTGCGCCTGCTCCCCGCCAATGTCCACCTGCTCCGCGAAGTCCACTACAGCGACGAAATCTCCGTCGATCTCGGACGCTTCGTCCGCGTGCTTTTAAACATCGCGAAGAACTCCACTGAAGCGATGCCGGGCGGCGGAGTGCTGCGCATCGGCCTCCGCCAGATCGGAGCGAACGCGGTCTTTTCCATCGCCGATACGGGCACCGGAATCCCGGCGGAATTGATGGCGAAAATCTTCGAGCCTTTTGTGACCTACGGAAAATCGAAAGGCACCGGCCTCGGCATGGCGATCGCAAAAAGCGTGGTCGAAAGCCATCAAGGCAGCATCGCCATCAGGAGCACCTCGAACATCGGCACGACTGTGGAAATTTCCGTCCCGACTTTGCCGCAGTCGATCGTCACGTAAGACGGTTTTTTTCACCGCGAATCCGGCGGCTGACGCGGCGTGAAAAGCGGGAGCGCGAGCCTCCAGCGGATCGCCGCGAGCCGCAGCGAAATCGTGACTGCCGCGCCGATGAGCACGCTCGCCTGCGGACTCGCGAAGGAGTTTTGGATGAAGACAAACACCACCGCGCCGCACAACGAGGCCGTGGCGTAGAAATAGATCTCCTTCCGAAAAACGTACGGGATTTCCCCCGTGAGAATGTCTCGCAAAATCCCGCCTGCCACGCCCGTGATGACGCCCATCGTCACCGCCACCGGAGCAGGAGCCGCGAAGACGAGCGCCTTTTTCACCCCGATCATCGTGAAGAAAGCCAGCGACACCGCATCGGCGAAAAGCAGGGCGCGCACGGAGAAATCGTGGAAGCGCGCGACCACGAAAGTGATCAGCGCGGTCGAGACGGCAGTGAGGATGTAATTCCCATCGCGCACCCAAAACACCGGCGTATCGCCGAGCGTCAAATCACGAATCGTCCCGCCGCCAAACGCCGTGACCACCGCGAGCACCACCACGCCGAAAAGGTCCACGCGCTTTCCCCGAGCCGCGAGCACGCCGGTGATGGCCGCGACGGCGACGCCGAGTTGTTCCAGCCAGTAAAGCATCGCGTCCGGCGTCCGCCGCGCCGTTTACAAACGCAGGCGCGGATCTTCGACCAGCAGTTCACCGAGCGTCGGCCAGCCCTCATCGTCGAGCGCCTGAAAAGCATTCAGATACACCGCGACGACCTTCGGATCGTGCTTCGCAAAACATGCGTCGATCGCCTTCGCCAGTTCCGCTTTCGGCGGCGGCTCCGGCAGCTCATCGACCGTCCCGTTTTCATCGTGCTTGATCCCGAGCGCATCGAGAAAGTCGCAGAGTAATTTGCTGTGCGCGCCGATAAACCAAATCTGGAGCAAGTGCGCCGCGACATCGGAGTTCTGCTTCTTCGCCACCATCTCGCGCATCCACGCGAAGCGCTCCTCGCGCGGTTTGCGCTCGACGAAAACAGGCCGCAAATGGCGCTGCTTGGCGAGCGTGTCGATGGTCGCCTTGTAGAGCGGCTTCTCTTTTTCGTGGAGGTGGGAGAAAAGTTGCGACGCCACGGCGGGCGGCATGCGGGCAAAGATGTCGTTCGAGTTCTGCATGGAAAGGGACGCGGAGAGTAGGAGGCCCGTCCGCGCTTGCAAGCTCCGTCGCGCGCCGGTGCTTGACGCCTCCCTTCCCGCTGCCAGCATCCCCCGGCAGCGATGCCCTTCACTCGTCTCGAAGCCACCAACCGCATCTCCCATCTGCTCCTCGATCTGGCCGCGAAGCTCGCGGCCCTCAACGGAGCCGGGCGCAACGACGCCAGCCGCATCGTCGAGCGCAGCCTCCTCCCCTTCTTCAATGCCCTCTTCGGCTGGAAGCTCGTCTGGCTCGAGCGCGTGAAAAAGAACCACCCCGCCGTGGACCTCGGTGAAACCGGGCGCGTCGCCATCCAGATCACCAGCCAAGATGACGCCGCGAAAATCCGCGAAACCGTCGCGCAGGCCCGGAAATACCGCATCTCCGAAGACTTCCCCCGCGTCATCATCCTCTTCCTCCTTCCGAAAATACCGGGCAGCCGCCAAAAGCCCGACCCCGCCTTCGAGGTCTGGTCCGTCCCCGAACTCATCCAGGAGATCACCGCCGTGTGCGACCTCCCCGCGATCCAGCGCGCCCTCGCGGAATTGGAAAAAGAGCTCGGCGTCCGCGGCGCGCCTGCGCTCCAGCACCTCCACACCATCCCCGAGCCCCCCACCGGCTTCACCGGACGCCGCCGCGACCTCGACCTCCTCCTCGGGCGCGACCCCGCTGCCGGCGCGCACCTCACCGGGCTCAAGGGCATGGGCGGCATCGGCAAGACCGCCCTCGCTTACTACCTCGCCCGCGAGTGGGCGCCGCTCTTCCCCCACGCCCGGCTCCTCCTCGATGGGCGCGGCACCCAGCCCGACCCGCCCTCCGCCGCCGCGCTCCTCATCCGCGTCATCACCACCTTCCATCCCGACGCCGCCCGCACCCTCCCCGACGACGAAGCCCGCCTCAAAGCCATCTTCACCGCCGTGCTCCGCGGGAAAAAAGTGCTCCTCCTCCTCGACAACGCGCTCGACACCGCCCAAGCCGCCCCCCTCATCCCCCCCGCTGGCTGCGCCCTCATCGTCACCTCCCGGCGCAGCTTCCTTTTGGGAAACACCCCGTCGCATCCCGTGGATAGCCTCCCCGACGACGAAGCCATCGCCCTCCTCCGCACCTTCCACCCCGCCCTCACCGACCCCGACGCTGCCAAACTCGCGCGCCTCTGCGCCGGGCTCCCCCTCGCCCTGCGCCTCGCCGGCGCGCACCTCGCCCTCGATGCCACCGAGCGCCACGGCACGCCCGACGTGACCGGCTACCTCGCCCGGTTGCAAAGCGGCCCCCTGCGCCACCTCGACCCCGCCGCGGAAGGCGCGGGCGAAATCACCATCACCGAGACCCTGCGCCTCAGCGAAGACGCGCTCCCCCCCGCCAAGCGCGCAGCCTGGCGGCGGCTCGGCGTCTTCACCGTCCCCTTCGAGGCCCGCGCCGCCGCCGCCATCGCCGGGGCGGATGGAGAAATGCTCGCGCGCTTCGTGAGTCGCAGCCTGCTCGAGCGCGAAGGCTCGGATCGCTACAAGCTCCACGACCTCGCCGCCGACTACGCCCGCGCCCGCCTCGGCGAGCCCGCGCTCGACGAATTGCGCATGGCCCACGCGCGGTATTTCGCGAAGGTGGGCTACGAAGCCGACGCCCTCTTTTTGAAAGGCGACGCCGTGGGCGGGCTGGCGCTCTTCGACCGGGAGCGCGCGCAGATCGAGGCCGCCTTCGCCTGGCTCGTCGCGCGGGAGGACGCAGTCTCCGCCGCCACCGTGCTGCTCGATTTGGTCGATGCCGTGGTCTATACCGGCGACCTGCGCTTCCACCCGCGCCAGCGCATCGCCTGGCTGGAGGCCCAGTGCGCCGCCGCCCGCACCGCCGGAGATCGCAAGAGCGAAGGCAATGCGCTGGGCAACCTCGGCCTCGCCCACGCCGACTTGGGCGACGCGCGCAAGGCCATCGAGTTTTATGAGCGGCAACTCGTGATCGCGCGCGAGATCCGCGACCGGCGCGGGGAAGGCACTGCGCTGGGCAACCTCGGCGTCGCCTACAAAAACTTGGGCGACGCGCGCAAGGCCATCGAGTTCCATGAGCAGGCGCTCGTCGTCTCCCGCGAGATCGGCGACCGGCGCGAGGAAGGCAATGACCTGGGCAACCTCGGCATCGCCCACGCCGACTTGGGCGACGCGCGCAAGGCCATCGAGTTTTATGAGCAGTCGCTCGTCGTCACCCGTGAGATCGGCGATCGGCGCGGGGAAGGCCAGGACTTGGGCAACCTCGGCCTCGCCCACGCCTCCTTGGGCGACGCGCGCAAGGCCATCGAGTTTTATAAGCAGCAACTCGTCATCGTCCGCGAGATCGGCGACCGGCGCGGGGAGGCGAATGCGCTTTTCAACTCCGCCCTCCAATTCGAGAAGCTCGGCCAGCGGGCGGACGCGCGGACGCCGGCGGAGCAGGCGGCGAAAATCCTCACAGCCATCGAGTCGCCCCACGCAGAGAAGGCCCGCCAGCTCGCCGACCGGCTGCGCGGGTAGGTGGGGGAGACGGGGGCCGATGCGCCAACGGCGCAGGACGAGCCAGCCCAGCGAGGAGGCGGAGGGGACAAGCGGGGGATGGTGGACGGGCGAGCCATCGCCCTGGGTTTGCCATGGAAAAGGAATCGAGGGCGGAAGGCCCGGCACACCGGCGGGATCGCCGGGCGCTGTCACGGGCCTTCAGCCCTTGGCTCCTTCAATGCGTCGGTCCCAGGGCGTTGGCTTGGGCTGGCTTGTGGGCGGGCCGTTGGCCCTCGCTGGCCCACTTTCGGGACATGCTTTCAGGGGAGCGCCACGGATTTTCGGAAAATACGCGCGGAGATTCGCTCCGTGCAGGCGGAGATTGCGGCGTGGCAGGCGGAGATTGTCTCTGTCGAGGGGGAGACTGCCACCGGGCAGACGGAGATGGCAGGCGTCCGGGCGGAGATTCCCGGCGGGCGCAGGCACGGTGCGGGAATCCGGGCGCACGTCCGCATGGTGCGTGCGCTTTTCGGGCGGGGTGGTGCATTTTTCCGGGACGTGGGCATGGGTCTTGCATCCCGTGGCATGGCAACAACCTCAATCCTTCACCCAAAAGACTCTCCTTATGTCGCGCCAAGATTACGTTCCCAGAGATGAAAGCACGCTCGCCCAGTGGGCGGATAACCTCGCCACCACGGCGAACATGAGCACGAATGCGAACGCGATGGGCTGGGGCAGCTCGGGCAGCAATGTCGCGACGGCGGCGTCGGCCATCGCGACCGCCGTGCACAGCAAGGACGTGGCGCGGCAGGCTTATCTCGCGACGGTGGCGGCGCAGGATACGATCATCGGGAATTCGCTCGGTTTCATCCGCCCGATGGTGGCGCAGGGGAAGACGCTGCCGACGGCGACGGAGGCGATCCAGCAGACGCTGGGGGTGTGGGGGACGGAGATTGATTTCGATGCGCAGACTTACAAGGCGGTGATCCGCGCGGTGCTGGCGGTGGGGAATGGGACGCTCCAGATCAAATTTGCGAAGGCGCTGGGGGAGCTGGATGCGGTGAATCTGTATTCACGCAAGGTGGGCGCGACGACGTGGACGATGGTTTGCACGATGGTGCGCTCGCCTTTCCTCTGCCATGTGAATCTGACGACGCCGGGGCAGCCGGAGAATCTGGAACTGCGGGTGCGCGGGGTGGTGGGAAACGATGAGGTGGGCCTCTTCTCGGATGTGGTGGCGGTGACGGTGTCGTAGCCGCCGAGCGCGACCTAATCGCGCCGCTTCAGATAACGCTCCGCGAGCAGGCGGCGGCTGATTTTGCCGCGGTCGTTGGCGGCGATCTCAGGGACGATCCAGATGGCGCGGGGGACTTGCCAGGGGCTGAGTTTTTCGCGGCAAAAACGGAGCACGGAGGCGGCGTCGATCCCCTCGCCCGCGATGCACGCGATGGCTTCCTCGCCGCGCTGCGCGCAAGGCACGCCGAAGACGATGGCCTGCCGGACGCCGGGGATTTGCAGGAGGAATGGCTCGACGGAGGCGGGACTGAGCTTGCGGCCGGCGACATTGATGATGTCCGACGCGCGCCCGACGAGGGTGAGCCCGCGCGCGGACGACTCGACGAAATCGCCGGGCACGAAACAGCCATCGCGCAGCGCCGGATCGTCTTCGGGAAAATACCCGTCGCCCGCCGCCGCGCTGCGAATCGCGATTCTTCCGTCCTCGATCGGCGAAATGCCCACGCCACGCATTGCAGTTCCCACGAAACCTTCTTCGTAGCGCGCTTCCTCGCTCGCATCGTAGGCGATCCCGCCGCATTCGGATGCGCCGTAAAATGTGTGAATCTTCCCCCCGAAACGGGCCGTGAATTTTTCTCCCACACCTGGCGGCAGCGGCGCGCCCGCGGAGATGCACAGGCGGAGATGCGGAATCGCGGACGCGCTTTCCAGTTCCGCGAGTTTTTGGAAAAAGACGGGGATGCCGGGAAAGACCGTGGCCCGGCTCGTTGCGAGACCATCGAGGATGGCGCGCGGCAAACGATCGTCCGAGGCTACCAGAGGCACGCCGCGGCAAATCAGCGGCAGGAGCAAATTGCTGAAGCCGTAGCTGTGGGAAAACGGGATGACGCCGAAGTTTAGATCATCGGGACCGAAACCCATCGTGGTGCAAATCTGATCGCAATCGGCGAGCAATTGCGCGGCCCGAAAACGAATCGCCCGCGGCGCGGAAGTGGTGCCACTCGTGAGTTTCAAAAAGTCCGCGTCGGAATACTTCCGGTTTCCGGCTACCGACTTCCGAGTTACCGAATTCCCCCCACCCTCCGCCCCCACCAGCGCGCCGACTCCGCAAGTCTCCAGCGCCGCCGCCAACTCCCCGCTTTCCATATGCTGCCCCAGCGGCAGCGGGATCAGTCCGCGCCGAAACAGCGCCAGCAGCAGTGCAGGCCAGCACGGGCGATTCCCCATCCGAATGGCCACGACCGCGCGCGGCGATAGCCCGTCGAAACGTCGCGCGGCCTGACGCGATTCCGCTTCAATGTCCGCAAAAGTCCGCAGCGTTTCACCAGCCACATCAAGGATCGCAGGCCGATTTTGAAACTTCGACAGCGTTTCCACCCAAGCTGCGAGCAGCACATTTTCAGCGGTTCCGGGAGGCACGGTGGAGAGGAAAAACGGTCACGGGAAATAGTCGGACTTTTTGGTTGCGAGTCGGGGATTGGCCGTTAGTTTGTCGGCCCTTTTCCGAAGCCATGAAAGCAGATATTCATCCTGACTATAACGAGACCACCATCAGTTGCGCCTGCGGCACTGTTTACCACACCCGCTCCACGAAGCGCGAAATCAAGGTCGGCATCTGCGCGGCCTGCCACCCATTCTTCACGGGCGAGCAGAAGTTCGTCGATACCGCAGGCCGGATCGAGAAGTTCTCGCGCCGTTACGCAGGCGTGAAAGTGCGGGCGGACAAAAAAGGCGCCTAGATATTTTCGGCAGTTTTCAAAACGGTGAAGCCGCGATCCGGCTTCACCGTTTTGCTTTTTTAATCCCATGGACTTTGCCCCACTCCTCAGCCGCAGCGCCGATCGTTTCCGCGAACTCGAAGCCGAGATCGCATCTGGAAACTTGTACGCCGATCCGCGCCGCGCCCGCGATCTCCTGCGCGAGCACACACGCCTGAAAGCGTTGCTCTCTGACTGGGACAATCTCCAAAAGTCGCGCACCGACCTCGCGAGCAATCAGCAACTCGCCAACGGCGATGACGCCGAGATGGCGGAGCTGGCCGGGATGGAAATCCCCGAACTCGAAACGCGCATTGCCGCGCTGGAGGAAAAGGTGCAATTCGCCCTGCTCCCGCCCGATCCGAACGAGGAACGCGACGCGATCGTGGAAATTCGCGCCGGTACCGGCGGCGACGAAGCCGGACTTTTCGCCGCCGATCTTTACCGGATGTACACGCGCTTCGCCGACACCCACGGTTTCAAAATCGAAAACCTGGAATCCAGCGCTGGCGAACTTGGCGGGTTCAAAGAAGTCATTTTCAAAGTCACCGGCGGTCAGGTTTTCCGCACGCTGAAATACGAGAGCGGCGTGCATCGCGTGCAACGCGTCCCCGCCACCGAAACGCAGGGCCGCATCCACACCAGCGCGGCAACGGTCGCCGTGCTGCCCGAAGCCGAGGAAGTCGATCTCGAACTCAAGCCCGACGAAATCCGCATCGAAGTCTGCCGGGCCGGCGGCCCCGGCGGTCAGGGCGTGAACACGACCGACTCCGCCGTGCAGGTGATGCACATCCCGACCGGCATGATCGTGCGCTGTCAGGACGGACGTTCTCAGCAAAAGAACAAGGAAAAGGCGCTCAACATCCTGCGCTCCCGCCTGCTGGAAAAAATGCAGCGCGAAGAAGCCGAGAAATACGCCGCGCACCGCAAAAGCCAGATCGGTAGCGGCGACCGCAGCGAAAAAATTCGCACTTACAACTACCCGCAAAACCGCGTCACGGATCACCGCATCAATCTCACGCTCTACAGCCTCGACCGCTTTATGGAAGGCAGCGTCGGAGAAATGATCCACGCCCTCCAAGCTGCCGACATGCAGGAGCGGCTGGCCGAAGTGACCGGCGCGAGCTGACCGTTACATCACAAACGGGACGTTATTTTTCGACGCCAGACTGCGGGCGAAATAAGCGTCGTCATACACCGTATCTTCCCAGAGCTGCTCGATCAGGACGTGAATTTGTTCCAGCGTCAGATTGGGCAGAGTCGGCAGCGGCGGCCCTTCATGGACCGGAAGATCAAGGTCCAGAATATCGAGCTTTGATTTCGGCGACGATGGCGGGCGTGGCATGCCGTTCGAGTATCTCCACATACTCGGGAGCGGCAAGGTCCACTTGATTGAGTTGCGCAAGTTCCACGACATCGAGAAAGTCGCGCGTGTGCCGATGCTCTCCGCCGTGACGCAGGGCGTGCAGCTTGAGGGCAATCAGATTTCGCAAAGAGGGAATTTTCACCGTGACTCCGCCGAGCAAAGTGTCTGTCGTTTGAACGGACAGCTTTGTGAAAGTGCCTTCGTTTACGAGCATGAGATCCACCGCCGGATTCTCCTGCGAAATAGGATTATACATGTGAAAGACGGGATGAATTTGATGCGCGCGATAGCCCAGCGCGAGGATCAGTTCGTCCCACTTCTTCCGATCAGAATCTCGCACGAGAAAATCAACATCCACCGTCTGCCGCGGATAACCATAAGCGATCACCGCGTTCCCGCCGATGATGAGGAACGGCAGCCCCGCGAGGGCGGCTTTTTCGGCGATGGTGGCGACGATTCTCACGCGCCGATGAAGCCGCACATGGATGCACGATGCCAAGCAACAATCTCGTCCGAACGCGGGCGCAAGATGATCGGCGGCGCACCACGATTGCAGCGACATCGCGCCTTCACTCCCAATTTCCGACGACGCGCTCGCCGTGGCCGACGCCAGCGCAGCAAGTTGATCAGAGCTATAGAGATGCGTTTCGCGGCCTCCAGCAACGAAAAAACCTCGTCTTTGCCGCGAGGCAGCGTGACCATTTTAGCCAATGAAAAGCCCACTTCTTATCCATGCCGTTTGGGCTGCGCTGGCGGTGCTTGCATTCGTAGCGGGGCGCTTGGAATCGCCGTCGCCGACTCTTGGAGGTGATCCAGCCATGCGGACAGTTTCTGCAAAGGATGCTGCGGAATATCCGAAAAACAGCGAAGCCGAGAAACGTTCAAGCTTGGGTGATGCGCCAGTCAGTCCTGCCTCAATCGATGAAGTGCGCGCCCGATTGTTCGCAACGCTGGAAGAGCCGAACACGCTGACTCGTCTGCGCCGCTTTATGGAATTTTCCGCAACACTCGACGCCTCGAACTGGGAGACGGCTTACGATGGTATGACGATCGAAACTGTTCAGACGGGCCGGACGCATAGTTTTGAATGGCGGCTCATGCTTCAACGCAGCGGTGAGCTCGGCGGAATCCGGGCAATGGATCGTTTCTTCAAAGGGGGCAATCACCTTGCGAGCAGCCTGGTCCTCACCGGTTGGGCGGCGGTGGAGCCTGCGGCAGCCCGCGCATGGGTCGAGGCGCTTCCTGCGGGCAGCGACCGGCAAACTTTCATCGGAGATCTCGTCGATGGCATGGTGCAGCGCGATCCGGCGCAAGCGGCGGCGCTGCTGGCGAGTATCCCATCGCAGGACCGGGCGAGTTATTCTGGCAAGCTCATCGACGGAGTTTTCCAGCACGGCGGAACCGCAGCTGCAACCGCGATGCTGGAGCAGACGCGCAAAAAGGAGACGGCGGCCGGCGACGGAACCGAGCGCACCAGCCGCGCGATGTTCGCGGCGCTTGCCGATCGTGTGCTCTTTTCCAACTGGACCGCCAAGACCCCGCAGATGGCATGTTTGTGGATCGGCCAGCATTCTACGCCGGGCGATTTGGGGCCGGAGTTACTCACTCATGCGGCGGGCGACTGGGCGCGTATTGATCCCGTGAACGCACTCGGCTGGGTGCAGTCGCTCGGGTCGCAACTCGATGCTGGCACCGTTCAAGCAGGTGTCACCGGAGTCGTAGGGCAATGGGTGAAGAAAGACGCGGGAGCCGTCGGCGACTGGCTCAACGCCAACGCCGATCAGCCGCTGCACGACCAAGTGATTTATGCGTATGCCGGGCAACTGACAAAACTAAACCCCGCAGCCGCGGCAAGTTGGATCGAAACCATTCAAGACCCAGACTTTCGTACCCGAGCGCGGCAAACTCTAAACACTCGCTAGTTTCCCGCGCGATGAAAACCGTGCTTGAAGTAATCCAGGCAACGACGCCGTTTTTTCAGAAAAATGGCGTCGAAAGCCCGCGTCTGAATATCGAGCACCTGCTCGCGCATGTGCTCGGGAAGAAGCGGATGGATCTCTACATGGAATTCGACCGTCCGCTCGGAGATCAAGAGCTGGAGCCGCTTCGCGCGCTGGTGAAGCGCCGGGCGGCGGGCGAGCCGTTGCAGCATTTGCTCGGGACGGTGGAGTTTCTCGGGCGGACTTTTCTTTCGGATAAACGCGCGCTCATTCCACGGCCGGAGACGGAGCAGCTCTGCGAACTTCTGCTGAAAGAACCGGTGCCAGCGCGCGTGGTCGATGTCGGCACCGGCAGCGGCGTGATCGCGCTTTCCCTCGCCGCCGCGTGGCCGGGTGCGCAGGTCGAGGCGGTCGATGTTTCCGATGATGCGCTCGCACTGGCGCGTGAAAATGCCGCGCGACTCGGGCTCGCGGAACGCGTTGCGTTTTCAAAAGGCGATCTGCTCGAAGGTGTCAGCGGCGAGTTCCAGCTCATCGCTGCGAACCTGCCCTACATCGCCGCCGCCGAAATCCCTTCGCTCGCGCGTGAAGTGCAGCACGATCCGATGATGGCACTCACCGACGGCGCGGACGGTTTCACCCTGCTCCAGCGGCTCATCTCGAGCGCGCCAAAATATCTGCGCGGATTGCTGGCGCTCGAAATCGGGCACGATCAATCCGCGCGCGTTTGCGAGCTGCTCGCCGCGCACAATTTCCAAGACATTCGCCCGCTCGCCGACTACCAAGGACGGTTACGTTTCGTCTTCGCAAAATATGGATAAAATTCTCGTTCACGGCGGTCGCTCGCTCTCGGGCTCAGTCAAAATCAGCGGCTCGAAAAACTCCGCGCTGCCCATCCTCGCAGCCACGCTGCTGACTCGCGAACAGTGCGTCATCCATCACGTCCCCGACCTGAGCGACATCCATTACATGCTGCAAATCCTCTCGCACCTCGGCGCGCAAGTGGAGCGCGCGAGCGGCGTGGTGACGGTGAAGGCGGAGAAAATTTCCACCGTCGCGCCATACGACATCGTGCGGAAAATGCGCGCTTCCGTCTGTGTGCTCGGGCCGCTGCTCGGTCGGGAAAAAGAGGCGACGGTTTCGCTGCCGGGCGGCTGCGTCATTGGCGACCGGCCGATTGATTTGCACTTGAAGGGCTTTGAAGCGCTCGGCGCTTCGCACCGCATCGATCAGGGGAACGTGAAGGTTTTCGTCGGCGAGTTAAAAGGCGGCGTCGTCCACCTGCGCGGGAAGCAAGGCCCCACGGTCCTCGGCACCGACAACGTGATGATGGCCGCGGTGCTCGCAGACGGTGTGACCGTGATTGAAAGCTCGGCCTGCGAACCGGAGGTGGTGGACCTCGCGAATTTCCTAAACGCGATGGGCGCGAAGATCGACGGTGCGGGCACGCGGCGTATCATCATCGAAGGCGTAAAGGAACTGCACGGCGCGGAGCACGAGGTCATCCCCGATCGCATCGAGGCGGGCACCTTCATGGTAGCCGCGGCCATTGCGGGAAAAGAGGTGAAGCTGAACCGCGTGAATCCGGTGCATTTGGAGTCCACTTCCATCAAGTTGCGCGAGGCGGGCTACCGGATCGAGTCCGCAGGCGACACGCTGACCGTTCACGGAAACGGCGGACCGAAATCCATCCAGATCACGACCGAGCCGTATCCCGGATTTTCCACCGACATGCAGGCGCAGATGTGCGCGCTGCTGATCAAAAGCCAGGGCTTGAGCGTCGTGACCGAAACGATTTTCCCGCAGCGCTACATGCACGTCTCGGAGTTGAAACGAATGGGCGCGGACATCCATCTCGACGGTGCCACCGCCGTCATCAAAGGCGTCGAGCGCTTGAGCGGCGCGCCCGTGATGGCGAGCGATCTCCGCGCCTCCGCCGCGCTCGTCCTTGCGGGCTTGCACGCGGAAGGCACGACCGAAGTAAACCGCGTCTATCACATCGACCGCGGCTACGAGCGCATCGATGAAAAGCTCAACGGCCTCGGTGCCGAGATCGAGCGCGTGAAAGTGAAAGAGTAGCGCGAAGGACGCTTACTTTTTCACGAAGCGGGCGAGCCTCGCGAAGACCTCTTCGAGCTGCGCATCGTCGGCGAGCGAAAACGAAATCGTGGAGGAAAGCCGGGCATCGCGCACGAGCGGGGCGTAGATTGGCGTTCCTTCGGCTTCCATCAGAATGCGCTGGCCGATGGAATTTTTCATCAGATTCGCGAAGGCCGTCGCATCCGAACCGGACAGCGTCATCTCGATCGCCGGAACCGAATTCGTGACCGTCCTCTTTTTGCCGTCCGCGGATTCGATCGTCTTTTCCACCTTGGTGTGGATTTTTTTAATCCCGCGCAGCCGCTCGACTTGCATGGCCGGCGCACCGGCGACGTAGCCAACCTTGGGCAGCAGCTTGGTGTTGATGAAGCGGGCGCCTTTGGTGCGCACGGAATTCACCTGATAGAAATCAATCGCGACGCCGGGCGGCGCAGCCACGATGGCGGGTTCCGCTGGTGCGGCCGCGGCAGCACGGAGCGAAATCGCGGAAAGTGCAGCGGCAAGAACGAGTAACGATTTGAATACGGAAGTTTTAGTCATACCTGATTGATGTTGGTTTCGATGGATACGCTAGAACAAATCGATGGCATGTGTCACGCCGTCTTCACATCGCACCGCGCGAAACTTCAACGCGACTGACGCCGACCGCCGCCGAAGCCGCCGCGCCTTTGTCCACCGCCCGCGCCGCGCTCACCACCACCGCCGCCGCCGCCGCGAGGTCCCCTGCTCTGCTGAGGTCGGCGCGAATCGAATCGACGTTCGCCGCGTTCTGCCTCGGTCATCGGCGGCGCAGCCTGCTCGTAGTTAAAGCCTTCCGCACGCTTCCGCACGATGCCGCGACCGATGAAACGCTCGAGCGTCCGCAGCGCGGCGTGATCTTCGGAAGTCACAAAACTAATCGCGTCGCCGATCGCCTGCGCCCGGCCGGTGCGGCCGATACGATGCACGTAGTCCTCGGCGTGCATGGGAAAGTCGTAATTGATGACGTGCGAAATGCCATCCACGTCGATGCCGCGCGCGGCGATATCCGTCGCCACGAGCACACGCACCGTGCCCGCCTTGAAATCGTTCAGCGCGCGCAGGCGCTGATTTTGCGAGCGGTTCGAGTGCAGCGTGCCGGTCTTGATCCCGGTGCTTTCCAGCTTCCGCGCCACGCGATCCGCGCCGTGTTTCGTCCGCGTGAAAACGAGCACGCTATCAAACGCCGCGTCCTGCATCAGATGCACGAGCAGCGACGGCTTCAGATGCTTGGGCACTTCATACACGAACTGCGTGACCGTCTCCGCAGGATTCGATCTGCGCCCGATCTGCACGATTTTTGGCGTGCGCTGAAACTCGTGCGTGAGCGATTCGATCTCCTTGGAAAGCGTGGCCGAGAAAAGCAGCGTCTGGCGGTTCTTCGGCAGGCCTTTCACGATCTGCCGGATCGAGGGGAGAAAGCCCATGTCGAGCATGCGATCGGCTTCATCGAGCACGAGATGCTGCAGGCCGGAGAAGTTTCCGTTGCGGAAAAGATCGAGCAACCGGCCCGGCGTCGCGATGATGATATCCACGCCGCTGCGCAGTGCCTCAATCTGCGGACGCTCGCCGACGCCGCCAAAAACCGTGGCCATTCTCAACGGCAGATGTTTGCCATAAGCGCGCACGTTTTCCTCGATCTGCACGACGAGTTCGCGCGTCGGTGCGACGATCAGGACGCGGGTGCCGCGGCGTTGCTGATCCGTGTTTTTCGAGAGCTTCGCGAGGATCGGCAACGTGAAGGCCGCGGTCTTCCCCGTGCCCGTTTGCGCGATGCCGATGAGATCGTGCCCTTCTAAAACGAGCGGAATCGCGGCGGCTTGGATCGGCGTGGGCTCGGTGTAACCCGCCTCCTGAATGGCTTTGAGAATGAGGGCATCGAGACCGAGAACGCTAAATGGCATAGGGCGCGGACTATCGCCAGGAAGCGCGCAAACGCACGCACTATCCACGATCGCTGCGGTGAAACGGCGTGTCTATGGAAGCGCGGTGACGCTGGCGTAGCCGCTCTGCTGCGGCCCGAGAAAGTAGCCAGCGCCGGTATTTTCCTTTTGCAAAAATACGCCGCGAAAGCGCGTGGCCGTGTGCGTGACCGGATGCATGAAGCTGCCGATGTAAGTGCCGCTCACGGGGTCGATCGCCACCGCGATTCCGGGCAGAAATGGATTCGTGATCGAGACGAGATTGTTGCCGCCCAGCCTGGCGGGCTGCGGGATTTCGGCGCTCAAATCTCCAGCCCCGAGCAGGACGCGAAGATTGGGATTCGCCGTCGAAACCGCGAGCACGAGGCGACCGCTCGCTGGCGGAGAGTAGCGCGAGCCGACGGTGGAAACCGAGGTGCTGAAGCTCTCGCGGAAACGCTCCGACGACGGCAGGCGCGGCTTTTTCCAAGCGAGCGTGCCCGTGAGATCGCTGCCGGCTTGATTGCTAAAAAGCAACCGGCCGGAAAGCTCGCCAGCGCCGGCGTAAAGCGGCGTGTAAAAAGCGAAGGTGCCATCCGCCGCGATCCAACCGCCGCGCAAGAATGTGGTGCCATCCGCGAGGGCTGCGGAAAGCGTGGCCGTGCCGGTGGTATCCACGGTCAAAATACCGTAGCCATCGCCCTGCGGGATGGCCGCAGTTGCGTTCGCCCGGTCGGCATTGAAGGCGACGGTGTAGCGACCGGCGAGCGCCGCCAGCGCGGCACCTGGCTGTCTCGACGGAGCGATGGTAAAATTATTCGCGACGTTATTCTCCAAAATCGTCCCCGTCAGGCTCCCGCCCGCTCCGTTCAAATCGAGCACCAGCGTCAGCGGCGACGCGCCGGTTCGCGCGACAAAAAGCGTGGCGCGTCCATTCAGGCGGAACTGGCCGCTGAGCGAGTAGCCATTTCCCGCATAGAGGAGCTGCGCGGTGAAGGCACCGAAAGCATTCATCTGCACGCGAATCGAACCCCGCGCATCGTGACTCGGAGACGCCTCACCGATGAGGCCGGCAAACATGCCACGGCGCGCGATGAATGGATTCGGCACGAATGTCGCCGTCGCCGCGAGGCCTTCGCGCATAAGCACATTCGTCGTCGCATCCGCGCCGCTCCACGATCCAGACCAGCCGGTGAAAAGCCATCCCGTCGCTGGTGTCGCCACGATGGTATAAGTCAGACCGACTCGCCGCGAAGTGGTTCCAGCAAAGGAACCGACGCTTCCTTGTCCGACGACATTGACCGTCAGCGGACGCAAGACCACATACTGAAATCCGCGCGACGCCGTGGCCAGCACGGTGCCCGCGGCATCCAGACTTCGCACCCGCAGCGTGTTCGGACCGGGCACGACATTTTGCAGCGTGGCCACCCATGCCTGCGTGCCTGCGGCATTGCGCCAGGCGGAAACACCGGACACATTTTCCACCGCCACCTGCACGACCGATGCCGCCTGCGATCCCGATGATGCGCCCGTCGCAGCTACGGTGCCTTCAGAAACCAAAGCGCCCTCCGATGGCGACACGATGGTGATCCCCGCTGGTCGCGGATTGGGCGGCGCGGTGATGACGACCCAATAGTAACCGTACGCCGAGTTCGGATCGGCATAGTACCCGACGCCGTAGGAAGTCTGCTGGGCGAAGAAATCGATCTCGCCGAGCAGATGCATTTTGTGATCGGACGAACCCATCCAGTCGCTCCACGTGACCGCCGCCGTCGATCCGCCCGCGGCGATGGATTCGATGTTGTTGCCGTCGCCCGGATAGTTCGAAGGCAGCACGTAACCCGCCTGGCGGACGAGGTAGTTCGCCCCGTGGCCGTCGGGATTGATGTGCGCAAAATAATTCCGCTTCGCCATGTCCGCCGCCCGCGCGCGCGCCACTTCTGAGAGGATCGGATCGAATTCGAGAAAATCCCGCTGCTGACCGGACGCAGTTTTCATCCGCTGCGCGATGTCGAGCTCTTGCGCATTCGGGGTGAAACCCCACGCGGAGATCGCGAGGCTGGAGAAAAGAATCGTGACGGCGACGAAAAGTCGCAACAGCGGGCGGAGTGGTGAGTGGCGCATGGGAAAGCGGTCGCGGTTTACAAAATTTTCAGCGGCAAAAAGCAACCGCATTTTCAGCGCAGCGACGCCGTCTTCCGGCGTATGCGAACCGGAAACCGCCGGCTCAAGCCGCCAGTTCGCGCGACTGCGAAATCGATGACTCTTCCTTCTGCCCGGCCCAGATGCACACGATATTGGAAACGTCCGGGCGATCGTTGCGCCAGACGAGGTGAAACTCGCCGTCGGCCTGATAGCCCTCGGGTGCATTGCGAAGTTCGACGAGCATCAGAGCAAAGCCGGATGCAAACGCAGCGAGCAAACTGAATGTCAGGATCATGCCGCATTTTAAGCAGCCCGCGTGCCCCACCTGACCTCGCGCCGCTTCAAAACTTCGATCCGTGTTCATCGATCGCCGCGATCGCCTGCGCATACTGCGGTGCGACGTCGCCCGGCCCGGCGATTTCGATTTTCAAATCGCGAATGATGCCGTCGTGAATCGCGTAAATCAATCCATGCACCGACAGCGCCTGCCCGCGCGCCCACGCGTCCTGCACGATCGTCGTCTGGCACACATTCATCACCTGCTCGATCACGTTCAACTCGCAGAAAATATCCTGCCGCCCCTCCTCCGGCACGGCCTCGATGCGTTCCGCGTGCTTCTGGCGGACGTCATGGATGTGGCGCAGCCAGTTATCCACGAGGCCCAGCCGCCGCCCCACCAGCGCCGCGCCGACGCCCGCGCAGCCATAGTGGCCGACGACCAGCATGTGCTTCACGACCAGCACATCGACCGCAAACTGCATCACGGAAAGGCAGTTCAAATCCGTATGCACCACCACATTCCCGATGTTGCGATGCACGAATATTTCGCCCGGCAGCAGGCCCACGATTTCATTCGCCGGCACGCGGCTGTCAGCACATCCGATCCACAGATACTGCGGCGTCTGCGCTTTCGCGAGGCGGTGGAAAAAGTCCGGTGTCGTCGCCTTCACGCTGTCCGACCACGCCCGGTTTTGGGAAAATAAATTGTCCAGTTCGCTCATGTGTCGAAGAGAAATGATCGACCGCGCCGCCGGAAGGAAGCCCGAAAGCACACGCGCGCCGGCAGTTTCCGCTCGCCCTCTCGCGCCGTGATCGTTATCCCACCGCAATGTCCAGCCGCCCCATTTTTTGCCTCGCTCTCACGTTCCTGATCGCCGGTTGCGACACGCCAAAAAAGGACAAGAAGAAGGAGGCCGAGAAGAGGCCCGAGCCGATCACCAAGCAAACGGAAGACCCGGCTTTCCTCGGCTTCATCGGCCGCCTCCGCCAGGCCATCGCGGCGAAAGACCAGGCCACGATCACCTCCATGATGACGCCCGATTTTGGGTATCGCTGGGACACTCTCCCGGTCGGCGACAACGTCTTCACTTATTGGGATCTGAATGAAACGTGGCCGGTTTTAAACAAGGTGCTCCGCGAAAAATTCGTGCCGCACGACGACTACATGGTCGCTCCCGCCGCCGTGGCGACGGATTCGGCTTTTCACGGTTTTCGCGCGGGCATGCGCATGCTGAACGGGAGCTGGCGCTTCGCCTATTTCGTGCCCGGCGAAGGCACCATGCAGCAGTGAACGAACGCGATCCCATCTCGCTCGGCCTGCCCCATCGCGCGCCGTTCATTTTCATCGACGAGGTGCTCGAGCTCCGCCCCGGTGAACTCGCGGTGTGCCGGAAAACTTTCCCCGCGGACGAACCGTTTTTCCGCGGTCACTTTCCCGGCGAACCGATCGTGCCCGGCGTGATTTTAGCCGAAGCGCTCGCGCAAACGGCGGGCATCGCGGGCGGCGGCGAGGGTCGCGCGTTTCGCCTCACGGCCATCAAGGCGATGAAGTTTCCCGGCGCAGTCCGTCCGTTGGAAGAGATCGTCTTGCGCGCGGAAAAACGCGGCGCGGTGGGCGGGCTCTGGCAGTTTGAAGTCAGCGCGCGCGTCGGCGACCGCGTGGTCGCGGAAGGCGCAATCGTGCTGAACGAAACGACACCCTAACTCTTCGGCAAAAGCTCCAGCGCCGCTTCCAGCGATTGCAGCGCGGCGGCGTAGCGCACCGCGTCGAATCCTTCTTGCCGTTTCGACTCGCCCGCCAAAATTATCAACGCCTTGTCGAAATTATCCGACGACAATTTCGAGTTCGTTTTCAGCGCAGTCCACAGCCGGTCGATCGCGAAAATCAGCACCTCACCGCGGCGACGCAGATCCGCCTGCTCCGTTTTCCCGTCCCGAAATTCCTCGGTGAGTCCCGTGTAGGATTTCAGCAAACGCAGCGTGGAATCTTTCGACCAGTTTTCACGCGAAGCGGAACGCGCGACTCGATCTGCCGCCACTTGCATCGCCGCGAAATCATCCGTGCTCGGGAGGCTCGCTCCCGTCTCGGATTTCCGAATCAGCCACGCCAGCGCCTTCCACCTCGCGATCAAGCCAGGATCGCTCATCGTCGTCAGCTTCCAGCTAATCTCGCGCAGCCCCGCCGCCTGCCCCGTCAGCCATGCACGCGGCCCGAGCCACGCGCCTTCATCCTTCCAGTGCGGCGGCTCCGCGGCCATCTGCCCGTCCAGTTCGAAGAACATTTCTGGATGGCCTGCTCCCAGCAATCCGGGATCGACGACGTGATGACACGCCACGCAGATATTGGCGCGGTGGTAAAAATCCTGTGCCTCCCTCAGTCCCGCCGCCACGCGTTGATCGTGCGAAACATCGGGCCGCGTGTGAAAGAGCCGCCATTTCTCCGCCGCGCCGTGGCACGTCTCGCAGCTCACCCCGCGATCGATCTTTGTATTTGGCGCGATCCGCGATGCCGGCAGCGCCTCCATCGGCGAATGGCAGATCGTGCAGCGCGCCGCCTTTTGCGGGTCGCCGATTCCCATCGACTCCGCCATCCGCTTCGAGCGCTCGTTGCTGAGAATTTCGTGCGCCTTCGTATGAATATCCTTTTTTTCCCACACGATCGCCTGCCCCTTGTCGGAGCCGCCGCCGTGGCAGCTCGATGATTTGCAACCCTGCGAGCCGACGAAGTGCGGCGCAGAAATCGCGGGTTCGGCCGAGTGCAGAGTCGCCCCGGAAATGGCGGCGACGGACACGAGAAGAAAGCGGGTGATGAGATCCACGGTTGGAAGTTGTAGCGGGATTTTTGCCAAACGAAAAGCGAGACGATTGGCTTTCGCAAAAGATTCGCAGGCACGATCTTCGCTGGAGAAGCCGCTCATTCGGGACATCCAGCCAGCCGTGAAGTCCGCATGAACACAAGAACCGCGGACGATTCGTTCGTCCGCAATTCGCTTGGCGAAATTTTTTACCGCTGTTAAATCACCGCCTCATCGCATGGACCAAATTCCGGAAAAACTCACGTCGGGCGAACCGCTCACGACGGAGGAATTGATCGAGTATTTGCCTACTCTTAAAGAGGTGCCAGCCGTGCTGCTCAAGCAGTTCGCGGTCGGCGCGGCGGTGCGGCGGAAGTTTCGCGCGGGCGACATTGTTTGCGACGAGGGCACATTCGGCTCGACGGCGTTTTACATCGTCTCGGGAAACGTCAGCATCTTCATCAAGAACCCGATGGCCTCGGTGAAAACGCGCCCGAGCGGCGGCGGATTTTTTTCAGCACTGCGCCGGATGACGAGTTTCCTCGGCACGAATCAGCCGGAAATGCTCGCTGCGGACTCCGGCTTCATCCCGATCGATGCGTCGATCGATCTGCCAAAGGAAACGCCGCTCGCCGACCTCGGGCCGGGCGAGCTTTTCGGCGAAATGACCTGCCGCACTTTCCAGCCGCGATCGGCCACGGTGCAGGCCACGGACGACTGCGTGATGGTGGAAATGCTGCGCGTCGTGCTCGACATGCTGCTCGGCACGCGTGAGGTCGATTCTGCGACGAAGGCGACGACGAAGGTGAAAGCGCCGACGTTTAAGGGCACGTCTTTCAAGAAGATGATGGACGAGAATTACCGCAAGCGCTCGCTCGTCCAGCATCTCCGCAGCGTGCCCATTTTCCACACGCTCGACCTCGATTTTTTCAATCACCTGCGCGAGAACGCGGAACTCGTCTCGTTTGGAAAAAACGAGATCATCTGCAAACAGAACGAAGCGGCGGACGCGTTCTATTTGATCCGCACCGGCCTCGTCCGCGTGTCGCAAAAAATGCCGCTGGGGCCTGGCGCATCGCCCACCTACTTCGTCGATAAGACCACGAAGAAAGAATACTGGATGCAGCCGGACGGCAGCGCGGTCGAAGGCGAGTTGGTGCGCACTTATCTGAAGCGCGGCGAGTTTTTCGGCGAAATCGGCCTGCTGCAAAATCAGCCACGCAATGCCACCTGCTCGGCGCTCGATGCCGTCGATCTCGTGAAGATCAGCCGGGCGACATTCGAGATGATGCTGGACGCCTTTCCCATCGTCCGCGCCACGCTGAAGCAGGTCGCCGCCGCCCGCGCCGAAGCCGCGCAGCAGCGCACGCTGCCCGCCGGTCTGCAACTCGATGACTTCATCACGCAGGGACTTTACGAGGCGCAAAATCTTCTCCTCATCGACCTCGACAACTGCACCCGCTGCGATGCCTGCGTGAACGCCTGCGCCGACGCGCACGACGGCGTGACGCGACTCATTCGCGACGGACTTCGCTACGATCATTTCCTCGTCGCCACCGCCTGCCGCTCCTGCCGCGATCCGCTGTGCATGACGCAGTGCCCCGTTGGCTCGATCCGCCGGAAAGAGAGCCTCGAAATCCTGATCGAGGACTGGTGCATCGGCTGCGCGAAATGCGCCGAGCTGTGCCCGTACGGCAATATCAACCTCGTCGATTTCGAAATGACGCGCGCCCAAATCGCCGACGTGGAACGAAAGGAAAAAGAGAAAGCCGAAGCGAAGAAAGTTGCCGACGCCAAAGCCGCGGCCGCGAAGGCCGCCGCTCCCGCTCCCGCCCCGAAACCTGCTCCCGCGCCCGCAGCCGAGGCCAAGCCGGCCGCCGCAACCCCGCCCGCGACGGAAGTAAAAGTCGAGGCGTCCGCCGCGGCAGCCGCTCCCGCCAAACCAGCCTCAGCCGTCGCACCAGCGAAAGCCGCGGCACCAGCCACCGCTCCCGCAAAAGCCGCGGCTCCCGCGAAGCCCGCCGCCAAGCCGCGCCCGAAGAACATCGTGACCAAAGCCACGACGTGCGACCTCTGCACGCAGCTTAGCGTTCCGAGCTGTGTTTACGCTTGTCCGCACGATGCCGCCAAGCGCGTCGATCCCACCGAATTTCTCGCCAAACAAATCGGCAGGCGGGACACCGGCAAACGCTTTCGCTGGCTGAACCGCGCTGAAAACCGCACGACGCATTGATTTCCCGCCCATGAAAATCGACCGCCATCACATCCCGTGGGCCATCTTCACCGTCGTCGCCACGATCATCCTCGCCGCCTTTTTCTGCGCGGAATTTTTCCCGCAGTATCTCCCGTTTCAAATCGATCTTCCAAAATTCCTGAGCCACGCGCCGCGCGAACGGAACAGCTACGGTGCCTCGCCGATCGGCCTTTTCTACGGCGTCCTCGCGCTCGCGATTTTCCTTTTCGCCTCGGCGCTCGGGGTGCGGAAAAAGAAGCGGCTCTGGCGCATCGGCAATGTGCAGGTCTGGCTGCGCGCCCACATCTGGCTCACGATTTTGACGGTGCCGCTGGTCGCCTTTCACTGCGGCATGCATGCGGGCGGGCCGCAAACGACGACGCTCATCTGGCTCTACACGATCGTCATGGTCAGCGGATTTTTCGGCATCGCGCTGCAAAACTTCATGCCGCGCCTGATGAAGGAGCGTCTCGCTCGTGAAGTCGTTTATGAACAGATCCCGCACATCCGCGGATTGATCTCCGAATCCGCGCAAAGTCTGCGCGCCGCCTTGCTCGAAACGATCGCCCCACCCGCGCCCAAAGACGCCGCGGCGGAGAGCACTCCGGTCGCGGTGTCGGCGGATGCCTCCGTCTCCGTCATCCTGGAGTTTTTGGATGAAGAGTGCCTCCCCTACCTTGAATCCACGCGGCATCGCGGCACTCGGATGCGGCTCGGAAATCAGCGGGCCAGCGACGATATTTTTCGCATGCTGCGCCTGAACGCGTCCGAGGTTTTCCGCGCGAAACTCGATGAACTCCAAGGCTGGTGCGACGACCGCCGCCTCATGGATCTCCAGACGAAAATGCACCACTGGCTTCACGGCTGGCTGCTCATCCACGTCCCCGTTTCCTTCGCCCTCCTGGTCTTCACTTTCTGGCACGCCTACATCACGTGGGTCCATCTCTGAGCGCACATGGCTGATCAACCGCGCACGCAAAAACAAATCGCCCAGAAGTACAAGGACAACCTTGATTACTATCGGCGCGGCCATTTTCTCCGGCGGCTGAAGCTCGCGCTTTTCCTGCTCGCCGTTATCGGCAGCCTCAGTGCGGTCTTCGGCTTCCGGTTCTGGGGAAACAAACAGTATTTCAACACCGGCCCGATTTCCCAAAACCACGCCCGTTTCGCCAACGACTGCGCCCAATGCCACGACGGAGCCGAGGCCGATCTCAGCCGCGCCCTCAAGCTCGACCAGGCCGTCACCGATCTGAAGGAAGGCCATCTTCCCTCGCTCGATTTCGAAAAGCTGAAGGCCGCGGGGAAAAACTTCAGCGCCGCAGAAATGGCCGCCGCAGCGCAGCGCAATTTTTCGCCCGAACAACTCTCCGCGCTCCAGCAGGTCGTCATCAAAAAATCCAGCCTCGCCGGCATGGATCGCGCCTGCCTGAAATGCCACGAACCCTTTCAACTGCACCAACCGCAGATCGAAGCGCTGAAGCTGCGCGGCGTGCATCCCGAGATGCCGCTCGTCCACTCCGACCGCTGCTCCACCTGCCATCGCGAGCACGTCGGCACCGGCCTCATGAAAGTGCCCGGCAGCGAATCCTGCGCGACCTGCCACGCCGATCTGAAGGAACTCGCGCGAACGCGCAACGTCATCAAAGTCAACAGCCCGAGCCCGCCGACCCGACCCGAGAATCGCGACCTCGGCGACAAACTCATCCGCTTTCTCATGCCGCAGGAAGCGAACGCGCAACCCGCGGTCATCAAAAACTACGCCGACGGTCACCCGCCCTTTCGCTATGAAGCAGCAGGCGCGCGCGATCCAGCCGTCATCAAATACAATCACCAGCGCCACGAGCAGGCAGACATTCCCAAGCTCAATGGCCACGCGTTGCAGTGCGCCGATTGCCATCAGGTGAAAAACGGCGGCGCGTTTTACGAGCGCGTGAAATATCAGCAGCACTGCGCCCAATGCCACTCGCTGAACGTCGTCCCCGAGCTGCCCGGCTTCACCATCCCGCACGGCGATCCGGCGGTCGTCCGTGTTTTCGCGGAGTCGATGAATCGCCAGATGTTCACCTACCTGCTCAACCAGCAACCGGGTGCCGCCGAGGCCGATCTCGCCGCGCGCGTCGTCGATATCGTCGGGAAAATTCGCGGTCGCGGAAACAGCACGCTCGAGGAATTCGAGCGCCGTATTTACGAAGCAGGCGACCCGCCGCGCGATGAGCGCATCTCGTCGAAATCGAACACCGGGCAGATCTTTCCACCCTGCGCGAAGTGCCACGAAGTAACGCCGAGCAGCGGCGCCGCGCTGCGCAAAGTGACGAAGACCAACATCGCCGACCGCTGGATTCACCACGGCCCCTTCACGCATCTGCCGCACACGCACATGATGTGCATCGACTGCCACTCCAAGGAAGTCGGCAGCCGCAACACCGCGGATATTTTGCTCCCGTCGCAAGCGCTGTGCGCCCAGTGCCACAGCCCGCTGCGCAAAGACAAAGTGCTCGAAGTCATCGACGGCGGCGTCGCGCCGAGGCCCGGCACGCCCGAGATGGTGGAGAAACAAAAGCGCGAAGGCGGCGTGAAATGGGAATGCCAGAACTGCCACCAGTTCCAAGCCCCGCCAGAAGCGATCCGGCTCCTGCAATCCGCTTCGGCGAAATGAATCCAAGCGGCAATCCCACTTGAAACAAACTTAGCCCTGCGTCCGAAGCGAAGAATCAAACCTACTTCAAATCTCAGCCGTTTGAGCCGAGGCTTGGCGAGACAGCGCGTGGGCGCAGGCGGGCGCAAACCAGCGCATCCCCGCCACCAGATTGGCTTGCGGAGTTTCCAGCAGGAAATGGTAGTGATTCGTCATCAACACGTACGCATGGACCCGCCATCTCGTCCGTGCGCAGACATCATCCAGCGTTTCGAGAAAGCGGCGGCGGTCCGCGTCATCCTTGAAAATCGCCTCCCGCCGATCTCCACGGTCGAGCACATGGTACACGGCACCTTCAAATTCAACGCGCGCTTTACGAGCCATGCCTCCAGTCTCTATCCGCCCTACTTCCCATGCCAAGAGCGAAATTCTAGCAGCGACCCCTTTCCTGCACACTAGCAGCGACCCCTTTCCTGCACAAAGTCATTCGAGCACTACCGGCCACCATTCGATCTTCAACTTGCGCTTCTCGCACCACTGGCGGAAACGGCGAGATGCGATCAGGAAAGGGTCAAACTTTCTAACTATTTCAGGTTTGAAACCGGAGCCGAGTTTGTTGCGCGGCCGCTCCTTGGAAATCGCGATATCCAGAGGTTCCATCGCTCGTACGTGTGCTATGGGGAAACGCAGGAGGGATGGAAAGTAGAAGTCATCCACATGGCAGCCGCGATTTTCACTCGGCTCATGATCCGTTCCGTCGTCATTGACCATTCGATTGAGGAGAGCGGGCATTTCCCGGTCCGCCGAAATCGCCCAGACCGGTTCCCCCGCCGCCTTCGTGCCGGGCAGGGCCACAGGAAGAAAGGAGAGGCCAACAAATCCTTCGGCTTCCATTTCGACTTTCAGGGAATCCTTGCACACCGGCGCTTCCCAAGGAAACGCCCTGCCAATTAGTTGCTGGTTCACCTTCGAGCGTTTGATCGAGAGATTACCTTCGTCGTCTTTCGATGCGTCCATCGTGATTGCTTTTTCGGGCCGAAAAGCCAAATACTCTGCGTTAGCGACATCCTCGGGCTCGAAAACACGTTTGCCTTCAATTGGGAATAAAGTCGGATGCTCGAACGGGCAGCTAGGATGCCTCTTCCAATATGGCTCTCGGCCGTGTGTGCGCATGAAAGCTATAACTTCGTCAACAATTGCGGCGGACGTCGGAGCTTCAACGCGCAAGCAATCCCATTTGGCAGGAAAGAGCTGCGGCCATCTGCCTTTGCAATGATCGTATAAATCATCATTAAGATGCCTGCTATCTTCCCGACGTGAATGCCGCGATACCCTCACAAACTCAATCAAAACAACTTCTCGCATAGCTATGGAATGATTCCCATGGAGAAGGGGTCAGTCTGCATGGAGAAGGGGTCAGTCTGTGAAAGTTGCTCATTTCTCAAGCTTCGCTGCCAGATCGGAGGTTAGTTTTGGGGAGGCATTTTGCATACAACGGCTCACCCGGCTGACGTGGCCCAAATGGAGTTCCTTTGCAATCCAGGCGTTCGGCACGCTCGTGCAAGCACGGATTGCAGCCGCAAGCGCGATCTTGCGTTCATCCCCCTTCTTGAGCCCTGCCAGGTCTTCCGTGCTCAGGCCAAATGCTTTCAAGCCAGCTTGCAGCAGCCGCCTCCCCTCTTCCTCCCCGTGGCTGCGGCGCACCGGCCCGTCGATCTCACGCCCGAGCCGCAACTTCTCACCCGTCGCTTCCAGTAACCCGAGCATCCTTTCTCGAAAGCTCGCACCGCCCAGGCACCAGCCGCGGCGCAATTCGGCAATCTCCGGCGACTCCTGCCCGTTCAGTTCCGCCACCGCGCAATCTCTCATCCGCTCCGCATACAGCCGCCGACCCTGGGCCGTGTCCGCAAGCTGCAGCTCGGCCAACACCCAATCCGGCTCGAACCATGCCGGTCTCCCGGCCTTCGCCGCATACCAGCGGTAGCTGCTCCAGCGATAATCAAAAAGCCTCTCATCCAGCCCGACAATGCGGGCACGGATCGGATTGAGATGAATATAGTCGCTTAGCGTCGCGAAGTATCCGCGCTCATCGGGATCGACGATCACTGACTTATATCTTCCCTGAAAAAGATGCCCGCTCAGCCGGTGCCGCCGGTTGAAGCGCACCGTCCACGTCGTCTGAAGCCAGCGCATCCCGGCCACCAGATTGGCGTGCGGGGTTTGGATCAGCAAATGGTAATGGTTGCTCATCAACACCAGCGCATGCACCCGCCAGCCCGTGCGCAGACACGCCTCGCCTAGGGTGGCGAGGAAACGCTCGCGATCCGCGTCGTCGTGAAAGATCGCCTCACGCCGATCCCCGCGATCGAGCACATGATAAACCGCTCCCTCAAATTCGACGCGTGTTTTACGAGCCATGCTTTCCTCAATAGCTCGTTCACCGCACCGCTGTCGAAGCAAAAAGAGCAGCTTTCACAGACTGACCCCGTTCCCACCCACACCCGTTCCCACCCACAGACTGACCCCGTTCCCACCCAGACTGACCCCGTTCCCACCGTGTTGACGCACTTCTCCCGTGCGCCCTCACGGGCTGCGCTGCTGCGCAGTCTGTCTCGCTCCGCTCGGCTGTATCGCCCCTGAAAAAGATGCCCGCTCAGCCGGTGCCGCCGGTTGAAGCGCACCGTCCACGTCGTTTGGAACCAGCGCATCCCGGCCACGAGGTTGGCGTGCGGGGTTTGGATGAGCAAATGGTAATGATTGGTCATCAACACCAGCGCGTGGACTCGCCAGCCCGTACGCAGGCACGCCTCGCCCAGCGTGGCGAGGAAACGCTCCCGATCCGCGTCGTCGCGAAAGATCGCTTCCCGCCGATCCCCGCGATCGAGCAAATGATAGACTGCTCCCTCGAATTCGACGCGTGCTTTACGAGCCATGCTTGAATTCGTAGCGCGTTCACCCCTGCCATGTCGAAGCGAAAAGAGCAGCTTTCACAGACTGACCCCGCTCCCCAGACTGACCCCGCTCCCCGCGCACAGACTGACCCCGCTCCCCGCGCAGACTGACCCCGCTCCCCGCGACCCCGCTCCCCGGACCCCCTGACCCCGCTCCCCGGACCCCGCTCCCCGTTCTTTCCCCCTTTCTCGCTACCTTTTATGCGCGTCGTTTCCGGAAGACGGCAAAACCCACTAACAACGCCATAGCGACCCCCGCTCCAGTCCAGAGGAACGCGACGGAGGGAGTTAGGAAGTCTACAGCCACCGCATTTTCCGGTGCAGCGGCTGGGATGACCTCGAGTTTGTGCGCTTGTCCGGGCGGGCCTGGAGAAATGGAGCCTCCATCTGACTTCGCTTCCAGCAGGTCGTCACCGGGCTTCACTGCGGCGTAGTCTCTCTCGGCAAAGGAACGCTCATTTTTAAGCCACCATTTACGCACAATTCCTCTAAAATTAGATGTTAATGCGTCTTTGGCCAGCAATCTCCCCGCCCAATCTCGCACTTCCTGAGAAACATCTTTCGATCTTGCCGTGATACAGACGGCAAAATGGCACGTTTCCATGGAAAACGGCGGTCTTTCGAAATCTCGATCACCTCCCATCGGAAACTTTGTCCAAGTCTCACCATCTTCAAGAAGAATTAAATCCGCAAGGTAGGGAAGCGCTGCAACGCAGCCCGACATTTCCATTTCGGACGACAAATCCGTCACACCGTTTGTCTCTCTATGCACCTCACGGAATGTCCTCGCGGCAAACTCAATTGTTCTCGCGTCTTTAAGACAAAGGAGAAGGTACGGATCAACCAAGAATATCGAATTGCCCTCCTCCACTTTCATTGAAAGTGGCCCGAAACTATAGGCTCTTAGCTGAGCGATCACGTTCTCCCGGACTTCCGGCCTTACGACACTCACATCGGCACCTTTTCCCGCGGAACGAAGGTAATCAACCACCTCATCTACGTCTGATCC
>JBBRPM010000010.1:0-102697 GCA_038228115.1 Chthoniobacterales bacterium
ACCCAAACACCGAACAACCCGACCAATCCGAGCGACCAACGCCGAGAGCCACCCCATCTGCAGCGGAACAAGACCGGCAAAAATCGTTTTTTCCCCAGCCAAAGCCTTCTCGAAAAAATACCCCCTATCCAGAGGTGCCCTACAGGCTTTTTTCTAAAAGCCTCCGTCTTCCAAACCGGGCAACCGAAGGGTGGATAAAGTCAACGTGGGGATTGCTAGGCGAATCCGTTTCCTCTAAAAACGGGCCATGAAAACGATCAGCCCTTTGAACAAACGCTACGGGCACCCCGGTCTTTGCGTCATACTAATCACCCTCGCAGTCGCGTACTTGTTTCCGCAGATTTCCAGAGCGGTCCCAAGTTTCGCGAGGCAAACGGGCATGTCGTGCATCGTCTGCCACGCCGAATATCCCCTTCTCACGGATTTCGGGCGGAATTTCAAACTCAGCGGCTACACCCTCGGAGGAGCGCAGACCGAATTTCCGCCGATCGCGTTTATGCTGATGCCTTCGTTCACCCAAACGAACAAGGGACAGCCCGGCGGAGCCGCCCCTCACTTTGCGGACAATTCCAATTTCGCGCTCAATCAAGCGAGTGTCTTTTACGCCGGGCGCTTGTTCGGACCGTATGCTGACAGCCTGTTTGGAACTTCCGCGGGCGCTTTCCTGAACAAATTCGGCACGTTCATTCAGGCCACTTACGACGGAGTAGCGCAAACCTTTCAGTGGGACAACGCGGAGCTTCGGTTTGCAGATTCGGCCACTCTCTTCAACAAGCCGGTCACTTACGGCATCTACCTCAATAACAATCCCGGGATGCAGGATCCTTGGAACAGCTCTCCCGTCTGGGGATTTCCTTTCAGTGGCTCAAGTCTGGGACCAACACCTGGGGCGGGCACTCTCATCGACGGCGGATTGAGCCAGCAGGTCACGGGACTCGGCGGATATTTAATGCTCTGGAACTCCTTCTATTTCGACATCGCGGGATACCGGACGTTGAGCCACCGCTTTCAGTGGGCAATGGGCGTCGATCCCGCGGACGAAGCGCAGATTTCCGGAATCGCGCCTTATTGGCGGTTCGCCTACACCAAATCTGTGGGCAACCAATCATTTGAACTTGGTGTCTTCGGGCTCGCGGCACACACCTATCCAGGCCGCGACAAAAGGGCGGGCGAGGATCGGACTATCGACTGGGGTGTTGACGGCCAATATCAGGTGTCCATGGGTAAACATGATTTCACCGGACTGGCCTCGTGGATTTACGAACGCCAGCGGTGGAATGCCAGCGAGACACTCGGCAACGCCAGCAATCGCACTGATCACCTGTGGAGTGCGAAAGCCTCTGTCGATTACCTTTATGACAAGACAATCGGCGGGGCCGTCGGCTATTTCGCAACCAATGGCAGCCATGATAGCGCGCTGTATTCCGAAAGCCTGACGGGTTCGCCATTGAGTGACGGAGTAATCCTTCAACTCAACTATTTGCCGTTCAATAAGTCGGGAGGTCCGTCGTTCTGGCCCAAGAGCAACGTAAAATTTTCGGCGCAATACGTCATCTACAACCGCTTTAACGGCGCGCGGAATAACTACGATGGGAGCGGCAGAAACGCGAGTGACAACAACACCCTCTACCTTGAAGCTTGGTTCGCCTTCTAACCAAAATCTCTGAACTATTCCGACTACAACGCAGTCAAACTAACAATACACTTATGAAACTTCAGCCTATTCTTATTTCATCACTTCTCACGCTCACGATCGTCGCGGGCCTTCAAGCCGAATCGCCCGCTACGAAAACTGTTACGATCCTAGCGTATGACACCATGAAGTACAACGTTACTAAAATCGAGGCGAAACCCGGTCAAAAGCTGGTGGTCGAGCTCAAAAACGAGGGGACAATCCCGAAGGAAGCCATGGGACATAATTGGATCTTGCTCAAGGCCGGGGAAGACCCGGTTTCTTATGCGACCGCCGCGATGACTGCGAAGGGAGAAAACTACCAGCCAAAATCGCTCGCCAGCAAGGTGATCGCCTCGATCTCGATGATCGGCCCAAAGGAGACCGGAAAGGCTTCCTTCACGGCACCTTCAGCTCCCGGAACCTACCCCTACCTTTGCACCTTTCCTGCTCACTGCCAGGCCGGTATGAGAGGCGTTTTGGTCGTCAAGTAAAGGGTCCGTTCGCGCTCTCCGCCAGCCGGAGTTAATTTGGAAGCGGCGTTTGCCGCGAATTCCGCTACCCATCTGGACTCGGCTCGGTGTAGCCTCCGCGCCTTTCCTCGACTATGAGCCAGCCCGACGCCGCACCCACGCCTTCCGATTTCATCCGCGACATCGTCGCCGCCGACCTCGCGTCGGGTAAAGTGCAGCGCGTCGTGACGCGTTTTCCGCCGGAGCCTAATGGTTATCTGCACATCGGGCACGCGAAGTCGATCTGCCTGAATTTCGGCATCGCGCATGAGTTTGGCGGCGCGTGCAATTTGCGCATGGACGACACGAATCCGACCAAGGAGGACGTGGAATATGTGGACAGTATCATCGCCGATGTGCGCTGGCTCATCGGTGGCTGGGCTGATGACGCACTGCGTTTCAAAAGCGGAAGGGAGCCTTTTTACGCGAGCGATTATTTCCAGCGGCTGCACGACTACGCGGTGATGCTGATCCAGTCGGGCAAAGCGTATGTCTGCGATCTCACGCCGGAGGAGACGGATGCGTATCGCGGCTCGCCGACCGAGCCGGGAAAACCGTCGCCTCATCGCGATCGGAGCGTGGCGGAAAATCTCGATCTCTTCGCGCGGATGAAAGCGGGCGAGTTTCCAAATGGCGCGCGGTCGCTGCGGGCGAAGATCGACATGGCTTCGCCAAATGTGTGGCTGCGCGATCCGCTGCTCTACCGCATCCGCCACGCGGCGCATCATCACACCGGCGAGGCGTGGTGCATTTATCCGATGTACGATTTCGCGCACGGGCTCAGCGATTCGATCGAAGGCATCACGCACTCGATCTGCACGCTGGAGTTTGAAGTGCATCGACCGCTCTACGACTGGCTGCTCGCGCAATTGCCCGTGCCGCAACCGCAGCCGCGGCAGTTCGAGTTTGCGCGCTTGAATCTGACCTACACGGTGATGAGCAAACGCAAGCTGCTCCAGCTCGTGAATGAAGGGCTGGTCACGGGTTGGGACGATCCGCGCATGCCGACGATCAGCGGCATCCGGCGGCGCGGGGTGACGGCGGCGGCGCTGCGGAGTTTCGCGTATCACATCGGCGTCACGAAATACAACGGGCTCACCGATGTCGCGGTGCTGGAGCACGCGATTCGTTCCGATCTGAATACGAACGCGCTACGGCGTCTCGCGGTGTTGCGTCCGCTCAAAGTGGTGATCACGAATTTTCCCGAAGGCGCAAGCGAGGAACTCGCCGCGACGAATAATCCGAACCAGCCTGAGACCGGCACGCGCATGGTGCCGTTTTCGCGCGAGATTTTCATCGAGCAGGATGACTTCATGGAAGTGCCCGCGCCGAAATATTTCCGTCTGAAACCGGGCGGCGAAGTGCGGCTGAAATATGCGTTCATCATCGAGTGCGATGAAGTGATCAAGGACGACGCGGGCCAGGTGATCGAACTGCGCTGCACCGCCGATCTCGACAGCAAAACCGGCGGCGCAAATGCCGCGCGCAAAGTGAAAGGCACAATCCATTGGGTCAGCGCCGCGCATGCCGTGGAGGCTGAGGTCCGCCTTTACGACCGCCTTTTCACCGAGCCCGATCCCGAGCTGGACGGACGCGATTTCAAAACGGTGATGAACCCGCACTCGCTCGAAATCGTGACCGCGAAAATGGAGCCCGCGCTCGCGAGCGCCACCGCGGATGAGCGCTACCAATTCGAGCGCCTCGCTTACGTCGCGCTCGATGCAAAAGATTCCAGGCCGGGAAAACTCGTCTTCAATCGCACCATCACGCTGAAGGATGCGTGGGCGAAGGAAACGGCGAAAGGATAACGGCGCGATTCGGACGCGAACTACAGCTTTTGGTAAAAGCGGAGCGCTTCGATTTTGCTGCCGAATTCATGCAGTGGATATAGCCCCTTCGAGGCACCGGCTCCGGGGTCGCGTGTGAGGTAATCGAATCCATCCTTGCCCGCGATCACCACGAAATGGGTGACGCCGTGCGGATAGCGCAGGCGCACGATGACGGGATTTCCGGCGACGAGATTGGCGTCGATGAGATGATAAGTGGGCAGGTCTTCGTAGAGGTGGCGGACCTTGTCCGGCGCAACCTCCGCAGCCTTTTCCCAATAGATCCAGCCCTGCGGCGTGAAGCCTTCGTGCGTGTTGAGAAATTCATTCAGCCGATGCGGATCGGTATCGACGCCGTAACTCGCGAGCACCATCGCCGCCGACGTGAGCGCGCAGCCTTCCGCGCCGAGTGTGTTCTGCGTCGGGCCGAGAAGGTCGTCGTGCCAGCGTTCGTCGGCCTGGCGGAATTGCGGGACCGGAATTTCCACGCGCCGGAAAAAATAGCAGCCGCCACTGGCCTCGATCTTTTGTTTTCGATTCCAAAACTCCCAGACGTAAGACGCCTTGATCAACGACGCGAATCCGCCGATCACCACGGTCAAAAGCACGATCTGGCGCAGACGAAACGCGAAGCCGGAGCGGATCATTTGGCAGCGGCAACCGCGGCTTCAAAACCGAACAGGATTTTCCCATCGCGTCCGCCTTGCAGAGCGCGCGCGATGGCTTCCTGAAAGGCGCTGAGCGGATAGAGCCGCTCCACTTTCGCGTGCAAACGCCCGCACTGGGACATGATGAAAAGCTCGCCAAACATGGCCACCAATTCGTCCGCGCTCGCGCGCTGGCTCCACGGCGTGATCCAAAATCCACGCCAGCGCAGGTCTTTGAAAATGAGCAGGCCATTCGGGATGCGCAGGGGCTGCCGGCTCATCGCGCCATAGGTCACGATCGTGCCGCCGGGCGTCACCGCGTTCGCGAGGCGCAGCGCGCTCTCTCCGCCCACGGCATTTAGCGCGAGCGGGATCGGCGCGCCGCCAGCGGCGAGGGCGATGCGCGGCGCGGCTTCTTCGTCATCGAGGAAAACAAAGTCCGCGCCATCTTCCTTCAGCTCATCGATCAAAGCGGCACGCCGCACCACGCTGATGGTGCGAAGACCGAGGGTGTGAGCGATCTGGATCACGGCGCGACCGACGCCGGAATTGCCCGCGTTTTGCAAAATGAAGTCGCCCTGATTCAGCGGCACAAAATCGCGAATCATCCGCAGCGCCGTGGGCGCATTGATGCGGAGCATCGACGCCTGGATGGGATCGACGCCGGGCGGAACGACGAAGAGCTCATCCGCCATCGCGACGCCCATTTCGCGCCACGATCCGTACGCGCGCGGCAGCAAAACGGTGTCGCCCGCTTTTACCCGCTCCACTCCCGCGCCGCAGTCCAGCACGAGGCCCGCACCCTCCGCGCCGGGCGTCGCGGGGAGGACCGGATGCACGGGATATTTCCCCTCGATAAAGTTCAAGTCCGCCGGATTGATCGGCGCAGCGAGCGTGTGGATTAGCACTTCGCCGGCGTCCAATGGCGGGATCTCGATTTCTTCGAGACGCGCGACTTCTCCCGGCGCGCCGTGCGAGTGGAAAACAATGGCCCTGACTTTGATGCTCACGATGCACTACGATGCAGAAGAGTGATCGAATCCACAACTTCCAACACGAGCCGAAAGCTCGAAACTGGCGCGCAGCTCGCGCTCCTCGGCATCGTGTCGAATGCGCTGCTCGCGATCATCAAGCTCGCCGCGGGAGTCTTGGGAAATTGTTACGCGCTGATCGCGGATGGCATCGAATCCACGCTCGATATTTTCGGCTCTCTCATCATCTGGGGCGGCCTGAAACTGGCGGCGCGACCGCCGGATGAAACTCATCCGTACGGGCACGGCAAAGCGGAGGCGCTCGCCTCCATCGCCGTCGCTCTCAGCGTCATCGCCGCAGCCATCGGGCTGGCCGTACAGAGCGTGCGCGAAATCCTGACGCCGCATCATTCGCCCGCGCCATTCACGCTCGTCGTGCTGGTCGTCGTCGTGGTGGTGAAGGAGACGCTTTTTCGCAAGGTGATCCACTCGGGCGACGAGATCGGCAGCTCGGCGGTGAAGGCGGACGCATGGCATCATCGCTCGGACGCGATCACTTCCATCGCCGCATTTATCGGCATCAGCATCGCCCTGATCGGCGGACCGGGCTGGGAGCCGGCGGATGATTGGGCGGCGCTTTTTGCGTGCGGCCTCATCGGCTTCAATGGCTACCGGCTCCTCATCCCCGGCGTGCAGGAAGCGCTCGACGCCGCGCCGCCTCCGCATCTCCAGCAATCCGTCCGCACCGCTGCCGCCGCCGTCCCCGGCGTCCTCGAGCTGGACCAATGTCGCATCCGAAAAATGGGCCTCGATTTCTACGTGGACTTGCACGTGGGGGTGGACGCGGAAATGAGTGTCCGCGAAGGCCACCGCATCGCGCATGAAGTGAAGGACGCGATCCGCGGACGCATCCCGGAAGTGGTCGATGTGCTCGTGCATATCGAGCCGGCTTCGGCGGTGGGGATCACGGGATAACGATCGCGGGGCGATCCGCGGTGGATAATAGATGCTTATAAAGCTCGCGGTGACGATCGCGAAGGCTCATGCCGGAACGCGTCGAATCCCCCCAGAATTCCCTGATGGGATCTCCGTCCTGTGAAGCGATACAAAATGGATGCTCCGATGAAAGTATTAGCGAATTCCGCGGCCGCTTTGACGGCTGTGCTCCTAGTGCAAGCTCCACTCCGCTCTTACGCGGATTCCTCCGTGGTCGATTGGGATAAGACCGCCCTGCAAGCCATTCGCGACACGCATCCCGGACCGCCGATCGTGGCGCGAGCGATGGCGATCGTCCACACCTGCGCCTACGACGCATGGGCTGCCTACGACCCGATCGCGGTCGGCACGCAGCTCGGCGGCACTTTGCGCCGGCCAGCCGCGGATCGCACCGACGCGAACAAAAACAAGGCGGCGAGCTTCGCAGCTTTTCGCGCGCTCTTGGATTTGTTTCCGCAGCCCGGTCAAGCGACCAATTTCCGCAATGCGATGATCGCGAAGGGCTACGACCCGGACGACGTTTCGACCAACACGGCCACACCGTCGGGCATCGGCAATGTGGCCGCGGCCGCCGTGCTCGCGTTTCGCCACACCGATGGCTCGAACCAACTCGGCGACCTGCATGCCGGGCCCTACAGCGATTACACCGGATATGTGCCCGTGAATACGCCCGACGTGGTGAACGATCCGAATCACTGGCAGCCCCTGCGCATCGGTGTGAACGTTCAGGGTTTCATCGCGCCGCAGTGGGGGAAGGTGAAGCCGTTTGCGCTGACGAGCGCCGCGCAGTTTCGCCCCACGGAGAAGCCCGCGGCCTTCGGCACGAAAGAATACACGGAGCAGGCGCGCGAGATTCTTTCCTACAGCGCCGCGCTCACCGATGAGCAGAAGACGATCGCGGAGTACTGGGCGGACGGACCTTTCTCGGAGTTGCCGCCGGGCCACTGGGCGCTCTTCGCGCAATTCGTTTCGCACCGCGACAATCTCGGAATCGACGACGACGCGAAGATGTTCTTCGCGCTGACCAACGCGATTTTCGACGCGAGCATTTCATCGTGGGAGGCAAAACGCTTCTTCGATTACGTGCGTCCCGTCACCGCGATTCACGTCCTTTTCGCCGGCCAGCAAGTGCCCGCGTGGGCCGGCGCAGGTCTCGGCACACAGCTCATTGACGGTGCCAACTGGCGTCCGTATCAGGCGGCGACTGTCGTCACGCCGCCTTTCCCGGAATACATCTCAGGCCACAGTATCTTCAGCGCGGCGGGCGCGGAAGTCCTGAAACTCTATACGGGCAGCGACGTGTTCGGCGGCAGCGTGAGTTTTGTCGCGGGCAGTTCCCGCGTCGAGCCTGGTCTCGTCCCGCAAACGGCACTCACGCTTTCGTGGGCGACCTTTAGCGATGCGGCGGACGAGGCGGGTATCTCGCGCCGTTTCGGCGGCATTCATTTCCGGGAAGCCGATGTTATTTCCCGGCAGATCGGTCGGCTCGTCGGCGATCAGGCCTGGGCCAAAGCGGTGACTTATTTCAATCCGCAGGCACGTGCGCGCGCGAGTGCGGTGCCGCGGGTCGTGTCGCTCTTCCATCGGCAGGAGCAGAGCTTGTTTGAGAACCTGGAATCCTTAAACGATTTCCTCTCCAAGCTCCCGACGGCCACGGCCCATGATTGGGAGGATCACGACTAAGTTCGGCTGACCGATCCGCAGTTTTGAACTCCCGCGCTGGCTCACACTGGCGCGGGAGTTTTCTTTTTTGGAAAACCATGCGCGGACAATGCAGCGGCAATATTTCCCGCGTGCGGGATCGCGTGTAACGTGGCGACTTTTCCATCCGAACGATGAACGCGATCCGTTATCCCGAAGACTTGCCGATCAGCATGCGGCGCGAGGAAATCCTCGCGGCGATGCGCGGGCATCAGGTCGTCGTCGTGGCGGGGGAAACGGGTTCGGGAAAGACGACACAGCTTCCGAAGATGTGCGTGGACGCAGGCTTCGCGACGCGTGGGAAGATCGGGTGTACGCAGCCGAGGCGGGTGGCGGCGCTGAGTGTTTCGCGTCGGGTCGCGGAGGAGTTGGGCGTGTCGTGGGGGCGCGAAGTGGGGTGCAAGATGCGTTTCAACGACGACACGGGACGCGACACGAAGATCAAGTTTATGACCGACGGAATCTTGCTCGCGGAGATTCAGAGCGATCCGATGTTGCGCGCGTATTCGGCGCTGATTTTGGATGAAGCGCATGAGCGTTCGCTCAATATCGATTTCCTGCTCGGCTACTTGCAGGGGCTGCTGCGGAAGCGTGCGGATTTGAAGTTGATCATCACGTCGGCGACGATCGATACGGAGGCGTTTTCGAAGGCATTTGGCGGCGCGCCGATCGTGGAAGTGTCGGGGCGGCTTTGGCCGGTCGAGGTGCGTTACGCGCCGGTGGAGTCGTTTTCGACGGATGAAGATTTCACGCACATCGAGGCGGCGGTGCGGGCGACGGAGGATGCGCTGATCGAGTCGGACGTGGGCGACGTGCTGGTCTTCATGCCGACGGAACGCGACATCCGAGACACGCGCGAATTGCTGGAAGGCAGTCTCGGCGCGGGGATCGAGGTGATAGGACTTTTCGGGCGGATGCCCGCGGCGGAGCAGGCGCGCATCTTTGCGCCGGGGCCGCGCCGGCGCGTGATCGTGGCGACAAATATCGCGGAGACTTCGCTCACGCTGCCGCGCATCCGCTACGTCATCGACGCCGGGCTCTCGCGCATGAGCCGCTACAATCCGCGCACGCGCACGAAGCGCCTGCCGGTCGAGGCGATCTCTCAGAGCAGCGCGAATCAGCGCGCCGGTCGCGCGGGCCGCGTACAGGATGGGACGTGCATCCGCCTTTACGCGGAGGATGATTTTGAAAAGCGCCCGCGCTTCACGCAGCCGGAAATCCAGCGCGCGAATCTGGCGGAAGTGATCTTGCGGATGAAGGCGTTCCGGCTCGGTGAGATCGAGACCTTTCCCTTCCTGAATCCGCCCGTTGTCGCCGCCGTGCGTGCCGGCTACACGCTGCTGCACGAACTCGGCGCGCTCACGGAAACCGACGAACTCACGCCGCTCGGACGCGAGCTGGCGCGCCTCCCGATCGACCCGACGCTCGGGCGGATGCTGCTGCAAGCGCGGGAAGAAAAGGCGTTGCCGGAAATGCTGATCATCGCCGCCGGACTCAGCGTGCCCGATCCGCGCGAGCGGCCTGAGGAGCAGAAGGAAGCGGCGGCGACGGCGCACCGCGCGTTTGCGGATGCGGATTCGGATTTCATGTCGCTGCTCAATATCTGGCGCGCGTCTCCGGATGCGGAGGGAAAGGGGAGCGGGAATGCGCTGCGGCGGTTTTGTAAGGCGAACTTTTTGTCGCAGTCGCGGATGCGGGAGTGGCGGGATATTCACCGGCAACTCGCGGATGCGGTAAATGACGATGCGCCGCGCGGGCGCGCGGGAGACCGTTCAACTTTCAGGGAAGGGAAGGCGGCGGACGCACGAGATAATTATGCGGCCATTCATCGGAGCATTCTTTCCGGGCTGCTTGGGCAGATTGCGTTGCGGCAGGAGCGGAATGGTTACAAGGCTTCGGGCAATCGGATGACGACGCTTTTTCCCGGATCGAATCTTTACGAGCGGCGCGAGAAGCCGCGCAAAGGAGCGGCGAATCCGGAGGAGAAAAGCAAACAACCGCCCTGGATCGTCGCGGGAGAGGTCGTGGAAACGTCGCAGCTTTTTGCGCGGTCGGTCGCGGGGATCAATCCCGAGTGGGTGATCGAACTCGGCGCGCATCTGTGCGAGCGGCGTTACACCGAGCCGCACTGGAGCACGAAGGCGGGACGTGTGCTGGTGCTGGAGCGGGTGTTTGTCGGCGGGCTGGAACTGGCGCGGCGGCTCGTGGATTTCGGGCCGATCGATGCGGCGAAGGCGACGGAGCTTTTCATCCGGGGCGCGCTCGTGGCGGAAGAGGCGCGGCTGCCGCACCGATTCTTCACCGAGAATCGCAAGGTGCGCGACAAGATCGAAACGGCGCTCACGCGCGTCCGCAGTAGGCGGGCGCATGATCTCGATGAGTCGTTGTATCAATTTTACGCGGAGCGGATCGAACGCGTGTCGTCCGTCCACGATCTGAATCGCGTCGTGCGCGACCGCATTTCCCGCGAGCCGGATTTTCTCTGCGCGACCGAGGCCGATCTCATCGGCGATCACGATGCCAGCTACGATCGCACGCAGTTCCCCGACCAAATCTCACTCGGCAACACCGCGCTGCCCGTCACCTACGCTTACTCGCCCGGCCACGATGCCGACGGCGTCACCGTGCGCGTTCCTCTGCCCGTGGCGGAGCAACTCACGACGGGCCAAATCCAGTGGATGGTCCCCGGCCTGCGCGAAGAGCAAATCGCCGTGCTGCTCCGCGCGCTGCCGAAAAATGTGCGCAAGCCGCTGATGCCGCTGGAGCCAAAAATCCGCGAAGTCGCCAGCGAATTTCAGCCAGGCCGCGCGGACTTTCTCACCGCGCTCGCCGCCTTCCTCACACGAAAATACCGCGTGACCGTCCGCGCCGAAGACTGGCCTGCGCAAAGCCTTCCCGCGCATTTGCAGCCGCGCGTGGAAGTCGTCGATCGACGCAATAAAACCGTCGTCGCCGGGCGCGATCTCTCCGCGATCCAGATGCACGTCGAGGCGCGCGATGATCGCTCCGTCGCATGGGAAAAAGCGACGCGGCAATGGGAGCGACACGCGGTGGTTTCGTGGACATTTGGCGATCTGCCCGAGTCGATCGTCGTGGAGGAAGTCGGCGGCGCGCCGCTTTACGCATATCCCGGCCTTGCGGTGCGCGACGCCGAAGTGGACGTGCGCCTTTTCCGCAAACGCGACGAGGCCGAGGCTGCATCCGTGGGTGGCGTGCAGCGGCTCGCCGAACTCGTCCTCGCTCGCGATCTCGCGCGCTTGTGGAAAGAACTCGGTGGCCTCGCCAAACATCTCCACGCGCCGCCAAAACAAGCAGCCGGTTTTCACGCCGCGCTCCATCAAATCAGCGCGAAGATGCAAGCGCCCGCCGCCGCGTTCACGTCCGCCGAGTTGCTCCAGAAATCCGCGTTTCAACACCTCACCGAACACACCCTTCAACTCGCGCCCATCTTCCCGCTCACGGAAAAGCGTTTCGTCGAAATGGCAGAGAAGGCGCGCAAAGACCTGCCGGGTCTGGCGTATCAGCTCAGCGAACAGATTCGGCAACTCCTCGATCTCCGGCAAAAAATCCTCACCTCGCCGAAGCGATACACCGGTCTGGAACGCGACCTCGATCGCCTGGTCGGCGGCGACTTCCCCGCGCACACTCCGCCCGCGCAGATGCCGCATCTTTTTCGCTATGTGAAAGCTGTGCAAGTCCGCGCCGAACGCGCCGCGGTGAGCCCGGCGAAAGACGCTGAGAAGGCGAAGCAACTCGCGCCGTTCGCAGACTGGGAAAAGCGCGTGGCTGCGTCAAATCGCGAAGCGTTTCGCTGGATGCTCGAAGAATTTCGCGTCTCCATTTTCGCCCAAGAACTCGGCACCGCGCAGGCAGCTTCCGCCGCGCGTTTGAAGTCGCTTGGTGCTTTTTGATCGTGCGCCAATGCGTGCTTGCCGCGACCACGCGCGCTCCTAAATTCGCGCGCATGTTTACCGGACTGGTCGAAGAAACTGGCACGCTCGTCTCGCTCGATCGCTCGGAGGCAGGAGCGCGACTCACGGTGCATGCGCCGCTCGTCAGCAGTGACGCGGCGCTCGGCGATAGCATCGCGATCAACGGCTGCTGCCTCACGGTCGTCACGCGCGATGGCGATTTGCTCGGCTTTGATTTGCTCGCGGAATCCCTCGCGCGCACGAATCTCGGCGATGTGGCTCCCGGCGCGGTGGTGAATCTCGAACGCGCGCTGGCGGCGACAGCGCGGCTCGGCGGGCATTTTGTGCAAGGCCACATCGACTGCGCGGCGGAGTTGCTCGCGCTCGAACCGCAGGGTGCCGATCAACGCCTGGAGATCGCGCTGCCTGCTGAATTCGCGAAGCTCGTGGCTTTCAAGGGATCGATCGCCGTGGATGGCATCAGCCTCACGGTCGCGGAAGTTTGCGCTGAAAGTTTCGTCGTCTGGATCATCCCGCACACGCTTGCCCACACCAATCTACGCGATCGGCGCGCGGGCGAGCGCGTAAATTTGGAGTTTGATCTGCTGGCGAAATATCTCGAGCGAATGCTCGCGGCGCGCGGCTTTTAGAAAGCGACGCTCGTGCGCACTCCGATGACGAGCGCGTCGTCGAGTTCGCGCGAGCCGCCGGGGTGAATGATCCATTGCAGGTCGGGTTGCACAGAGCACCACGCGTTGAGTTGGAATTGGTAAGTCAGCTCGATTGTCGCCTCAAAATCCGGCGTCGCCGCGTAGCTCTGGTCCCGGCGATTGGCGGCGCGGGTGGCGTCGCTCACGTGTTTGCTGATGTCTAAAACCGCGAAGCCGAGGCCCAGCCGATCCGCCGCTTCTTTTTGCAGCAGGCCACGATAGACGAGGCCGCCTTCGTAAGCGCGGCTGAGGAGGTCGCGGTCCGATTGCGCAAAAGTGGCGCGGCCGAAGACGGCGAGTCCGTCGCCGATGGAGCCGGGTTCGCGCCACAAGTCCTGATCCGCGACGAAGAAAAAAACCGTGTCGCCGTGCTCACTGCGTGCCCGCGGGGGAGCGAGGAAGCTGCCGAGGCTCGTCAGTTGCGTGTCGGAGGTTTTTGAGAAAGTGCCGGTGTGATGGACTACGCCCGCCTGATAAATCCCGCCCAGTTTTTGCGTCTCGACGATGGCCTTTGCGCGACCGCCTTTGCCGTTCGCATCGTCGGAGCTGGTTGCGGTTTTCGGCTGGTTGAAGGCGTAAGCAATTTGCGCGGCGAGCAGCGCACCTTCGTCGGCGCGCAAGGACCAGTCCGTGCCGTGGCGATTGAAATCTCTCGATGCGCCGGCGCGCGGCGACGGATTGCTCAGCGCGGTGGCGGGATTTCCGTCATAGGCGGCGAAGGTGGCGGACACGCCGGGGAAGGGCTGAATCCTGAGCCGCGCTCCCAGCGCGAGAACGGAAAAAGTCGGCTCGGGAAAGCTGGTGGAAAAAGCGGCGGAGTTTCCGAAATCCGAACTGATGAAAAGTGAACCGAGCGCCGTGCTCGCAAAGTCCTCGTCGATATCGAGCTGACCGGCGCAGAGGGAAATAGCGTCGTCAAAAAAGTTTTGCTCCAGCCAGAGTTCGTAAAGTCGAAAGCTGTCGTAAGCGTCGATATTGCTGAAGGTGCCGAGGTCGCCGACCAGTTGGTGGGTTCCGCTTTTGCCATGCGTATCGAGCGTGCCGACATGAAAATGAGCGCCGCTCCAGCCAGTAAGTTTTTTTAGGTCAAGGTCGAGGCCGAGCTCGAACAGGCCATTGAAAACGACTCCGCGTGTGATGCCGCCGGTGGCATTTCCAAAGACTTCGCCCGTGTAGGCCGCCGAAAATTCCACGCCCTTGTCCGCGAACGCTTTCCTTTCTCCGCGCCAGCCGCCGGTCAGTAAGTCTTCGCCGGCCACGGCACTGCTGCAAAGCGCGAGAAGCGCGAGATTTGTAAGCCTAATTCGTTTCATCGGTGTGCTCGTAAGAAGCAGATGGCGTGTCGGTCACGAATAGGTTTCTTCCGACGTTACGCGCTTTGATCGGCGACAAATCTGGCGAGCGCGCGCACGTCGGGCATCGTTTCGCGTTGGTCTGGCGACTTCATTTTGAAAATGCCGGCCTCTTTCCAAATCCACGCGCGCGCGTCGTAAGGCCCGACCTTTCCCGGATCGCTCCAGGTGTGAATCGCGACGAGCGGGACGCCGAGCGCGGACGCGATGTGCATCGGCCCGCTGTCCACGCTGACGACGAAGCGCGCGCGGCGCAGCGTCCAGATGAGTTCGGGAATCGTGGTGCCGTTGAGCAGATTCGTGACGTTTGCCAGCGGCGGGATGAGCGCGTCGGAGCGTCCGGCGAGGACGACGCGCATGGGAGCGAGCGCTTCGCAAAACGCGGTGACGTCGGCGACGCTGAGCGACTTTCCTTTTCCACGGGAAAATGGGTGCAGCACGACAAAGGGTGCGTGTTCCGAAAACGCGACGGGTGGCGTGCCCGCGGGGAGCGGCCAGTCGAGCGAGGCGGGAATCGGCACGCCGATCGTGCGGACTAGAGCGAGGTAGCGATCGACGGCGTGCCGGCAGCCGGAGACATCTACGCTCTCGTGATGGAAATGCCGCGCGCCTTCGCGGGCATCGGAGAGTCCGACGATGCGACCGTTTTTGCCGCAGCAGAGTTTCGAGATGAGCGCGCTGCGGAGGAGCCCTTGGAAATCGAGGACGAGGTCGGCTTTCGCCCGCGCGCGCAAGGCCTGCGCCCAAGGACCGATGCGGGTGAGCCCGCGAAGTCCGGCGAGATCGCGGCGTGGAAAAAGAAGGACTTCTTCGAGCTGCGGATGGCCGTGGAGCAGGGGAGCCCACTCGGTGTTCACCAGCCAGCGGATCTTTGCGGATGGCCAGTGTCGCTTGAGCGCGGAGACGGCCGGGAGCGTATGGACGATGTCGCCGAGCGAACTCGGCTTCACGATCAGGATTTCGTGGATTTCAGATTTCAGATTTCAGATTTCAGATTGCACCACCGCAGCCGAGTCCAATCTGAAATCCCGCTACTTTCCCAGCGCGAGCCGATCCGCGAGACGCTGCGGCAAGCCGGCGTCCACGATTTTATCCTGCGCGGTGTAGATGTCGTATTCGATGCGGCGCAGTTCCACGAGCTGCCGGTCGGGATGATAAATGCAATACGACGCGTGCCAGTCGCCATCGCGGGGCTGGCCGACGCTGCCGACATTGATGAAATACTTTTTGCCCTGCTCGATCGTGAGTTTGTCGAGCGTCTGACTTTTCACCGAGCCATCGCGGATGTAAGCGCGCGGCGCGTGGGTGTGGCCGTAGAAGCAGAGCTGCGTGTGCTGGTAATTGAAGCTCGCGGCGGCATCGAGCTGATTGAAGACGTAGCCCCACTTGTGCGGCGTATCGAGCGTGGCGTGGACGATCGTGAAGTCGCGCACCTGCCGCACCATTTTCAAATCGCGCAGCCACTGCTTGTCGTCGTCGCTGAGCTGCCGGCGCGTCCAGTTGATCGCTTCCTCGGCGAGCGGATTGAAGCCGGAAAGGTCGTCGGTGAGCGACGCTTGCTCATCGTGATTTCCCTTCACCACGGGGCAGTCGAGATTGCGGATGATCTCCACGCACTCGTGCGGGTTCGCGTTGTAGCCGACGACATCGCCGAGGCAAATGTGGTGCGTCACACCTTGCGATTGCGCGTCCGCGAGGACTGCTTGCAAGGCTTCTAAATTGGCGTGGATGTCTCCGAAAACTGCAAATCGCATGGGGTCCGTAATTAAGGAATCTTTGGACTATAAATCCTCTGCTGCGGAGGGACACTCAATTTTTCCTCCAACTCGTGCAGTTTCGTAAAAAGCGTCGGCACGCGCTCGGTTTTGCCCATTTTATAAAGGGCCACGAGCTTGTCGTAGGCCTCGCGTTCGTGGCCGGGACACTCGGCGAGGCGGAAGGCGGCGATCCTTTTCACATAGGGAAAGGAGTCCGGGAAAGTCGCCGCTTTCTCGTAGTAAAGGGCGGCTTTGCAGGGGTCGTGCATCTTCTGGTCGTAGAGCGCGCCGAGCTTTTCGTAGAGGAAACCTTTGTCGGGATTGTTCTGGATTCCGCGCAAAAGAATATCTTCGCCGACCTCGATGTATTCGCGCTGGGCCTTGAGCCGGAGCGCTTCGCGCGGCTGCGTTTTGTCGTTGAGCGCGGCGACGCTGGCATTCCACGCCATGTGCCACGAGGCCATGTCCCAAAACATCATGCAGCGCGGCTGGAGCGCGGTGACGGTGTCGAAGAGCAGCTTCATCGTGCCCCATTCGGTGCGCTCCCACGCATTGTGCGCCTCGATCCACAGCACGTCGGCGACGACCGCGCGGAAGCCACTGAGCGCGGCGAGGAAACCCATTTGGCCGAGTTGCTGGCGCAGGCCGAGATTGAGCTGCGCCCCGTGGAAAAAGGCGGCGCGATGCTCCTCGGTGATCCGCTGCTCGATCGGCAGCCGCGCCATCCCGAACGCGACGATGATGGCGATGGCGAGGAGGCGGATCTTCACAACTCTTTATTCGCAAACATCAGGTAGCCGACCAGCGTGTAGATGAAGACGTAACCGAACCCGAGCCCGGCGGTTTTCATGAACATCACGGCGGAGACGGCGTTCCCGACGACGATGTCATCGACGAGATTGAACAACTGGAAATCCGGGAACACGACGGCGATCAAGCCAAGGAGAATTTTCAACACCGGCGAGGCGACCGTGCCTCCGGGAATGGCTCCCAGCCAGTATTCGCGGGCGATCGGCTGCACGTGGCCGATGACGTACATCATCACCGAAACGATGACCGTGAAAATCCACGACGACGCGAAGGTGGAGAGCAGCAGCGTCATCGCAGCCACGACCGCCGCTTTCAGGTAAATGAATCCGATGCCGGGGAGTAGATTGATATTGAAGGTGAGCCCGCGGACTTCGCGCAGGGCGGCATCGAGTTCCTCGGGCGCGGTGGTGCGCGCGGTTTCGGCGAGGACGATTTGCTCGCGCCAGTAGAGCACGACGAGGAAAAGCGCGCTCATGAAAACGAGCGCGATGGCCAGCATGGCCAGCACGCCGAGCAGCTTGCCGAGCAGATATTCGAGTCGCGGCACGGGCTTCGCGAGGATCGTGTAAAGCGTGCGATCTTCGATGTCCTTCGGCAGCAGCATCGCCGTGGAAAGCGTGGCGAGCAGCCAGGTGAAAATCGACATCGCGCCGAGCGACACGTCTTTCAAAACCTGGAACTGCTGCTGAAACGTGAACCGCACCATGAACGCGGAACTGCCGATGAGCAGCAGCGCGAAGATGAGCATGAAGTAGAAGACTTTCAGGCGCACGAGTTCGAGCAGCGTGTTCGACGCGATGGCGGCGATGCGGGCGGGGGAGAAGGTGATGTGTTTCGTGGCGTTCATTTCCGTCCTCCCGTCACATCGAGAAAATACTGCTCCAGCGTCGTCTGCGGCTTCCGCTGCTCCACCAGTCGCGCCCCGCCCGCGCTCGCCTCCCGCGCGATGACCGCGAGCAATTCCGGCGAGGCGTTTTCCAAAATCAACTCCGTCTGATTCTGAATGGAAATCAGTTCATCGAGCCGGCCTTCACGCACCAGCACGCCTTCATGCAGGATGCCGATGCGGTCGCAGATCTCCTGCACCTGGCTGAGCAGATGCGAGCAGAGCAGCACGGTGAGCCCGCGCTTTTTGAAATCCAAAATCAGATCGCGAATCTCGCGCGAGCCCGCCGGATCGACGCCCGCCGTCGGCTCATCGAGCACCAGCAGCCGCGGCTCCTGCACCAGCGCCTGCGCCAGGCCGATGCGCTGGAGCATCCCTTTCGAGTAGCCCCCGATACGACGCTTCGCCGCGTTTTCGAGGCCGACCAGCGCGAGCAATTCCTTCGTCCGCTCGCGCAGCTTCGCCCCACTCAGCCCGCAGATTTTCCCGTAAAACTGGATCGTCTCCTCGCCGGTCAGGAATTTGTAGAAATAAGGATTCTCCGGCAGGAAACCGACATCCTCGCGGCTCTCCACCTCCGTCGAGCTGCGCCCAAAAATCTCCGTCTTCCCCGAAGTCGGCCGCACCAGCCCGAGCACGATTTTCATCGTCGTGGATTTCCCCGACCCATTCGGCCCGAGCAGCCCATAGACTTGCCCCGGCTCGACATCGAGCGAGAGGTTCTTCACCGCGACGACGATCTCTTTGCGAAAAGGAATCGGGTAAGTCTTGGTGACGTTGTGAATGGAAATGGCGGGATCGGGCATGGCGGCGATGCAGAAGAGCAGAGGATTGTTACCGGCCCGTTACCGCGCCCGCAAGAATCTCCGCATCCCGCAGGCAGGCTTTGTAGGCGGAAGGTTGACAAAACTTTCATCCCAGCTTCGGGAGAAACTTCTTTGTTCAGGAAGTCGCAACCGCAACTCTTGTCGCCATCGTCCGCATTGCCAAAAATCAGCAAAACAACCAAATAGAAAAAACAGACTACTATGAAAACATCCCCCCGTTCCCTCATCCCATCCCCGACCGCCTGCGCCCTGGCGCTTTCGGTGGCTTCCCTCCTCATTCCCGCCAGCTCCCGGGCGGACTTTCTCTACGTGTCAAACGGCATCGGCAACACGATTGAGGTGTTCACTCCCGGCGGCGTCGGCTCGGTGTTTGCCAGCAGCGGTGTGAATGGCCCGCGCGGCGTGGCTTTTGACACCGCAGGCAACCTCTTCGTCGCCAACAAGAATGACAACACCATCACGAAGATCGCCCCCGGCGGCGCGACCTCGGTCTTTGCCAGCAGCGGTGTGAACAACCCGCGCGACCTCGCCTTTGACAGCGCGGGCAATCTCTACGTGGCCAACCTCGGCGACAACACGATCGGGATGTTCACCCCCGGCGGTGTCGCCTCCGTCTTTGCCAGCAGCGGATTGAGCGGCCCGTTCGGCCTCGCCTTTGACAGCTTGGGCAATCTCTTCGTGGCCAACAATGGCGACAATACGATTGAAAAGTTCACGCCCGGCGGCGCTGGCTCGCTCTTTGCCACCGACGCCGGAGGTGGCGGTCTGGTCGCGGTGGCCATTGACGGTGCGGACAACGTGTTCGCCGCAAACACCAGCTTCAACAGGATCGAGGAGTTCACCCCCGGCGGCGTCGGTTCGCTCTTTGCCAGCAGTGGATTGAACGGCCCGATCGACCTTGCTTTTGACAGCGCTGGCAATCTCTACGCGTCCAACATTAACGACAACACGATCGAAGAGTTCACCCCCGGTGGTGTCGGCTCGGCGTTTGCCAGCAGCGGGTTGAACTTGCCGGGGTTTCTTGCCTTTGGCCCCGCCCCCATTCCTGAGCCCGCGACCTTTGCGATGCTCGCCCTCGGCCTCCCCGCGCTGCTCGCCCACCGCCGCCGCAAGGCCTAATCCGCCGCCCGCCTTTCAAAGAGTCAGCCAACAACCAAATAGGAGAATCAGACTACTATGAAAACATCCCTCCGTTCCGTCATCCCATCCACGACCGTCTGCGTCCTGGCACTGGCGCTGGCCTCCCTCCTCATTCCCGCCGCGTCTGTCCGCGCGGACATTCTCTATGTGGCAAACGCTGGCGTTGCCGTCCCCGGCACTATCGAGAAATTCAACGCTCTCGGCGTTGGCTCGGTTTTTGCCAACGTCGGTGGTGACCAGCCGCTGGGAATGGCCTTTGACGGTGCCCGCAATCTCTTCGTCTCGGACTACCCCTCCGCCACCATCAAGAAATACACCCCCAGCGGCGTCGTCTCCGTCTTTGCCAGCCGCAGCAGCGGATTGGACGGCCCGGCCGGCCTGGCTTTTGACAAAGCAGGCAATCTCTACGTGGCAAACTCCGTCCGCAACAACATCCTGAAATACACCCCCGGCGGCGCCGTCTCCGTCTTTGTCCCGGCCTTCAGTGGACTGGTCTCACCGACAGGCCTGGCCTTCGACAGTGCGGGCAATCTCTTCATAGCCAACCGTGCCAACGATACCATTGATAAAGTCACCCCTGGCGGCGTCGTATCGATTTTTGCCAATCTCGGAGTGCAAAGCGGCCCCGACGACCTGGCTTTTGACATAGCGGGAAACCTCTATGTGACAGATTCCGCCGACCACTTGGTTGAAAAGTACACGAGCAACGGTGTCGGCTCGGTCTTTGCCAGCGGCGGATTTAGCGGTGGCCCATATGGACTGGCCTTCGACAGTGCCATGAATCTCTACGTAACCAACGATGGCACACCGACGACGATTGAGAAGATCACCCCGAGTGGCGTCCGCTCGGTCTTTGCCGGTGCCGGCACCGGCTTGGTGAACCCGGGGCATCTAGCCTTTACCGATAACAATGGCGTGCCGCTTCTCCAGCCAGGCGGAGTTATCGTCGCCCCAGAACCATCGACAGGGATCATGGGCATCGCGCTCTGCCTCCCGGCGCTGCTCGCACGCCGCCGCAAGGCCTAACCCGCCGCCCGCGCTTCAGCGAATCCGCAAAGCCTCGCCAACGAGGGCGCTCCGAAGCTGGCGCTTGGGAACGAGGGGCGGAAAAAAATGTCAGCCGACGGTTCCTAGCTCACCGTCACCTGCACCATCATGCTCGGCGAACCGATCTGCACATCGTTCACCACCGGCCAGTAAGTGTAGGTGCGCACCTCCGGCACATTCGCCACCTTCAGCGGCGTCGTGTCGATGAAAGTCCGCATACTAAAGAAGCGCACCAGCTTCGGCTCGGTGTCGCCATTGCGCTGCATGTAAAGATTGCCGCCGTCGATGTTGCCCTTCGCGAGCCGCACGGTGATTTTCACCTGCTCGTGGCCGACGAGCAGCGCATTCACGATCTGGCCCTGGTAGGTATTCTTGTCGAAAGGCGTGCCCGTCGGCAACAGCCGCAGCGCCATGCCGATGACTTCCGGCGTGTATTGCGACGCGCCCTTCACCCTTTCCACCCACGCGATGCGGCGCGAATCGATCCCCGGATGCAGCGGCCCGCTCGGCGGCGTATCCCAGGTCGGCCACGCGGGCAGCGGCAGCACATTGCCCGAGCCAAAGAAGGACGTATGGGAAAAGCCATGCATCATCGCCGCGAAATTATCCGGCTGCGTCGTCGCCTTCATCAAGAGATAGACCGCCCACTGCGCATCATTCATCACGCCCGACAATTCACCGGGATTGAACCCCACGAGCGGCAACTGAATCGGCCCTTCGAGGATCACATTGCCGTACCATTCGATCTGGCCGGCCACATCATTAGGGAAGTAAGAAGACATCATAATGATGAGGCGTTAAAGCAGCGGACGCGCCACCGCGTCCGACAAAGTGGAAACTTTTTCCGGGCAGGTCGCGACTTCTTCAGAAAAAGTGGCCGCCGCGGTGCGGGAAGTCCGGGCTTCTTTTGAAAAAGTCGCGACATCCTGGAAGGAAGTGGGAACATTCTCGGAATCGCTCGTCACCTCCCCGGAAAAAGTGGCCACTCCCTCTCAAGAAGTCCCGGCACCTTCACCAAGAGTCGGGACTTTCTCCCGGAAAGTCGCCGCCTCTTCAAGCGAGGGCACGACCTTTTTTACATTGCCGGGCAGCCGCTCCGCAGACGGCGAAAAGCCGCAATACATTTGCAAATACTGCGGCACCAAGGCATACACCCTCAACCCAATATGCAATATCTACCGAAAGACCTCATCTACCCCGACCTCGAAAAGAAGCAACTCGCCGAACTGGAAACGTTGTTTGGCGCGTGGTATCAGCACTTCACCGATAACAACTCCGAGTTGGAGAAACATGACGATGATGCCGACGGAATGGTCTTCGACGGGTTCTATCCTTACTACTTTAGCCAGAAGAAAAGGATTCTATTCGTGGGGTGGGAGACATGGGATATGTTAGGCAGCAACTACATAGAAGGCCTTTACCACGCATATCACAGCAATCCCAAGCGCATCGGAAATCGGAATCTTGACTTGCACAAGTTCACTTACCGCCTGCTCTGCATTGCTTACGGAATCCTCAATGGGCTGCCGCCGTGGGAGGACATTCCTAACGCCAGCAAGTTCGCCGATACCGTCGGCGAAGCGAATGGCCTGAGCTTCGCCTACATGAACATCTCAAAAATGAGCAATCAGAGTGGCAGCTCAAGGGCGAATCAGTCGCTTATTGAAACGGCGTATGCGCTATCCACGGAGGGTCGTAACTTTATTCGGGAGCAGGTCGCCATCCTCAATCCGGAAATCGTCATCACGATGAATCTGAGCGATGCGAGGGTGGACTCACTCGGAGACAAATGTGAATTCCTGCATGAATCAGGTAAAGCGCGATCATTTCGACTGAAGAACGGTGATCACTCTTCACTTTTGATCGACCCAAACTGGCACTTTTCGGCGTGGAGAGGAGAAGGCCGTCGGTTGAATGACGATAAGGACTACTATACTCCGATCTGCGATTTGATTCGCCGCGGCGAAGCGTCTTGAGAAGCGGCCATCAGTGCCGCTGACTTCCTCCGCGATCTCAAACCCGCGCACGCCAGTCAGCGGCGGGATGGGGATCGCCGTTACGCTCTTGATGTGGCTCTTGAGCTGGCTCTCGGCGATGCCTTCGACGAACGCTTCCACTTCCTCCGTCTCACCCTCGTTCCCAAGCTGAGGGCTTGGGGACGGACACTGCCGGGGAAGCTGTGCTTCCATGGTGGACGGCAGGCGCAACGGAAGCCACCTGTCGCCGCGAGGCGAAGCTTTCGCCACCGCTGCGTGCGTTCCCGAGCCCTCAGCTTGGGAACGAGGGGGAAAGGGGCGTTTGGGGGAGTTTTCGGGGCCGGGGGCCGGGACCGTCGAAGGACATCGACCTATCGCTGCTGCCGGCGGAAGGCACGCTTTATTTCGTCTCGTAAAAAGGCTGGATCAGGCGGGAAACGATGGAAGAGTCGGCGGGGCTGTCGCCCTTAACTTACCCGCCATTTCCATGATAACTCCTCCCCGCCTTTCACGCTCCATCCTCGCGGCCAGTGCTCTCGCGCTGACGAGCCTTTTCCTGCCGTCGGCCCGCGCCGCGACGCTCGCTTTTGTGCAGAGTTACGGAGGCTTGGGCTCTGGGAGCGGTCAGTTTCGCTTCCCGAATGGGGTCGCTGTGGACGGCGCGGGGACTGTCTATGTAGGCGACAGCGACAACGATCGAATCGTGGGTTTTAACCCGGCATCGTTCACCGGGTCGTTCACCACCTTTGGCAGCGGCGGCTCGGGCACGGGCGGCTTTTCCAGTCCGCAGGGGGTCGCCGTGGACCCGTCGGGATTAGTCTATGTCGCCGACAAATCGAACAATCGGATTGACCGCTTCGATCCGGCAAATTTCGTAAGCTCGTTCACTTCGTTCGGTAGTTCGGGTTCCTCGAGCGGGAAGTTTCAATACCCGAACGGGGTGGCGGTGGATAACGCGGGTAACGTCTTTGTCGGCGATACTTTCAATAACCGGATCGACCGGTTTAATCCCTCGAACTTCGCGGGGACGTACACTTCGTTCGCGGGCGGGAATTTTAACTCTCCGACGGGGCTGGGCATGGACCTTTTGGGCAATGTCTATGTCGCCGATCCGCAGTTTAGCCGGGTGGCGCGGTTCAATCCGGCCAGCTACCCCGGCAGTTTCACCAGTTTCGGCACGAACGGGACGGGGAACGGGCAGTTTTTTAACCCGTGGTCGGTGGTGGTGGACGGCGCGGGGATCGTCTATGTCGCAGACTATTCCAACAGCCGGATCGTCAGCTTCAATCCGTCCAATTTTACCGGGACTTTTACCAGTTTCGGCAGCCTCGGCACGGGAAACGGCAAGTTTGACCACCCGGCGGCGCTGGCGCTGGACAAGGCGGGCAATCTGTATGTCGCCGACACGGGCAACAGCCGGATCGTGAAGCTGAGCGGGGCGGCGGCTCTGCCCGTCCCCGAGCCGACGAGCGTGGCCCTGCTGCTGTGTGGAAGCGCGTCGTCCTTCCTGCGGCGTCGCCGGAAGTAAGGCGGGCGGGCGGGGGGAAAATTCTACGGGATGATCTCGGAGCCGCGCCCCGCTCCGGCCACCGAAGTGAACGCCATTCCCGATTGCGATTTGGAGGGCGCGCCCTTAAAAGTCCGCGCTCATGAAAGTTCGACTTACGAAAGACTTCACTTTTGAAGCAGCGCAGACGCTTCCCCATGCTCCCGCGGGGCATAAGTGCCAGCGGATGCATGGGCATAGTTTCAAGGTGGAAGTGAGTGTGGAAGGGGAGACTGTTCCGGCGACAGGGTGGTTTTATGATCACGCCGTCATCGGTCGCGCGATGAAGCCGCTGGTGGATTTGCTGGATCATTCTTATCTGAATGAGATCGCGGGTTTGGAAAATCCGACGATCGAAAACATGGCGGCGTGGTTTTGGCAAAAGCTCGCGCCGCAGTGTCCGGGGCTCGCGGAAATCGTGATCCACGAGACGCCGACGGCGCGGTGCAGCTACCGCGGCGAGTGAGCGGAATTTCGATTGGCATCGGGCAAAGTCGTCCGCTAGCGTCGCGCCCTCTTATGAGAATCCTTTCGCTTCTTTCGCTCTGCACGCTCGCGCTTTTCTGGAACGCCTGTGAAAAGCATCCGCTCGCCGGAGATCCGCAACCGGGGATGCATGTGGAGCACGGCGCGGAAAAGCATGAGGCGACTCCTGCGGAGGGCGGCGACGCCGCCAAGACCGGCGGCAGCGGAAAGCCGGAGGATGCGCCGAAGTTTTTTCCGGAGAAAAAGTAGCCGGGATTTCGCGCGATGGATGAGCCGCCTGTTGCCACGCCCGGAGGTTGGCGCGGCCGGCGGCTGAGTTTTCGCTACGCGTTTCACGGCCTCGCGATTTGTTTTCGCACGCAGGTGAACATGCGCCTGCACGGGCTGGCGGCGGCGCTGGCGATCGGGCTGGGTTTTGCGCTGCGAATCGCGGCCTGGGAATGGTGCGCGGTGGTGATCTCGATCGCGATGGTCTCGATGGCGGAGTGTTTTAATACGGCGCTGGAAAGCGTGGTCGATCTCGTGTCGCCGGAGCGGCGTCCGCTGGCGGGCGCGATCAAGGATCTGGCGGCGGCGGCGGTGCTGGCGGCGGCGATCGGTGCGGCGGTGATCGGCGCGATTATTTTTGGGCCGAAGGTGCTGGCGCTTTGGCAGGGCTGACGACTTTGGCCGTGAGCAGTCGCAGGACGAAGGGAATCTGGAGCGCGAAGGAAGCGAGACGCGGATGCAGGACGGCTTGTTTCGCGAGCTGATTGATCCAGAGGCGTCCGCGATAAAGTTGCGCGTGCGCTTTGGCGTAGCCGCCGAGATCGCGCGCGATGAGATGGCGCGCGGCGAGTTCGCCGGACGCGAGCGCGTAGTAGATGCCCTCGCCGGTGAAGGGCTCGACGACGCGCGCGGCGTCGCCGACGAGGAGGAGATGCGGATGCGACGGCGGAATGGGAGCGCGGGCGAGGGGAGTGATCGCGCGCCATTCCTGGGCGACCGGCAGCGTGAATTCGCGGGCGGCCCATGTCTTCAATTCGTCGATATGCGCGGGTCGGCTGACGAGGAAGAGATTGAGCTGGCCCTCGCCGACGCTGGCGATGCCGCAGTATCCGCGCGGGAGAAAACGCATGACGATGCGGTCGCCGAAATCGCGCGGCGCGGGCAGGTGCGTTTGTAATCCGACGCGGTCTTTCCCGGCGGGTGGCGCGAGCCCGAGGAGGCGCGCGATGGTGGAATTGCGACCGTCGGCGGCGACCAAAGTGCGCGCGGAGAAGCGGCCGGCGGACGTGTCGATGGTCCACCCGCTTTCCACGGCAGAGACGGCCGCGCCCTCGCGAATTTCCGCGCCGTTTTCACGTACCCGCTGCAGGAGCAGCGCGTCGAGCACGCTGCGCTTGATTGCGATTTCCCCGCGCGCAGAAGAGGCGAGTCGGTGCCGCACGGAGCGCCCAGTCGCGCCGATGAACTCGACTTCCGCGATGCGCGAATGCGGCAGCGCGAGCACGCGCTCGCTGAGTTGCAATCGGTCGAAGATCGGCCAGCACGCAGGATTCACGCAGTCGCCACAGACTTTTTCGCGGGGGAAAACGGCACGCTCAATGAGGAGCGTGGACATTCCCGCGCCCGCGCAAAACGCCGCGCAAGTGGAGCCGCCTGGGCCTGCGCCGACGATCGCGACATCGTAGATCATGCGAGAGAATTCCGGGTAGCGCGCTCGTCCCGCGTGCTGGCGAAAGCATCCCGCCTGCGCGGACTTTTTGATCCGCGGGCTTTTGCAAAACGGTGAATTGTCGGTGAGGTCAAGGTTGCAGGAAGTTCGTTTCGGCGGGACGCCGAAACCAGCACGCGGGACGAGCGCGCTACCCGGAGTTCTTCGTGCCTCGCCTTCACACAAAGGCTCCCGCGACGGAGTCTGCCATCATTCTGCCGCGGCGGGTGAGGATGATTCGGTCGTCGCGATCTTCGAGGAAACCTAGTTCGTGAAATTCGCGCAGTTCTTCCTGCCACGGCTCTGCGTCTTTGGCAGCGAGGCCTTCGCGCATGCGGATGGCGAAGGCGAGGATTTCGCCGCAGCGCGTTTTGGGTGTTAGCTCTTCGGTGAAGGTTTCCGTGCTTTCTCCCGCGAGAATCCGGCGGGTGTATTCGGCGGTGTCGGGGATGTTTTTCCAGCGCCGCAATCCGACGGTGCTGAAGGCGCTCGGGCCGAAGCCGAGGTAATCCGCGCCGAGCCAGTAGGCTTGATTGTGGCGGGATTCGTGGCCGGGGCGCGCGTAGTTGGAGATTTCGTATTGGGCGAAACCGGCGGCGTTGAGCGTGTCCATTGTCGTCTCGAAGAGCGTCGCGTCGAGGTCCACATCCTGACGGTATTCGCCGCCGAGGAGTTTGCGGAAATAGTCGGTGTCTTCCTCGTAAGTGAGGCAATACGACGACACGTGCTCGGGCTGAAGCGCGATGGTTTTTTCCAAAGTCGCGCGCCATTGCTCCGGCGTCTGGCCGGGCACGGAGAACATCAGGTCGATGTTTAGATTCGTGAAGCCGGCGTCGCGCAGGAGATGAAAGGTTTTCTCCGCCTGCGCGGCGGTGTGGACGCGGCCGAGTGTCTTGAGCGTGGCGTCATCCCACGACTGCACGCCGAGGCTGAGCCGCGTGACGCCGTGACGTTTCAAAAGCGCCGCTTTGTCCGCGTGGATCGTCGCCGGATTCGCCTCCAAATCCCATTCCTCCAGCGCGCTCAGATCGAGCCGCTCGCGCAGCCCGGAGAACAAATAATCAAGCTGCTCGCAGCTCAACGCGCTCGGCGTCCCGCCGCCGAAATAGATCGTGCGCGGCTGCAAACCCGCCGCGTGATTTTCGACCTCCCGCAGTAGCGCGTCGAGAAAGGCGGTCGTCTTGTTCTTCGCGCCGACTTCCACGTAGAAGCAGCAATAGGGGCAGAGCTTCGGGCAGAAGGGGATGTGAAAGTAGAGATGGCGGATCGGAGATTCGGACATGTTTTATGGAGTCACTCGCAAGCTTTTTGGTCGCACGACGCGGCATCGCTCGAAGGTCAGTAACGGAACTGTCATGTAGATTTAATGAGTGCGATTGTGGAAGCGCACATATGGAGAGGGGATAACTGCTTCAAACCCCAAAGTTTCAACACGCTGGCTGACGCTTCTCTGCGCTGGCGCACTTATTTTTGCGATCTCCTTCGTTTGGGCGGATTTCCATCATTCATGGCAGAGTAGCTTCCGCCATTTTCATCTCGCGGCGAATACCATGCTGTCGGGTGGAAACATGTACACCACTCATCTGCCGGGTGAGAAATGCGAGTATGTGTATCCGCCGCTCTTCGCGTTTCTGGTCACGCCGCTGGCGGGGCTCGGCGTGGTCGCTGCGGAGCGCCTGTGGCTGGTCTGCAATGTCTGTCTTACGTTTTTCGCGATCCATCTCGCGGCGGGGGAAATGATGCGGCGCTTTCGGCTGCCGGGCGACGCCGCGACACGCTGGCTGCTGTGTGCGGGTGCGTTTTTGCTAAGCGCGGGCGAGGTGAAAACGGAGTGGGCGACGGGGCAGACGGATACGCTGATCCTGCTGGGTTTTGTGTTGGCGCTGCGCTGGCTGGACCGGATGCCGTGGCTGGCGGGGCTCGCGATCGGTTTCAGCGCAAACATCAAATACCAGACGCTCTTCGCGCTGCCGTGGATGCTCTTCCGCCGACGCTGGCAGGCGGCGGCGGCTTCGGTGTTGTCGATGGGGATCTTCGCGTTCGTGCCCGCGTTGGTTTCGGGATGGGCGGGAAATTTGCGCGACTTGAGCGTGGCGTTTGCGGGCTTGGGTAGCTTTGCGGGGATTCACAGCGAAGCGGCGGCGCGGACGGTGAAGCTGACGTGGATTCGCAGCGTCTCGATCACGAGCGCGGGCGGGCGGCTGCTGGAATCGTTTCAGCGCAATCCATCGGGCGGGTTTTTGCTGGGTGGGCTCGTCGCGCTGCTTTTCCTCGGGGTCGTGTTTTTGATTTACCGGACGCGTGGTTTTCATCTGCTCGCGGCGACACCCGAGCCGAAGACGATGCGCCCGCGCGATCCCGGACTGGTGGCGCTCGAGTGGATCGGGCTGATGGTCGCCTGGCTGGCCTTCGGACCGGAAGTGGCCCGCCGGCATATGTTCGTGCTGCTGCTTCTGCATGTCGCCGTGCTGGCGTTGCTGATTTCGCCCGTTGCCACATTTCGCCGCCAGTCGCTCATGATCGCGCTGGTCGCGTGGCAGTTGGGTTTGCGTCTTCCGCCGTCGGCGCATTCGCTCGAAAAGGCGACGAACTTTTGGAACGGCATCGGCGGCCCGAGTTGGTGTCTGCTCGGACTCTACGCGGCGATGTTGTGGTGCGGGTTGGATTTGCTGCGGCGTCAGGCTGACGGGCAGACCGGGGATGAGGACGGGGTGTTGGAAGGGGCGGCGGTGGTGTCGTAAAGGAACAGCACGACTGATCGCGCGCCAGGTGGTGCGTGCCCGTGATCGAGTTTTGGATAAGACGCGGCACCAGTGTCGGGTGGGCGCACTCGTCCCGAGTGCTGGTCATGGCGTCCCGCCATGACGTGCTTTTCTACGTGGTGTCGTCGTTTGCGTTCGCGGATTCTGGCGGGATGGGGCAAGGAAGTTCGTTTCGGCGGGACGGCGAAACCCGCGTTCGGGCCGAGCGCGCTCCCCGGAAATTGGTGCCGCGCGGTTGTCTTATTCGGAGGGCGGTTTCGCGGCGTCGAACGATGGGGCATCGCTTCGATCGATTTGTGGAATTCCGCTTGGTAAAAGCCAGCCACGGGGGAAATCCCAATCCATTTCCAAACCCGCGTCACATCCGCGACCTAATGAACCGACGCCTTCTCCGATCCGAGGCCGGTGTTGGCGCGGACGGTGAGTTCAGTGAAACGGGCTTCGGCGCTGGGTTCGCGGGTCATCAGCGTGCCGAGGATCGCGGCGAGGAAGCCGAGCGGGATGCTGACGATGCCGGGATTTTCCAGCGGGAAAAGCGGTGCGTGCTGGATGAGATGGCGCGCAGATGCGGCGACGGTGGCGGCATCGACGGTCATGATCGTAGGGCTGATGAGGATGAGGCCGATGGAGCTGAGTAAACCGATTGAAAGGCCCGCGACAGCACCGGCGGTGTTGAAGCGTTTCCAAAATATCGAAAACAAAATGACGGGCAGATTCGCGCTGGCGGCGACGGCGAAGGCGAGGCCGACGAGGAACGCGACATTCGCGGTCGGGCCGAGCGCGATGGCCAGCGCGATGGAGACTGCGCCGACGACAAATGCGGTGATGCGGGCGACGCGCACTTCTTCACCGGCTTTCTGCTCCTTGCCGTGGTGGATGACGTTCGAGAAAAAATCGTGCGCGAAGCTGGTGCTCGCGCTGATCGTCAGACCGGCGACCACGGCGAGGATCGTGGCGAATGCGACCGCGCTGATGAATGCAAAAAAGATGTCGCCGCCGACCGCTTTCGCGAGCAGCGGAGCGGCCATGTTGCCACCGCCATTTTTCCCGATGAAATCTGGCCCGAGCAGGCTCGCCGCACCGAAGCCGAAGAACGTGGTCATGATGTAAAAGACGCCGATCAGCACCATCGCCCACACGACGGAAGAGCGCGCGGTTTTCGCATCGGGCACGGTGTAAAAGCGGATGAGGATGTGGGGCAGACCGGCGGTGCCGAAGACGAGCGCGAGTGCGAGCGAAATGAAATCGAGCGGATTTTTGAACTTCATTCCGGGCGTCATGTAGTCGCGGACGACTTCCACGCCGGCCTTGTCGTGCGAAGTGATTTTCGCGAGCGACGCGAAGAATTCGCTGACACTGAAGTGGAACTTGCTCATCACCAGCACGCTCAGGAAAACACTGCCGCTCATCAGCAGCACGGCCTTCACGATCTGCACCCAGGTCGTCGCGAGCATGCCGCCGAAGACGACGTACACGATCATCAGCACGCCGACTCCGCAGACCGCGACGTTGTAAGTGATGCCTGGCAGCAGCACTTTGACGAGGCCGCCCGCGCCGACCATTTGCGCGATCATGTAGAAGGTGGAAACCGTGATCGTCGAGAGCGAGGCGACTGCGCGCACGGGCCGTGGACTGAGGCGATACGCGAGCACGTCGGCCATCGTGTATTTGCCGGCGTTGCGCAGCGGCTCGGCGACGAGCAGCAGCACGGTGAGATACGCGACGAGAAAGCCGACGGAGTAGAGAAAGCCGTCGTAACCCGACAGCGCGATCATTCCCGCGATGCCGAGAAAGCTCGCGGCGCTCATGTAATCTCCCGCGACGGCGAGGCCGTTTTGCCAGCCGGTGATGCGCCGGCCTGCGGCAAAGTACGCGCTGGAGCCGGACGATTTGCGCGCGCTGAAATACGTGATGACTAGCGTCGCGGTGACGAATGAAACGAACATCGCGATGGCAGCGGGATTCGCGGCGGGAGCGGCATCGGCGAGGAGGAGAAATGCGGGCAGATTCATACAGGAAATTTACTTTTTGAATTTCCCGAGCACCGCCGCCGCCGCCTTGTCCCAACCCGTCGCTTTGCCGACGTAAATGGCGGCGACGATCCACGCCATGAAGAACTGCGAGAACGCGAAGAGATACGCGACGTTCACGGTGCCGACTTTCGTTTTCATCAAGTCGGGAAACCAGCCGACGAGCACCGGCAGCGCGAAGTAATAGACGAGGAAAAAGATCGTCGCCGGTAGAATAAACCCCTTCTTCGCAGCGAGCAGTTTTTTGAAATCCGCGTCTGCCGCGATCGCGTCCCAGTCGGCAGCCGCAGCTTCCTCCGCGCCGGTCAATTCGTGGGCTGGTTTCATTTCGCGGCCAAGCGGGGCGACATCGGTCGGGCCTCCGCTGATGGGTGTGGGATCGAAGTTTTCCGGCGTGCTCATGGGCGCGGACGCTAGCAGCGCACAAACGCCGCGCGCAAGACAATCGCCGGGCCGTTTCCGGTGGAGCGATGAAACCACGAAAGGCACGGAGGATGAAGACGACCTTTCAGAAAGAATCTGAAAAAGAAGAGGTGACTACGAAGGACGCGAAGAAGATTCGACGGCGCACCGTTTTTTTGCGTTCGTCGCGCCCTTCGTCGTCATCTTTTTCCTGAATACAGGAGAGTAAGAACAGGGGACTTGCGCCCTTCCTTTCCTCGCTCCGTGTCCTCCGTGCTCTCCGTGGTTCAATCTCCGAGCTTCACGTCGAGGCGGAAACCGTTGCGGGTCAGCGTGGCCGCCTTCGTCGTTGTCTTTCCATTCGCGGTGATCCGCACCTCGTAGTCTCCGAGGAAACCTCGCACCTTTGCCGTTCCGGCTGCGGCTGTCTTCTGTGTTTCTTCGGTCCACCACGTCTTTTGCGTCAGCTCCTTCCACACTTTTGCCGCCGGGCGCGGCGACCAGTCCGCGCGGTAGAGGGATGCCGGGGGAATCCAGTGTCGCTTTTCCCAAAAGCCCCACAGCAGCACGCCGCTCGTGCTTTCGTGCGCAAAGATCGCCGTCAGAAAATCGCGCGTGTAGTCCGCCTGAAGCTGCTCGTCATACGTATTCACGTCGAACTCCGTCACCTCCACCGGCAGCCCGAACGTCGCGAAGCGATCCAGGATTTCCCATAGCCGCGGGATCGCCGTCAGCTCCTCCGAGAAGTGTCCCTGCATCCCGATCCCCTCCACCGGAGCGCCCCCGTCTTTCAGCGCCTTGATCGTTTTATAATAGTGATCCTGATGCGCCACGTCCCGCCCCCCGGACTCCAGGATCCCATAGTCATTGATGAACAAACGTGGCGCTCCCTCCGCAGCCTTCGCGGCGCGGAACCAATCCCCCAGCACCGCCTCCCCCAGGATCGCCTGCACGTCCGTGTTCGAGAAGGGTTCATTCAAAACATCCCACTCCACGAGCTGCCCGTGGAACGCTCCCACCTCCTCCGCGATATGCTCCGCGATCCGCGCCCGCAGTTCCTCCGGCTTCTCGAAAAGCGGCAGCACATCCGCCGGCAAATTCTTCTTCCCCGGCCACACCAGACACTGTCCCCGCACCGGCAACCCATGCTCCCGCAGCCACGCCACCGCGCGCAGGCCCGGCTCCCGATCCTTCTCCCACTTCTCCCACTTCAGATGATTCTCCACCACCGTCTTGTTAAAGTCCGCTCGCAAGACCTCACGATACCGATCCCCGTCCGCACCCTCCGCCAGCACCGTCTCCGCATCGACCGACGTGCCCCAGCCAAACGCGCTCCTCGTTTCCCGCACCTCCACCGTCGCCCCCGGCACCGGCTGCCCCGCCGCATCCCGCACCATCACCGTCAGATCACCCTTCCGCGCCTGCTCGATCCGCGCCGCCGCCATCGCCCGCCACGGCGCATCCGCCGCGCGTCCGATATAAGTCGCCGGGGTATAAGGCAGCGCACTCACCTTCACCGAAGACCCATAGTTTCGCAGCGTCAGTTCCGCGATCTCGAAAACCTGCGGATCATATCCGCAGCGGAAGCCCACCGTGCCCTCTCCTGACGCGATATCCGACATCGCCGCACACGGCACATAGTACTTCAGCCACAGGCCATCGAGCGCGACCGGTAAAAGACCGCTCTTCGTGTAAGGTTCCCGCCCCAGCTCCAGCACGAACTCCGTCCTCGACTCATCCATCCCCACCGCGTGCTCCAAGCCCCGCGCCCAAAAAGTCGCCAGCAGCACATCGCCCTTCGCGATCGGCCCCGCCGTCCTCGCCACGAGCTGCACAGAATACGGTTTCGCCGGCTTCACCATCGTCCGCACCCGCACCGCTTGGGAAAAAGCCTGTCCTGCCACCGGCACCGACATCATCGAAGCACCCGCGCCATTCAGCTTAAAAACCGCGAGCCCCTCCGGCGCGATCACACTCGCCGCCTCCTTCGGCAGAGCCTCCAGCCGCCGCTCCATCTCCACCCGATCCTGGGAAAAAGCACGCGCCAGCGCGCAGACAGCGAACAACGAGATCAGCAGAGGCTTCATGAAAGGGGGAGGGGGGAAAACCGTGGAAACAGAATCCACAGATTACGCAGAGCGGCGCGGATTATGAAAGAGGCGGATGGCGGGTGAATCCGAAAACGCGCTGTCATGTTGAGCGGAGCGAAGATCTCTGACTATTTCCGTCCGTCACCCGTGGCTTTGGTCAGAGGAAGAAAATAGTGAGAGGTCCCTCGCTGCGCTCAGGATGACAGGGCTTTTTTTTACGCGGACTCTGCCGGGTAAAGCCGCCGATGCGCGCGGATGGGCGCGGGTCTGCGATCGAGATCATCTGCGGGAATCTGCGCGATCTGCGGATCACGCTCAGGCGGGCTTCCCCGCAAACCCATACTTATCCATAAACTCCACCGCCAGCGCCCGGTAAGCCGCCGAGCCAAGGCCACTCGGCTCGTATTCGATGATCGGCTTCCCGTGGCTCGGAGCCTCCCCGAGGCGCACGCTCCGCGGCACCACCGTCTTAAAAATCACATCTCCAAAGTGCGTTTGCACCTCCGCGATCACCTGCTGCGCGAGATTGTTTCGCATAAACATCGTCATGAGGATGCCCCCGATCTTTAGGTCCGGGTTTGCCCCCGTCTGCCGGATCTGCTCCACCACTTGCACGATCTTCGAGAGACCCTCCAGGGCGAAATACTCACACTGGAGCGGCACCAGCAGCTCATCCGCGGCGGCCAGCGCATTCGTCATTAGGATGCCCAGAGAAGGCGGGCAATCGAGGAGCACAAAGTCGAACGTCGCATCATCCCGCAGGGGCTGAAGCGCCACGCGGAGTCGCGTCAGATGATCCTCCCGCCGCGCCACCTCGATTTCCGCCCCGGCCAGATTGATGTCGCCCGTGATCATCCACAGATGTTCCCAGCGCGTCGGCACCACCGCCTCCATCACCGACCCATCCCCGAGCAGCGGCCCATAGATACTGTGCCCCTCGATCGGCTCCAGCCCGAGCGCACTCGTCGCATTTGCCTGCGGATCGAGATCGAGCAGGAGCACGCGCGCCCCGCGGGCAGCGAGACAGGCGGCGAGATTCACCGCCGTCGTCGTCTTGCCCACGCCGCCTTTCTGGTTCGCGATGGCGATGATTTTCATGGGGCGCGAACTTTAGGGACAGCCTGCCGTTTGGAAAGGGCGGAGATGGGGAAAGCGGAGGAAGTTCTCCCGAGCTGATCATTTCAGGCCAGTGAGCGGGAAAGAGTGGAAGCCACGGAATGGCACGGATGAAACACGGACAAAGCATTCCCCATCCGTGCCCTTCCGTGTTCATCCGTGGCTGGATTGCAGCACGCGTGTCCATCCCACCCCGCCCCTCGTTCCCAAACTCTGCTTGGGAACGCACTTGTCCCCGAAGCTCCGCTTCGTCCGTCCTCCCGCCGCGCCCTCACCGGCGAAGTGGCACCTCACCGACAAGGCATTCCCGAGTGAAACTTCGGAGCGAGGGGGAAATCCGCCTTGCCCGCGAAATGCAAAACCCCGAAAACACCCATTGCTGGCTCTCTTTGCAAATCCTGTCATCCCGAGCGCAGCGAAGAACCTCTTCCTATTTTTCTCTTCAGACCAAGTCCATGGGTGACGTTTGGAAATGGTCGGAGATCTTTCGCTTTGCTCAACATAACATGGCTTGCTGCGCACGAACCCACCCCGAAACCACGCTCATGTCCCGCACCCCGCCGCCGCCGCCCTCCGACCCTCTCGCCGCGCCTTGGGCGGAGGCTCGCGCGCGGGAGAGCCGGCGCAGCTTTGACGCCGAAGCCGCCGAGCGTGCCCGCAAAATCCCGGGTTGGGTGGGCGTCTCGCCCGCCGGTGCGGGCATCCTGCCCGCAACCAACTCCGGCGGGATGCGCGGTGCCCGTGTGGAAGAGCCCGGCAAGATGCCAGCCTCGGCGGGCGGGACGCCCACCCTACCCGGAGCATCGCCCACTACCTGACTTCACCCGCCCTCGATGAGCACGCTGTGGCGGAGTCCGAAAAAGTGGGTGGTTTTGTTGGTGGTGGCGGGGCTGGGGATGCTTCTCGTCGTTCCCATCAGGAATCTCGTGGGAGTGATCGCGGTTCAGAACGCGGTTGAGCAAGACTGGGAGGTTGAGTTCGATGATTCGGCCGACCCATTAAACCAATCACCAAACTTCCTGCCTCCTTCTACAAATGCTGCCGTAAAGAACTTTCTTTTCGAGACGTTACGCGACCCTCCCGACAGGAAAGGCGATACCTTGTCGAATAAGATGCACCGCCACCAAACCTATTATGAACGCTTTGACGTGCTATTTCGAAGCCCGATCAAAAAAATCGACATCGACGGCTTTGGGACGTTTCGCGGTGACCTTGGCGCTGCGTTGGCGCGATTCCCAAACTTGCGCTGCGTCTGGATTGACGGTGGCAGCCCAACTATTCCCAGCGAAAGTGAGTGGACTCATTTGTGCGCGGAGCTTCGAGGGTTGGAAAACCTTGAGGAAATCAAGATCGGAGGCGCGTTGATCACCGATGCCTCCATCGCTCCACTTGCAGGCCATCCCAATCTTCGCTCCCTCACCCTCGGATTCAGTCGCGTGACCGACGGATGCACCAAGACCTTCGTTGCCATTCCGCACTTGGAATTCCTTTCCCTCGTCGTGCTATCACCTGATGTGCCCGCTTGGCTTACTTCTGAGAGGAAAGCCGCGATGGAGGCAGCATTGCCTACGGTAAAGATCTTCTTCCCTGAAGACCCGGAGCCGGAGACACCCGAAACCGCACCGACGCCCTGAGGGTTGTGATCAAAAATCCACAACGCTGCACTTCCTCGCTCTGGATTGCGTCGGGGAATGCTCGCGGCTGCAATCGCAGGCGTGTTTTCACGCCCCGAACGATCCGCCGACGCGCTTCCATCCTGATCGGCGCGGTTTTCCACCCAGAAAGGGCGGCCCACCAAGTTGGCCCGGCGTGCAGGATGAGCGCGGGATCGAAAACCTCGCTCCCGGCGGGAAGCGCGGACTCGTCTGGCACCGCCCCCGTCCCAACGACTCGCGATTTCCGACTCGCCACACCCGTGCCTATTTCCATAATGCCGCCCTCATGCGCAAATACATCATCCCCGCCCTCGTCGCCGGCTTCGGCTTCATCTGGCTGCTCGATACCCTCGGCGTCGTCCCGCCCCTGAATGTCGTCTGGACGCTCAGCCTCCTGGGGGTGGGCATCTGCGTCTTTCTCATCCACGGCTTTCACAAGGAGTCTTTCCCGTGGGGCAGCTTTTTCATCGCGTGCTCAGTGTGCTCGGTGCTGCGCCAGATGGATTTTCTCTCTATCCGTATTGAGCTGCCGCTCCTCGTCATCCTGCTCGGTTCGCTCCTCGCGATCAATCAAACCGGCCTCATCCCGCCGCACCCGCGGGGCGTCCCGCCGCCGATGCCGCCATCGCTGTAGTCGGAAAACCACGATAGGGAAGACGAACGCGGAATTGGCTTTCGGCGATGCCTGAGCCATCGTTGCGCATGGCATTCGACATCCAGCAGCTCCCAAAGGTCCTTCTTCACGAACATCTCGACGGCGGTCTGCGCCCGCAGACAGTCATCGATCTCGCCAAAGCCGTGGGCTACACGGCGCTGCCGACCGACAATGCGGAAGAGCTGGGCGCGTGGTTTCATCGCGGAGCAAATCGAGGTTCGCTCCCGCTCTATCTGGAAGGTTTCGCGCACACGATCGCGGTGATGCAGACGCGCGCGGGGATCGAGCGGGTCGCGTATGAATTTATCGAGGATATGTTTCACGACGGCGTGGTTTACGCCGAAGTGCGCTTCGCCCCGTGCTTCCACCGTGAGCGCGGGCTGACCGATGAAGCAATTGTACAATCCGCCATCGATGGGTTGAATCGCGGGAAGGAAAAGTATGGCGTCGAATGGGGCATCATCATCTGCGCAATGCGGAATATGACGGACTCGCTTGAGGCAGCCGAGCTGGCGATCGACTTCCGTTACCGCGGCGTCGTTGGCTTCGATCTCGCAGGTGAAGAGGCCGGCTATCCGCCGAAGAAACACGTCGAGGCTTTCCACGCGATCCAGCAGGCAAATTTCAACAGCACGCTCCATGCAGGCGAGGCGTTCGGCGTCGCCTCCATCTGGCAGGCGCTGCAACTCTGCGGCGCGCACCGCCTCGGCCACGCCACGCGCCTGACTGACGACATGACGATCATCGACGGCAAGATCGTGAAGCTCGGCACGCTGGCGCAATACGTCCTCGACCGCCGCATCCCGCTCGAGATGTGCCTTTCGAGTAACGTCCACACCGGCTCCGTCCCGACGATGAAAGAGCATCCCTTCCGGCTCTACTTCGACCGCGGCTTCCGCGTCACCATTAACACGGACGACCGCCTGATGAGTAACACCAGCATGACCAAGGAATTTCAAATCGCGATCGATGAATTTGGTCTCACGCTCTCCGACCTGGAAAAGATCACGATTAACTCCATCAAGAGCGCCTTCATCCCCTTCGACGACCGCCTGCGCCTCATCTACAAAGTAATCAAACCTGGCTACGCAAAAATCCGCTACGCCCTGAAAGAAGCGCCACCCGCTTCAGTATAGCAGACCATCAAACAACTGTTTCAGCGCCGTCGGCGCGACATGTTTATAGATTTTCCCAAACGCGAAGCGCCATCCCTTCGCGAAGGGACGTCTCGCCCGTTGGAAGTGACAAGTCTGTAATTAGTCCAACGTCCCCATCGTGCGACCCTCTTCCCGATCCCTTTCCCCATGAAATCCCTCGGAAAACTCCTGTTCCTCTGCGTCCTCGCTGCCGCCTGTCCCGCCTTCGCCGCCATCACCTTCACTGGCATCGTGGATAAGACGAAATACAACAACACCGTCACTTTCACGGTGAACGCCGATCCCGCTGCGGCAACCACGACGGCTACGGTGGATGGAGCGCCGGTAGCTGTGGGCACCGCAGTGACAGTTACGGCGATTAGCTACCATGAGCTAAAGGCGGAAAGCCGGACGGCCGGCAACGTGCTCGTGGACTCCAAACTCATCCGCTTCATCGTGCGCGATAACGCGATCCGCGGCGATACCGAGTCCGGGATTCCGCCGCACACTCCGTATCGCACCGTCAATGACGCGCCCTCGGCGTTTGTCGGCGGCACCTTAAAGGTAATCGCGCCCGCCGCTTGGCCCGTCGGTCTTCCCATCCCGATGGCGACGATCCTCCGCACGGCGGGAAACGAAGCACTGTGGCTGAGTGGCACGGTGACCTTGGGAGGATTTCCCGGCACCTCGCTGCAAATGCGGCGCGGCTGGGGTTCAATCGTCGCGCCCGCGGCGACGGCGGCGGGGACGATCAATGTCGATGCCCACGTCGCCGGCCTCATGCACAATCCCGCGATCACCATTCTAGCCGCGCCCGCTTTTACTAATGTGAGTGGCGCGATCGCCGTCAATACAAGCTGGCCCGCGAACTCGCGCATGCACGTCACCGGCACGCTTACGATCAATGCAGGCGTCACCCTTACCGTCGGCGCGGGGACCATCGTAACTGTCTATACAGGGACTGCCACCAACGGCACCGCGGCGGAAATCGTCGTGAACGGCACGCTGCAAATCAACGGCGTGGATGGCAATCCGGTCGTGTTCGCGCCCGATACGGCGGGTGGAAATTGGGGCGGCATCGAGCTACCCACGACGACCTCGAACGTGACGGCGGCCTACACGATCTTCACCGGTTCGGGGGAAGATGAGACGTGGTTCACCTCGCACAGCGGCTACGCTTCGCACAAGCCAGAGCAGGCGCTTTTTCTCGTGTCCGGCACCGTCGCCACCGGCACCGCCATCGGCGCCCAGCTTCATCTTGCGAACTGCTATTGCTTCAGCCTTTCCGGGCAGGAGATGAATAGCAAACGGGGCACATGGGTCGATCTTTCACGGACTCTGTTGCAGCGCGCGGTCACGGGCGGCGAAATGAGTGACAGCAAGATTACGATCGACCGCTCGGCGCTCCTCGAGTTTCCCAGCGAGGACGCCACTTTTATAGATGCCGACAACGATGCGCTCTATCTCACAGGAGGTGATCTCTCAGTGACAAATACCGTGGTCGGCTTCACGAAGGACGACGGCGTGGATAGCGGGGGCAATGGCGGGGACAACCCATTCACCGCCGCCGCGGATGTGACACCTTATCTTTGCCAAAATAATTGGTTTGAGGGAATCTATCACGAAGGCGACTCGCTCTCCGGCACGCGCAATGTCAGCTTCATCGGCTGCGTCTTTTACAATGTGGGCCAGGGCGTCGAATGTGGATACAGCGCCTCGGCCACCGGCGATGGCCCGAATGCGACGGTCGATGGCTGCCTCTTTGTCGGTAATATGGTGGGCGTCCGGTGGGGAGATAACTACGGGCCTGGCTACTCCTACAATGGATCGATGGAAGTAAAGAACTCCGTTGTCATTAACAGCTTCTACAAGGATGCCTTCAGTGGCAACTGGCAGGATACCGCCGCCAATGCGTGGATTTACCAGACCACGGCGACCAATACCTTTGGCCATCCTTACTTTAATGTTCACAACAACTATCTTTCGCAGCCAGATGCCCTGCATCATCCGACCAATACGACTTGGAACGCCGCGGCCAACGGTGCTCTGCTTGCCCCCTTCATGCCGGTGCCGGGTGCGAATGTAGGGGTCGCCATCAGCAGCTTTGCACCGTCGCAGAGCGATACTTCGGCTTATGCGGGCACCTTCACGGTGAGACTCAGCACCTTCAGTTCGCACACCGTGTCCGTCGATTACTCCGTGATTGGGAAAACGGAACCGCTCAATGGTGCTGACAACGTGCTGGCCAGTGGCACGCTTACTTTCGCCGCGGGCGAGACTCTCAAGACCATTTCTCCTGCCATCGCCTCGCCCGGAAACTACGCTCTCATCCGGGTTGCACTGACCAATCCTGTGAACGCGGAAGTCACCGGCGAGGCATGGTATTTCAAAACGAGCGACCCCAATCTGGTCGCCCGCGGTGGCTCCGGCTGGCGCTATCGCGAGACGCGGAGTGAGCCGCCAGCTTCGTGGAAGACCCTTGCCTTCGACGATACCAGCGTCGCCGCGACCGAATGGCTGCCCTGCACCCTGCCCGCCGGCTTTGGTGCCACGGGCGTGGTTACGACGGTTGCTTCCGGCTCCGCTACCGACCGAACGAAGGCCTTCTACTTCCGGAAGAAATTCAATGTCGCCGATCCATCCCGCATCGCCTCGCTCACCTTTCGCATCCGGCGCGATGATGCCGCGGTGATCTGGCTGAACAACGAGGCGAGTCCCACGCTGGTTTCCGCCGACGGCACTTTCAATCCGCCTTACACCTACGACGCCACCACGATCGCGGCGAACAACGTCCCCAATTCGACAAATACCGCTAACTATCTCACGCAAAGTATTCCCGTTTCCAAACTAGTCGCCGGACAAAACATCCTCGCGATTCAAGTCCATCAAACATCGCTGACTTCCAGCGACATCTTACTCGATTGTGAGTTAGTCGCCACCATCAACGAGGCGCTCACTCTGGGTTTTGGGAAAGCGGGCGGTCAGCCGGTCCTCTACTGGTTTGATCCGGCGGCCACTTTGGAGTCCACCTTCGACTTAAACGCGTGGCTGCCTCTTCCCGCCGGCCCCAGTCCTTACCCATTCTCCACTGGTGTTCCAAGTCAGTTCTTCCGGCTGAAAAAGTAACGTCGTCCGCGGACGGAGACTTACTTCAAGATCATGCCGTCCCGCAATACGCGGAGGACGAGATCCTCGAATGGCGCAGCTGTGGAGACTTGCGCGTAGCCGACGGCGCGGCGGAGGCAGAAGGCTTCCAGGTTGGCCAGGAAGGTATCGATCTCGCGCTCGTAACGGCGGAGCAGGGCGTCGTTGGCGGTGACTTCGAAGACTTCGCCGGTCTCCGCTTCGACGAGCCGCAAGTCGCCGCTGTCGCGCGGACGCAATTCGCGCGGATCGAGCGTCTGGATCACGTGGACTTCAAAGTTGTGGTAGCGCAGGAGTGCGAGCGCTTCTTCGTAACCGGCGGGATCAAAAAGATCGCTGATAACAAAGACGAGGCCGCGCCTTTTCATGCGCTGCGCGAAAGCCTTTGCGCTCGGGAGCAGGCCCGTGCTGCTGCCATCGGTGGCGGGCGCACGTTCGATGAAATTGAGCACTTTGTGGAACTGGGATTTTCCACGCGTGAGCCCCATGTCGCCCAGCAGCAGGTCGCCAAACCAGAGCACGTTCACGCGATCGAGATTGGCGAGGCCGATGTAGGCGAGCGAGGCCGCGATGCGGCGCGCTTGATCGAATTTCGACGTGGTGGAATCGCCTGCGGCTTTCCAGCGCATCGAGGCGCTGGCGTCGATGAGCAGATAAATCTGCAAGTCCTGCTCCTGCTCGTAGAGCTTTACGAAAAGCCGGTCGAGGCGTCCGTAAATGTTCCAGTCGATCGAGCGCAGATCGTCGCCGATCGAGTAGTTGCGATAGTCCGCAAACTCAAGGCTGGAGCCGGTCTGGCGGCTTTTGCGCTCGGCGCGATGCGCTCCGCGAAAAAGCTTTTTCGAAAGCAGATAGAGCTGTTCGAGTTTCACAAGAAAACCCGAATCGAAGATTAGCGGTGCGGCGGCGGTGGGCAAGGCGGGGAGACGATGCGCGGGAAACGGGCGGCGGGCAATCGCGATTGATGGCGGTTAGCGGTCGCGGTCGTGATTAAATGTGGTGCTAAAATGCAGGTGGTGATGGCCCTGCGGGCGGCTCAACGCCAAACGCCAAACGCCAAACGCCAAACGCCAAACGCCAAACGCCAAACGCCAAACGCCAAACGCCAAACGCCAAACGCAGGCGGTGCGCCTGCGGGACTCTTTGGCGTTTGAAGTTTGGCGTTTAGCGTTTGGAGTTGAGCCGTGCGCAGCGCACCGTCGCCAACACCCAGACCACCCAAACAACGATGGCTCCTCTGCACCACTTTTAATCACACCTAGCGGTCGCGCGTCGCTTCGTATTTCGGATTCGGCACTGGCGGCTGGGCGTCCACGCTTTTTCGCCATGCGTCGAGTTGTGCGCGCATCGCTTTGGCGCGGTCGGGCTGGGTCTCGGCGAGATTGGTTTTCTCCTGCGGATCGTGGGCGAGATCGTAGAGTTCCACCCGGTCGTCTTCGTAGAAATGCACGAGCTTCCAATCGCCATCGCGCACCGCGGAATACGGCGTCGCGCCGCCTGGATGATAGTGCGGATAGTGCCAGTAAATCGGGCGCGCAGGAATGGATTCGCCGTGCAGCAGCGGACGCATATCGACGCCCTCACTCTTTGTCTCGATGCCCGCGGCGGCGGCGAGCGTGGCAAACCAATCCATCGTGATGACCGGAGTCGCGCACTCGCTGCCCGCCTTCGTCACGCCAGGCCACACGACGATCGCCGGCACGCGCACGCCGCCTTCATACGCCGAGCCTTTGCCCGCGCGGAGCCCGAGATTCCCGGTGACCGGCAGCAGGCCGCCGTTGTCGCTCGTGAAAATAATCACAGTGCGTTCTGCGAGATGCAGCTCGTCGAGTTTCGCGCGCAGCGCGCCGATGCTGTCATCCACCGCCGCCACCATCGCGGCGTATTTCGGATTCTTTTGCGGGGCCTGCGGATCGGCCTTTGCCTGAAAGCGCGAGATCACTTCCGGCTTTCCACCGAGCGGCGTGTGGACCGCATAGTGAGGCAGGTAAAGGAACCACGGGCGATCGCGATTTTTCTCCATCCACTGCGAAGCCTCGCGCGTGAGGCGATCGGTGAGTTCCTCGCCGGGCGGGCCGTCGGGCAGATTCGGATTTTTGTAAGGCGAAAGATAAGAGTCCGGCTGGCCCTTGCCATTGTCGGCGAGGCTGAGATCGAAGCCGTGCGCGGTCGCGGGCTGATTCTTTCCAAGATGCCACTTTCCAAAGTGCGCCGTCGCGTAACCCTTCGCGCGCAGCAGATCGGCGATCGTCGTCTCGCCCGCTTTCAATTCCTGCGTCCAGTCCGGCGGCAGCAGTTTCGCGAAGGGCCGGTCGTGTCCCGCGATCCAGTCCGTGAGATGCAGGCGCGCGGGATATTTTCCCGTCATCAGCGCCGCGCGCGTGGGCGAGCAGACCGTGCAGGCAGAGTAGGCCTTCTCGAATTTCATGCCATCCTTCGCGAGCTGATCAATGTGCGGCGTTTCGTAAAACTTCGAGCCGTAGCAGCCGAGGTCGGTCAGCCCCATGTCGTCCACGAGCACGAAGAGGAAGTTCAGCTTTTCCTCCGCAAAAACAGAGGACGCGAGGCAGATGAAGACGATGGCGAGGCGGAGGAAATGATTCATAGGAGCGGGCGTAAAAGCTCGCTCGTCGCCGCGTTTCATGGAAGCTGAATAGCACGCTCATGAAGACTCCCAGCCGTTCCCCGATCAACCGTCGCACCGCCCTCAAAGGCATGGCCGCCACCGCCGCGATGGGCTTTACCACGCAAGCCGCGGAGACGCCGGCGGCAGTCGCGACGAAGAATGGACGCATCAAACAATCGGTCGTGCCGTGGTGCTTTAATCCCATGCCGCCCGAAGAACTCGCGCAGCACGCCGCAGCGCTCGGCCTCGCCTCCGTGGAGCTCATCGACCCGAGACACTGGCCGCTGCTGAAGTCGCTCGGCCTCACGTGCGCGCTCGCCGGTTCCCATGGTTTTGCGAAGGGATTCGCGCATCCTGAAGAGCACGAGGAATGCGTGAAGACGCTGCACGATCGCATCGTGGAATGCGCGGCGGCGGGCGTGCCGAGCGTCATCACGTTCTCTGGTTTTCGTCGCGGCCTGAGCACGGAGGAGGGCCAGGCCAGCATGATCGCGGGGCTGAAAAAGATCGTGCCTTTTGCCGAGGAAAAAGGCGTCACCATCTGCCTCGAAATGCTGAACTCGCGCGTGGCGACGAACATGAAAGGGCACCCGGATTACTTCTGCGACGACATGGAGCGCAGCGTCGAGATTTGCCGCGCCATCGGCTCCGCTCGCATGAAGGTGCTCTTCGATATTTACCACGTGCAAATCATGCACGGCGACGTGATCGCGCGCATCAAGCAGCACGCGCCTTTCATCGGCCACGTGCATACGGCGGGCGTGCCGGGCCGCGGCGAGATCGACGCCACGCAGGAACTGAATTATCCGGCCATCATGCAGGCACTGATCGATGTCGGCTACAAAGGCTACGTGGGGCAGGAATTCATCCCTGTGCGCGACAAAATCGCGTCGCTCGCTGAAGCAGTGAAACTCTGCGATGTGTAGGCGGCGGGTGGCCAGCGTGCCTGGGCGACGGTCACTTCGGAGGCAGCCTCCAAACACAACCTGTCATTCTGAGGAACGAAGAACCTCTGATCATTTCCATCACACGCGGCGCAGCCAGAGAAAGCTCCCGCTCTTCACGGACGGAGCGCGGAAAGGCACGGAAAGAGTCAGAGGTTCTTCGTTCCTCAGAATGACAGGTTTTGGGGGCTAATGGCCTCGCGAGCGACCCAGACCTTTTCGCGCGACCTCTCTTGCAACGCGCGACCCGCGGCCCGAGTCCAGAGCCTCGCGCTCTCTCGCATCTCCACCACTTTTAATCACATGCCCCCCAGAGAAGGACAAGGTTCTTGCAAGTCCCCGGTTGAATTGAAAGATGCCCCAACTTCACCTCACCCCATGAAACTCTTCCCCGCGCTGTGCCTCGCCTCTTCCCTCGCCACCCTGCATGCCGAATCTCCGCTGCCCATTCCGGGTGGTGAGTTCAGCCGGCAGCAGCTTTCCACGGATTTCTGGGCCGAGGGCGCGGCCATCGGCGATTTCAATCACGACGGGAAAATGGATGTCGTCAGCGGGCCGTATTGGTGGGAAGGGCCGGACTTTTCCAAACGACACACCTATTCCGACGACTCGAAAACCTCAGTCGTCAAAAAGGCAGACGGCACGACTGAAACCATTCCCGGCTTCAAAGGCGGGCGCAGCCACGAGAACGAATACTCGAAGAACTTTCTCGCCTACACTTATGATTTCAACGGCGATGGCTGGGCGGATATTTTGATCCTCGGCTTCCCCGGCGAGCAGAGCTGGTGGTATGAAAATCCGCAGGGCAAAGACGGGCCGTGGACCCAGCATGTCGCGATGGATGTGACCGACAATGAGTCGCCGACGTTTACGGACATCACGGGCGATGGCCGGCCTGAAATCGTTTGCAACTCCGGCGGATATTTTGGCTACGCAGAATTCGATCCGAAGAATCCCGGCGAAAAATTCAAGTGGCACGCCATCTCCCCGAAAGGCCCGTGGCAGCGCTTTACGCACGGCATGGGAGTCGGCGATGTGAATGGCGACGGGCGCATGGACCTTCTCGAAAAAGACGGCTGGTGGGAACAGCCCGCGTCGCTCGCGGGTGACCCAGTCTGGACGAAACACGAAGCGCTTTTCGGCGGCGGCGGATCGCAGATGTATGCCTACGACGTGAACGGCGACGGAAAGAACGACGTGATCACGAGTCTCGCGGCGCACGGTTATGGATTGGCGTGGTTTGAGCAGACCAATGAAAACGGCGCGATGGGCTGGGTGAAGCACCTCATCGTCGGCGACAAGGCCGAACAAAATCCGCAGGGCATCGTTTTTTCGCAGCTTCACGCCGTCGATTTGATCGACATGAATGGCGACGGTTTGAAGGACATCGTGACTGGCAAACGCTTCTGGGCGCACGGCCCGGAAGGCGACGTCGATCCGAATGGCACGCCCGTTCTTTACTGGTTCGAGCTAAAGCGCGAGGGCGGCAAAGCGAACTACGTTGCGCACTTGATCGATGACGCGTCCGGAGTCGGAACGCAGGTCACCGTCGGCGACATCAATGGCGACAAAAAGCCGGACGTGCTCGTGGGCAACAAGCGCGGCACTTTCGTGTTTCTGCAAAAGTAGCGCGCAACACGCTTGGCGCGGACGGGCATCGCGTGGAAGTTGCCCGTCAGATGCCTGACACGCCCACGCCCATAAAATCGCTGACGCTCGACGAACTCGGCGCGCACTTCGCCGCGCTCGGGCAACCGGCGTATCGGGCGAAGCAGGTGATGGAATGGATTTACGGGAAGCGCGTAAAAGCGTTCGAGGGCATGAGCAACCTGCCCGCGGCTTTGCGCGCGCAGCTCGCGGCGGAGTTCGTTTTCGATGACTTGAAACCCGTGCGCACGCTGGGCTCAGAGGACACGACGCGGAAATTTCTGTTTCAACTCAGCGACGGTGCCCTCATCGAATCGGTGCTCATCCCGGCATCGCCCGCGCTGTACGGCGAAGCCTCGGACCGCCAGACGATCTGCGTTTCGACCCAAGTCGGCTGCGCCTATGGCTGCAAGTTTTGCGCGAGCGGCTTGGATGGCTGGAGCCGCAATCTCAGCGCAGGCGAAATCGTCGATCAGATTTTGCGCGTGGAAGAACTCAGCGGGGATAAGATCAACAACATCGTCTTCATGGGCATGGGCGAGCCGATGGCGAATTACGCGAACCTGATGAAGGCGGTCGCGATCATCAATGCGCCGTGGGGCGTCGGCCTCGGCGCGCGGCACATCACGATTTCCACCAGCGGCCTCGCGCCGCAAATTCGCGAGCTCGCCCAGCAGCCGCTGCAAGTCCGGCTCGCCATTTCACTCCACGGCGCGACGGATGAAGTGCGCGAGAAAATCATGCCCGTGAACCGCAAATACCCGCTCGCCGTTTTGCTGGAAGCGTGCGCGTTTTACGCGGAGCGAAAAAGCCAGCGGCTCACCTTCGAATACATCCTCATCGACGGCATCAACGATCGCCCGGAAGACGCCGCGGCACTGGTGCGCGTCGCGCGCAAAGTCGGCGCGAAAGTGAACTGCATCCCCTACAACATCGTGGACGGCCTCGACTGGAAACGCCCAAGCGAAGTCCGGCAGGACGCCTTCATGGCCATCCTCGAAAACGCCAAAATCCCCGCCACCATCCGCCGGGAAAAAGGTCACGACATCGCCGCGGCGTGCGGGCAATTGCGGCGGCAGACGATGCCGACTGGTGCGCAGGCTTAAGAAAAATTTCGCGACGAACCAGGCGAACGGCGGCAGGGTGACTGCAAAGACGAGGAATCAAACGCAGCTCGGAATAAATGGGCGAAGCCCGCGGACTCACCCCAGCAGCCGTTTCCAATCGCAACCGAGCGCCGCGCGCAGGCGAAGCAGCGTCGTCACGAGGATCGCGATATCGCCCGTCTCGATCTTCGGCACGGTGCGCGGGTTCAGGTCGGCGAATTTCGCCAGATGCTCCTGCTTCAGCCTGAGCGCCATTCGCTCGCGGCGAAGATGGTCGCCTTGATGGGGGGAACGACGACGCCGGGACTTTTTTTGGGGAAATGTTCACAAACATCTTTTCACCGAGAATCGCGATTGACTAGATACCGGGCCTTCTGGTGTCATTGTTCCACCCCACATGACGGCTCTTCATTGTCAGAAGCGAGATTTGTGCTTCCAGATTCCGCCGGATCGGTCGTCTAATGAGTAGCGGCAAGTCTGCCGTTGGAAAACAAACCAAACCCGAAAGCTCTGCATCGCCTCAATCTTCCGACCATGAATTCAAAACTTCCTGTCGTTCCTGTCCTCGCACTCCTCATCGCTGGCTGCGCCGCCCAGCCCGCGCCTGAGCGTCACCAAAGCCGTGCAGCGAGCTACCACCAGAAAGCCGCCCGCGAACACGAAGAAGGAGATCGCCCGCCACGAATCGGTATGACCAAGGATCAGGTGCTCAACCAATATGGCCGCCCGGTGAATGTCAGCAGCAGCGCCCGGCGGGGCGAAGTCTGGTCCTACGTGTTTAACAACATGGATGGTCGGGACTTCATTCCCTATTACGGCGCGTTCCACGCAGCGTTCAAACAACGTCATTCCGGCAGCATTACCTTCGATGCCAACGGCCGGGTGAGCGACTTCCAGTGGAGCGAATCCAACCCGGCCGGCAGGAGCATCTGGAGGTAAGTGAAAATCGCATCGCCCGCGACAACCTCGTCCGCAAAAAAAATCAACGCCCGCCGCATGGCCATCCAGCACGCCGCCGACGCACTCTGGCCCAACAACACCCCGACGCGCAAAGCCTTCCAACTCCCACCGGACAGGCCGTTCGATGGGTGAAACGAAGACGCGTCCTCACAACTACCAATAGTTTCCAACTCTACACATGAAAATATATCCCAGTTTAGCTACAATCGCGCTGTTGTTTTTGCTATTAGCAACGTCATTTTCTACTACACTTACAAATCAGCAGGTAGCAGCCGCTGCTTATGGTGCCGGGTTTAAAGGCAGCAGTTTGGTTTATGCAGTAGCGATCTCGAGGGCAGAGTCGAGTTTTGTCTTAGAAGCGATTAACACATCAAATACAAATGGAACTGTGGATCGCGGCCTCTGGCAAATCAATAGCAGTCATTCCGAATACAGTTCATCGCAACTGCTCAGTAGTGCATCTTACAACGCAGGTGCTGCTTGGGCGCTTTCCCTCAATGGAACAAGTTGGAGAGCATGGTCCACCTATTACACGACGGGGCATTACAATGTCGCAAGTTACGAGGGAGATGGAAATTATCTCAACTGGCTGGCAACCGCTATATCCGGTGCATCAGCAGTTGATTCAACGGTAGTTCACGCGACACAGGACGCCGTAATTTCCAACACCGCCAGCCTCAAGGTGCGAGACACGGCAGGTGGCACAGAGCAGGCACAACGACGTAGCATCGGCGACACTGGCGTCGTCACGGCTTCTTATCAAACTGCCAAAATCAGCGGCACTGGCAAGACTTGGATTTGGTGGAAAATACGCTGGAGTGATGGACAGGAAGGTTGGTCAGCACAAGATTATATTGACCGAACCGCAGCGAGCAACTCAAGTCTAACACTCAGCGTAAGTCCATCAACAGTACAGTCTCGAGACTGGAATCAGGATGTGGTTTTTGTTGCTACGATACAGGATACCAATGGAAGCCCGATTAGTGGGGCAACTCTCCACGGAAACGATGGGATGCTGCTGGCGGATTTTTTGTGGGGAACGACAACAGACGCAAACGGGCAAGTGACGTATCGGAGCACTGTTCCCAACGGCAAAGGAAACGCCACCTACAGCTTTACGTTTTATGCCACCAAAGTTGGCTACACCGATAGTGCAGTCGCGACACGTCAGGCTCAAGTAAGCCATATAGTGAACCCGAATGTAACGATATCCGGCATCTCTCCTTCTCCAAACAGCAACCTGGCCGGGCAGACGACGATTCTTTATTGGAATGTAAACTCCCCGATCACACAGATCGTTTTGCTGGGTGCGAGCATTTTCCCCACTGGAACAGCAACTTCCTACAGTGACCCAGCGAATGACCTTGCCGTGAGATTATCAGCGGGCAATTTTCAAGTTAATCGGAGTTTTGCTGTTCCCAGCAACGCGCCGCCGGGAACCTATGATGTACTGGTGGCAGTGTATGCGGATACCAACGGAAATGGTGTGATTGATGGTGCCGACAATGTGCTAGGATCGCTCAAGGCAACAGGCGCATTTACGATTGCCCCACCGCCAGACACACAGGGTCCGACGGTGACGATCACTTCACCTCTCAACAACGCCGTGGTGGCGAATGCAAGTCTGCAAGTGAGCGGTACCGCCAGTGACAGCGGCTTCGGGAACAGCGGCATCTCCTCCGTCACCGTCAACGGGGTGAATGCCGGTGGCACCACCAACGGCGCTGGCACGGGGAACTGGAGTGCGGCGATTGCGCTCAATTCGGGAGTGAACACGATCAACGTCGTAGCCAATGACAATAGCCCCAATCAGAATCCGCGAACTCAAAGTATCACGGTGACCTACAACGCACCGGCAACGATCACGATGAGTTCGTCGCCCTCGACCGGCGGAACGGTGAGCGGAGGCGGAACATTTACGCTTGGCAGCCAGCATACCGTGATTGCCACGCCGAATGCGAACTACAGTTTCGCGAACTGGACGGAGGGGGCGAACGTAGTCAGCAACAGCGCCAGTTATACCTTCACGGTAAACGGGTCGCGCACGCTCATCGCGAACTTCACACAGACGAACTACGCGGTAGCCGTGACCGCATCTCCTGCCAACGGTGGGACGGCGAGCGGGAGCGGGACGTTCGCCGCCGGAAGTCAGCGAACCGTATCCGCGGCACCAAGTTCGGGCTATAATTTTGTGAATTGGACGGAAGGCGGAAACGCTGTGAGCGGAAACGCGAACTATACCTTCACGCTCAATGGACCTCGAACGCTGGTCGCGAACTTTACCCAGGTGACCTATGCGGTTTCGGTGAACGCAACGCCAGCGGTCGGAGGAACGGTGAACGGGGGCGGGACATTTTCTGGAGGAACCCAGCAAACGGTGATCGCGACGGCGAGCGCGAACTACAGCTTTGTGAGCTGGACCGAAGGCGGAAACACCGTGAGCAATAGCCCGAATTATACTTTTACGTTGAATGCAGCACGAACGCTGGTGGCAAACTTCACAACGACGACTTATCCGGTTGCACTCAGCGCATCACCAGTTGCCGGTGGAACGGTCAGCGGGGGCGGAACATTCTCCGGAGGAAGCCAGCGAACGGTAACTGCGACGCCGAATGCAAACTACGGCTTCGTGAGTTGGACGGAGGGCGGGAACGTGGTGAGCAATAGCGCGAGCTACACTTTCACGATGAATGGGCCGAGAATACTGGTGGCGAATTTCACGCCCAGCCCGGTTAACTACGCGATCACATTGAGCGCATTGCCGAACGCGGGCGGCACTGTGAGCGGCATAGGAACGTATCAGGCGGGCACATCACGAACGGTAACTGCCTTGGCCAACAGCGGCTACATGTTTAGCAACTGGACCGAAGAGGGAGCGGTCGTGAGCGCCTCACCGAGCTATACCTTTACGCTCTCTGCGAGCCGAGCATTGGTCGCAAACTTTATTTCGGCGCAGTATCTCGTGACGCCGAGCGCCGGAGCAAATGGCAGCATTAGCCCAAACACGGCGCAGCCCGTGAACAGCGGAGGTAGCGCACCATTCACGGCGACGCCCGCAAATGGCTATTTGGTCGATCAATGGCTGGAAAACAATGTTGTGATCCAGACCGGCGGGAATACTCACACTGTTGGCAACGTGGTCGCAAATGTGGCCTTACAAGTGACGTTCAAAGGGTTTTCTTCCGGGGAAAACATCGTATCCTATAGTCCACCGGGTTGGTCGGACAGGATCGTGGTATCAAACGTGAAAAATGCCACTTCCAGCTCCGCAAAAAACATCGCTACGCTAAGTTCCGCAGATACCTTATATGTGTCATGGGCGCAGCGGAACGAAGGGTCGAATGCCACATCAGTTGGATTTAATACGGAATTGTTTGTGGATGGGGCGAGCAAGCAAGTCTGGTTCTCTGCACCGCCGGTGGCGGCGGGCCTTTGGAACTACGTTCCAAACTATCCCATCGGTTCCCTTTCGGAGGGAACTCACACCATCAAGATTGTAGTCGATTCAACTAATACCATCACCGAATCGGACGAATCGGATAACGAATACACGAAGACGATCACCGTTGCGGCTCCCCCTCAATTTCAGCCTGATGGGTTGATTGGGCTAACCACTCCGCAGATGGTCGGATATCGCATTTACGACGCAGGGGCAATTGGGGAAACCCTTTCGACCCGATTAGCCCGGGGCGCGGGAAGGACTGCTTTAGTCCTAGTGCAGAACAACGGCGAGTTCTCGGATACGATTCGCGTTCAAGGGGATTCGATTTCCGGACATTTCGCTGTGAGTTATTATGATGGAGCGACCAACATTACAGCACAGGTGCTTGCCGGGAGGCTGGAGTTCCGCAATCTCCCGCCGGGCGGAAGGCACTGGCTAAAAATCGTCATTTACACACGGGCAACCGCAACTGTTGGCGAACAAAGCGGCGTAACCCTCCATCTCAAATCCGCAAACGATCCGAACGCCCAGGATGCCGTCCGGTTGGAGGCGATTGCGAGATGAGCAAGGCTGCGGCAGTGGCATAACGCTCTCCGAGGGTGATTGCGTGTATCCGCTTCTCGTTAATGCTGTCGTTTCCACCGCCTCGAATCTGATCGATCGCAGGGTGCAGTCGCGGGCTACCGGTGTCCGTCTCACATTCATGAAATTGGGGCAGGAAGGAGCGCATGGTACGCGGTTCGCTTAAACTCTTTGCAGAAAGGTGCGGACCAAGTTAAAAACGCCAAACGATTATGGCTGAATCTGACGAGCCGGAAAAAATCTGGGATGAATACGACTGGGAGCGTTTTCTCCAGCAGCAGGATCGGAAGACCGAGAAATACATGGAACTTCTCGAGCGCTACATCGACGACCCGAATCGCGACCAAATCATCGCCCGCGAGATGGGCTGGTATCATTTGCTGGACAGGGATGGTGAGCAGTGGGCGGAGACGGTGGACTCGACTTTTGAAGACGGGCCGGAGGCGGCGGACGAAGACTGTGGGAATCCGCTGGAGGAGGAGCAGTCCTTCGAGGTGCATCCGCTTTATCAGGCGTCGTTTGCGCTGACGGTTTGGATCGATCAATACCTGGAGCGTTTGCCGGGAGCGCAGAGCCTGCCGTCGTCGGTGAAACTTTCCACCAATGCCTCCGTGGCGAGCGCCAAACTGGCGGCGGCTTTGAGCGATGATGATGTGGATGAAATCGGGATGACGATCGCTTATTTGAAGCGCGCGCTGAAGGCGATCATGTGCGGGATCGATGCCGCGGTGCAGCTCCGCAAGGACGTGAAGCTGAGCGCCGATGCTTTCGGCACGCTCAATCAGCGGCTCTTTCAGATTCGCGACGGGATCATCCAGCTCATGGGCGAATACCGCGCGGAATGGCGGCGGCGATATAATCACGAGTGAGCGAGAAAATTCCGGCAGCCGGATCGAATGAAATGGGGCGGGCTGCGTCGAAGCAAGTGTCATCCGAGGCCGACCACGCCCCGCCTGCCGATGAGTTGCAGCTCGTCGCCAAAGCGCAGACGGGGGATACCGCGGCCTTTGATGAACTCGTAACCCGTTACCGCAGCCGCGCATTTTCCATGATCTACAATATGGTCCGCAACGAACAAGACGCCTGGGACATCGCCCAGGATGGCTTTGTGAAGGCGTGGAAAAATATCGGGCGCTTTCGCGGGCAGTCGGCCTTTTACACGTGGCTCTATCGCATTCTGATGAATGTGGCGATCGATTCGCTGCGGAAGAAGCAGGTGGAAGGCGGGACGGAATTTGACGACGCGATCGGACTGCAAAATATCGAGCCCGGCGCGGCCACGACGCCCCGCGCGGAGCTGGAGCCAGCGACGCGGCTCGGCGACAAAGAAATCCGCGCACGCATTGATGAGGCGATCACGCGGCTCTCTCCGGATCACCGCGCGGGGATCGTGATGCGCGAGATCGACGGGCTGGATTATCAGGAAATCGCCGACGCGATGGAGAGTTCGCTCGGCACCGTCATGTCGCGACTTTTTTACGCCCGCAAGAAACTGCAAACCATGCTGAAAGATGTCTATGAAACCCTTTGAAGAACAATTCACGGCGTGGGTCGATGGGAAGCTGTCTGGCCCGGAACTCGCGTCCTTTGAAAGGGAGCTGAAGCAGCATCCCGAGGCGGCGACGGATCGCGCGGACGCGCTGAAGTTCGGTAACTTTCTGCGCGCCAATCCAAGTGCGCCGAAGCTGACGAATGCGGATTTTTTCAACCTGCAAATCCAGCAACGCATCGCGACCGATGTGCCCCGCGAGCGTGCGGTGGAGAGGGCCGCGGGCTGGTTCTGGTCGCTCCCGCGGCTGCTGGTGGCGGGCGCGGCCTGCCTGCTGGTGGCGGGCGTGATGTTTAAGACGATGATCCCGTCGGGCACTTCGGTGACGGCGGCGGACGCCTCACCGTATTTCGCGCAGGTCGTCGAGTCGTGGACATCGGAGCCGGGCGTGTCGGCGCGGACAGTTTATAATGCGAAGGACAACGTAACCGTGCTCTGGCTGGATGGCCTCGATTACATCCCCGCGAGTTACGAACTCAAATAGCCGATGCTGACTCGATCCGCGCTTTCCCTGGTCGTGGCCCTCGCCCTAGCCGCAGCGTGCCGTGCGGAAGACAAAATCTGGTCCGCCGTCGTCGTCGCGACTAATGCGGCGTCGCCCAAAGAAGTGCCGAAGGAATTGCGCGAGTCGCTACCGAAACTGAAACGGATTTTCGGCTACAATCAGTTTGAAGTAATTGGCAGCGCTTCCGACAAAATCGAAGACGGAGCGGAGCTGCGTCTCACGCCCACGCAGAGTTTTTGGATTCAGGCCAAAGCACGGCGCGCGACTTCCAAGGAAGCCCGTGGCGGTTACTTGATCAGCTTCCAAGTCTTCAACGAAAAGCGGCAGCTCGTGGATACGGAGGCGCGTCTCGCGCCGGGCAGTCCGCTCTTCATCCGCGGTCCGGAGTATGGGAAAGGGCAGATCGTTTTCGCGCTGATGATCGAGTAGTTGGCGCGGCATCCGTCAAACGCATGCGGAGGAAATTTTGGAAACATTGCGGTGGCGGGCTGGAACTTGGAGGCGGGATACTCCACACCCGCACCGGACCGATCAATGACGCGGTGACGATGCTCGTCCCGTCCGCGCTGAGCCTCGCAGTCTCAACCTTTTGCTCATGACCAGCGAGGATCGATTTGGTGGGTAGTATCTCCTTTCGCGAAGATCCAGCCGGTATTCATGCCCCGACCGTCCTTCCCGTGCCCGCCGATGCTGCAGGAGCGGCGGCTCAAACGCTGGGGTTGAATTTGGCCGCCGCGCGAGCGCATGGTCGCTGTTCACTATTTCATGATCGCTTCATCCACCATCCGCGCCGGCGTCGTCGGCACCGGCAGCATCGGGCGCAATCACGCGCGCGTGCTTTCGGAGTTGAAGGACATTCAGTTCACCGCGATCTGCGACACGAATGCGGCGACGGCGCAGGAGCTGGCGTCGAAGTTCGGTGCGAAAGCGGTCGCGTCGCTGGAAGAGTTCGCGTCGCTCGTCGATGCCGCGACCATCGCCACGCCGACGCCGTCGCATTTTGAAATCGCCAGGTTTCTCCTCGAACGGGGCAAACATGTGCTCGTCGAAAAGCCGATCACCGAAACGACCGCGGATGCGCGCGCCCTTTCCGCGTTGGCCCAAGAGCGCGGGCTCGTGCTGCAAGTCGGGCACATCGAGCGCTTCAACCCCGCGCTCACTGCGCTCGAAGCCCGGCTCACGCAGCCGCGCTTCATCGAAGTCTCGCGCCTTTCACCCTACCCCGGTCGCAGCATCGACATCGGCGTCGTGCTCGATCTCATGATCCACGATTTGGAAATCGTGTTGCACCTCGTGAAGTCGCCCGTGCAAAGCGTGGACGCCGTCGGCGTGCCCGTCCTCAGCCGCGGCGAAGACATCGCGAATGTGCGGCTGCGTTTTGAAAACGGCTGCGTCGTGAATATCACCGCGAGCCGCATCAGCCAGGATCGGCTGCGAAAAATTCGCGTCTTTCAAAAGGACGCCTACCTCTCGCTCGACTACCAAAAACAGGAAGGCTACCTGCTGCGGCTCGCGCGCGATGATGAGAAGGAAAGTTCGTTCATCGGGAAAATTCTCGGCGTCGCCACGGATTCGACGATCGTCACGGAATTCGCCGGGCGAAAGATCGTGCGCGAGCCGGTCGAAGTGGAAAAAGACGAGCCCTTGAAACGCGAACTCGCCGCCTTCCTCGAATGCGCCCGCGCCGGCGCGCAGCCGAAAGTGAGCGGCGGCGACGCCACCGCCGCACTGGAACTCGCCCTCGAAATCACGCGACTGATTGAAGAGCACAATCGTGCGCACGCTGGATGAGAGAATGTCCCTTGTTTCCCTCGTTCCGAAGTTTCACTTTGGAAGGCACTTGTCCCCGAAGCTGTGCTTCGTCCCCGGCTCCGCACCGCCGAAGTGCAACTTCATCCGCATTGCTTTACCAAGTAAAACTTGGTAACAGGAAATAGTTTCACTTCGATGCCCACCTATGCCCGAAGCTCCGCTAATCTCCGAATCCGCACCGCCGATGTGCAACCTTACTTGCAGTGGATCACCAAAAGCGCCAAAGCGTGTGACTGCACTCCCGTGCGTGACGAGAACCTGAGAATGTGTAGCCTCCGCATAAACGTCTGGTTCCCGATATGAAAGACTACCGTCCACTCGAAGATGCGGAATCCGTAATCGCGATTCTCTCAAAGATTTCATTTCTAGGCGGGGTGTCGGATGCGCAGCGGGAGGAAATCTTTCGCCTGCTCGAAGTGGGTCATTTTCAGAAGGGCGAATACGTTTCCCGAAAAGAGGAGGAACCATCGCATCTCTACATTATTAAGAAGGGGAAAATCGACCTCATGATTACCGACAACGAGGTCGCGATTAGGAAACGCGAATTCCATGTCGGTGACTGTTTTGGAGAGGCCGCGCTGCTTTCCATGACTAATGATACGGCCTCCTTTGTCGCGGCCGAAGACTGTGAGCTGATCATGTTGTCGAAGCGGTCCTTGAATCGCTTGCGAGGCGAGGACCCGAAGGTGTTTTGCATCCTGATCATGAATCTGGCACGGGAGCTCGCGCGCAAACTCCAATACACCGACAACCTCCTCCTGCAACACGAGCACCAGCATGTGTCTGCCCCTCTGCCGCCAGGCTGATGCCGTGGCGTGGTTTCCGTCCACTTGTCACATGAGGGCGGTTTGAGCTTTGGCGGCGGCAGCCAAATCGTTAAGAGGAAACGTATGACCGACACCACGAGCCTCATCGAGGAGCACCATCGCACGCACGCCGGATGAAGCTGTATCTGGTGGCAGGCGAAGCGAGCGGCGATGCGCGCGGCGCGGAACTGATGCGGGCCTTGCGCGAGCGCGATGCGGCGTTTGAATTTGTCGGCGCGGGAGGGCGCGAGATGCGGGCGCTGGCGGGCGGGGAGTTTTTGGATTGGGCCGATGAGGCGGTGGTCGGGCTTTGGGATGTATTGAAGAAATACGGGTATTTCAAAAAGCAGTTCGACCGCATGCTCGAAGAAATCGCGCGTGCGAAACCCACGGCGCTGATCCTCATCGACTACCCCGGCTTCAATCTGCGTCTCGCAAAAGCGGTGCGCGCACGGCAGCCGGGCGTGAAAATCATTTACTACATCAGCCCGCAGGTCTGGGCGTGGAATCGCGGACGCATCCCGAAGATGGCGCGCTATCTCGATCTGATGCTGTGCATCTTTCCCTTCGAGCAGCCGCTCTATGAGAAGTCAGGACTGAAGACGGTTTTCGTCGGGCACCCGATGGTCGATTCGCTGGCGCGGAAAAAGACGGGCGCAGCGCGCGATCCAAAGCTGGTCGGGCTTTTCCCCGGCAGTCGCGGGAAGGAAGTATCGAAGATTTTCCCGGTGATGCTCGCTGCCGCGAAACGACTGCGCGCCGCCGATCCCGCGCTGCGCTTTGAAGCCGCGGCGGCGTCGCCGCAACTGGAAATGCTCATGCGCGCGCTCGCACCTTCCGACTTGCCGGTGACCTTCGTCCTTCGCGATTCGCACGCGCTCATGCAGCGCGCCGCGGCGGGTATGGTGGCATCAGGAACGGCGACCTTGGAGGCGGCGTTTTTTGGCATGCCGCTCGTCATTCTCTACAAAGTCGCATGGCTCACGTGGGTCGTCGGCAAGCGGCTCGTGCGCGTCCCTTTTCTCGGCATGCCAAACATCCTGAGCGGCCGCGAAATCGCGCGCGAGTTTCTGCAAGACGCTGCGCAGCCGGACGCAATCGCGGCCGAAATGCAGCGCCTCCTGAACGACACCTCCGCGCGAGCCGCGATCGAAAAAGACCTCGCCGTAGTCGCCGCGAAACTCGGCGGTCCCGGGGCCGCGCAACGGGCAGCGGAGGCGATTTGTGATGCGTTGAAATGAAAGCCTCTGTCGCGCTTTTCTTCGCCGTTATCATTGCCCTGCTCGCGGTGCGAAATCTCCCGTGGCATCTCGATGACAAAGATCAGGCAAAGCAGGCTTACACGTCGTTCGAAATGATCGAACGCGGGCAGTGGTGGTTCCAGCACACCCCGACGGGCACCGTCGCCACCAAGCCGCCGCTCGCGGGCTGGATTTCCGCCGCGCTTTCTCCGCTCGGTTGGGAAACGGCGTGGCGTCTGCCGGGCTTCGTCTGCGCACTCACGATGCTCGCTGTTTTGTGGCGGAGCGGGAATCAACTCGTCGCCGCGCCCATCGGCGGTCTGCTCGCCGCGGGCGCGTTTGGTTTGAACCACCTCACGCAGCGACTCGCCACGCTCGTCCGCACGGACATGCTGCTCGGCTTCTTCATTTTTCTCGCGGGCTTTTTTACCTACGAGCACGTCCGCCTCGCCAAGACGTGGACGACGCGCGATCGCTGGCTGCTCTTCCTCGCCGTGCTCGCATCCATGCTCACGAAAGGCCCGATCGCTTACGCCTTTCTGCTGCCGGGGCTGCTCGCGTTTTGGTGGATTTGTCGTCGTGGGAAACGTGCGAATTTCGCGTGGAGCGGATGGTGGCCGTGGTTCGCGCCGCTGCTGGTTTTCGGCGCGTGGGCCGGCATCGGCATCTGGCAAAGTCGCGAGTTTTACACGCAGGTCGTGCTGGTGGAATTTCTCGGGCGCTTCACCGTCGGCGAAGCGGCGGTGCATCACAATCAGTCGCCGTGGTTTTATCTCGGCCATACGTTTGTGAACTTCGCGCCGTGGAGCGTGCTGCTCCTCGCACTGTATTTTCGCAAGGACGTGCGCGCGGCTCTGGCAAAGGATTCCGCGCGCTTGTGGCTGCTCTGCTGGGCGCTCGGCGGGCTCGTTTTCATGTCGCTCGTCCCGTCGAAACGCACCGACCGCATCTTCCCGATCATCCCGCCTCTCTGCCTGCTGCTGCCATCGATTCTCGCGCCCTTCGCGACGACCCGGCTCTGGCGCATCCCCGCGCAGACGCTGGCGTTCGGCACGCTTGCCGTCGCGCTCGGCATCACCGTCTCCGCGACGATCTGGGAAATCCGCGATGGCTACCGGCGCGATCAGGGCGGGCTCGTGCGCTTTGGGAAAATGAGCCGCGAACTCGCGACGAACGCGGGTGGGCGCTTTGCCGTGATGATCGGCCGCGACGAGGGAATGCTGCTCTACACCGGCATGCCTGCTTTCACGAAACCGGAAGCCGCGCGCGATGGCTGGCGCGCAGGCACCATCGACTGGCTCGTGCTTAGCGACCGCGAATTTTCCAAGCGGAAGAAGGAATTTCAGCCGCACCAAAAGATCGCCGAGATCCCGCGGATCGACGAAAAGGCGAGCGGATACGTGCTGCTGAAGTGTGCGGCGAATTAGAGGCGCCTGATTCTTCCTTAACCCGCCAAAAGAAAACTTGCCCGCATCCCGCCGCGTCTATTTGTTTTCCGCACGATCCGATGGATTGTCCCCGACCTTATGAAGAAAGTTTTCACGCTCGCCCTCGTCGCCGCCTCGCTCGCGCTACCCGCCATTTCCCTGGCGGAGCCACCGCAGCACATCGACGTGAGCACGTTTCCCCCGGCCAGCAAAATGATCGACGACGTGGTGGTGCCAGTACCGAGCGAGGTCTTCGCGGTGCTGGATAAACTCGGGAAGCCCCATTGGGAGGATGTCCTGCGCTCCAGCAAATCGCTCGTGAGACTGCCCGGCGAACAGGCGCAGACCGCGCTGCTGCTCGGCACGGTGATCGCCGAGGGCTTCATCGCCGTGGAGGCCACGAATACCGGCGAGGTCAAGGAGATCGGCAAAAACGTGCTCAATCTCGCGAAGGCGCTCGGCGTCGGGAAAGAAGTGACGAAGCGGACCAACAGCATCCTCAGCTACGCGGACAAGAGTGACTGGCAAAACGTCCGCAAGGAACTCGACGGCGCGCTTTCCGATGTGAAAGCGGCGATGATCAAACTCGACAGCGAGCCGCTCTCGCAGCTCGTGAGCCTCGGCGGCTGGCTGCGCGGCACCGAGGCGCTCACCACTGTCGTTTCTAAAGACTACTCCAAGGACCGTGCGGAACTCCTGCACCAGCCCGTGTTGCTCGATTTCTTCGACAAGCGGATCGCGGGCATGAAGCCGAAATTCAAACTCAACCCCGTCGTGAGCAAGGTGCAGAAAGGGCTCATCGAGATCCGTCCGCTGATGGGGATGAGTGATGGAACGGAGATTTCCGAGAAGACCGTCAAAGAAATGAAGGCGATCGCGGAAGACTTGGTGAAAAGCATTGGGGAAAAGGTAAACTGAGCCATCATCAGCGTGCCGCCCGACCATTTTTTGTGAAACCCATCCGACTCTGCTCCACTCTCGTCCTCATCCTCGCTCTCAGCGCCGTGCCCACGCGCGCCACCGTCGATGACGCGCTCTCTTTCGCGCTCGAAGCCGCTGCGCCCTACGTGAAGGAAGGTTTCACCGTCCGCGAAGATTATTGGGGCGGCGATCTGCCGGTGAAGACCACGAAGGCGATCGTGCATCAGCTTTTCAAAGGAAACGAATACTGGTTCTGGATGGGCACCGAGGAGAAGGCAGCAAAGATCACCGTCCACGTGTATGACAGCGACGGGAACATCGCCGAAGTCGAGGCGTGGCAGAAACCGCACTTTGCCGCCGCGCACGTTTCGCCGAAAAAGACGGGCTCCTATTACCTCATCGTCGAGGTGGAAAAGAGCCCGCTGGAGCGGACTTCCTGGTCACTCGCGTATGGCTTTAAGTAGCCGCTGAAGCCTGAGGGCGCTGACTCTCCGCTTCCCCCGATGAACGATCCGCAAACGCTGCAGTTTGAAAGCGCGCGCGTTTTGGCCGCGTTGTTTGCGAATGATCCCGCGCATTTGAAACAAATGGAGTCGCTGCTGAATGTGCGCGTGACGACTCGCGACGGATGGCTGCGCGTGGAGGGAGACGCGGAAGGCTTCGACCGCGTGCGGCGTGTCTTCGGGCAACTGGAGCGCGCGCGGCAAAATGGCGTCACGATCCGCAAACACGAATTTCTTTACGCCGTGCGCAACGTCGCCGCCGCGGACGGCGGCACGGGGCTCGATGAACTCAGCGATACGAAAATCATCTGCTCCAGCAAGCGCCCGCCCATCATCCCCAAGACACAGGGCCAGCGCGAATACATCCGCGCCATCCAGCATAGCGACATGGTTTTCGGCGTCGGCCCCGCCGGCACCGGCAAGACCTATCTCGCCATGGCGCTCGCCGTCGCCGCGCTGAAGCGGGATGAAGTGACGCGCATCATCCTGACGCGTCCGGCGGTGGAAGCAGGCGAGGCGCTTGGTTTTTTGCCCGGCGATTTGAAGGACAAAATCATGCCGTACCTGCGACCGCTCTACGACGCGCTGCACGACATGCTGGAGCCCGAGGAAATGCAGCGCTGCATCGAGCGCGGCATCATCGAAGTCGCCCCGCTCGCCTACATGCGCGGGCGCACGCTGAACCGCGCCTTCGTCGTGCTCGATGAAGCGCAGAACACCACGACGGAGCAGATGTTCATGTTCCTTACGCGCCTCGGCGCGGAATCGAAGTGCGTCGTGACCGGCGACCACACGCAGATCGATCTGCCGACGAACAAGCGCTCCGGCCTCATCGAAGCCCTGCAAGCCCTGCGCGAAGTCGAAGGCATCGCCTTCTGCCACTTCGGCGAAGCCGACGTCATCCGCCACGAACTCGTGCAATCCATCGTCCGCGCCTATCGCATCCACCGCGGTGCCGGCGCGCCGGAGACGAAGCGGTAGTCTTCGACGCCTTTAGTCAGAGATGCGAAAGATCTCACGCAGCGGCACGGAAACGGGGCTGTGGTCTGGATGGGACGGCATCAGCGGCGACATCTCCTTCCACCACCGCTGGCACACGTCCGTCTGAGCTATCGCTTCCCAGCGCTCCTCGCTCTCGACTTCCGCATACGCAAAAAGCTGGCGCATTTCGGCGTGAAGAAAAATCGAGTAATGCAGAACGCCGTGCGCGCGGAGGGTAGCTTCGAGTTCAGGCCAAATAGGATTGTGCCGCCGCTCGTATTCCGCTTCGCAGCCGGCATTCACCGACATCACAAATGCTTTCCGGATCATTTCTCCGTCACTTCAAAGTGATAACTACCCGAGCCAACTTCGTTCACCTCGCCATTTGGCAAATGGACTGCCGCGGTCGTGTTCGGAGGGATGGTCACGTCGAGAAGGATCTTCCCGCCTTCACGCTTCCACGCGCTGGCGATCTTCCCGCGCGGATGCTCGTAGCTCGCGCGCACCCAGTCGAGCGGCTTGCCGTCCGGGTTACTGGTGGCGCTCGGGATGTTTGGATGGATGATGATTTTTTTGAAGCCGGGCCCGTCGGTGTCGATCCCTGCGAGGGTTTGAAATCCCCACTGCATCACCGCGCCAAAGGAGTAATGTGAGAAGCTATTCATGGCCGCGTTGTTCTTACCCGTTGCACCGTCAAACCCATGCTCTTTCGTATAGCTATCCCAGCGTTCCCACACACTCGTCGCGCCCTGTTCCACCTCGTAGCCCCAGCTTGGAAACTTACGACTTTGAAAGAGGCGCGCGGCGAGATCTAGATGGCCAGTTTCCGTCAGGACGCGGGGCAGCGGTTTCGTGCCGAGGAAACCGGTGGCCATGCGAAAGTCATTCTTTGCGATGCGGTCCACGAGGCTTTGCGCGACTGCTTTGATGAACGGCCTTTGCTCCTGCACTTGCAGCAAATCCAGAAGCCCCGACGAAATCGCCAGCACAGCCGCGCTCTGCGTCGAGACAGTGAGCGAGCCTTCGGGTTTGATGAACCGTTTCGCAAAACTCTTCGCGATCAATCCACAGCGTCCGCTGTAGTCGATGGCCGCGTCTTCTTTGCCGAGCGCCTTCGCCATTTCCGCCATGTAATGCGCCGAGATAAAATGGTAGCAGAGGTCCACATACTCAATCGGCGTTTCCTCGTTCACATTCAGCCAGTCGCCCCAGGTATTCCCGACCTTCACTCCCTTTAGCTCAGGGTCCGCCTTCGCTCGCCACGCCATGAATTTCACCATCGAGTCCCAATGCTCATCAATGAGTCGCTCGTCTCCGTACACTTTCCACATCGTGTAGGGAACGATTACACCCGCATCGGTCCACGCTGTTCCATGTGTCGCGCCAGGAGCGCCATGCGCGAAGGGGTAGGGACAGTAATCGGGATAAGCGCCGGAGTCTCGCTGGGCCTCGCGCACGTCGGTGATCCATTTGGTGAAAAAGGCGGCGACATCGGCATTGTAGCTGGCGGTGCGGGCGTAGGTTTGCGCGTCGCCCATCCAGCCCAGACGTTCGTCGCGCTGCGGGCAGTCGGTGGGGATTTCGATGAAGTTCGCCTTTTGCGTGCGCACGGTATTGCGCCAGAACTGTGTCATCGTCTCGTCGCTGCACGCGAAGTCACCGACGATCGGCGTATCGCTATTCAGCACGAGTCCAGTCACCGCATCGAGCGCAGGCTTTTCCGCGAGACCGGTGAGTTCCACGAACTGGAAACCGTGATAGGTGAAGCGCGGCTGCCATGTCTCGCCATTCACATCGCCGCGCAGCGTGTAGAAATCCGTGGCTCGTGCTTTGCGTAGATTCTCCGTCATGAGAGTGCCGTCCTTGTGCAGCATCTCGCCATAGCGAATCTGCACGCGGGTCCCCGCCGCGCCTTTCACTTTCAGCCGGATGATCCCCGCAATGTTTTGGCCAAGGTTGAAGATGTACGTCCTTGGTTTGGGTTCGCTAATACTCTTGGCCGCCAGTTCTTCCGTCACGCGGATCGGTGGGGCGGTGTAGTTCACTAGTTTGGCGGGTTTTTGAAAGCCCAGCTCTACCTCCTTCTCCACGCCGGGCTCGAAGAACTTCGCTTTCACGCTGCCGTTATCCTCCGCGGAGATGGCAGGCTGCCATTTCCACGCGTCAGCGAAAGAGACGTTGCCGTGTTCCATGCACCAGCCTTTAGCTTCGCGCGCGGCTTCATAGCTCTCGCCCATCAGGAGGTCTGCCTCGCGAATCGGTCCGTCGCTGCTGACCTGCCAGGTCGCGTCCGTCTTGATCAGCTCATGCGTGCCGTCTGCGTATTCGATGTCTAGTTGGGCGCGCAGGGCCGGAGTCTTGCCGTAGATCGCGCGTCCGGTTTTATTCGGCCCGTAGCCGACGAGAAGGCCGTAGCCCACGTAGCCTGCATACCATCCATCGGCGACGATCGCTCCGATGCAGTTGGCATCGCGGCGCACCAGCTTCGTGACATCGTGGACGCGGTAGTAATCGCGCTGGTGGTAGTCCGCCCAGCCCGGTTCAAAGAAGGAATCGCCTACGCGCTCCCCGTTGAGATGAAACTCCGCGAGCCCCAGCGCGGTGCCGTAGAGCGTGGCCCGCTTTACTTCTGCTTTGGTGGTAAAATCCTTCCGGTAATACCGCGCCGCGGGCAGGGTTAGCTTCGCGCGATCGGTCGGCGGCGGCGTCTCGTCTTTGAAAGAAATCCATTGTGCCTTCCATGCTCCTTTTCTAGCCAGGCCAGTGGACCACTCGGCACCCGCGCTCCATGCGGACTCGGTATCATCCTTATCCCACACCTTTACTTTCCAGAAACACGCCCGGCCATCGCCCAGCGGCTTGCCAGCGTATTCGGTATTCAGCGTTTCATCGCCGGTTACCTTCCCGCTATCCCAGAGGTCGCCCTCGCCTTTCTCTAAAAGCGCGGCGCTCGATGCGACCAGCACGCGGTAACTCGTCTGTCGCTGCCCATGCACCGCGGCGTCCGATTCTTCCACGCGCCACGACACGCGCGGTTTCTCGGCTTCGACGCCGGTGGGATTGGGCAGCCACTCCGTGCGTAGATGGGCGGGCGCAAGGGCCGCGCAGACAGAGGCCGCGGACGCAAGAAAGATGGGGGTAATGGAGCGCAGGGAATGGTTCATCGGTGGAGCCTCTGCATACACCGGATTCCGCGTCCGCGGTCCAGCAAAAGCGGCGCGAATCGTTTCATCCTCTCGCGATGAATACGACAGACCAAATCCATCTCGGCATCGACCTCGGCGCGGAGAGCGGGCGCGTGATGGCTGGCCTTTGGAATGGGAAAACCATGCGGCTGGAAGAGCTGCATCGCTTCTCGAATGGCGGCGTGGAAATTGCGGGCTCGCTCCGGTGGGATGTGCTGCGTCTGTGGGCCGAGATCGAATGCGGCGTGACGATAGCCGGGCATCGCTTTGGCGACGCGATTGTCTCTATCGGCGTGGATACTTGGGGAGTGGATTACGTGTTACTTTCCAAATCCGGGGAGTTACTCGGACTGCCCTACACGCATCGAGATGCGCGCACGCATGGGCTCCTTGAGCAGACCTGTCGGCGAGTGCCGCGAGCGGAAATTTTCGCGCAGACGGGCGCACAGTTCCTGGAGTTCAATACGCTCTACCAGCTCATTGCTACCCAGCGCGATCACCCTGAGATCCTGGGCGAAGCGGATACCTTCCTCATGATTCCCGATTTCCTCAATTGGTGCCTTACCGGCGTGCGCGGCGTGGAGTTTACTAACGCTACCACGACCCAGTTCTGCAATCCCGCTACACGCGGATGGGCGACTTCGCTTCTGGACTCGCTGGAGCTACCCACGCATTTCCTGCCTCCTATTATCGAGCCGGGATCGCAGCTTGGTGGCTTGCGCGATACCGTGGCCCGTCGCACTGGCATTGGAAAGGCCCAAGTCTTCGCTCCGGCCACTCATGATACGGGGTCCGCAGTGGCCGGCGTGCCTACCCGTCGGACGGGACGCGCGGACTGGGCCTACATTAGCTCTGGCACCTGGTCATTAGTCGGGGTGGAAGTGACCGATGCCATCCTTACTCCCGCGGCTCTGGCTCGGAACCTAACGAATGAAGGCGGGATCGATGGGACCTACCGCCTGCTGAAGAATGTGATGGGACTCTGGCTCGTGCAGCGCTGCAAACGCTCCTTCGACGCGGCGGGGAAAGGCTTTGATTACGCGGAACTAGTCCGCCTTGCGGAAGCCGCCCCGGCCTTTCGCTCCCTCATCAATCCCGACGACCCGCGCTTCCTCAGCCCGGCCGATATGCCGGCGGCGATCCGCGAATACTGTCGCGAGACGAGTCAGCCCGTGCCCGATTCGGAGGGGGCACTGGTGCGGTGTTGTTTTGAAAGTCTCGCTCTGATGTATGCACGAGTCATCGTGTGGATCGAGGAGATCACGGGCCAGCCGATCGAAGTCATCCACATCGTCGGCGGCGGCTCGCGGAATGCGTTGCTGAATCAGTTTACCGCCGACGCGAGCGGGCGCACGGTCTTTGCCGGTCCGGTCGAGGCAACTGTCTTTGGAAATGTCCTGGTGCAAGCGCGTGCGCGAGGGGAGATAGGTTCGCTGGACGAAATGCGCGGCGTGGTGCGCGCCTCGGGAGGGGTGCAGCAGTTCGATCCGGTGCAGCCTGCGAAGTGGGTGGAGCCGCGGGCGCGGTTTGATGGGCTTTGGGCGAGGAAGGGATAGGCGCGGCAGTTCCAAACACATAAGGTTCGAGCTAGGGCGCGCAAAGGGGAACGCGGTCTGCTGGCGCATCCGTGCTCCCCTGAATACTGATTAGTAGTGCGCGGTTTGCCCGGACCTAGTAGCTACGCATTGATCGCGTCTCCGTAGTCGTCGTCGCGGCCGGGTGCATGTGGGTTTCTTCAGTTACGGTCGTCTGCGTCGTGGAGGGCGTTTTTTCGACGGTCGTGCAGGCTCCGAGGGTGAAAGCACTAGCGAGGAGGAAGAGGCGGATGAGTGGATTCATATTCGTATTAATTACTTTCCGTTGGTAGTGGTGGTCGTTGTGGTTGTCTTCTTCTCTTCGATGACTGGGGCGACGGGTGCCACGACGACGGCTTTGCGGACGACGACGCGTGATGCGACCATTTTGTCTCCATCTTTGGTGTAATAGACCGTGACGGGCAGGCCAGACTTCACCGTGGTCATAGTCACGGGTGCGCCAGCTTCATCGACATAGATGGTCTTCGTGGTGTAGGTGTAGCGGATCGGTGCGGTCGCAGTCTCGGACTTGATCACGAGGACATCGGGGCCGAATTCACTTATCACGCCGGGGGTATTAGTGGTCGTGGTGGTAGTCTCCACAGCTGTCTGGGCGAAAGTGGAGGCGGTTGCGGCGAGGAGGATGCTGAAGAGCGCGGAGGTGAGTTTTATGTGTTTCATTCTAGTAGTTTGGATGTTGGATGGTTATGGCGACAGGGGACTCGCTGATTACAGGATCGGGCCTGATATCGCCAGTGCGCGTGTGGATTTCACTCATCCACGATCAAATATAAGAAGAGCGTTACGGACTGGACTCCCGAGATAGACGAGTAATGACCGACCGGGCTGCACGGGCGGCGAAGCGAGGTCAACCGCAAAAACCCTCGAATGTGCGTTTGGCGGGAGCGGGCTGACGGAGATCTATGGAGAGAAGCTGAAGACCGCGCACCGGCTAACGGCGACGACGCTGGATACGATGGGGTTTTTAAATCGCGGCGATCATTTCGAGGCGAGGCCGATGCCGCGGACGCGCAGGTCGCGCCGGCGTTCGGGGTGAATATGGCGGATTTCGATGGGGAGGGACACGAGGATGTGTTCGTCTCGCAGAATTTCTCTGCGGTCCAAGTGGAGACGCTGCGGAACGATGCGGGGCGGAATTTGCTCCTGCGCGGGATGAAAAGGGGGGGCTGGCACCGATGCCGGAAGCGGAGAGCGGGGTCGTGATCTACGGGGATCCTAGGGTAAGCGCGGTGGGGGATTTCGATGCCGATGGACGGCCGGACCTGCTGGTGGCGGAGAACGGAGCGGCGACGAAGCTTTTCCATACTCGCAGAGACACGCCGGGAATCCGCGTGCGGCTGAAGGGCGTCTAGCTACGGTGACTCACGGAGGGGGCCCGGATGGAGAGGCAATTATCTGCGGTTATCTGCGCTCATCTGCGGTTTCACTTCCGATCGCTTTTGGAGTTCCACGGATGAAGGCGGATGGGGAGGGTTTTAACCGCCGATTTTCGCAAGGGACGCAGATGGGGACTTTTCCATCCGTGTTTTAACCGTGGCTGATTCGCGGTTTGCTCTTCTTCGGAGCGCCCTCACCGAGCAACAAGCCATGCCGGTTTCCCTCCCTCTGGAACGCAGCAATCGCCTTGAGACGCCACGTTAGTTTCTCTTTCTCCGCATCTTATTCCCTCCAGGAATAGCTGTCTGCAGGCATCCGGGGGCACGGCAGAGTACTTTGAAACCTTCTGTCAAAGGCGTTGCCAAATAGCTCGGGAGGGCGCGATGCTTTCCTGCACATGAAGTCACCAAGCCCGGTCTCCTTTGTCCTGCTTATCCTTGTCGTCTGCCGTGCCAGTGCGGCGACGTGGTTTGTCGCGCCGGATGGGGATGATGCGGCAACAGGTTCGGTGGGCGCGCCGTTTGGCTCCATCATGCGGGCGCAGCGGGCAGCGGAGCCGGGAGACACGGTTTTGCTACGAGGCGGGGTCTATCGCATGAAAGAAACGCAGATCGCGCGGAGAAGGGGAATGTTCGCTTATCTCATGGAGCTCGATAAGAGTGGGACCGTTGAAAAGGTAATCCATTATCTGCCTTACCAAGCTGAAAGGCCGGTGTTCGACTGCTCAGAGGTGATGCCCGCCGGGGCTAGAGTCGATGCATTTTATGTTACTGGATCGTGGCTGCATTTGGAAGGGTTGGAAGTCACCGGAGTCCAGGTGACTCTTCTTGGGCATACGCAATCGATTTGCTTTGAAAGTGATGGCAGCCACAACATCTTCGAGCGCCTCTCCATGCACGACGGGCAGGCGATCGGCATCTATCACGTGCGCGGTTCGGATAACTTGTTTCTAAACTGCGATGCCTGGAATAACTGGGACTATACTTCCGAAGACGGGAGGGGCGGAAACGTGGATGGCTTCGGGTGTCATCCGACGGAGGGCAGCACGGGGAATATCTTTCGCGGCTGCCGCGCCTGGTTCAATAGCGATGATGGCTTTGACTGCATCGGCGCGCATGAAAGCGTGACCTTTGAGAACTGCTGGGCGCTTTACAATGGTTATTCTCCCAAGTTTGAGCGGCTCGGAGACGGAAATGGCTTCAAGGCCGGCGGCTATGGGGCGACCCCGGCCAGCCTGCTTCCAAATCCGATTCCGCGTCATCTCATCCGTTTCTGTATGGCCGTGGGAAACAAGGCATCCGGCTTCTACTCGAATCATCATTCGGGCGGGAGTGATTGGGATAACAACACGAGCTATCGCAACGGGACGAACTACAACATGCTCTGCCGCCTCGCCGATAACCGGACGGACGTGGACGGTTTCGGACACGTCTTGCGCAACAACCTGAGCTATGGATCACGCGTCGATCTTTCCAGATACGACGCGGCGAAAAGTAAAGCAGTGAACAATTCGTTCACGCTTGGACTGCACCTCACCGACCAGGATTTCATGAGCCTGAATGAAGCAGAACCTTTCCAGCCCCGCGGCGCAAAAGGCGATCTTCCTCCGATGAAGTTTCTTCATCCCGCGGATGGCAGTCACCTGGTGGACGGTGGCGTCGATGCAGGTCTCCCTTTCAAAGGCACCCATCCCGACATAGGAGCGTTCGAGCGTTAGCAGCCGGAGGAAAAACCTCCAAAGTGCGGATGCGATGCGTCAGTGCCCCCGGAGCGGCAGGTGCGCCTCATTTTCCGCACAGGCCGCGCCGACGGCACTGGACGTATTTTTCCGACAAGCTGTGAGCGAATTACCCGCCGAATACTTCACGAAGATACTGGATGCTTTTCGTGGCGATCACTTCCGGGCCTTCGCTAAAGTCGAAGACTTCCACTGAGACGGTCCCATCATAACCCGCCTCGCGCAGCGCGCTGGCGATGGGATGAAAGTCGATGTCGCCGAAACCGGGGCCTTTTAGATTGCGATCGTTCGCATGGAAGTAGGCAAAGTTTCCGGCGCTTTCCCGGATGATCTCGGGAATCGTCTTTTCCTCCGCGCACATCGCTTTCACATCGAGAATGACGGACATGGCTGGAGAATGAAATTCACTGGCGAAGCGGATGGCGTCGGCAGCGGTATTGATGAAGTTTGTTTCCACGGGAGCCAGTGGTTCAAAGCAGATGACGACACCGCGATCACTCGCTCTCGCTACAGATGGGCGCAGAGTTTCCAGCGCCCAGCCCCTGGCCTCGTCGGGCGTGATCCCTTCGCCGATGTTCCGCTGCTTCGGTGATCCCAGGATGATGCGATGGCCGCCGAAGTCGGCGCAGCAGTCCACCAACTCGGTAAAGTAACTCGCCGTGCGCTGACGAACCGCGGCGTCGGGGGAAGTAAGATGCAGACCCTCAGTTTGCACGAGCACCCAATGAAGACCAGAGATGCCGATGCCCGCGCCGGCGGCTGCTTCGCGGATTTCGCGGCGGCGTTGCGCGGTGATCTCCGTCACCGCTTTCGCGAGAGTAAAAGGCGCGATTTCGACGAGGTCGTAGCCCGCCTGCGCCGCCCAGGCGAAAGTGTCTTCGAGGGTCCAGCCTTGGAAAATTTCATTGCAGATGCCGAATTTCATGGCCGGAGAAATGCGCGCTGGACCGGCACTTGTCAGCCACGAATTCGCGCGGAGATCGGGCCGGCGGGAAAGGCGTGACTGCCGGGAGATTTTTACGCGGGGAGGAGAAAATGACCAATGATCAACCCCCGGAAGCGTTGGTCGCGAAACTTGCGCAGAAGGTGAGTGCGTGGACAAAGCGGCGTGAAGCGGCAGCACTCGTGACGGCGCGGGCGATTCGATGGATCATTGTGCGGTGATTTTGGTTTCTGCGGCTGCATTTGTTCTATGATTCCGCTAGTCCCGGCATCCACTCTCACGACTCTCCTTTCATGAATCCCTCGTCCCTTTCCTCACCGGGCATCACCCGCCGTCATCTTCTCCGTCAAGTTTTCGCCTACAGCGCCGCGTCCGCGTTGGCGGCCCGGCTGCCCGCCTTCGGCGCGCCGCCTGCCGGTGAGGAAGGGCTCAATTTTCTGATGCTCGGCGACTTCGGCAATACGAAGAAATACAAGATCATCAAGCCCGACGCCGTGCCCAATCCCAACGACGGCGATCCCAACGCTCCCAGCATGCAGAGCGAGGTCGCCGCCGCGATGCAGGGCTACGTGCAGTCCCGCGGCATCCGGTCGGAAGGCATCTTCATGCTGGGAGATAATTTCTACGGAGCTATGCCGGGCGGCGTCGTTTCGCCCCGGTGGAAGGAAGGGTTTGAGGACATGTATCCCGCCAGTGTCTTTCCGGGACCGTGCTGGGCCATGCTCGGAAACCACGATTACAATGAGGATAACTTCCGCAAGATCGCTGCGGAACTCTCCTATGCCGACGCTCATCCCGGAACGCGCTGGACGATGCCCGCGAAGTGGTATCGCGTCGATTGGCCGGCCAAAGAGCCGCTCGTCACCTGCCTCATCCTCGACAGCAACTATCAAAACAGCCTCGCCTACCTTTCAAAGGAGGAAAAAGCCCTGCAACTCTCTTGGCTGGAGAAGGAGCTGAAAAAGCCGCGCGCCCCGTGGACCCTCGCCTTCGGCCACCACCCGCTCTACAGCAATGGCCCGCACGGCGACTCCGCCGCGCTCATCGCCGCCTGGGGCCCGCTATTCCAAAAGTACGGAGTTGCCGCTTACTTCTGCGGACACGATCACGACCTGCAACACCTTGAGTTTGCGGACGTCAATACCTCTTTTGTCGTCTCCGGTGGCGGCGGTGCCTCGATCACCAAACTCAAAAAGCCCGAGCGCAAACCCTACTCGGAATCGACCTACGGTTTCTCCCACCTCCTCGTCACAAAGCAGAAGCTCGTCGTCCGTCACATCAACCCCCTGCAAAAGCAACTGCACGCCTTCAGTCGCAACTTCGCGGGGATAGTGGAGATCATTACCTAAAGCGACCTACTGAGAGGAAACGGGTCGCTTCTAAAAGCTCGCAGTGATTTTTCAGCCGCTTCAAAACGTGCGTTGCGAGCCTTGATTCCGGTCATCATCCATCCCATTTTTTTGCCAAAAGCGAGATTCTAACAGCGACCCTTTCTTCACACTTGCCCCGGAAGTCTTCCAGCCTGCGCCGATAAGCCGCCAAACAATTATGGAATGAACATGAAACATATTGTTACCCTGATTGTCTCGCTTGCGCTTCTTCGATGAGCGGTCAGTATTGGCAGGATTGCGGGCTGGGAGTTAAGCAGGGAATCACGATGGGCCAGGCCAAGAAGTCCGGGGGCTATGCCACCTTTGCGTTGAGCAAGTGGCACCTTGCCGGGAATGTGAAACACGGTGGTGAATGGCACGAGTTGACGCTCACCATCGACCCCAAAGACAAGCTATTCGCCATCCATCTCGATCCCTGCTCCGCGCGCGGTGAAGTCCGCATCAAAGCCTTGTGCCTTCAGACTTCGTCTGCCGAATCCCGTCAAACCTGGCCTGCTATCGCGCGCTGAATTTGCCAGTTCTAGTCCGCCCCCCGAGCATTCCAAACCTATCTATGAAACACACCCTCACTCTCCTCACCGCCCTGCTACTGGCACCATTGGCTGTGCTGCATGCTGCCGAACCGCCAAAACCAAACATTGTGGTCATGGTTGCCGATGATCTTGGCAGCGGCGACGTAAGTTGTCTTTTTCGAAGCGTCGTCAAAACACCGAATATCGATCGCATCGCGTCGATGGGCGTCAAGTTTACCTCGGGCTACGTCACCGCGCCGCTCTGTGGGCCGTCGCGCGCGGGGTTTTTTACTGGACGCTATCAGGAACGCTTCGGGTTTGTGAATAACGGCGGCGGTATTCCCACCAGTCTGCCGCTGCTGCCGGGAGTGTTGCACGACGCCGGTTATCGCACTGCGCTGCTGGGCAAATGGCACAGCGCAGGGCCGATGCCGTTTGAGCGCGGATGCTTTGATGAGTCGCTGTGCTCGCCAGTTTCGAGTCCGTTCATCAATTATCACCACCCGAAGCTCAGCCACAACGGCAAGCCGGAGCAGTTCGATAGATACAGCACCGATCTTTTCGCGGATGAAGCCGAGGGGTTCATTGATCGGAATAGAGACAGGCCGTTTATGCTGACTGTCACGTTCAATGCACCGCATATCCTCAACGTGGTGAAGCCTGCGCCCGAAATCCGAAGTGACTATGAGGCGTCACTTGCCGCCGGTAAGCCGATTGACGTTCCGAAAACACCGATGGCCCGCCCCGGCGATGCCGAAAAATTTGCCGCGCTATTCCCCGGCGATACCGCGCGGGCTGACACCGTTGCGACGATCACCGCGCTTGATCAAGCTGTGGGTCGCATTCTCGATAAGCTCAAACAGGATGGACTCGAGCGGAAGACCATTGTCTTCTTCTTCGCTGACAACGGCGCACATCCAGAGAACCGGAGTGAAAATCTTCCGCTGCGCGATTACAAATGGACAGTCTATGAAGGTGGCATTCGGGTGCCGTTCCTCGCCATGTATCCTGGAGTTTTTCCTGCCGGACTTACGTTTTCGAAAGCGGTGAGCACGCTGGATATTTTCCCAACCTGTGCGGCGCTCGCAGGCATCAAGGCACCCGCTGGTCTTGATGGTGTGGATCTCACGTCCTATCTGAAAGGCGAAACGACAGATGCGCCACACGAGGCTCTCTTTTTCAGTCAGGGCGGTATGGCTGCGGTTCGGCAGGGTTCATGGAAGTTGGTGATGACCGGGCCGACTTCACAGTTGTTCGACCTGTCGAAGGACATCGAAGAAAAGAACGACCTTGCGGCGACGGAAGCTGTGCGAGTCGAAGAACTGACTGAAAAGTGGAAAGTCTGGAATGCGCAAATGTCGAAACAAGCCAAGTCTGCCGGAGCGAAACCGAATGTTTCCAATCCGGAAGGAACCATCAGGAACACGGAACCGAAGTGAACCACGAAGTGTCCATCCCGCGCGATAAAGCGGTTCCTCGCGCGGACAAAGGTAAAGAAGAGTGCGAAGGGGTCGCTGCTAGCAGCCTGTCGAGTAACCTCGTTCAGCGTCGTAGGCGCGACATGTTGATAGATCTTGGCATCAAACCACACGGTAGCTCCCTGGGAGCGGCGTGGGCCGGGAACCAAGCGTCCATGCCGCTCCTAAGGAGCTTTGGTCATTTGAACGATGGTTTCTATCAACATGTCGCGCCTACGGCGCTGAGGCTCGAACCGCGCACGCGGCGTTATTTCAACACGCTGCTAGAATCTCGCGGTGATTTATCGGCAGCTTTAAAGCGCGTTTGGCGAGCCGTGAGCCCGGACATTGTTCATCGCATTTTCTTTTTTCAAGAGCGAGATTCTCGCAGCGAACCTCTCATCGCTCACTCGCCAACCGTCTTCGCGATGTGAGAAGTTCCGACTGTTGCTCAACGTATGAAATCCACTCTTTGTTTCTTCGCGCTCTTTAACCTTTTCGGAACTCAACTTATGACCGCCGCGCCGGATTCGCCGGAGTTTACGGAATCCGTGCAAGTTCTGGAGCGTGAACTTCCGGCGCGCCTCGCGCGGTCTCGTTACATGGAAGCCAACCCGAAACCGGTTAGCGTTCCAGGCTGGGAGAATTTCCCGACTACAAAATTTACTTACACCGTGAAGGACAAAGCCACGGGCGAATCCAAAACAGTCAGCGTGATCATGCTCAATCCTGACGCGCACAAGCTCGCGCGGTGGATCGTCACCGCGTGCCTGGAAGCGAGGGGCTCCATTCAAACTCGCGACACGGATAAGCTGGTGAACCATATCTTATCTCAATCTGGCGCACAGTTTCCGGTTCGCGGAATCGTGTATGAGGACATTTTTCCCGCGAATGGCCTGCACGAAATCTATTGTTTCATGGATGGCGTGACGGTGAAAATCAAAGGTGTTTCACATCGGGGCGAGGAACAGCCAACGCCGGAGGAAGTCCGAAGATCCCTGGAGGCGACGCAGTCTGATGTGACGTGGGCCGGCACTTATGCGCGGATTCAAAGCACGACACGTGAGCAGTATCAGAAAGCCGGCGGGAGCGAGAGCGTCGAAGGCATCGCCTGGCTGGATGTAAGTCGAAAGCTATATCAGCAGGCGTGGAATTCGGATCGCAACGAACTGATGATCGCCTGGGCCAAAGCAAATCTGTAACTTGGGAAGGATCAGTCCTGTTCGGTCGTGTAGTCGCGCTTGATTTTGGCGAAGGGCGAGTAACCGCGCTCAAGCGCTTGTGCCCAGATGATTACAAGCCGGCCATCTGAACCGCCGGTTTGCACGAATTCGTGCCGGCCGGCGGTAAGTTCGCGCGGTCCATCGACCGGCGTTCCGTCCAGAGTGCCCGTGACCGGTCCCGCGCCGCATGCGAGGGCGTAACGCTGCGGGACAGCGATGGTGAAAGTGTAGGCCCGCTTTTCGCCTGCCCCGGCTTCGCGCAAGACCTTGCCTGCGACGGAAAGCCGGAAGGCGATCGGGAGATAGTTGGCGTTCAAAAAGGACTTCGACGACGAGGGCATGCGGCGCAAAGTCGCGAGAGGTGTGCGCGTTTCGATCAATCGTTGGGCGATGTCATCTTTGGTGATGCCCCTTTTCAAACGGACGTTCGTAAGCTTTTCCAACACGTAGTAGGACGGACGACGTCGATAGATCGTCTCGCCTTTGCTATCCATTACCATGTCGCCGGGATCGGTGAGTTTCAGCGTGTTGGCGACGATGCCAATCTTATCGGCGGTCTGATCGGTGAATGGTGATTCCGAACGAATGATCCAAGCCATCGAAGCGACGACGAGCAGGGTGGGAAGTGACCACGCGGGCAGGCGCACGATTCGGCCGGCGAATTCCGCCAGCCACAGCAGTGCAGGTCCGGCCGTGATCATCAACGCCGGGAAGAGCGGGAGATAGTCTTCAGCGGTGAGGATCGGCCAAAAGCAGGTAAGCGATGTGAAGTAAAATGCCGCGGCGAAGAGGGCGAAAGCGATCCGCTCCCGCCTGGCAAATGGCAGCGGCAGCCGCGCGATGAGCACCCCGGCGGCAATGATCGGCAGCAGCCAGAGCAGCCAGTGCCACGAGGCCCGAAAAAGCCCGCCCGCAGTGGTCGAGCCAGGAAGGATGTTGTGCTGGATGACGCAATAATACATCTGCGGTCCGGCACCGTGTGAGATGAAGTAGGACGCGACGAGCGCGGGCACGACGAGCATCCCGAGCACCGCTGCCGCCACACCAAGCGCGACGCGCTTCCACTCGACCGCGGGACCTCCCGCACGCACGCGCAGAACGAGCGCGCCCACGGAAGCGAAAGCGAGTGCGGCGAGGAGGAGGCTCGTTTTCATGGAGACGCTGAAGGCAAACCCGAGCATGAGGCCCGCGCCAAAAAGGCGGCGGGTCGAAAGTCGCCCTGTGAGCAAGAGCGTGAGGGTGAGCAGCCACGCGAGCGCCCATAGCTCATCGGGGCGAAATTCGATCGAGGTGAGCAAGAAGGGGGGACAATACGCCGCGAAGACCGCCGCCCACCACGCGGTCCGGCGGTCGAACAGGGTGCGCGCGCAAGCCCAGACGCACCCGATCGTCAGGAAGAAAATCGGGAACATCGCCAGCCGCATCGGCCGCACGATGTCCGCGCGCTCGCCGAGGGCATGAAAAAGGGGGGCGCACAACGCTTGGAAAACCGGTGTGTGATTGTCGAAAATGTCGCGATACGGGAGCAAACCCTGCGTCCACGCCCAGACCACGTGCAGATGCTGCAACTCGTCGGAATCGATCCGAAAGTGCCACGCGTAAAAGCTCCGAAGCACGAGTGCGATGCTAAGGAATGCGACGGCGAGAAGGCGGTCGGGGCAGGGGAGCGCCGGACGGATCCGGATCGGAAGAGAAGGCATCGCTTTTCGAGGAGAGGCTGGGAGGATTACCAGCGCGTGCGGGAATATCCCGGGTGTGATTGAAAGTGGTGCAGAAGAGCCATCATTTTTTAGGTGGTTTGGGTGTTGGCGACGGTGCGCTGCGGGCGACTCAGCGCCAAACGCCAAACTTGAAACGCCAAAGATTCCCGCTGGCACACTGCCTTTATTTGGAGTTTGGCGTTTGGCGTTGAGCCGCCCGCAGGGCCGCCACCACCTGAATTTCGGCACCACATTTAATCACGCCCGAAAATGCCTGCCCCCAAAGATTCGGTATCGACACAATAGATGAACGCCATCTAACCAAGGTAGCCCGCGTCTCGGAAAAAGCCACGGCGGCGAAAAGCTTGGCAAAGTGAATGGAACGGGCAGGCTCAGGAACATCGAAATGAACACGTGAATTTTTCAGCAACCGAAGTCCACTTCCGGAAACCTGCGGAACGGAGAGCGACGGACGATGATGCTCGCGGATGGAACGGCTGGATGGAACGCGGATTCTCCGCGTGCCTGCGAATCGCTTGATGCAAAGCCATCCCACCGCCACTCGTACCAGCGTCGCGGCGCTCATCCCCGCTTACTTTGAGGAGCAAGAAATCCGCGAAGTAGCTAGCCGGGCGAAAGTGCAGCTCGATCTCGTGCTGGTCGTGGATGATGGGTCCACGGATCGAACTTCCCAGGAAGCGAGAGATGCGGGGGTCGAAGTGATCCGCCACGAAAAAAATGCGGGCAAAGGTGCCGCGATCAAGACCGGCCTGCGCGCGCTTCTCGATCGACCGGGTGTCGAGTTCGTCCTCATCCTCGATGGCGACGGACAGCATTTGCCGGAGGAAATCCCGAACTTTCTCGCGGAAACAAACGCGACTGGCGCTCAGATGGTCGTCGGCAATCGCATGAGTGATGTGCGCGACATGCCGTTCGTCCGCAAATGCACGAACCGCTACATGAGCTGGACGATCAGCCGGGTCATCGGCCAGCACGTGCCGGATACGCAATGCGGTTTCCGGCTGTTTCATCGCTCGCTCGCCTCGGAGTTTCTGGCGACGGCATGCACCAGCTTCGACTTCGAGACCGAAATGCTCGCGCTCGCGGCCCGACGCGGATGCCGCATCGGCGCGGCGAAAGTCAGCACGATTTATGGCGACGAGGTGAGCAAGATCCACCCGGTCCACGACACGGTCCGCTTCTTCAAATTACTGCGTCGCCTCAAGCAGGAGCGGGAGGCGGTTCGGCACGAGAATTAATTGGATTTTCGCGGCAAAAGGATTGCCGATGACAGTTCGTTCACGAAGCCAGAGATTTGCTGACCGATTTTGGGGCGGCTGATAGCTTTTGTGTTGAATGGCCTCCAGCCAGTGTCCTGCTCCACCACCCATCGCACGGGAGAGTCATGTAAACGCCGCGAACATTTCCCGGAACGAACGATGGTTAATCTGCATCGCGGCGACGCTCCTGGTGGGACTGCGGTTTCTCTATCCCTGGAGTCTGATCTGGGACTCGGACGAACCCCAGCATCTGCATGTCGTCTGGTCTTGGGTGGTGGGGCTGCTGCCGTATCGCGATGTCTTCGACAACCACACTCCGCTCTTCTCGCTGCTGTGCGCGCCGGTGCTCGCGCTCGTCGGCGAGCGGCCCGATCCCATCGCGCCGATGCGCCTCGCGATGCTGCCGCTGTGGGGCGTGAGCATGTGGTGTGTCTGCCGCATCGGGACGCGCTGCTTTTCACGACGCGCCGGCATTTGGGCGGCCATCTTCTCGAACCTGCTTCCGAACTTTTACTTCCTCATGGCGGAGTTCCGCACGGACGTGCTGTGGACGACGCTCTGGCTCGCCACCATCGCGATCCTGCTCGATGGATCGCTCTCGCCGCGACGGCTCTTTTTCGCCGGGCTCACGCTCGGCGCTGCTTTCTCCGTGTCGATGAAGACCACGCTTTTCCTGCTCACGCTGCTCAGCGCTGGAGCGGGCGTCTGGCTGGCGTATGTGCGATCTTCGCGCGTTTTCGCGGCGACTTCGGCACGAAGCATCCTCGCTGGAGTGGTCGCCACGACGCTCGGCCTGCTGCTCATTCCCGCCGCGTTTGTCGGCTGGTTCACGGCCCACGGTGCTGCGACAGCCATGTGGTATTGCGTCATCGAGCACAACGTGATCCCCGGCGAAACCACGACCGCGATCTTGCTCCATCGGCTCTGGTCGCAGGGCGCGGTGGTCTTCCTCGCCGTGGCTCTCGCTTTCGCACTGGTGAAACGCCCCGCGGCCATCGAGCAGGAGCTTTTCCTGCGCCGACTTTTCCTCGCGCTCACAGCACTGCTTTTCTTCCCGCTGCTCCACGGGCTCTGGCCGATCATCACACCGCAGGATCACGCACCGTGGATTCCCGTTCTGGTGCTCATTCTTACGCCCGTCCTTCTGGCCTCATTCGATTGGGTCTCAGGCCGGTTCTTCACGCCGTCGCTCCGCACGGTGCTGCCGGGCGCGCTCGTGGTGGCCGGGATTTTGTGGCTGACGCACCGGCATCATCCCTTTTCCTGGCGGAACAAGAAAGCCGCGCGACTCATCGCGCAGGGGCTCGCGCTCACCCGGCCGGATGAATACGTGATGGATGCGAAGGGCGAACTCGTCTTCCGCCAGCGTGCATTTTACTACGCGCTCGAGACACTCACCAAACGGCGCATCGGCATGGGGCTGATTCCCGACGACATCAACGAGCGCCTGATCGCGACCCGCACCACCGTGCTCCACGAGTCCGGCCGCCTCACGAGGCGCACGCGGACGTTTACGCACGAAAACTACCTCAATCTCGGCGAACTCTGCGTGCTGGGCAAACGCCTCCAAATTCCCCGCGCCGGCCCAGTCTCGTTTGAGATCGCGATCCCGCAGACCTATTCGCTCATCAGCGCAAAAGGCGCTCTGGCCGGCACGCTCGATGGCACGCCGATCAGCGGCCCACGCGCGCTCGCCGCCGGAAGCCACACCGTCGAACCTGCGGTGCCCGTGGATGAAATCGCAATCATCTGGACGCGCGCAATCGAACAAGGATACACGCCTTTTCCAACCGCCCACTGACCCGACCAACCATGCGCAACCTCACTGATAACGACCGGCTTTTAGTTTTCGCTCCGCATCCAGACGACGAGTCGCTCGCGACTGGCGGCATCCTGATGCACGCTCTCGCCGCCGGTGCCGCGGTGCGAGTCGTCTTCCTGACGAATGGCGAAAACAATCCGTGGCCGCAACGGTGGATGGAGCGCCGGTGGACGATCGGGCCCGCCGATCGCGCGCGATGGGCCGCGCGCCGCCGCGCCGAAGCGCGCGCCGCCATGCGCGTTCTGGGCGGTGGCGACGGGCATTCGAGTTTCCTCAATCTCCCGGACGGGGGCCTCACCAGTGTCCTGATGCATGGCGGTGAAAATGTGATCGCGCAATTTGCCGCCGAGATCGCCGACTGGCAGCCGACGGTGATGGCAATGCCAGCCGAGGAAGACGCGCACCCCGATCACAGCGCCTCACACATCCTGCTGCGGTTCGCACTCGCGCAACTCAGGCCGCGGCTTTTCGAGCGACTCCACTACATCGTCCACTCACCGCGTAATCCTTCCAAGGCCGCCGCGCGCGAACTGCATCTGCAGCCCGATGAAATCGTGCGCAAACGCAACGCGATCCTCTGCCACCAGACACAGATGGCGCTGAGCCGGAAACGATTCACCGCCTTCGCGAAACCCGGCGAAACATTCTCCGCTCCCCGGCCCGCTCCCGCAGATATGGATCAGCATCCGATCCGCCTCGCGTCGATCGAGAAGGGAAGGCTGCTCCTCATGCTCCACAAAAATGCCGCGGCGTGGCCCGGCTCGACCCTGCTCGTCGCGGGACACGGCCTCTCCGACGGCCCGCAACGCTGGTCGCTCCCGCTCCCGCGCCGTTCCGCATGCGTCCATGTCCAAGATGAAACGACGGGCGCTTTGCTCCAGCGCGCGACGGTCCGGCACCGCTCCGACGCGATCGAAATCCGGCTCCCGCTGCCGAGTGCGCGCGCACCCGAAATGCTGTTCGTGAAACTGCAGCGGCTCAGCCTGCTGTTCGATCGCGCCGGCTGGCGCGAGGTCGATTGCCGTGTGGAATTCCCACAACCCCACTTCGCGCAACAGACCAGTGTCATTCTCGCCCGTCGAAAATTTCTCGACCCATACCAATAGATGACTGGCAACGGTTCCAGCCAGCCGATGCCGCGTGCTTCCAAGACAAGATTCGAGCGCGCGTCCCTCGCGTTACTCTTCGTCATCATGCTCGTGCTGAGGGTGGCGTACGCATTCCACGGCAGATCCGGCACCGACGAGCCACAGCATCTCCACGTCGTCTGGGGTTGGACGCGCGGCATGATCCAATACCGCGATTTTTTCGACAATCACACGCCGCTGTTTCACATGGCGTCCGCCCCTTTCCTCACGCTCCTCGGCGAACGCGCCAATGCTCTCGAGATCATGAGACTGCTGATGATCCCGGTCTTCTTCGTCTCGCTCTGGAGCATCCGCCGGATCTCCGCCGCTCTCTTCTCGCGCGAAGTCGCCATCTGGTCTCCCGTCGTCGCCGGCCTCTTTCCCGCCTTCTTCCTGGCGTCCCGCGGATTCAAGACGGACAACCCCTGGACAATGCTGTGGCTTCTTGGACTGGCATTTCTAGTGCATGGCACACTGACTGCCCGAAGAAGTCTCGCCGCCGGAATCATTTTCGGTACCGCGCTTAGCGTCTCGTTAAAGACAACCCTGCTCCTGGCTTCGCTCGGCTCAGCAATCCTGATCGCGCTTCTCGCAAGTCTCGCTGTCAGGCGCAGGCCGGACTTCAAGCATGGGATAACTTACCTTTTCAGCTTCTTAACCGGACTCGTCGCTATTCCCGCGTGTTTGGCGATTTTCTTCATCTCAGTGGGCGCGTGGCACCAGCTCGTCTATTGCGTCGTCGATCACAATACTGTCCCCGGCTTTGGCAGGCAGATCTCTGGCCTTCAGCGCTCGGTGCTGTTTGTGGTCCTCGCGGTCACGTCTGTCGTCTCCGGCCTCTCGATCAAGTATTCACGCGATTTGTCCGTTGGAATTTGGCGTGGCGTGATCTTCTCCGCCCCTTTCATCTACCTCGGTGCGCTCATTAGCTTCTGGCCCGTGCTGACCGGTCAGGACTACCTTCCTTTTTACCCCCTGCCATTCATCTTTGTCACCGCAGGCGTGGCGGTGATTCTCAACCGATTAGCCACTCGTCTGAAAAACCGCTGGCTTCAGGTCCATCTATCTACCTTGGTCCTGTCCGCCGTCAGCCTGGGGGAATTGTCCGCCATCGTCATCGCCGCTCCGCCGCGGAAAGATCACAGCCGGGAGCAGGTAGGTTTGGTCGCCGCCGCCCTGGCACTAACAGAGCCTGCGGACTTCATCATGGATACGAAGGGTGAGACAATATTTCGAAACCGCCCCACTTACTCCGTTCTTGAATCGATTACGAACTACAGGCTGCGGCGCGGTCTCATCAGCGATGACATCCCGGAACGGCTCGTCGCCACCAGGACATGCGTGGCCGTCTTGGATAACGAGCGCCTGCCACGACGCGCGCGAGCTTTCCTAAACGAGAACTATATCTCGGTCGGTGTGCTGCGAGTGGCAGGTCATCTGCTTCCCGTGAGTCCGGCCTCCAACGCGATCCGATTCAATGTAGAAATCCCGGCCCGATACGTCCTTGTTTCGATAGCGCGGAACGAAGTTTCCGGTGTCCTCGACGGAAGCCTCTATGAAGGCCCTCGCTTTCTCGAACGCGGCACCCACGAGTTCCTCCGAGCTTCCAGCCCGGATAGCCTTGCGTTGGTGTGGGCGCGCGCGATCGAGCGTGGCCGCTTTCCGGTCGTGGAAAGCCCGCGGCAGCCCGCGGAAGATGAGTAACCCCAAAAGCGGAAACGGGTCAGAAGGAGGCAGGAAGGGATCTCTGCTGGAATTTCTCTAAACTTCTCCTGTTGCCATGCGAGTCTGCCTTTCATCTAAAGCCGGGTGTGATTAGAAGTGGTGAGGATGCGAGAGAGCGCGAGGCTCTGGACTCGGTCCGCGGGTCGCAAGAGGGGTCGCCCGAAAAGGTCTGGGACGCTCGCGAAGTGACCGTCCCTCAGGCACGCTGGCCACCCTCTCGAACCTGCACCACATTTCATGACGCACTCTAAAGCTGTGCTGAGGTAACAAATCTGGACAGAAAGGCGGCAGGGGGTGCCTAGCTTACTCGGCAGATAACGGCGCATACTCACCGCCGCGCTCCCGCCAAGGCAACGCTGAAGAGAGCGCCTCCTCGCGCTCTGCTACAAATACCCCGCGGCATGCAGCCGGCGCGTGAGGTCGCCCTGGCGCGTGAGGGCTTCGAGGTAGGTTGCCTGGTGCGCGGGGTTGGGTTCGGCCCGCGTCGATTCGTCGAGGACGACGAGGCGTTTGCAGAGGTCGCGGAAGGTGATGGACTGGCCGACGGCGAGTTGCTGTGCGAAGCCGCCCTGAATGGCTGCTCCGAGCGCGGCGCCTTCTGCGGATTTCAGGCAGACGGTGGCGACGCCGAAGATGTCGGCGCAGATTTGCCGCCAGATGGCGCTCTTGCTGCCGCCGCCGGTGAGACGGATTTCGGTGGGCGCGATGCCGAGTTCGCGGAAGCGCGCGAGGCCGTAGCCGAGGCCGAGGGTGACGCCTTCCATGATGGCGCGGGCGATGTGCGGGGCGGTCATGTTTTCACACGTGAGCCCATGGAGCACGCCGGTTCCCTGCGGGAGATTCGGGGTGCGTTCGCCATTCAGGTAGGGGAGGAAAAGGAGGCCGCCGGCTCCGGCGGGCGCGCTGGCGACGTTGCTTTCCAATTGCTCATGAGTCCAGCCGTGGAGCTTGCGCATTTGCTCGGTGGCCACGGTGACGTTCATGGTGCAGGCGAGCGGGAGCCAGCGATCGGTGCTGTCGCAAAAGGCGGCGATTTCACCCTCGGGATCGATGACCGGTTTATCGGCGCAGGCATAGACGGTGCCAGAGGTGCCGAGGCTGACAGTGACGACGCCGGGCTGCACATTGCCGGTGCCGATCGCACCCATCATGTTGTCGCCGCCACCCGCGCTGACGACGACCTCATTCGAGAGTCCCCACGCGGCGCGGAGATTTTCGCGGAGGAGCCCGAAGGCACGGCGGGAACTGGCGAGCGGCGGGAGCGCGCCGGCGAGATCGGGGTCGATGAAATCGATGAGCGGCTCGCACCAGGTCTTTGTGCGCACATCCATGAGGCCGGTGCCGGAGGCGTCGCCAAACTCCATGCCGCGTTCGCCGGTCAAGTGGTAGTTGATGTAATCGTGCGGGAGGAGGACGACTTCGAGCGCTTTGTAATTCTTGGGCTCGTTCTGTTTCAGCCAGAGGATTTTCGGCGCGGTGTAGCCGGGGAGGATGGTGTTGCCCGCGAGCTTGATAAGTTCGGCGGGTCCGCCAAATTCGTCTTCAAATTCCTGACATTGCGCCGCCGTGGAGGTGTCGCACCAGAGCTTCGCCGGGCGGATGACTTTCCCCTTTTTATCGAGCGGCACAAAGCCGTGCTGCTGGCCGCTGACGCCGATGGCCTTCACCTCGTCCTTCCGCGTGCCGAGGGTCGCGAGCACTTCGGCCACGGTCTTGTCCACGGCATCGACCCACTCTTTCGGATCCTGTTCGAGGTGCCCCGGCGGCAGACCTTCGATGAGCCCGTAGCCTTGCGCGGCGGACGCGAGGATCTGGCCCGTCTCCATGTCGAGCGCGATGGTTTTGGTGCTTTGCGTTCCGCTGTCGATACCGAGGGCGATCATGGAGATTTCAGATGGAAGATTTCAGATTTCAGATTTCAGATTGGTGGCGAAAGCGGTAGCCAGATGCGAAGCGCGAGGGTAAATCTGAAATCCGAAATCTGAAAACCTAAATTATTCGATGGTCACAAAGCTCCTCCACACCCGCTACCGCGTCAGCGATCTCGAAAAAACCGCGTCCTTTTACAAAGAGGTGCTCGGCCTCGAGGAGACGCGCCGGCACAAATCGCCGCGCGGTTCCGAGCTCGTCTTTTTCAAAGCGCCGGGCAGCGAAGAGGAGATCGAGATTTGCAAATACGACGCGAGCGGCCCGGTGAATGTGGGCGTGGACATCACGCATCTCGCCTTTGAAGTGGACGACATGGAGGCTTTCGCGACGCACGCGGCGGCGAAGGGTTACCCGCTTTCCGATGGGCCGACGCCGACGAGCACGGGGAGCGTGATCGCCTTTGTCGATGCGCCAGAGGGCTACGAGATCGAGCTGATCCAGCGGGCGAAGTAAAGTCAGACACGTGCGTAAGCAGACTGCGATTCTCTCTCGCGGATCGCCGTTGGCGCGTGTGTCGGAGTCGGATGTTTCGTTAATAGTGCGAGGCCGCAGGAAACTGCTCGCCGCAGCTTGTCCCACTGTGCCCGTCTAATTGTTGTGTATGATCGCGTCGAGCTGCTTCAGGATCCCGAAACCGTAGCCTTCGCACGCATCGGATCTTGCAGCGCCCCAGGCTCTGCTCGTTGTCCGCATTTTCAATATCCCTCACGCGCTACTGAAGCACATCGCGGCGATCTTTAGCGGGCTCCAACGCGAGGAACTTCGCCTTTAGCGGTAGCACCGCACCCGAAAACGCCCACTCCCGCACTGGAATGGAAACCTTCGCCGAGTGACCTTCGTTCCGCATGCATACCGCCATCTGGCGGAGAGCGCGGCTGTCAGGACTAAACGCGGAAAAAAATCCTAAGATTTTTGAACCCCTCCCCGAAGTTGCGAGCGGTATGCGCGATGAAAGGACCGTTTCACTAGCGGCGACCTTTTAAACAAAACACACAAATCGAAAGGAAAAATGAATACCATACTCACACGAGCGCTCGCGCTCCCAATTGTAGTCTTCGCGATCAACGCATCCGCCGAAACGGTCACCTTTGGTGACAGCAAAAATGGCGCGGCGATCAGCGGTGACTTCACCTCCACCCTCACCGGCACCCAGTGGACGGCGGCGCTCAGCGGCAAGGCTGAGGCCACGGTCTTCGGAAAAGGCATCAACATCGCCTCGGGCGATGCGAGCCTGGCGGTGACCAAAGGCCAGGGCCGCTCAAAAGTAAAAGTTAACCTCAAGGCCGTAGGCAAGACTCTGGTCTCGATCGACCAATACGTCAATAACAGCGGCACCTTCCGCACGGCCAACTTCTACGCCGCGGAGGCCGGCGGGAAAGTGCCGTTCAAGCTGGGGCCGTTTCACCTGAAGCTCGAAGGTCGCGCGGAGATGCAGGCTTACTGCGACGGATTCACCAACATCCAGTGGGCCGCCAATCACCCGCCTCTGGTCGAGGCCAGCTTCGGTCCGGTGCTCGATGCCGCCGCGTATGCGGGTTTCGAGGCCGGCTTCGTCGTCGGCTCCGTCTCGATCAATGGAAATCTGAAACTCACCGGCTACGGCGTTCACGCCAATGTGAAGCTCCAGCCGCGCACGGGCGGCGGGCAAAACCAGGCCGATGTGACCTGGAGCGCGACCTTCGACCGCCAGGCGACCGACGGCTCGGTGAAGCTCAAGGCGCGGGTACTCGGCATCCCGATCAAGAAGACGCTCTACTCGTATTCGGGTGGACCCTCGAGCACCCCCCTCGGTGCGGGCACGCTGCGGATTAACTAGATCGGGGCGACGCCAGTGAGTCGAAAGCGGGCTGCGTCGCGAAAAGCGCCGCAGCCCGCGATTCGATTTACTGAGGAGCGGACTTGATCGGTCGCTATCGTTCGTGACATAAGGCGAATGAGTTCGCGTATGACCGACGATAAATTCTCCATTTTGCTCAAGGAATACTCCGGGAAAGCTATGAGGATCGCACTGTGCATCACGCGGAACGAAGATGATGCAAAGGACGCTTTTCAAGACGCAGCTACTTTGTGGTGGAAGAAAATTGAGCGATTCAAAGATGACCCGTTATTTGACACTACAACGCCGACATTTTTCTACACCGAGGTTCGTTGGGCGGCGATGCAGGTTTGTCGCCAGCGTGGCCGAAGCCAACGGAACCGCGACACCAATGTTTTGCCTTCTGTCGTGGACTCCGCGCCGGACGCAAATGCGCAGTCGCCCGCCGATGCCTGTGCCGATACTGAACGTGACGAACTTTTTTCGTTGGCCATAGCAAAATTGAAGGCGAGCGTTCCATCTGAACACTTCGAGTGCTGGCACCTCAACCGGTTCGATGAAGTGACAATGGCCGAAATCGCCGTTCGCGCAGGGATCTCAGAAGACACCGTCGGGACTTGGGTCTTTCGCACGACCGCGAAGCTTCGGGAAATTGTGCGAAGGATGGGAATGTAACGATCACCATTGTTCAAAATGAAATACTCAGAATCCGAAGTTCTTGAAATCGCTTTGTCCGAGTTCGACTTGGAAGATGGAAAATGCCCTGCCCCGCGCTGGCTCGACGCCGCCGCCGGCGGGGAGTTGCCAGTGGCGCTGGTCGAGCCGATGCAAGCGCACCTCGACTCTTGCGCCGAGTGCCGCGAACTGCTCGAACGCGTGAAGGAAGCCCGCCGGATGGAGGCGGAATGGGAACAATCGCCATCTGATGCTGCGTCCATTGCTGGGGACAATCGTACGCCCGGGGTTGCTGCGGACGCAAAATTTGAAAGGTCCGTTCAAACGTCTGACCCAATTGCCATCCGTGCTTTGGAAGGCGACTGTCTGACCGCGTCCCAGTCAATGTCAGGCACGCGATGGACGATTATCGCATCGGCACAGACTTCCGGCCCAGACCGCTCGCGTGCGCTCGATGAATTGTGCCGGATGTATTGGTATCCCGTTTATTGTTACCTTCGCCGCGCGGACCACGGAGCCGACGAGGCTTCGGCAATATTGCAGGGTTTCTTCGCTAATTTCTTCGCCAGTGACATCTTCGCTCGCGCCACCAAGGATCGCGGAAGATTTCGTGTCGTGCTTTTCGACTCGCTCGAATCCTTTTTGAAAACAACCCGTAAGGATTCACCGATTCAATCTGTTATTCCCTTCAATCCCCGGCAGGCCGAGCCGTCATACTTAATGGAGCTTTCCGATAGTCCGTCCCCAAAGGCGGCTTTCGACCATGGTTGGGCGATTACAATTGTTCGGCACGCACGCTCCGCGGTCGAGACTACTTGGCGCTCGCAAGCAGAGCCTCTTTACAACGCGATCTCCGATTGCCTCAAATCCGGCAACTCGACCGATGACCAGGAACGGATTGCCAAACAGTTCAATCTTACTGTCACCGATGTGGCGGACCATATTCGGCGGCTCAAAAGCGAAAAGCAGGAGGCCATTCGGCGCGAAATCAGCGACACGGTAGCACCAAGTGAGTTTGAAGCAGAACTCAATGAGCTGATTGAGTTGTTCAAAAGAGTTGCCTGACCGCGGAGCACGAAAACTGAAAACGAACGCCGCATCGAATGGACGCTGATACTTGCGAATGCGGAACGAAACGCATCGACGGCGACTGTCCCAAATGCGCGCTTCAAGATGTCCGGGCGCGATTTGGTCGGCAGGCAATTCCGAAGTCCGAAGTGCCCGGGAGCCGAATCGGACGCTACAAACTGCGCGAGCAAATCGGTGAGGGAGGTTTTGGTACCGTGTGGGTTGCGGATCAGGAGGAGCCGGTGCGCAGGCGCGTCGCATTGAAAATTATCAAGCCCGGCATGGACACTAAGGACGTGATCGCCCGCTTCGAGCAGGAGCGGCAGGCGCTCGCGATGATGGATCATCCGAACATCGCCAAGGTGCTCGACGCCGGTGCGACGCAATTCGGGCGGTCATTTTTCGTCATGGAGCTGGTGCGTGGGTCGAAGCTGACCGACTACTGCGACGAGAAGCAGCTCTCGACGACGGAACGGATCGAACTTTTCATAGCCGTCTGCCAAGCGGTGCAGCACGCGCACCAAAAAGGGATCATCCATCGCGATCTCAAGCCATCGAACATTCTCGTGACGATCAATGATGGCAAGGCGGTGCCGAAGGTGATCGATTTCGGCGTGGCCAAGGCGACCCAGGGCCGACTCACCGAGCACACGATTTATACGCGGTTCCAGCAGATGATCGGTACGCCGCTTTACATGAGCCCCGAGCAGGCGGAACTGACATCACTGGACATCGACACACGCAGCGACATTTATTCGCTCGGTGTGTTGCTCTACGAACTGCTCACCGGCCACACACCCATTGAGCGAGACACCCTCGCGCGCGTCGGCTTGGACGAAGTCCGCCGCATAATTCGCGAAGTCGAACCGCCGCGGCCTTCGATGCGGATGAAGACGCTCGACGGCGGGGAACTCACGACTGCGGCCAAGCGCCGCCACACAGAGCCGGCGAAACTTTCCGGTTCGCTGCGTGGCGACCTCGACTGGATCGTGATGAAGTGTCTCGAAAAGGACCGCGCCCGCCGCTACGACACGGCCAACGGTCTCGCGCTCGATCTTCAGCGGCATCTCAGGAACGAAGTCATCACCGCGCGCCCACCGACCGCAGGCTATTTACTGGGCAAGCTGGTGCGGCGAAACAAACTGGTCTTTGTTGCCGCCTTCGTGATTGCCGCGTCATTCACGATCGGCATCGCAGCAAGTGTCTGGCAGGCCGTGCGCGCAACCAACGCGGAAAAGCGTGCTGTAGCAAACTTCGAAAAACTACGCGCGACGGCACCGACATTTGCCGCGCAGGCACGGGCGCTTGTTGCCGAGGAGCAATTCGCCGTGGCAATCGAGAAGCTCGATTTCGCCGTCCAATTGGAGCCGGAAAACGCCGAATACCATTTGCAACAAGCGCATCTGTTTCAAGCGACCCAACGGCTCGCTCAGGCTGCCGAAGACTATCGACGCGTGCTCGCGCTGCGGGACGAACCCTCGGCTCGTCAAAACCTCGCCCTTTGTGAAAAGATCCTCGCCAGGGAGCCAGACAAATCTCGTCTTTCGACCGAAAGCCAGCGCGAGCTTTACCACTCCATCTACGACGAGGGCCGCATTCTTGAAGCGGTGCCGCTTTCGCGCGAGTTGGGTCTCAGGAGCGAAACGGGCCTAGCCAGTATCAAAGCACGTTTACGGGAGCTGGCCAGTATTCCTGGCTTCAGTTGGGACCGCCTGACTGCGCTACCCGACGGGACGTTTTCGCTCTCTCTGGATGATCTGCCGATCAAGGGTTTACCCAACATGGTGGGATTGCCGATTACCGAACTCCGCCTCGATCGGACACTGATCGCCGATCTGGCTCAACTCAAGGGGCTGCCTTTACGCAAACTTTCTATCAAAAAAACACCGGTTACCGATCTTAGCCCGATCGCCAGAATGCCGCTCGTTGATTTGGGTTTTGGATTCACGAATATTGCTGACCTCCGACCGCTTGCTGGGATGCAGCTCAAGTATTTGGATGCCGGCCAGACGGGATGCGAAGACCTCTCGCCGTTGCGCGGCCAGCCTCTGCATACGCTTAGCGTAGGATATACAAAAGTCCGCGACCTGAGTCCGCTCACCGGGAGTCCTCTCGTCGAGTTACGACTAGGCAATTGCCAAATTACTGATCTCACACCACTCAAAAGCATACCTACACTAAAACGTCTCGGTATCGAGAACTGCGAACTGCTTCGAGATCTCACCCCGCTGGCGAAGTGCGGGTCACTGGAAGCAATCACCTTGCCTGGCAGCGACGTTGATCTCTCCGCCCTGCGGATGCTTCCATCGTTAAAAAGGATATCCTACAAGACTGATGCTCGTGCCGTCAGCAAGCCTGCATCGACGTTTTGGGAAGATTATGACCAAAGGATCCCTCGCCTTAGGGCTGCCAATGCTGCTCTGGCAGCCATGGGTATCCCCGATGGGCCAGCCAAAGTCACGCTTCGGGACGATGGCAAAGTTGATTTGAACTTTTCCGGGTTATCTATTGGCAACTTCAAACCTCTATCTGGCTTGGTAATTGGTTTATTGGACTTGAGTCAAAACCCGTTAACAGATCTCGGTCCGTTGGCTGGTTTGAATGTTGAGCGATTGAGGCTAGCTGGGTGTCCCAACCTCAAAGATTTAAGTCCATTACAAAACGTTAAGGCATTACAAGTCTTGGAAATTAATCAATCCCCGGTCACCGACCTGACCGGCCTTCGCGGGATTCCACTCGAAGACTTGCGCCTAGCCGGAACGGCGGTGTCTGACTTTTCTCCGCTACGTGGAATGCCGTTGAAGGTGCTATGTTTTTGGGACACGAAAGTTCGCAGTGTTGCCCCGCTGGTGGACTGTCCCACGTTGCAGGAGATTGAACTTTCCGGCTCGGTCATGGACGTCGAACTGCTTCGAAATCTGCCAGCATTGAAGCGTATTTCCCACAATTGGAATGGACGCCACCCATCCCAAACCACGGACGAGTTTTGGGCGGAATTCGACTATCAACCGAACTCTGCAAATAATTTGGAGGCGCTCAACGGTCCGGCGTCCGATATTCTTAAACTATGGACGCAGGGACAAAAAGCGGAGGCGGTGACGCTTTACCGAACTTATCTTAAGACATCGCCACCGGAGGAAGTCCTTGGCATATTGCATAAACGATTTGCCGCTGCTGAATGGAAGGCAACATGGTTCCCAACGTCAATCGATCCCGTGGCTCAACTCGATGCCTGGCGCATGGCGGCCCAAGGGGATGATGCCGTCACCGCAGAGGTGCCGATGCTATTCTTTGTTTACACGAGTCTCGGTCCGCGCCGAAGCGGCATCCACCCCGAACTATCTCGCCGTGGACCCGGTGCCGGGTCTTTTGGCATGATCGCTCATGCCCGACTCACTCTCCCGCCGGGCCATTGGCGCTTCGCATTGCGCAGCGACGATGGGTCGCGCCTCATCATTAACGGCATGCCATTTCTCGAGCAATGGACCCCTCAGTCGGCCACGACCAAATCTGTAGATGTAATTGAAGATGCCATCGAGACGCTTGATGTTACCGTCGAATATTTTCAATTTGGGGGTCCAGCAGAGTTAAAGTTGTGGGTCACCCCCCTCGATTGATGATTCTAATTCGTCCGGTGGCGTTTCAGGTCTTTTTGACGCCTCGATGGGGATACTGGCGTCCCATGAGCGAAGTCACCTGCCTACTCGCATCAAGTAAGCTCACTTCCGCGCGGGAGACGCCTCGCTCGCGATAGCGAACACTTACCGGCAACTTTTGCCGTCCTCCGCTGGCTCGCCTACCTGCCTTTGATGCTCTCCTCGCTCTTTAACAGCCTGTTGAATACCCGCAATGCGCACGATCCGAAGCCCTCCGCGGCTACGGCGTTAAAACGGGTTTTTCAACGGGCTGTTAAGCAAAGTGCGTGACAGGCTCGAATTGTGTGTCGAACGATGCGGGAAACGCCATTTCGCTGAAAAAAAGCGTCGCGTTTGAAGTTTTTTGAACCCCTCGGCGCTTGCCGCGCGGTGTGGAGGGTATGAACAGAAAAAACTCCTACGTCGTGCTCTTCGTCCTCTGCATGCCCGCCATCTTGGTAAGCTGGGCTTTTTTCAAAAGCAATACGGAGATCGCGCCAAGTCCCGTCGTCTCAAGGTCTGCTATCCCTGCGGAGAACTCCACCGCATCCACGCCGCCGTCAGTCGCACCTCCACGCTGGCAGGTTGGCGCGGTGGCTTTCTACGATCTGGAAAGCGGGGTGGCGTTCGCGCCGGCGGAAGATGGCGTGAAGCTTCAGCCGGGAAGCGCCGTGCTGATCCGCGGCACTCTGCGGCTGGAAGTGCTCGCCACGCGCCACGACGCGGTGGAAATCGCGGCGACGCTCGCCCCGGCGCAAGCTCTGCGGGAAGGGCAGCCCGACCCAGCGATGAAAGCGATGCTGGAAAGCACGCCCTGCCTCCTGCACTTGCATGACGACGGCTCGATCGAAGACACGACCTTTGCGCCTGACGTGCCCGAAGATGACCGAAACTTTGTGCGGCTGGCCTGCGCGTGGGAGTTCTGCCTGCGCCCGGAAACAACGTGGTCGAAGGATGAGGCCATTCCTGAAAGCACCGGTGTCTTTCGCGCGAACTACTTCGCACTGCCGGACGGCACGGTGAAAAAGTCGCGGGCGTTCGTTCCTGGCTCCGAGGATTCCGGCAGCCAGCGCGTGGTGTTTTCCGAATTGATCGCCCGGCCCGGAGCGCTTTGGCTGGACACGCTCGTGGGACGTGAAACCACGGAAATGCTCCTCGATGGCAAGCCAATCGCGCGCGCCCTCGTCCACATCCGGCTCACCCGGCTGGATGCAGCGCCGGCTTGGACAGCGCCAGACACGCAGAGCTTTGACACCTTTACGACCCGGCCCGAGGACGCCCGCGAATCGGTGGACGCCCGGCTGGCGCGCGAACAGCTCGCCAGAATCTACGCCGCCATCCCGTTGGATACCATGACGGCAAAGCTCGACGCCGTCCGCGAAAAAACGATGCACGAAAAGCTGCCGGCGATGAGGGAACTCAGCGACTGGCTGCGCGTGCATGGGCGCGAGGGTGCCGCGCAAATCGCCGCCGCCGTGCAGGCCGGTGCGCTCGATGAAGACACCGCAGGGATGGCCATCCATAGCGTTGGGAACGCCCGCGAAACGGAAGCTATTTCCACACTGCTCGAAACGCCGGAGAGCCTCGCGCCTGGTGCGCTACTCCAAGCCATCGTCGAAGCGGGGGGATCGCCGCAAGCCAACGAACGGATTGTGAAGGCACTGTTCGAGATCGCCGGCAAACAATTCCCGCCGACTCCGGACGGCGAGGATTTCCGCCCGAACGATGCCGCCTTGTATGCGCTTGGCCGATTAGCCGAGAAGGACGCCGCGCTCCGGACGCGGGTCGAGAAAAGTCTGTTGCCAAGCTTTGATGAAAGTGCGGACCCGGCCTTGAGCGAAGTCGCCCTGCGCGCCTTGGCGAACGCCCGGTCGGGGAGTCCCGAGGTGCTCGCCGCCGCGACCGCCGTCCTGACCTCGCCGGGCCATGACCAATCCACACGGGTCGCCGCGCTCGGCTTGCTCGGGCAAAGCTCGACGCCCCTGCCACCCGACGCCGTCGAGGCGGCCACGGCAGCACTGGCCCCGGCGCAAGCCTCGGATATGCAACTCGCCGCCCTCGATGTTTTCGCCGAGCACCCCGAGGGCCGCAACGCCACCGCCAGCGAGCGGATCCGTGAGCTGGGTCGAAGCGCCAATTCCTCGGTGGCGGCGGCGGCGCAAAAAGCCAGCGCCCGCCTCGCGCGATAGACCACTCACGCGCTGACCGAAACCCCATCGCAATTCAATTACTCCATCTCAACCCAACGCTAAATCACCAATCGACCAGAACCCAAAAACCCAAATCGCCAATCCACCAAAACCCAAGAATCCAAACCCAAATCCAAATCCATCCTATGAACCTGCTCAATCATCTCCGTAATTCCTGCCGTACGCTGCTTTTCACCAGTGCCTGCCTGCTCATTCACGCCGCACCGGCTCTCGCCGCTACAGCCACCCAAGTGTCACCAGCCAACGGTGCCGCTGGTTTGTCCGTTAAAGTTAAGCTTGATTGGAAGAATCTGGTCGGTGCCGATGGCGGCGACTACGAAGTGCTCCAGGGAAACACGGTCGTCGCTGGCTACGGGATCACCTATTCGGGAGGTCCTTATCGCCGCACCTCCGAAACTCTCTCGCTCGACTACGGGAAAAAATACAAATGGCGAGTCCGCAGTCGTGTCCTCCCGCAGAACAATCCGTGGTCGGACTACTGGACTTTTTCGACCGAACCCGTGCCGGTGCCACTGCTTGTGGCCCCCCCGAATGGAGCGACCGATCTCGCTCGCACCGTGACTCTCGACTGGAGCGCAGTGAGCGGGTCCGATGGCTATGATTTCGAGGTACAAGACGGACAAAACAGCACCATCGCCGGCTATGGAATCAACTACACCGGACTGTATCGGAGCACCTCTGTGACGCTGACGCTGGAATATGGAACTACTTATCGGTGGAGGACGCGTCCGAGCATTCTGCCGCAGAACAACCCTTGGAGCGAGTGGGGCACCTTTTCCATCGCCACTGCCCCTACGGAGCCGCAAGGAGGCACTAACGGCGGGCAGTCTGGAACTACTAACGGCGGGCAGTCTGGAACCACTAACGGTGGGCAGTCTGGAACCACTAACGGTGGGCAGTCTGGAAATCCGCCCGTGAATACGGTCCCCGCGCCGACCGAACTTAAAATAATTTACGGTGGCACCAGCTATATTCTCTCCTGGAAAAATCCGCCCGGGACGGTGCGCGCGGTCAAACTCTACCGCAGCATAGACAGTGCAGGATATACTCTCGTAGCAACACTCCCGCCAGGAACGGAAAAAACTCCTCTTGTTGCCGTAGATGAACCCGCGGACGAAGTCAGCTACAAAGTGCGCGCGCAGGTCGGTGAGATCTTGAGCGATTTTTCCGAGCCCCGCTCTGCCAATGATTCCGAGGATGAGCCTGAGACCGCAGCGGCTCGAACCGCAGCGGCTCGGTTGGAACGAGCGCCGGACAGTCCCGGACGCTTCATTTCGCCCACTTGGGGAAACTTCGCCGGAAAGTCCTTCGGCGCGAAGCAAAACATCGTCGGCGCCTACTACTTTTATGGGTACGATTCGGTTACTGGCCAACATTTGGCAGCCAATCGGCCAAACGTCCCCTACCTCGTGGACTCTCTGACGGACCACCCAGCCTATACGCTCAAGTACACATCGGCAGACCATCGCGCGCCGGATCACTATTTCCTGACCCGTACGCCCGCGACCTATAACGAGACGTCTGCGTTATTCTCCTACCGGGATGCTCGCTGGCATCGGCGCGAGTTTCAGCAAATGATGACGGGAGGAATCGACTTCGCTTTGGCCGACTACTGGGGCAATGGCGACCCGACGAACCCGCGGACCATGTGGTCCAACGAGGGCGTGGAACGAATGAACGATGTGCTCGAAAAGGCACCCATCGTGAAGCTGGGCCTGTTCTTTGATACGACCACACTTCGTGGAGTCGACCTTTCAACCCAGGCGGGAGTAGATCAGTTCTATTTCACCATCCGCGATTTCTACTCCCGGGTAAATCCGACCCACTGGGCGCGCATTGATGGCAAGGCAGTCGTGTGGCTCTATCGGACTGCCGAGATCGTGAATATCAATCCGCAAGTCTTGGCGATGGCCCGCGAGGCATTTGCGCGCGACTTTGGCGGGACACGGTTGCACGTCGTGGCCATGCAGGAGTGGAAAGATAAGGTTAGTGGGCAGATTGACCGGCTCTATCGGTGGGGAGCCTCTGAAATGCCGCAAGGAATCCGCGCACCGGGCGGTCCCTTGGACGTGGTCGATATCGGTCCAGGTCATAACTTTCGCGGAGGAGAGCACTGGCAGGATGGAACCATCGTAGCTTCCCCACAAGCGGTGAACCCGCGCCGCAATGGTAATCTATATCGCAATGCTTGTGCGCGGGCCTTGCAGCTCAACAAGCCAGTAGTGATGATAGAGACTTGGAATGAATACCACGAGGGTAGCGAAATAGCTGGGACGCGGGAGTACGGAAGCCTCTATCTTAAGTTAACTCGCGACTTTGCCAAGGCGCACAAGTCACGCTAGACTCGGGTAATGGTCGGCCGAAGGCGGCTTCCCAATGTCGGAAGCATCAAGTCCGCAACTCCTCCGCCACGCACAGACGGTCTGTGCGTAGGGGAGGTAGGTTCTGCGAAGGTGTCGAGAATGGGCGGGTAAGGGAGCTCTCTGCCTCTCCTCGAAGATATAAGTCACCCTAAAAAACTAGGAAATGCGGAACCGGAAAGCACGGCCATCTTAAGGCGGGAATCATTTCTGCCAGAGTGATTGCGGCGCGGTCCAGGGAAGGTGTGGCGTTGTCGAAGGCCTATGGTGGGTTCTCTGGACGGCTTTGCCCGCTGGCCACAAGAGTTTTCGCCATTTTTGGAGCGGAAAAGCGATCTCCGCCGCCGGGTGGACAGTGGCCGAAGCTGTCCAAGTAATTCGCGGGCGCACTCGCGATGCTTGACGTTTTGGCGCTGTCCGGTTGTGATGGTGCCGCAATTGCGCTATGACCACACGAAAGCCTTTCTGCGCCGCTGCTTTGACAACACATGAACATTTCTGAAACCGATGACTCGTGCGTGAGATGGCGCGGTCGAAATTTTGAGACTCAAGCATAACGATGGAATTTGACTGGCTCGACGCGCCGTTCGACCTGCAGAAGGTGACACCGAAGGAAATCGAAGAATCATTCGAGGACCCTTTTTCCATCCGGCTGCTGCCCGACAACGTGGAGGACAACGAAAAAGCCCGCTACTTCAATCTCGGCAAGAGCGTGAATGAGCGCGGGATTTTCACGGTCTTCTGGACGGATGGAAAACGCTACCGCGCGATTTTTTCCCGCGAAATGACGGCGGAGGAAGACGCGTTTTACGACCGGAAGAATTCAGTGAATTGAGCCTGTGACTATGAAAGTAATTTCCGCCTGGTCTGAGTTGCCGCATTTCGAGTCCGAGGAAAGCGAGGCCGAATTCTGGGCCGACGCGCGGCTGGATTCGCGGCTGATGAGTGCGTCGATCCTGAAAGCAGACAACCGGGAATCGACGACGATAACGCTGCGGTTCGATCCGAGGATGCTGGCGCGGATCAAGCGCATCGCCCGGTCGCGGTATCTAAATTACCAAAGCATGATCAAGCAGTGGCTGAGCGAGCGGATCGAGAAGGAGATGTAGGTCTCGTCCCGGCGGTTTGAGTCGAGCGCGAAGTTAGTGCGCTAACGCCGTCGGAGCGGGTAGTGGCTCAGTTTGGAAAAAAACTGTCATTCTGAGCGCAGCGAAGAACCTCTGACTATTTTCTTCTTCTTGACCGTGGCCGCGGGTGACCGCCGGAAATAGTCAGAGATATTTCGCTTCGCTCAACATGACAGTTTTCTCCAAACGGAGCCACTATCTAGGAGCGACAGATGCCGGAAGTCAGCCGTGGTATTGTTCGTCACTCACCTTTTCCATCCAGTCCACGAGCTTGCCATTGAGCGCTTCTTGAATGGCGATATGCGTCATGAAGGTCGTCGGTGCGGCACCGTGCCAGTGCTTTTCGCCGGGTGAAAACCAGACGACGTCGCCGGGATGAATCTGTTCGACGGGGCCGCCTTCGCGCTGCACGCGTCCGGCACCACTGGTCACGATCAAGGTCTGACCCAGCGGATGCGTGTGCCACGCCGTCCGGGCGCCGGGCTCGAACGTGACACTGGCTCCAGCGACGCGAGCCGGAGCGCTGGCTTGAAACAAAGGATCGATGCGCACCGTGCCCGTGAACCAATCGGCGGGACCTTTGCTGGATGGCTGTGAACCACTCTTTTTGATTTCCATAATGGTCTTTAGCAATAGCTGCCGGGCCGGATGTCCTTCACGGCTCCTCGAAAGCACCAACAGCCTTGAGCCCGGCGGCACTCAGTTCGAAAACTTCTTTGCTCACGGGAAATGCCGTGGCGCGATAGGCTTCTAGGATGAGCGGGGCGTAGTCCTGGTAATTGCTCGCGAGCGCCGGGAAGACATAAGCCACGGTACGGTTCGGAATGACGATCAGCACCTTCTCGCCAAGAGTGTCCTTGAAGAGTGCGAGGAATTTGGACGACAGCGCGGCGCTGGCGATGAGGCCATGCGGCGAACGGACCTCGGCATAGGTGATGACTTTTTTCCGATCGCGCACGTATTCCAACTTCAACGACTTCACCTCCTCATCGGCATTCGCGCGCGCTTTTTCGGCGAACGCCGGCCAGTCCGCGGCGAGTTCGTCGAAACGTGCGCGCGGCAAATACGCGACTTCCGTTTCGCCCATCATGCCGGCGACCAGTTCCGACTTCTGCGCTCCTGCGATCGGGGAAACGACTGGTGCCTTCATAAACTTCGGCTCGATCAAAACAAACAGCTTTCCCGCTTCCTGTGCGCGCGCTCCCGCTATCGTGAGCGCGAGGAGCGGAAGAAAAATCTGAAATCTGAAATCTGAAATCCGAAATCTCATCTTCCCACTCGCGCCTCCCCCTTTTATGTAACCGGCATGATTACCTTTCTCGAAGGGCTGCTCGTCGAAGCGTTGCCGACGCATGTCGTGATGTCGGTGCATGGGGTGGGTTATCATGTGGCGATTCCGCTTTCGAGTTACGACAAGCTTCCGGCGGTCGGCCAGCAGTTCAAGATTTTAACTCATCTCCAGGTCCGCGAAGACGCGCACATTCTCTATGGATTTTGCAGTGCGGCGGAGCGCGATCTCTTCCGGTTGCTCGTGGCAAACGTCAGCGGCATCGGACCGCGCACCGCGCTGGATGTGCTCAGCGGCACGAGCGTCACGAGCTTCAAGGCGGCGGTGGTGGCGGGCGACACGGCGGCGCTTTCGCGGGTGAAGGGGATCGGGAAAAAAACGGCGGAACGCATCGTGGTGGAGCTGAAAGACAAGGTGGGCGTCGCCGCGGCGTGGGAAGCGGCGAGTGCGGGACATGCGCCGACGCCGCAGGAGGCGCAGATCAACGATGCCGTGCTCGCGCTGATCGCGCTCGGCTACAAGCAGGCGGACGCGCACAAAGCGGTGAAGACGGCGCAGGAAAAAGGCGGCGCTGCGCAAAGTGTGGAGGACGTAGTGCGGGCTGCGTTGAAGATGCTGATCTGATGACGCCGCTCGAAAAAATCGCCGCGATTCAAGCTGCCGCGCCGCCGGAGGGATTGTTCGCGGGCAAAGAGTGGCTCGTTTCGCCAGAGCCCTTTCCCATCGACGCCGCGTTTGCGGAGGAACTCGAAAAGCTGGGCTACCGGCTCCAGCTTTTCAATCGCGCCTGCAATCTTCTTTACCAGCAAAGCGCGGCGGGCAAACAGCCGGCGTGGATTGCCGACTATCTCGATCGTGGCAAGCCGCCGGAACTCATCGCCCTTTCCCGCGCGAAGGAATTTCGCGACGACCTTCCGCGCGTCATCCGGCCCGATCTCATCCTAACCGACGATGGCTTTATCATCGCGGAACTCGATACCGTCCCCGGCGGCATCGGCCTCACGCACTGGCTAAACGCGACCTATGCCCCGCTCGGCCACGACATCCTCGGCGGCGCGAATGGAATGCTGGACGGCTTTCTCAAAGCGCTCGGTGGAAGCGCGGACATCATCGTATCCGAAGAGGCCGAGACTTATCGTCCGGAGATGAAATACCTGGCGCGCCTCGCTAACGGCGCGCTGCGAGTTTACGACGAAATTCCCGCGACGTTAAATGGGCTGCGCACAATCTATCGCTTCTTTGAGCTGTTCGATCTGCCGAATATCCCTCATAGCACGGACCTCATCAAGGCCGTGCGTTCTGGCGCGGTGTCCGTCACTCCGCCCTTCAAACCGTATCTGGAGGAGAAGCTATGGTTCGCACTTTTCTGGATGAGTCCGCTGCGGGAATTCTGGCGGCGCGAGTTAAGCGAGCGTCATTTCTTGAAGCTTCAAAAAGTAATTCCTTACACGTGGATTCTCGATCCAACACCGCTGCCGCAGCACGCCGTCATTCCCGGCCTGGAGGTTCACGATTGGCGTGAAGTCATGCGCTTCTCGCAGAAGCAGCGCGATCTCATTTTGAAAATCAGCGGCTTCTCCGAGATCGGCTGGGGTAGCCGCAGCGTCACGCTCGGCAGCGACGCGCCGCAGGCGGAATGGCAGGCCGCGATTCAGCGCGGGCTCGATGAATTTCCGCATCACCCATGGATTCTACAGCGGTTTCATAAAGGGAAAATCGTGGAGCAGCCGTATCAAGATTTCGCCAGCGGCGAGATGCTCAGTCTGCGCGGGCGGGTGCGGCTCTGCCCTTACTATTTCTTGCACGAAAACCGCACCCACCTCGGTGGCGCATTAGCCACGATCGCGCCGGCAGACAAGAAGTTACTTCACGGGATGAAGGATGCGGTCCTGACTCCGACAGCCGTGGTGTGAAGGTCGTTGCCACAGTAGCCTGTTGCAATACCTACCGAGTGCGCGATCCGAGCCTCAGCGGCGTAGGCGCGGCATGTTTATAGAATTTCACCGGCAACCACCAAAGCTCCATAGGAGCGGCACCAACGCTCGATGCCCGGCCCATGTCGCTCCCACGGAGCATGCGCTTGGTTGGACGGCAAAGGCAATAAACCTGCCGCGCCTACGGCACCAAGACGGGTATTCAACAGGTTCCTAGAATCCGAACAGGAACGAGATGAGCGGAGCGCGGTGGGAACGGCGCGGCTGGCAGTCGTCCGAATAGTAATAACGCGGAGCCGGGGAGTAGTAGTGATGCGAGTAGTATGAACGCGATTCACAATCTTCGCGATCATAGCTGTGCCGGTAGTATCCGCCGCCATCGTAGCTCCGCCCGTAGTCGCCCCGACCAGACGAGTAGCTGTGATGAGACGAGTGATGACTATCACGACTGGAGTGATCCCGCGCCTCTGCCGTCGGTGTGAAGAGAGCGAGGCTGGTGAAAGCGAGGGCGGTGAGAAGAAGTGTTTTCATAATAACCGTTCTGACGGTCGAGATCGTTTGATATTCAAAACAGATTCAAAATGCGGAGCACGCTTGAGCAGCGGCAGATGGCGAACATGAAGATCCCGTCATTTCCTTCTCACAGCGGAGGCTTGAAACCTAGCCGAAGCAATTCGCGCAGATCGGCAAGAGAAAGTTGTCTCTTCAGCCCGTCGTCCCGCGTGGCGAGAGAGTCGCATCCCCAAGCACGTCGCGAGTCGGAGGAGTAGGGAGAGGCCGGTGCTGGGTTCGGGAACGGCGGCGGCATTGTTCAAAGCGAGGCTGGTGGAAATCGTCCGGTGAGGCGCACGCCGTGGGGACGCTAAAAGACTCCTGCCTCCCATTGCCGATTGCTTCATGATGCGAGATTCAGCGCTCGATAAAGTTCAGGGCACCTCTGGAAACCTCCCCTGCATCCAGCCTTGCTTTCATGGGATGCAAAGTGGGGCCAAGGTGAGGCATGAAGCGTTACCGCAGGATGGAACGAGGGGGCGGATTGCTTTCCGCGATCGAGCACGAACAAGCCGTG
>JBBRPM010000011.1:0-98650 GCA_038228115.1 Chthoniobacterales bacterium
ATGTCGGTGCCGGTGGCGATCATGTCCACGGTGACGGCGATGCGGAGCTGCGGCGAGGTGCGGAACTCGGCGATGAGGTGCTCGGACTTTTCGTTGCGCTTCGTCTCGGGGTTCCAGGACTTGTAGGTGATCTTCTTGGCGAAGTCGTTGCCGCGCCCGAAGACTTCGCGCACGAGGTGGACGATGTCCTCGGCGTGGGAATCGTCCTTGGCGAAGATGAGGGTCTTCGGCACGAGGGTGCGGCCGGGGAAAAGGTCGGTGAAGAGCGCGTCCTTGAAGGCCTGGAGCACGGTGCGAATCTGCGACTTTACGACGATGGAGCGGTCGAGATCCTTCGCGGTGAAGGTGAGGTCTTCATCGAGCCGCTCCCAACGGACGCGACGCGTCTCTTTGCACCGGCGATCGATGTAAAAGCCCTTCTCGATCTGGCCGCCCTGCTCGGTGACCTGCGTTTTGATCCGATAGACTTCGTAGCCGACGTTCACGCCATCGGCGACGGCGCGCTCGTGGTTGTATTCGGTGACGAGGTTTTGATGGAAGAAGCCGATGGTCTGTTTGCTGGGCGTGGCGGTGAGGCCGATGAGGAAGGCGTCAAAGTATTCGAGGACCTGCCGCCAGAGATGGTAGATGGAGCGGTGGCACTCGTCGGTGACGATGAAGTCGAAGAACTCGATGGGGATGGCGGCGTTGTAGGCGACGTCCTTGGGGCGGTCATCCGCGGTCGCGATCTCGTAGCCGGATTTTTCGTCGAGGTCTTCGTCCAGCTCCTCGCCGCGGAGCATGGAGTAGAGCCGCTGGATGGTGCAGATAACGACGCGGCAAACAGGGTCGAGCTGGTTCGAAGTGAGGTGCTGGACGTTGTAGAGTTCGGTGAACTTGCGGCCATCGGGCGTGACGAACTGCTGGAACTCAGCGGTGGCCTGCCGCCCGAGATTAGCGCGATCGACGAGGAAGAGGACGCGCTTCGCCCCGGCGTGCTTGATGAGGCGATAAGTGAAGGCGCAGGCGGTGAAGGTCTTGCCCGCGCCGGTGGCCATCTGGATGAGGGCGCGCGGGCGGGCGTCGCGGAAGCTCTCTTCGAGATGGGTGATGGCCTCGACCTGGCAATCGCGCATGCCGCTTGTGCTCAACGGCGGGAGCGTGCGGAGTCGGGCGCGGAGAGTTTCGGCTTCGGCGAGATATTCCGCGAGGGACTCGGGGCGATGAAAGGAGAAGACCTGCCGCGAGCGATGGTCCGGGTCACGCTCGTCGCGGAAGAACGTCTCAACGCCGTTGGATTCGTAGAGAAAGCGGAGCTTGCCCGGCGTGAGTGCGGCGAGAAAGTCGGGGAGATTCTCCGCATAGTGGCCGGATTGATCGGCGACAGTGGAGAGCGTCACGCCTTCCTTCTTGGCCTCGACGACACCGACCGGCATGCGATCGACCAGCAGGAGGTAATCGCAACGTCCGGACTTCAGCGGGACCTCGCGGATGGCGATGCCGCGAGCGGCGGATAGGTCGAGCAATTTGTAATCCTGAATGGCCCACCCGGACGCGATGAGCATCGCGTCGATCTGCTGACGGGCGAGGTGTTCGGGAGTTTCGGGCACGGGCTTGGATTCTCGTATCGGCTCGCGTCGGGCGGCGCAAGCTGTGCGGTGCGTTGACTTCCAAAGTGCGCGCCCTAACGTCCGCGACACTCTATGGCTGGCCTTGTTATCAAACCCCGTTCGCGACTTTTTCATGGCCACGATTGGGTCTATGTTTCCGAGGTCCAGAAGGCATTCGGGGCTCCGGTGGATGGCGGGATTGTTTCGCTGAAAGATGGCGCGGATCGGATGCTGGGGAGCGCGATTTACAATTCGAAATCGCAGATCGTCGCGCGCCGGTTTTCGCGGCAGCGGCAGGATTTGGATCACGACTTTTTCGTGCGCCGTTTTCGCCTCGCGCTGGAGTATCGCGAGCGGCACGGCCTGCTCGCAAAAGCGGGGCGGCTGATGTGGAGCGAGAGCGATGGCATCCCCGGCGTGATCGTGGATCGCTACGAAGAGCATCTCGTGCTGCAAACGCTGACGCTGGCGATGGATCAGCGGAAGGACGTGATCGTGGCGGCGCTGAAGGAAGTGTTCGCGCCGAGTAGTATCGTGGAGCGGAATGATGCGCCGATTCGCAAGGCGGAGGGGATGGAACTTCAAACGGGCATCCTGCATGGCGATGCGCCTGCGCCTTTCGCCGTCGAGATCGGCGGGCTGGAATATGTGGTCGATCTGATGCACGGACAGAAGACCGGGTTTTACCTCGATCAAATCCCGAACTACGCACTCGTGGCGAAGCACGCAAAGGGGCGGCGCGTGCTGGATTGTTTTGCGAATCAGGGAGCGTTTGCGTTGAGTTGCGCGAAGGCGGGCGCGAAGGCGGTGACGGCGGTTGAGATCAGCGCGGATTGCGTGGGGCAGATTCGGGAAAATGCGCGACGCAATGCGGTGACGATGGATGCGCGGGAGGCGAATGTTTTCGACCTCTTCAAAGACTTGGAGCGGCAGAATGCGCGCTACGATCTCGTGGTCCTCGATCCGCCGAGTTTTACGAAGAGCAAAGGCAAGCTGAGCGAGGCGATGCGCGGTTACAAAGAGATCCATCTCCGTGCGTTGAAGCTGCTCGATACGGAGGGGATGCTCGCGACGTTCTGCTGCTCGCATCACGTCGATCGCGGGATTTTTATGGAGACGATCAATGAGGCGGCGGTGGATGCGAAGAAGACGCTGCGGCAGATCGGGACGTTCGGGCAGGCGCTGGATCATCCGATCATTTCGACGCTGCCGGAGACGGAGTATTTGAAGGGGTTTCTCTTTGAACTGGTGCCGGGGAGATGATGACTCGGTTTTTTGAGGGGGATGCAGGGCGGGTCGGGGGGCGCCTGCGGCGGGCTGAACATCGAACATCGAAAGACGGAAGCCTGCACGCGTCGCATCGGCTTCCCCTCTGCGTTCGATGTTCGATGTTCGATGTTCGATGTTCGACGTTCAGCCCCGCGCAGCGGCCTTCCTAGAGCGCTCAATGTCCTCCCCGGCCTTTCCCTCGATCTCCACGCCGCGCCTGCTACGGCTCCTCCTGTGGGTGGAATGGCGCTCGTTTCTCGCGCGCCTTCGCGGGGTGCGAAAGGACTCGCCGCTGCTGCTCTTCGTGCTGGGCGGATTCGTCATCGGCTACCTCGTGCTGGGCTACGTCCTCTTCCACGCGGGCCTGAATTATCTCTACAATTTCGCCCTCGTCGGCGCGCTGCTTTCCCAGCGCATCCTCTTTCTGATTTTCGGTTTCTTTTTCGTGATGCTGGTCTTTTCCAACCTCGTCATCGGCTACTCCACGCTCTTCAAAAATCGCGAGACGCAATGGCTGCTCACGCTGCCCGTGCCGCATCTGAATGTGTATCGCTGGAAGTTCATGGAAGCGCTCGCGGTCTCCTCGTGGGCGCTCATCTTTTTGAGCGCGCCGATGATGGCGGCCTTCGGCACGGTGCATGCCGTGCCGCCGGGGTTTTATTTTCGCGTCGCGGTCGTGTATCTGCCGTTCGTCGTGCTGCCGGCGCTATGCGGTTCGTGGATCATCCTGCTTCTGGTGCGCGTGCTTTCCCGGCCGCTGGTGAAACGCCTCGCGCTCCTGCTGGCGGTGGCGTCCGTGGCGTCGCTCGTCTTTGGCCTGAAGCCGATCTCCGACGCGGACGCCGTCTCGCAGCAGGACGTGATTTCCTTCGATCAACTCCTGCGCCACACGCGGCTCAGCGTGAATCCCTTCCTGCCCAGCGCGTGGCTCGCGAAAAGTGTGATCGCTTGGAGCGACGATATGAACGCCCAGGGCACCTTTTATTTTCTGCTACTGCTGGCCAATGCGCTGATGGGGCTGCTCGTCGGCTTCGAGGGCATGGGGCGTCTTTACTATGGAAGCTGGAGCATCGCCCTGAGCGCGCGCGCGGAGCGTTTTCAGCGGTCTGCGGAGGCAAAGCGAAAGCGGAACTGGCGGCGGGGCTTGCTGGAGCGCGCGCTCACGGCGCTACCGATCGGGCGGGCGGAAGCGGCGCTCGTGGTGAAGGACGTGCGGCTCTTTTGGCGCGATCCGGCGCAGTGGATTCAGTTCATGATCTTCTTCGGGCTGCTCTGCATCTACGTCATCAATTTGCGCAACGTCGCGTTCAACTTTGAAAACGAGTTTTGGAAGACGCTAATCTCCTATCTGAATCTCGCCGCCTCCGCGCTCACGCTCAGCACGCTCACGACGCGCTTCGTCTTCCCGCAATTCTCGCTCGAAGGCCGCCGGCTCTGGATTCTCGGGCTGGCTCCCGTCGGCATGTACCGCGTCCTTTTGCAAAAATTCTGGCTGGCCTGCATCACCTCGTCGGTCATCACGGTGTCGCTCATGATGGCGTCGAGCCTGATGCTGCATCTGGAGTGGCAAAAGGTGCTGCTTTTCGCCGTGACGATCGCGGTGATGAGCGCCGCGCTCTCCGGGCTGTCGGTCGGCCTCGGCGCGTTATTCCCTACTTTTAAAGAAGACAATCCGAGCAAGATCGTGAGCGGATTTGGCGGCACGCTTTGCCTCGTCGTGTCCTTCATTTACATCAGCGTGGTCGTCGCGCTCGTCGCGATTCCGGGCCTGCGCGAGGTGTCGAAATGGTCGTTTCCGATCTCAAACGCGGCGGCTTACGGTGCCGCATTGTTTATTTCGGCGGCGTTGCTCGTGATTCCGATGGGATTAGGTCTTCAGCGGGTGAAAAATCTGGAATTTTAAGAACAGACTTCTACACTCCGCGCATCGCCACACCCATGCCCGACCACAGCCGCTCCAACGAACCTTTGCTAGACTTGCCCGAAGACGACAACGTACCCGGAGAACACCTGGATACACAGGTGCAAAAAGCCCACGAACAGCTTCTGTCCCTGAAGCGCCAGCAGGAATCCATCGAGAAACAAAAGCGGGAACTCGAGGAGATGAGCCGCCGGCAGGAGCAGCTCCACGCCGGGCGCACGGAAATGATCGACCGCTTCACGCGCGCGGCTGTGGTGCTGGAGCGCGAAATTTACGATGCGCAAAAGCGGGTCGAGCAGCTCCAGTCGATCAATGAATCTTTCAATCAGCATCACCAATACATCGAGTCGATCAGCCCGAAGAATTGGGAGGGGCTCGACATCAACAAAGAGCTGGCCAAGGCGCTCGGTGCCGTGGACGACGCGCGCTCGGAATACAACAAGTCGCTTCCGAAAATCAGCCCCGAATCCGACACGAGTCGCGGCGATCCCGTGGCAGCGTCGGCGGGCTTTCAGCTTGATTACGGTGCGGGCGCGCCGGAGAAGGATTTCATCTACTGGCTGAAGGCCGGGTTTGCTTTCACGCTGCCGCTGCTGGCCTTGGGGCTCGTTTTCATCTTCGTCCTCGTGGGGATGAAAGGAAATCCGTGATCATGGCGAAGCGCGCAGGAAAACCGAAAGACGCGTCCGCTTCGCCGCTTGACGAAAAGCGGCGGGCGCTGCTGGATCACGAGCGGAAACTGAAGGAACAGATCGCCAAACGCGAGAACCTGATCCGCGAAGCGCCGAAGCTGAAACAAGAGCAGGCGAAACAGCGGCGGGATGAACTTTTGAAACGAAAAGCCCGCGTCGAGCCGGGCAACACCGCGCGGACTTCGCTGCCGGACAAACGCTTTGACACGCACACCGCCACCATCCGGCCTGGCCCGCGGCTGAAGCGTGAGGAGCGGCGCGGCATGCTCACGTTCTTCGTGCTGCTCGCGGGATTCGCGTGCGTGATCGTGTGGATTTACTTCACGCTATTCCGCGGCTTTTGAGCGGCGCGACCGGCGCGATCTGCGGGCGAAAAAAAGCGCGATCGCTGCGAGGAAAACTCCGCCGCCGATGCCTGCCATCACGGGCATGGAGAAGGGGAGCGCAGCGGTGATCTTCGCCCAGTCCCATTCCGGTTCGGACGGATTTCGCGGCATTGCTGGCGCGGCTGATGCCACCGGTGCGGGCTGCGCTTTGGGAGGAGCCTCGCCGACCGGCATGAAGCCCACACTTTTCACCAGCGCCTGTCCGCGCGGGCTGACCAGGAAATCCACGAGCCGCTTCGAGTCCCCGGCGAACCGGCGGCCCGAGAGAATCATCAGCGGCTTCGCGAGCGGATATTTTTTCGACGCGAGCGTGGCCTGAGTCGGCCCGATGATCGTGCCGTTTTCCTCCTTGAGGCCGAGGATGTGAATGGAATTGCCGTCCGCCATTTGCGGCGGCATCACCGAGATCGAGCTTACGTTGAACTCCACCGAATCCCGTGCGTCCTCATAGCGCACCACGGTCTCGAATTTTTCGCCCAGCGGTGCAAGCCGCTGATCCTTGTAGAGCCACGTCGCAAACAGCTCCCACGTCCCGCGTCCCCGTTTTGGATTGTAGAATTTGATCAAGGAATCCGGCCCGCCGAGTTCCTTCCAATTCCGAATATCGCCCTCGTACACCTTCACCATCTGATCGCGCGAGATCGAGTGGACGCCGCCCTCCCACACATTGCGCGCGACCCCGATGCCGAGCAGTTGCCAGCCGATCTGCACTTCATCGAAAGCACACGCGGGAAACTGCGCGCGGTCCGATGAGTCGAGAAACTTCGTCGTCATGCCGAGTTGCGCGGTGCCGGAGCCGACGGCGAGAAATCCGCCGCTGCTCCCGCCTTCCGTGCCCACGCGGATTTCGAGTCCGTATTCCTCTTTTAAAATGGGCTCGGCCAGCTTCATGACCTGCGCCGTGAGCGGCGTGCCGTGAATGGTAATCGTCTGCGCCTGCGCCAGGATGGTGGACGCGAGCAGGAGGGCTGAGCTGATTCGGAGGAGCATGGTTTTCCGCTACGGGCCGGTATCAAAGCAGACGCGCCCGCTTCACGCAACCGGCGCGGGCGCGCGCAAGATTTCGTGGACGCGGGTGAAATGTGCGTCGGGAAATCCCCACGCGCGTTTCAACTGAAAATCGCGCTCGATGACATTGGCGATCGACTGGCAGCGCCGCAGATCGGCGGTCGTGCCGATGCCCTGCATCCAGCGCCAGTGGCCCATCACCGGCACGGGAAAATCGCTGCCGTGAACGAGGCGCGGCGCGAGCTTTTCGGCGAGGCATTCCCGCACGTAGCGACCGCGGAGCGGGACGTTAAACGCGCTCGTGTCGGCGAAAAGATTGGCGTGTTCGACGAACATCTCCGCCAGCACGAAAAAGTACTCGGGATCGCCCAGCCCGCTCTTCGTTGCGCAGTGCGCGGCGATCACTTTTACACCGCACTCCAGCGGCAGCCGCAGGGTGCGCGGGTCGGAGTATTTCGCCTCGATGACCGGCACCGTGTGCTCGCCGCCCGTGTGCGCGAGCAATGGCAAATCCGCCGCCGCCATGCGGTCCCAGAAGGGACGATAACGCCGGTCGTTGCAGTCGATGTTGTGGCAGTTCGGCAGACACTTCATCGCCACCGCACCGGCTTCCAGACAGCGTTCCAGCTCATCGAGCGCATCGGGCCGCGCAGGATGAATCGAGCACGCGGGCAGAAACTCCGGGTTCTCGCGGGCGACTTTGAAGACGTAGTCATTCGGCACGTAAAACGAGCCAAAGCCCGTCATCTTTTTCCCGTCCGGATGATAAACCTCGTCCTGCGCGAGCAGCACCGCCGCGCTCAGCGATGACTCGCGCACGAGCTTTGCCAAATGCGCGACGTAGATTTCATCCCACATCGGGTCATCAAAACTCACCGGCATCCCGATGTGACGCGCCATCCAGTTGGCCAGCGGCTTCCGCGTCCACGCCAGCCGCAGCCAGCAGCCCGAGCCACGTCGTCCATTGCCGACGAGGTGAACGTGCATGTCGATGGGAGCGAGCGGCGCGAAGTGCATCAGTGCGGAAGTGCCTACGCGAAACATCGCGAGTACCCAAGCCCAATGGGAGGGCGAGGCTCCTGCCAAGCCGTCGCTTTCTCGCGAGCGGCGCACATCTCAAAAGCTCGGCAGGAGCCTCGCCCTCCCATCACTGCCGGAACTGTTCGTGATTTAGGATCGCTTGCTCGAACTCCGCGCGATCTTGCTCCGTAACAACATCGACCGGCCACTGCGCACTCGAGCGTTTCCATTTCGCGAGCCACTCCTCGCCGAGCAATTCATGCCGCCCATCGAGCGCGGCGGCGGGTGTAACAGCGATCGTTGTTTCGTCTTTCAGCCCGATGCTGCGTCCGCGTCCGATGTGAAATCCAGCGACGAGCAGCGCCGCGCGGATCGGCGTGGAGCAGGTGTAGGTGAAAAGCTCCGCAGCTTTTCCCTGACACGCCGCGAACAGTTTCCGAAAAGCCGCCAGCGTCCACTGATCGGCGGCGCTGTTGGCGGAAAACATGTCGAAGAAAATCAGATCCGGCGCTTCCGGCGGAGTTGCCAGCGCAGTGAGAAAATCGCCACTCACCAGGGACCAACTTAATCCCGCGTATTTGCCCGAATGCCATTCGCCTTCGCTCAAAATTCCCGCCGGACCCGGATGCCGCAGATACACAAATTCGCGATTGTGCCGGAACGCGAGCCGCAGCGGATCGAGATCGTTTTCAAAACTAATCACGCGCATCGGACGCACCGGCCCGTGTGCCGCCTGCACTTCGTAGCAATGAATCGCCGCCATCGCATTCGTCGCCGCGCCGAGGCCGACATCCCAAATCACGAGGGGCTCCGCGTCGTCTCCTTTGGAGTTTGGTGTTTGGCGTTTGGCGTTTCCTCCAAGCGCACTCTTTCTGCGAGATGAGCTTGCCCGACATAAAGCCGCTGCGCTTCCTCCATCGGCGGCGTCCGCGAATGCATGACCTCCCCCGACGACCGCTGCCGAATGCTGCAAAAACCCTCCGGCGCGCGATGCACTTCATAATCGCCGAGATGGAACGCCATTTTCACCTTCCCGACTTTTGGCGCGATCACCGGATTCTCCAGATCCGTCTCGTGCAAAAACGCCCGCTTATTCCGATACAACTCCAGGAAACTGCCGTCGAAAATGCTCGCCCGGATTTCCCGCATGAGCTGGTGGTAAAAGTAAATGTTGTGCTGTCCCAGAAGCTGCCACCCGAGATGCTCACCCGTCTTCGCGAGATGATGCAGATACGCCCGCGAATACTTCGCGCAAGTCGGGCACGCGCACTCCGGGTCCAGCATCTCCTCGGAAAATTTGTAAACGCTCCGCCGCAATTGCAGATAACCGCGCGACGTAAAAGCCGCGCCGCGCTGCGCCACCTGCGTCGGGATGATGCAATCGAACATGTCCACCCCGCGATGCACCGCCTCCAAAATATCCAGCGGCGTCCCCACGCCCATCAGGTAGCGCGGACGATCCTCCGGCAGCAGCGCCGCCGTGAATTCGCACACATCCTCGCGCTCCGTCTTCGCCTCGCCCACCGCCAGCCCGCCGATCGCAAAACCATCGAACGGCATCGTCATCAACCCCTCCGCGCTCTCGCGCCGCAACTCCCGAAACAGCGCCCCCTGCACGATCGCAAACATCGACTGCGCCGAATCTCCGCGCGCCGCCAGACTCCGCGCCGCCCACCGCTGCGTGATCCCCAGCGCCGCGCGCGCCGCCGCTTCATCGGCAGTGGAAGGAATGCACTGATCCAGCACCATCATGATGTCGCTCCCGATCGCCCGCTGCGTCTCGATGCTCACCTCCGGCGAAAGCAAAATCGTCTTCCCATCAATATAGCTCTGAAAAACCGCGCCCTCCTCGCTCATCGAGCGCGAATGCGGCAGCGAGAAAATCTGAAACCCACCCGAATCCGTCAGCACCGACTTCTCCCACCGCATAAACCGATGAATATCCCCGATGCGCCGAAACACCTCCGCCCCCGGCCGCAGCAGCAGATGATAAGTATTCGCCAGCAAGATCTGCGACCCCGCCTCCGCCAGCGTCTCCGTGAGCTGCCCCTTCACCGTCGCCTGCGTCCCCACCGGCATAAAAAGCGGCGTCAGCACCTCATTATGCAAAGTGCGAAACCGCCCCGCCCGCGCCCGCGACCCGGCAGCCTGTGCTTCCAGATGGAAGTTCAAACGCGACGGAGTCATGAGTGCGCGGGCATCGGTGGAAAGCAGAGAGCCATTTCCGCGTGAGATACCGGATGAAAGCGGTGTGCGCCAAACTTTACGTCGCCAGCAGTAAAGTTCGTGGGCAGGCAGGAATTCCCCCTCGCCTCAACCGCCAATCGAAGCCAACTTCTGCCGATGATTTCCGTCGAATCCACAGCTGAAACCATTCATCTGCACATCCCTCGTGCAGAAGTAAGCCCCGAACGCCTCGCACAAATCCTTCGAGGCTTGCGCTTGGAAACCGCCGTGGCTGGCAGCCAGATGACAGACGATCAAGCCGACGCGATGGCTGAAGAAATGAAAGCGGACTGGTGGGCGCGCAACCAGAGCCGTTTCATTCCAGACGCCAAATGAGCCAGCGCGTCGTCGTGGACGCAAACATCGCCTTTCGGACGCTTGCCAGCAGTCGAGGTGACCTCCGAAAGCTCTGCACGCCCTCGTCGCTTCGCTGGATTTTGCCAACGAAGCATCCATCCCCATCGGCACCTGGATGGAAGCGCAGCGCCTCTGCGCCCCCACCGATCCTAAAGACACGGCATACGTCGCTCTCGCGCTCCATCTCGACGCTGATCTTTGGACCCTTGATGAAGAACTCAAAGTCGGCATCCGAACCCGAGGCTTCGACCGCTTTTTCGAGCCTTAAATCTCAAGCATTGCCGAAATGAAACTTCGCGAACAGGGCAAAGTTGGTGAGGAAGCGGAGTGGGTCGGCGGTACCGGAACATCCGAGCACCCCGCCTCCTCTCACCTTCCTCAACGATGCTGGAGTAGCTCCTGCTCGACGAGTTGAGACAACTCTGGAAGAGCCATCATTACCGCGACATGGACGGTGTCAAAGCAGCGTCTGAAGAGGGCGGCGTTTGGCTTAAGATGATCGAAGACTGAAACCGATGCCTTCACAAAGATTGCCCCAGCCGAATCGATAAAATACTCTGCCCCATAGAGATCGGGACTACAGGCATTGTGCAATGACGCAATCACAACGTCCGCTCTCCTGTTGGAAGTGAAAGGAAGTTTGCCCACGATTAGCGCCCCGGTTCGATCCAACGTCGCTCCCATCTGGACGGAGTATCCCGAAAAACTCAAGGAATAGAGCACGCCCTCTTTTTCTGTTTCTGTATAAGGAATACCGCTACTAACGAGGAAACGACGCAATTCGTTTTTCGGGTTCATGTTATGCTGCCTTCTGGTCGAGTTTTCCGAACGCCTTTGCTAGCTTTTCGTGAACTTGAGCAGCCTCCAGAAGGAAATCGGCGATCTGCCGATGGATTTCTTCACTGCTGAGAGAAGCACCCGCGCGGAACGAAGGAGTGTTCTTCATGAAGTTGATCACGGGCGGAACGACCTCAGGCCGAGTCTCCGACAGAACCCGAGTCAACCATTCTGCCCCATATTCTGAAAGTCCATAGACATCCATGTGACTAGCCTTCTCCACTCGTTCGACGAGACCTGCTTCCCGGAGGAGTCTCACACGGTATTGGACTTCGTGGCTTTTGAGGCCGGTCAGTTCGGCGATTTCAGTTAGCATTGCCCCGCCTTTCGTCTTCGCGAGCGAGCAAAAGCATTGGCGGGCAATCTTGTTGCGTAGAGTTCCTGATGCGAGGTTTCGGTTAATGGTCATTTTAGTGTCCTATTTTAATTGTTGTTGTTGGGGCTTTGCAGATTTGCTCGGCTCCCGCCTAATTTTACGTTTTTTTAGTAAAAAGTCAAGCAGGCAATTCAGTTTGCGCAAAATAGCCGAAAAATGACCTGAAATTCGATCCGGCTTCCATTGCCGTTCAGTCAAAATGATTATTATTTTAAACTAATTCGCAATGCAGATATATTCTTTATCTGCCCTTCTTGCTTGTTTGGCGGTTGCAGACAGATCGGTTTTTGTACGCAAACATCATAAATTCTCGACGATTACCCGCGCGGTGCCCGATGAGTAGGTCGGGGTCAGTTTAAAAGCGTGAAAGGGGCCGCTTCTAGAATTTCGCTCTCCAAAGACAATTTTTAACCACTGACCTCCGCCGGTTTTAGGGAACCGCTGATTTAATCGCGGGTTCAAATTTGTGCATGCACCTCGACGCTCTAGGATGGCGTAGGAACGATTTTGATTTCACCGGAAGGTAGATTTGATGGTGCAAATCAGGTCAGATTTTCCAGTCGTCGATTAAATCAGCGGTTCCTTAGCGGAACTCAATTCCGTCATTTTTCCTTCAGCGAAAATGAGCCGGATTTGCGGTTCAAACTCCAGCGAACGCTGTTCCATATTTGCCGTTGGGCTAGGGTGCTGACATAATTCTTACATGAGCTTCACCGCCACGGTCGAGAACGACACCATCAAACTGCCTGTAGGCGTCCATCTGCCCGATGGGACGGAAGTCACGATCGAGCCCAAGCAGGCGGGGGCAACTGCGGCTGCGACGGGTGATGAGCCATTGCGGCACCGTGATCTCGATTTCCTCGCCGGCACATGGATCGAGGACTCCGTGTTTGATCAAGTGCTTGCCGAGCAGCGGACGATCAATGCGGAGATTTGGAAGTGAGGTTCGCTTTCGATACAAACCGGCTGACCGACTTCCTGCGCGGCGAGGCGGACGCTGTGGACAAAGTGCAACTGGCCGAACGCATCTTCGTTCCCGTGATCGTGCTGGGCGAAATGCGCGCGGGTTTTCAAGCAGGTGGACGCACTGTGGCAAACGAAATGCGGCTGGCACAGTTCCTTGATTCACGACGCGTTGCCGTGCTCGCCGTGGATGCGGCCACGTCATTTCACTACGCGCGCATCTTTGCCGATCTGCGGAAGCGCGGGACGCCAATCCCGCAGAACGACCTCTGGATCGCCGCCCTCGCGATCCAGCACGATCTCCCGCTGTATTCACGGGACGGACATTTCGAGCATCTGCCGGAACCTCACCTGATCTGAAAAGGATTCTGAGTGAGGAGGGCAGGCCCAAGTCGAAAATCGGTAACTTTACACCGGTTGTAACCGCTTATTTCAGCTCGTCCCGTCAAATTGCACTCACGCGTCGCCTTCTCCTCGTTCCCAAGTTGCACTTGGGAATGCCATGCGGGTGAAGTTGCACTTGGGCGGTGTGGACCCCGGCGGCGAAGCGAAGCTTCGGTGCATGAGCGTGACCAAGTGCAACTTGGTCGCGAGCGGTGGGAGGAGAAGTGCAAATTGGTCATGAGGGGTGGGAGCAGTCATGTGCGCGCGGGCATCGGTGGAAAGCGGGGAGTCATTTCTTCGCCACTTACTGGAGTGAACCCGGTTCCTGCCAAACTTTACCACTGAAGCCCTTCATCTTTCGCCCGTGGAATGGACAACCCAGGACTGAGTGCGATGAGGCGACTCGCGCTGCGAGGAAACGCTTGCTGCCGCGCGGCGCACAGAGTTCCCTTGCGCGCATGAGGACAACCAATCCAGCTCTGAACGAATCCACTTTCACCCAAGAGCCCGTGCTCAGCGGTTCGCCGACCATGACGATCCGGGGCGCGGTGAACAAATCCACCCTGCTCGTCGCCATCTGCGCTGTTTCCGCTGCCGTCTCGTGGAAGCTGACCCTCGCCGGCCCCGGCATGCTGCTCGCCATCGGCGGCGCGCTCGCTGGCTTCGTCGTCGGACTCATCCTTTGCTTCAAACACACATGGGCTCCGATGCTCGCACCCGTCTATGCGGTGGCGGAAGGGCTGTTCCTCGGCGGCATTTCCGCCGTCGCAAATGCGGGCTCGAAAGGCATCGTCCTTCAGGCCGTCGCGCTTACGTTCGGCGTCCTGTTCGCGCTGCTCGCCGCTTATCAAATGCGCCTCATCCGCGCGTCGGAAAAATTCAAACTCGGCGTGATGGCGGCCACGGGCGGCATCGCGATTTTTTACCTCATCGCGATGGTCCTCGGCTTCTTCGGCATCCATCTCGCGTTCCTGCATGAAGGCGGCACAGTTGGGATTTTGTTCAGCCTTTTCGTTGTCACGATCGCCGCCATGAATCTCGTGCTTGATTTCGATCTCATCGAAAACGGCGCGAACGCCGGAGCGCCGAAATACATGGAATGGTATGCCGCTTTCGGCCTGCTCGTGACACTCGTATGGCTCTATCTCGAAGTGCTGCGCCTCTTGCAAAAAATGAACCGGCGCTAAGCCGCATTCGCGTTTCCCCCACGATGAAAAAGTCCTTTCACTTTACTGCGCTGCTCGCCGCCATCGCGCTCGCGAGCGGTTGCACGTCGCAAACTCCAGCGAGTCGCCGCCAGCTCGCCAGCGTCCACAGCGTCGCGGTGACGTATGCGCCGAGCGCGACGCCCGATTCGACGGGCAGCCGCGTTGCGGGACGCGTCGCGCGGCACGGGGCCGGTTTTGCGCTCGGCTATCTCGGCATTGTAGGCAGCGTCGTCGGACTCGCCGTGGACGTGGTCGATGTTTCGCTGCCGGAGCGCGAGGCGAAGATTTCACCCACCGCCATCCGGCTCCTGCGCGATGCCGGCACAGAGCCGCTCGCGCTCGTCGCTGCCCGCAGCGAGCAGGAAATTGCGCATCGCCGCCTCTTCGCGCTCACCCGAACGAACCCGGATGCCGTCCTCGATCTCGAGCTGCGCGAAATCACGCTGAAGTCCGCCGACAACCGCAATCTCCTCTGCCGCGCTTCACTCGGCGTCACCGCGCGCCTGCGCAGCCGGTCCGGCGCTACGCTTTGGAAAAAGGAAGTGTCCGCCACGTCGGGCCGCGTGCGCCCGTGGCGGGACTGCACCGAAAATCCCCGGCTCGTGCGTGCGGACTTCGATTCACTGGCCACGATCGTCTTGCGTCAATTGTTCGCCGATCTGCCGGCGCGCTGATTTCACGCGATCGCCAGTTTCCGCCGAAAACGGCGGGCCGCCCCGGCGGATTTGCGAGAAGGACGGCAAGCCGACACTTCATTCCAAATGCGGCAGAACGAGGTCTGCCGGACAATCGTGGATTTGAATCCGCTGCGAGCAGCGGACGATCAATGCGGAGATGTGGAAGTGAGGGGACCGGCTGACCGACTTCCTGCGCGGCGAAGCCGACGCCGTGGACAAAGTGCAACTGGCCGAACGCATCTTCGTTCCCGTGATCGTGCTGGGCGAAATGGAATGAAAAGGGGTCCGATCGAGAATCGTGAATTTTGTTTGATGGAATTCGGACTTTTCCGGTCAAAAGGGGCGCTGACAAAGCAACAACCCAAACAAACAAACCCAAATGCAAACACCCAAAAACCTCCGCGCCATCGCGCTTGCCACCCTTATCACCGCCCTGCTGCCTTGCGTGCAGGCGAAAGAACCCGCCGCGGCTGGAGCGACGACGGCACCTGCTGCGAAAGCTGCGGCCAAGGCGGAAAAGCCGCTGCCGTATGCGGGCACTGTCGATGCCGTGGACGCCGCCAAGCAGACTTTCACCTTCAAGGAATCCGCCGGTGAGCGCACGTTCGTCGTCACTGCCGAGACGAAGATCCAGAACACCGTCACCAAACAACCCGCGAAGTTCGACGATGTGAAGATGGGGGCATACATCACGGGTTCTTACTTCAAAAAAGGCGAGGTGCTCGAAGCGCATTCCGTTCATCTCGGCAAGATGGCCCCGGTCGCCGGCGCGACTAAAGCCGCCGCCACAGCGAAGCCCGCTTCTCCAGTCGCACCCGCGCCGACGGGCGTGACTCCGCCCAAGTAGTCTTTGCCGCTGAATCAATACATCCTGTCCCGGGAGCGGCATGTTTGACCGCTGCATTCACATGCCGCTCCCGCGCAGCTTGGGCGCATAACCCCATTATCCTATAAACCTTCTGCGTCTGACGGCGTTGAACGATTTCTTCGCAGCAACTGAGGAATCGTTTGAGCTCAAACCGGGCCTGTGCAGGCTCATTCTCTTTTCCGGAGAGTAAGAAGTAAGCAGTAAGCAGTGGTCAGAACTGACCGATGACTGCTAACTACTAACTACTTTTTACTTCCTAAAGAGAGCGCCCGACGGCTTGCGCGACTTTCCGCGCGCGGGCGACGAGGTCGGCGAACTCCTCCGGTAGTAGTGCCTGCTCGCCGTCGCTCTTCGCGAGTTCGGGAGAGTTATGGACTTCCACCATGATGCTGTCCGCGCCGGCGGCGATGGCGGCGAGGGCCATGGGGAGGACGTGTTCGCGCAGACCGATGCCGTGGGTAGGATCGACGACGATGGGGAGATGGGTCTCGGCTTTGAGGACGGGGACGGCATTGAGGTCGAGCGTATTGCGCGTGTAGGTCTCGAAGGTGCGGATGCCGCGTTCGCAGAGGAGCACGTTGAAATTACCCTCGCTCAAGATATACTCCGCGCTCATGAGCAGGTCTTTGATCGTGGCGCTCATGCCGCGCTTGAGCATGACCGGGAGCTTGCTGCGGCCCACTTCTTTTAAGAGCGAAAAGTTCTGCATGTTCCGAGCGCCGACCTGGAGGCAGTCGGCGTACTTCTCGATCATCTCGAGGTGCTTGGTGTCCATGATTTCGGTGATGATGGGCAGGCCGGTGACTTCGCGCGCTTCGGCGAGGAGCTTGAGGCCGTCTTCGCCGAGGCCCTGGAAGGCGTAGGGCGAAGTGCGCGGCTTGAAGGCACCGCCGCGGAGGATTTTTGCGCCGCCTTTTTTGATCGCCTGCGCGATGCTGGTGATCTGCTCGCGATTTTCCACCGAGCACGGGCCGCTCATGACGATGACTTCCTCGCCGCCGACTTCGACGCCGCCGATTTTCACGATGCCGGGATTGCCGCCGCGAAACTCACGCGCGACGAGTTTGTAGGGCTTTAAAACTGGGGTCGCGCTTTCCACGCCGGGAATGGCGGCGATCGGTCGCTCGCGAATCTGGTCCTCTGGCCCGATGACGCCGATGACGGTGCGGACCGCGCCGCGGCTGACTTCGGCCTTGAGGCCCCACTCCTTGATGCGATCGAGAATGTGCTCGATCTGCTCGGGTGAAGCGCCGGGTTTGGTAACGATAATCATGGCAAAGGGCGGCGAAGGTAGCGGCGTGTCGGGGTGAGGCAATGTCATTCTTTCCCGACAAAGGCAGCGATCCGGCGTAAAAGAATGCAGCGATCGTTGACACCTCCGCGGGACTCTGTTCGGATTCGGCCCGTGAAATTGATCACCCCCTTCCTTCTCCTCGTCGCCATCGCACTTTCAGCCTGCGAGACGGCTCAGAATCGTCGCTCGCTCTACGCGCCGCCCAAGGCCAGCGGGCCCTACACTCAGTCTCTGAAAACCGGGAACTGGAGGAAAGGCGAGTATCCCGCGCCGCGAGTGGAGCGGAAAAACAAAGAGGAAGTCGCGCCGCCAGCCGATCTCACGGAGCCGGTGCGGAGCTAAGTCTTCGGCGGCTTGCGGCGGGCGGTAAAAGAGCGTCCGCTCGTCCGTGCATGGTTGCGCGAAAGCGGGACCCGCTTTAGAACTGCGCCCTTCAATTTTGGAAACTTCCGCACCTTCCGCCGCACCGCCCGCGCTCGATCCGATTCGGATTCGGGCGAAATTTTTCTACGCGGGGGAGAAGAAGTTTTTCCTGAAGGGCACGACTTACGGGCCGTTCGCACCGGATGCGGAAGGGCACTTTGTCGGCACGCCGGAAAAGGCGCGCGCGGACTTCGCGCAGATGTGCGAGGTCGGGATCAATGTGATCCGCATTTACCACGTGCCGCCGCGCTGGCTGCTGGATGTCGCGGCGGAGTTCGGGCTGCGGGTCATCATTTCGATTCCGTGGACGCAGCACGTGGAATTTCTCAACGAGCGCAGGCTGCGGCGCGACATCATCGAGACGATCCGCAAAGGCGTGGCGACGCATGCGGGGCATCCGGCGATCTTCGCGTATTTCGTGGGAAATGAAGTGCCGACGACGATGGTGCGCTGGCTCGGAGCGGCGCGCGTGGTCGCGTTTATCGAGCAACTCATCGAGGTCTGCCGCGCCACCGATCCGCGTCCGCTCTATAGTTACGCAAGTTATCCGCCGACGGAATATCTGCTGCCGACCAACGTCGATTTCTACAGCTTCAACGTCTATCTGGAGCGGCGCGTGGACTTCGAGCGCTACCTCGCGCGCTTGCAAAATCTCGCGGAGGACAAGCCGCTCATCATGGGCGAATTCGGCATGGATACGCTGCGCAAAGGCGAGGACATGCAGGCCGAGGTGCTCGACTGGCATCTCGATGTGGTGGTGAAAGGCGGCGCGGCGGGCACGATTTTCTTTTCGTGGACGGACGAGTGGTTCACGGGTGGGAGCGAGATTTTGGATTGGGAATTCGGACTCGTGACGCGCGATCGGCGACCGAAGAAAGCGTTCGCGGTTTTGAAGGAAAAGCTCGCGGGCGACGGGCCGATCACGTCCCGGGTCAAGCTGCGCGCTTACCCGAAAGTGAGCGTGATCGTGTGCTCGTATAATGGCGGGCAGACGATCGGGGAATGTCTCGCCGCGCTTGATGAGGTGAATTATCCCGACTTTGAAATCGTGCTCGTGGATGATGGCTCGACGGACACGACGCCGGAGATCGTAAAAGCATGGCAGTCGAAGCGCGCTCCGAAATCTTCCTCTTCCACTTTATCTTCCTCCCTCTGTCCCGCCGCAGCAGAGGAGGAAGATAAAGTGGAAGAGGAAGAGGTAGAGCGGAAGCTGCCCGGCTTCATCCCCATCGTGCAACCAAACATGGGACTGAGCCACGCGCGCAATGCGGGCGCGCACGCGGCGACAGGCGAGATTTTTGCCTACACGGACAGCGACTGCATGCCCGATCCTGACTGGCTTTACTACATGGTCGGCACGCTGCTCAGTGGCGATTACGCGGGCGTCGGCGGGCCGAATATTTCGCCGCCCGCCGTGAGTTGGATTCAGGCTGCGGTCGCCGCCGCGCCGGGCGGGCCGAGTCATGTGCTGCTCACGGATGTCGTGGCGGAGCATGTGCCCGGCTGCAACATGGCGTTTTATCGCTGGGCGTTTTTCAGCGTCGGCGGCTTCGATCCTGAATATCGCAAGGCGGGTGACGACGTGGATTTCTGCTGGCGTTTGCAGAGTCAGGGTGGCGTCGTCGCGTTCAGCCCGAGCGCGATCGTGTGGCACTATCGACGCTTTACGATGCGCGCGTTTCGCAAGCAGCAGGAAGGCTATGGCGAAGCGGAGGCGATGCTCAGATTTCAGCATCTCGTTTTTTTCGGACCGACCGGGCAGGCGAAGTGGAAGGGCCAAATCTACGGCGTGCCGAAGTTTAACTGGCTGCTGAGTCCGCCCGTGATTTACCACGGCGTCTTCGGACAGGGCCTCTTTCAATCGCTCTACGCGCCGCCGCCGAGCACGGTCGCGGGTTATCTCAGTTCCATCGAATGGGTCGGTCTCACCGCCTTCATCGCCGTCGTCAGCGTGCCGCTCGTGTGGCTGCGCATCGTGCCGTATCTGATGCTGCTCGGCACCGTCACGGTCGCGCTTTCCTATCTGGCGAATGCGCGCATCGAGCCGAAATTCGACACGTTTCCCGCGCGCTTGCTTGTCGGTTTTCTCGCCTTCATGCAGCCGCTCGGTCGCGGCTGGGCGCGCTATTTTACCTGGTTGAAATTCAAGCGCACGCCCGTGGGCGTTATCGCTTCCGAGGAGGAGGAAAACTTCCGCCTGCGGACGCGCGGGAGTGTTTCGCGGCTGAACTTTTGGAATGAAACCGGCGTCGGTCGCGAGAAGCTGATCGAGGAAATTTTCGCGCTGCTGGAGACGGAAGGCTGGCGGTATTCCTCGGACACCGGCTGGTCGGATTGGGACGTGCAGATCTACGGAAATTTTTGGTGGATCGTGAAGCTGCAAACGGTCACGGAATATCACGGCGGACCGAAATGTCTGACGCGCGTGCGGCTGCGCTATCGCATGGTGGTGACGACTTTTCTGGCCAACGTCGTCTTCCTGAGCGCGATCATTTACCGCCACAAGTTCGCGCACAGCCGCCACTATTGGGTGCTCGCGCTCTACGTGATTTTTCTGTTCGTGCTCTACCTGCGCGCGCGCCGGTTGAAGCGCCGCACTGCCGACCTGGTCATGGCTGCCGCGGCGCATTGCGGACTCGCGCGCGTGCAGGGCGACAAGGCGCGGCCGCGTCCCGCGATGTGAAGGCGCGGCCTGCGCTTTTCGCGGCGGCAGTGGGAGTGGAGATGCTGCTTCTGCTCGGCGCGGCGGCGCATGGCGACTTTGTAAAACACGGCGAAGCGCTCGTCTTTGTGCCGTGCATTCTGCTCGCGGGCGTCGCCTTTTTTTTCGCCGTTCGCTTGTTTGGAAAAGCGTCGTCCAGCAGGCCCGTGCTCACGGTTTGGGCGATCGCGATTGTCCTTCGCCTCATGATGCTGACATGCACGCCAGGAGACGATTTCTGGCGGTATGCGTGGGAAGGCCATGTGCAAAACGCCGGCGAAAATCCTTATCAGCTTGCGCCCGACGCTCCCGGTCTTGCGCGTTTCCGCGACGTTCATTGGTCGAAGATCAATCACCGCGAAGTCGCCGCGATTTATCCTGCGGCCACGGAACTTGTCTTTGCCGCGATGACGCGCGTCTCGTCGTCGCCGCTTTGGTTCAAATGCGTTTTCATCACCGCCGATCTGCTCGCGCTCGCCTTGCTGCTGCGGCTGGTCGATGCGCGGGCCGCGGCGTGGTACGCGTGGAATCCGGCGGTCGTGTACGCCTTTGGCGGCGGTGCCCACTACGACAGCCTCATGCTGCTCGCGCTCACCGCTTCCGTCGTCGCTTTGCACCGCGCCAAGTCAGTCCATTTCAAATGGCAACTCGCGAGCGTGCTTTGTCTCGCGCTCGCCATTTCCCTGAAGCTCGTGCCTGCGATCCTGCTTCCAGTCTGGGCTTTCGCGCTCGGCAAACGCGCATGGTTGCTCGCGCTTTGTGCGGCGATTCCCGCGGCGTTCGCGATTCCTTTCGGTGGTTTCGCGATCACGATGAAACCGTTCCGCGATTTCGTCGATGTCTCGCGTTTCAACGAGTTGCTCGTGTGGATTTTTCCCAATCCGTGGCAGCGCAACTGGCCCGTCAATGTGCTGCTCTGCATCGTGGTTGCCGTGATCGTCCTGCGCTTCCGCAACGACTGGCCGCGCTCCGCATTTTGGACGCTGGGCGCAGCGCTCGTTCTCAGCCCGGTGCTGCATCCGTGGTATGCGACGTGGATTTTGCCGCTCGCGATCTGGCGGCGACAGCCTGCGTGGACCGTGCTTTCCATCAGCGCGCTCACCGCGTTTCTGCTTTGGGAAACGACATCGCTGTGGACCGCGTGGCAGCCCAATGTTTTGACGCGCGCACTAGTCATCGTGCCGCCTCTTCTCGCGTGGAAATTTTACCCCAAATCCGATGAGCCTGCGCACTGCTGACTACGACTACATCCTGCCCGACGAACTCATCGCGCGGCATCCACCCGCGCACCGCGAAGACGCGCGCATGATGGTGTTGCATCGCGACACGCAGACGATCGAGCATCGCAGCTTTCGCGACTTCACGAGCTATGTCAGCGATGGCGATCTGGTGGTGCTGAATGACACACGGGTCATCCCGGCGCGCGTGTATTCCGATGATGGCCGGATCGAATTGCTCTTCCTGGAAATGGTCCGCGAGAACGCCTGGAAATGTCTCGTGAAGCCGGGGCGCAAGATGCGGATGGGCGCGCTCGTGCATGTGCGCGACGTGGTCGGCGTGGTCGTGGAGATTTGTCCGGAAGGCGAGCGGATCATCGAGTTTCGCGGCGAAGTCGATCTCGATGCGGCGGGTGAATTACCGCTGCCGCCTTACTTTGAGCGCGAGGTGGAAGCGGCGGATGCGGAACGCTACCAGACGGTCTTCGCGCGCGAGCGTGGGGCCATCGCCGCACCAACAGCGGGCCTGCATTTCACATCGGAAATCCTCGCGCAAGTTCCCCACGCCTTCCTCACGCTGCACGTCGGCGTCGGCACGTTTCGCGGAGTCCATGCGGAAGACATCACCGAACACCGGATGCACTCCGAGCGTTTCCGCATCGGTGAAGAGGCTGCCGCGAAAATCAATGCGGCGACTCGGCTAATCGCGGTCGGCACCACGACGACGCGCGTGCTGGAATCTCGTGGCCTGCCGATGACGGCGGGCGAAGGCACCACCGATATTTTCATTCACCCGCCGAAAGAACTGCACGTTATCGACCTGCTGCTCACGAATTTCCACCTGCCGCAATCCACGCTGCTCATGCTCATCTCGGCGTTCGCGGGCCGGGAATTTGTGATGTGCGCGTACGCGGAAGCGATCCGCGAGCGTTACCGCTTTTACAGTTACGGCGATTGCATGCTGATTTTGTAATTCCCCGGGACGCCCACCCGACCCGGAACAATACGCTACTCTTTTCCCAGTTCGGGATTTTCCACGAAGGCGTAGCAGAGCAGGTGCAGGATGTGCATCTGCGCGTCTTCCACGCGGCCATAATGCGTGTCGTCGATGACCACGAGTTCTTGTGCGATTTCGGCCAGGCGTCCGCGTTTCGCGCCGACGAGGGCGACGGTGGTGAGGCCGTTCCCGCTCGCCCACTCAAAGGCTTTCACCAAGTTCGGCGAGTTGCCGCTCACGCTCACGCCGATCAGCACATCGCCGCTTTGCCCATAGTTTTGGAGCTGCCGCAAAAAGACGTCTTCGTACGCGTAATCGTTTCCGAGCGCGGTGATCCATGCGGTGTTGTCGGTCAGCGACGAAACGCGGATCGCCCGCCCGAGGGCTTCGGCGCTGCATTTGCCGAGGTCGGTGGCGAAGTGCGACGAGTTCGCCGCGCTGCCGCCGTTGCCGATGCAGAAGATTTGGCGCTTCTCCAAAATGGCGCGGCGCAGCACTTCGATGATGCGCGTGACCGCATCGGCATCGATGGAATCGACGGTGCGTTTTTGGGCGGCGAGATAACCAGCAATCCAGTTTTTCATGCGGGGCCAGATTCACCACCGCCGCGCGGCGAATCAATGCCGCGTTGCGAAATTTCCGCGCGCAATGTGCGGAATCAATGCGTCACCTTCACGCGGAGCCAGCGTTTGCTGGTGGCAGAAAGGTTCACGATGCGCGCACTTCACTCGTGCCCAAGCTCCAGCTTGGACACGCGGCTGTCTGCGAAGCTCCAGCTTCGTCGGTTTTGACGGCGCGGCTGGATGACAGCGGCGAAGCTGGAGCTTCGGGGACATCGGCATTACCAAGCTGCAGCTTGGTAACGAGGGAAACAAATCCATGAATCTCGGAAAGCTCGGTTGCAAGGCTATCAAGGCCCGGAAATAAGAATGAAACCGTAATCCCCATTCGACGTAACCACTGCTTGATTTCGTTCTTAAAACTTCGGTCGATGACGATCTTTCTCAGATTGTCGTGGGTGAAAGGTTTGAAGGGATTGCCTTGGATGGTGAAGAGCCCAGCTTGGTTTGAAAAGCGTTGGTGGATAAGCGGAGGAACTATAGCTCTCGGCTCGTCCATGTCGAAGGGATCGAAATGCGAGAGATCGGAAATGGTAGCGAGCTGACTCACGCTGTAAATGCAACCGTCATGGTCGGGACGATCGGACACCGCGAAAAAAAGCGCCACCAAAGGATTCGTTGTCCAGTCAAGAAGGCGCGTCGGAAGTCCGTGGTGTTGGGCGATGAAAAGCCACTCGAAATTGTTTCGTGGCGGCGAAGCGAGGTATGGCAATGCGCAACGCTTGAACGCATCCAGAATTGTCCGGTCGCGATTGAGGCGATCAACGGTAGTGGCCGTAATGTTGCGTCCGGCTGACGGCAACAGTGAATAGCTGACATCCGGCAATCCTCGATAATAGGTCGGAAGCGAATCGGGATAAATGCCGTCGAGGAGCTTTATGATAAACTCTTGTGGCGTCATCGGCGCATTGGTCACAAGTCTGATTTGGTTTCCTCAGAGCGGTTCTTGGAGAATTCTGAGTGTGTGTAGGTAAGATAAAGTCGTGGCTCGCCACCGCCGCTGAGAGAAACGTGACAATAGATTGTGCCGTTCGTCAGGCGCCAAACGGAATAGAATCGCGCCTTGTCCTCCTTGAAGGCTTGTTTGATCTTGGCATCGTCTAGCGCCCGGAACGGGATATTGTAGGGAAAGGAATAGCTACGCTCGCCGGCAGTAGGTGCTCCATACTTCTGTGCCATGAGTCCCGCGAGTTGATCGAGCGTAGCAAAAGGATCTTTTGTATCGAGCGTAAGATGAACCTCGTAAAGTTTGTTCGTGGCAAATCGGAACCACCAACTGTCCACTACGCTGCCAGCAAATTCGCCCCCGGTGAAGTAAAGCTCGCTGGGCTTTTGAAGGCTTGGTGGCATCGTCATCCCGAATCGTTTGTTCAGCAGTTCGAGCGTCTGCTCGCGCGTAGAGCCGAATGGAACCGATGCAACCTCGCTGAGGGCGGTCTGGGCAGGCTCTGCTCGCAACGATGCACTGACGATTGTGAGCAGCCAAATCATTGTTACCGCGTGGACAAAAGCTTTCATGGGTGCGTGCGGAAAGCGCCTAACATAGAGGTAGCCGCCATTTTTGGGGAGATTTATGACGTTGTCGCATTCAAAAATGGAGATTTTCCGGGATCACGGAGAATTTTTGTGCTGGGTTGGCGCGATATGGGCCAGCCAAAACTTCTTGCTTGCGGACTACCCCTGCGCAATCGGCAGGGTAGATGGCATGGGGCCTAACCTGCGAGAAACGGTTCGTCCCGCACCGCCGAAGGTGCCGAAACGGGAGGATCCGCTCGGGGAGGCGATTCGGGAGCGGCATGATTCGCGGCGGACCGAGGTGGCGTGGGTGATGGGGTATCGCCAGTTTGGAGGCGCGCTCCCGCGCCTCCCTTTGGGCTAGAGCCTGTCATGCACTTTGGATCGCATATCTCCGAGTGGGCCAAAGGCCCGAAACAAGCCAGCCCAGCGAGGAGGCGGAAGGGACAAGCGGGGCTGGTGGACGGGCGAGCCAACGCCCTGGGTTTACCAACCCACACGTCACAGCCCTGAAAGGGCGGCACAAACGCCCCCGATTTTGTCTCGCCCTTTCTAGGGCTGGCACAACTGCTCTTCGCTACCCAGGGCGTTGCCCTGGGCTGGCTTGTCTCGGGCCTTTGGCCCACGCAAAGTGCATGACAGCCTCTCAGGCTCCGCCCTTCTTCTGTCTCGCTCCGCTTTCGCGACTCACGGGAGGCTTCCGAAAATCATTCGGACTATGGCCGAAGGTAATGATGCGGCGCGGAAAAGTAATCGGCGATTTGGGAAAAGGAAGATTACCTAGTCCGGTTGCATTCACACTTTTCCAAAAACCAATCAGACATGGCGGAAAATCAATGGGGAATTTTCGCAGAGTATCTTTACATTTCCGAAAAGTATCTTTGAAATCGCGAAAAGTGATCACAGATTTCGGAAAAGTAATTACACATTTCGGAAAAGTAATTACACCTTTTGGAAAAGTAATGGTGCATGGCTGGAAAGTAAGGACACTTTTGCGAAAGGTATTCCCGGTTTTGCGATGATTTAGGTGGTTTTTGCCGGGAGGATGGAGCAGTAACGGCAGGGTGGCGCAACTTTGTTACTCTGGTCGAGGCTTTTTCCCAAAGGTCTGGCATGGCCTTGGCTAAGTCTTTTTCCTCGTTCCCGAATTCCACTCGGGAAGGTCGTGTCGGCGAAGTTTCACTGCGCGGGCGGCACAGGGTTGAGGCACCGCTTCGGGCAAATGGGCGTTCCCAAGTGGAACTGGGGACGACTGCTCCATGAGCTTTGCGGGCGAGTGGCACCAGGCGGCGGATGGTCTTCGCTGGTTTGCGAAAGGGTTTCTCCTGTTTGCCAACCGTCGCCGCAGGCTTGCCCCGCCCAACCGCTGCCAGCGGAAGTCGCGTCACCACCAGGGAGGGACTTTTGATCGTGGCTCAGTTCGGAAAAAAACCCTGTCATTTTGAGCGCAGCGAAGAACCTCTGACTATTTTCTTCTTCTCGACTACGCAAACGTGTGACCCCGGAAATAGTCAGAGATCCTTCGCAGGCTCAGGATGACAGGTTTTTGGCTAAACTGAGCCACTACCCAGGGCCTTTCTGCCCCGGCCGCAAGCCAGTCAGCGGGCCACGGACGTGAGCCGCTGCGCGGCGAGGGCGAGGGCACCGACGGGGACGGCGTCTTCGCGGAGGGCGGCGAGGAGGATTTTCGGGCCGGGAAGAAAGGCGTCCATGATGAATCGCGAGAGCGCCTTTTCCAAAGAAGCGCGCACGGGCTCGCCGACGAGCGAAAGACCGCCGCCGACGACGATGACTTGCGGATGGAGCAATTGGACAACGTGCGACAGCGCAAACGCGAGATTTTCCAACACGTCGTCGAAGATCGTTTGCGCGAGCGAATCGCCTGCGGCCATCGCGGCGGCGAGGTGGCGCGCTTCGCAGCCGGGCGGATTTGCGGCGACGAGTTTCGCGAGCGGCGCATCTGGCTGCGCGGCGACTTCGCGCAAAATGCGGCGGTCGATATTCCAGCCCGAGCAGCGGTCTTCGACGATTGTCCCATCGCGATCCAGGCGCACATGCCCGATCTCGATCTCGCCCGGCGTTGCGCCGTGAAAAAGCCGCCCGTTCACGACGAGCCCGCCGCCGACACCGCTTCCGATATTCACCCAAAACGCGGGATCGTAGCCCACGCCTGCGCCATGCAATGCCTCGCCGAGCGCGGCGACATTCGCGTCGTTTTCCACGAAAGTCGGCAGGCCCGTAACGGACGTGAGCCACTCTCCGAGCGGGAAATCATCCCAGCCTGCGATGTGATGCGAGGTGGCGATGCGGCCTGTTTTCCAATCGACCGGCCCGCCGTAACCGACGCCGATCGCGGCAGGCCGCCAGCGACTGATGAGGTCCGGCAGCGCGGATGCGATCTGGGCGCGGATACCTTCGCCGCCCGCGGCGCGGTCCACGGCAAAGCGGCGTCGATCCAGGATGCGCCCGGATTTTTCTCCCGCGACGATTTGCAATTTGGAGCCGCCGATTTCGATCGCGAGGAGATGCATGTGGGAAGGAGCGCAGGGTCTTGCCACGGAGCGCGCGCACTGCCAACCGCAGACTTTGGGCACGGCTGATTTGGAGGGTTGCCAGTGGAAAATCTCTCGTCCATAGTCCGCGCCCCTCCTTCCAAAAACCCGACTCCGAAATCCTAAATCCCAATTTTTATGGCCAACGCTAACGACCTCCGCAAAGGCATGTGCATCCGCTACAATAGCAACCCCGCGATCGTGCTCGAAGTGATGCACCGCACGCCTGGAAATCTGCGCGCGTTCGTGCAGGTCATCATCCGCTACATCGGCACGGGGAAATCGGCGGACATCCGCTTTGGTTCGACGGACAAAGTGGATTCCGTGGAGGTCGAGCGGAAAGAGCTGGAGTTCTCCTACAAGGATCAGGGCGGCTACAATTTCATGGACCCGACTACTTACGAGTCGGTGACGTTTGATGAGTCGTTCATCGGCGAGGCGAAGGATTACCTGATGGAGAATCTGAAGTGCGAAGTCCTTTACGTGGAAGGCAAGGCCGCGAGCATTCAGTTGCCGTCGCAGGTGATTTTGAAAGTGATCGAAAGCGCTGAGGGCGTGCGCGGGGACAGCGCGAATAACGTGCAGAAACCGGCGGTGCTGGAAACCGGGAAGACAGTGACCGTGCCGCTCTTCATCAAAGAAGGCGAGTCGATCAAAGTCTCGACGACGACGGGCGAGTATCTCGGTCGCGCGTAGGCGCATTTTTCGTTTTTCATGAGGTTGAATTTGGATTAGCACGACGGCCTTTTCGTGGCTTCCAGTCGAACGACTTCCAAAAACAAACGCACGCCGCGCAAGATCCTGATGGCGGGGACGCGGACGTACGAGCCCGAGCCGATGCGCATCCCGACATGGTGGCTGAATACGGTGTTCGGCTATTTTCTGATCCCGGTCATCGTGCTGCTCACGCAGAGCCTTTTCACCTGCTTCCATCAGGTCGCGGTGGATCACCGGTTTTGGGCCACGCAGGAGTTTCGGTTTTTCGTGATCGGCTCGGCGGCGTGGGCAGCGGTTTTTTTGGCGAGCCTCTGGGCGTTCGGCGAGCCGCGTCCGTTGCGCGTGTATGTGTTCGGGCATGAACTCACGCACGCCATTTGGGTGTGGGCGATGATGGGTCGCGTCTCGCGCTTCAAGGTGGCGCGGGAAGGCGGGCACATCATCACCGACACGAACAATTTCCTGATCGCGCTCGCGCCGTATTTTTACCCGCTCTACAGCCTGGCGGTGATCGTGGTCTATGGCGTGACGAGCCTGTTTTACAATATGGCGCCGTTCACGCCGCTGCTCTTCGGGCTACTTGGTTTTACGTGGGCTTTTCACATGAGTTTTTCGTTTTGGATGATCCCGAAAGGGCAGAGCGACCTGACGTATCACGGCACCTTTTTTTCGCTGATGGTGATCTGCGTGATGAATCTGCTGCTGCTGCTCGGGCTGCTCATCATTGCCGCGCCGGAGGTGACGCTCGGGGCCTTTGCGCGCGAGCTTTTGGAGAACACGGAGGAGATGTCCGCGTGGGCGTGGTCGGGGCTGGTGTGGCTGTGGAACGGGCGGTGAAGGGCGGCGCTTTTTTCTGCGATTGGCAAAGGTTGCCGGGCCGCTTACGAAGGGCGGCACCCTATGAAAAAATACTGTTCCCTCATGACAAAAAGCGCGCTGCTGCTGGCCAGCCTGGCGGCTTTCATTTCGAGCCCGGCGCTGGCGGCTGAGCTGAAGTTTGCGATCACGCCGAACTTCTTCGAGGCGAATCCCGGCGGGCAACCACTCGGGCCCTGTCATGGCGGACTGGTGATCGACAAGGCTGGCAATCTATACGTTACCACCGACACGCCGCGCGGCATTCTGATCTTTTCGCCGGACGGAAAATTCGTGCGCTCCTTTGGGCCGGGTCACGTGCATGGACTGGAGATTCGCGAGGAAAACGGCGCAGAAGTCATCTACGCGGCGCGCCCTTCCGCGCATGAAGTCATCAAGTTGAAAATGGATGGCACGCAGGAGTGGTCGATTCCGTTTCCACCGGAAGCGGGCATCTACAAGGAGGCGAAAAATTTCAATCCGTGCGCGGTGACGGTGGGACCGGCGGGCGAGATTTTCATCGCGGACGGATACGGCGCGAACTACGTGCTGAAATTCGACAAGGACCGGAAATTTGTGAAGGCGTTTGGCGGGCCGGGCGAAGAGGAGGGACACTTCAAGACGTGTCACGGGATCGCGCTCGATACGCGGGGCGAAAAGCCGCTGCTGCTGATCTGCAATCGAAACGCGAATCGCGTGGAATACTGGGATCTGGACGGGAATTTCGTGCGCGTGATCCAGAAGGATATGCGGATGCCGGCAGCGGTCCACATTCGCGGTGAGTATGCGGTTTTCCCAGAGCTGCAGGGCCGCGTGACGGTGCTGGACAAGTCGGGCGCGATCGTGGCGCAGATGGGCGACAACCCGGAGGCGAGTCAGCGTGCGAATTTCGGCCTGCCGCCGGATCAATGGAAAGACGGGATTTGCAATTCGCCGCACGGCGCTTCGATGGACAAGGACGGCAACGTGTTCGTAACGGAGTGGAGCAAATTCGGCCACCTGCATAAGTTCACGAAGCAGCCGTAAGGCGGCGTTTTTTTAATCCGGCGCGGTCAGCGCGAGCGGCGTCCAGTTCCCGCGCCAGTCGAACTGCTGTACGCTGCCGAAGCGCTTTTTGTAGTCGTAGTGGCTCGGCTCGACGGTCGCGTATCCGAGATACAAAAAGCGCCGGCGGGTGGCGCGCGCGAACTCGATTTCCTGGAGCAGCGTGAACGTGCCGGGACTGCGCTTCGCGGCGTCGGGCTCGAAGATGGCGTACACGCTTGAGGCCATCTCGTGGCCGAGATCGAGGTAGCTGATCGCGATGAGGCGGTCCCGCTCCCAGACTTGGATTTCGCGGCATTCGCACGGCGCGCTGGCCGGGTCGGCCTCGGGCATAAAGTCGCGCAGGGTTTCGGGGATGTTGGAAGTGAAGCGCGTTTTGTGACGCTGAAACATTTCCTCGCGCGCGGCATCGACGGCGGCGGGCGCGAGGTGGATTTTCAGATCGGCGTTTTGGCGGAGCAGGCGGCGGTGACTTTTTGAAAAGCGGAACGCGGCGAGATCGATGCGCAGCGGGAGGATGTGCTGGAGCGAACCGGCTTCGGAGAGCGTGAGGCTGTAGCGGAAAAAGCGCGCGCCGAAGTGCCGCCAGCCTTCGGCCCACAGAGCGTCCATCTGCTGTGGCGTGGCGGTGGCGAGCTGGCCTTCTTCAAAGATGAGGGGAGGAAACTCCATGGCGGAAGAGTGCTCTGCGGGCCGACGACCTGCGCGCAGAAAAAGCGGCTCGTTTTCCAAAGGGGCAAAATGGTGTAGATGCGCGCCGTCGGCGAAGGACGCTGAGTCCGCGCCCGCCGCTAAAACGAAAACTTCGGCCCTTTTTAACTACCTCCCATGAACCGCTCCCGAGTCACGGCCAGTGTCGTCGTCCTTTTCGTTGTCTGGGTGGCGCTGCTGATGTGGCGCAGCTCGCCGCCTCTAACTGATCCACGACCGATCCCGATCGCCGCTAAAACTTCCGCGCTGGATGCGCTGAGGGCGCAGCCTCCGACTGCGGTGGTGGAAGTGGAATCGGTCGCGAAAAGCGAGCCGCCGCGCGCGATGGAAAAAGTCGCGGACGTGGCGTTGCCGATGCGTCAGGATTTGCGCTGGAAGATGCGTCCGCCGGAGCCGGTGTTTGCGGCGTTTCAGGAGTGGACCGCGCGCTTTTCCCGAGCGGCGACGGCGGCGGAAAAGACGGCGCTCGTCGGCGAAGGACTGGCGTTGGCGGAGGAGCGGCGCAACCAGATGGCGGACTTTATCGACCAGAATCCGCGGCGCGCGCTGGAGCTGGCGGTGCCGGTGGCGGTGCGGCGGCAATTGCCGGCGGCGGTCGTGGCGAAGCTGGAGGAACGGGTGGCGGGGCGCGGGGATTTGGCGGTGGTCGCGGCGATTGCGGCACCGGGGAAAACGCTCGGGATGCGACCGGTCGAGCGGACGGTCACGATGCGCGATGGGCGGGAGTTTCAGGCGTTCACTTTCGGGCAGCGAGACCGGGTGCCGACGCGGGCGGATGTGGCGGTGCAGGGCGTGGCGCTGGATGGAAAACTGGCGCTGACGGAATTGCCGGGGCGTGTGCTGGAGCCGGTGGAAGTGGCGGACTTGCGCGCGGCGGGAGCGGGCGCGCCGGTTTGCCCGACTTCGGGATTGGCGACGATTACGACGGGCGATGAAACGGTGGTGGATTGGGATGGGAAGACGCACACTTTTTACTGCGGCGCGAACCACGCGCTCGATGCGCTGATCGCGGCGTCCGGTCTGGAAGCGTCGGTGGCGCAGGCGGGCGTGATCGCGCAGACCCCGGCGACGGAGGGCACGAAAAAACTGCTGATCATCCGCGTCGATTTCCCAGACGCAGTGGGGCAGGTGGTGAGCGATGCGACGCTGACTTCGCTGATCAACAACATGTCCACGCACTGGACGGAAATGTCGTACGGAAAGATGACGTGGACGACGCAAGGGGCGGGCTCGGATTTCACGCCGACGCTGCGGCTGCCGAATGGGCACGCGAGTTACACGAGCTTTCCGACGATGCTGGCGGCGGCGCGCGCGGCTGCGAAGGCGGCGAACTACGACTACCTGAATTACACGCACGATGTCGTGGTGACGGGGAGCAAGCCGGGCGTGGGTTTCGGCGGCATCGCGTATGTCGGCGCGCGCGGCGCGTGGCTGGCGAACAGCCAGTGGAATCTGGGCGTGTGCAGCCACGAAGTCGGGCACAATTTCGGGCTGAATCACGCGGGCTTTTGGGACACGACGGACGGGACGACGATCGGCGATGGCGCGGCGGTGGAATATGGAAATCCATACGACCACATGGGCGGCGCGAGCAGTTCGACGGACGCGCATTTTGGCGCACGCCAGAAGAACTACCTGGACTGGATCGCGGATACGGACGTGGTGAAAATCACGGCGAACGGCACGACGACGACACGCATCCGGGCGTTCGATAAAACGGCGGCGGCGGGTGTGAAGGCGCTGGCCGTGGATCGCACGGGGACGAGCAATGATTACTGGCTGGAATACCGGCAGACTTTTACGGACACGAACGCGTGGGCGAAGGACGGCGTGCTGATGAATTGGGGCGACGTAAACATCAGCAATATGAAGCCGCTGCTGCTGGACTGGACGCCGGGGACGACGAGCAAGGATGATGCGCCGCTGCTGATCGGGCGGACTTTTTCCGATGTGGCGGCGGGCATTCACATCACGCCGGTGCTGCGTGGTGCGGACGCGAATGGGGTGTCGTGGATCGATGTGACGGTGAACCGCGGGCCTTTTACGGGAAACCGCAAACCGACCGTGGCGGTGACGGCGACGAATGTGAATCCGGCGGCGAGTGCGAGCGTGACTTTCACGGCGGCGGCGAGCGATCCGGATGGCGATAAGCTGGGTTATTTTTGGGATTGGGGTGACGGGACTTTCACGGCGAACAACAGCGCGACGGCGGCGAAAAGCTGGAGCGCGACGGGGACGAAAACGGTGCGCTGTTCCGTGACCGATATGAAGGGCATGACGACGACCGGGCAACTGCTGGTGCAGGTCGGGACGAGCACGACTTTTTTCATCCAGGGCACGGTGACGACGACGCTTGGAGTGCCGGTGGAAAACGCGGTGGTGAAGGCGGACGCGACGCACAGCGACACGACGGACAGCGAGGGATATTTCGCGATCACGGGTCTGGCGGCGGGCAGCTATACGCTGACGGCGACGAAGACTGGGCTGACGATTTTGCCGAACGCGGCGTCCTTCACCAATCCGGTCGCGGTCGGGCCGAACAAGCAGAACATCAATTTCACCGCGCCGCCCGGAACCCCGTATTTCAGCACGATGAAACCGGGCCTGCTCGACGCGGGCTCGAACACGGGCGCGGTGATCGTGCCGGTGAATGATGCGGACACGGCGGTGACGGCGCTGACGCTGACGGGCGTGTCGTCGAACACGGCGGTCGTGCCGAATGCGAGCATCACTTTCGGGACAGTCGGGACGACGGTGCGCACGGTGACGGTGGCGGCGGCTTCGACGGTGAGCGGGCCGGTGAACGTCACGATCACGGCGACTGATCCCGAGGGAAATGCGGCGAGCTATGTGTATCCGGTGACGGTGAACGCGAAGCCGGTGCTCGCGAATCTCACGGGAAAAACCACGCCGGAAAACACGCCGCTCGACATCGATTTGCGCACGCTCGTTGCCGACGATTTGACGCCGCCCGACAAGCTGGCGTTCGAGCTTTCGCGCGTGCGCGATGGCACGGTGGAACTGCTCGCCGACGGACACACCGCGCGCTTCACGCCTGCGCCGGATTACAATGGCGCGGCGTCTTTCCAGATCATCGCGCACGATCAATCGCTGAGTTCGCGGATGCTTTTTCTCTACGACTTCGAGCCGCCGGATGTCTCGACGGATGGGAAGGTCACGGACCTCTCAAACTTCAACCGCACGGCGGCGATCGAGGCGGCGGGCGTCGGCGGCGAATATGCCTACGCCAGCGACGTGCCGGATGCGCTCGCGCCTTACGCGACGAAATCCGCGAGCCTCACGGAAGCGACGACGGGCGCGGCGCGAATCCGGAAAGTTTTTGCCAGCACCGACCTCGACTACAATGACGCGGACTGGACTTTTTCGACGTGGGTAAAGCGCGTGAGCCGCGACTCGGACGACATCATTTTCCATCTCGGCACGGGCGACGGCTTCGGTGTGGAGCCGGAACTGCAGCTCTATTTTCCCGCGAACAGCGACACGCTGAAGGTCGGGAAATACGGCGCTGCCGGATTGGAAAAAGAAGCGGTGGGGCCCGCACTTCCGATCGGCACATGGCATCACGTCACGCTCACTTATGATCGCACGACGACGACGACGGGAACGCTCGCGCTTTACGTGGATGGCTTTGCCTACGGCAGCGTCGCCTCGGTGGCGATGGACGTGAACCAGGCCGCGACGCTCGTGATCGGCGGTGCCTACAGCACGACGACCGGCCTCGATGCGTGGTTCGACGGTTTGCTGGATGATGTCGTGCTGCAAAGCGGGCTGAGCAGTCGTGCGGAAATCTGGGGCATGGCGCACATGGGGACGCAGCATTATCACGGACTGAACGCGACGGGCACGGTAGCGATCACGGTGACGGGCAGCAATCAGCCGCCCTCCGTTGCTCCGATTTCGGACGCGATCGTGCCGGTGAGCGGCTCGGTGGCGGTGCCGTTTTCCGTGGCGGATGCGGAGTCGGAAGCGCGCACGGTCACCGTCACGGCGGCGTCTTCCAACACGACGCTGCTGCCGCAGACAGGTCTCGCGGTGAGTGCGGCTCCGGCGGCGTGGACGAGCGGCGACATCGGAGCCGTGGGCGCGGCGGGAAGTCTGACGCAAGATCACGGGACATTCCTCGTCGGCGGAGCGGGCGCGGATATTGGCGCGGCGACGGGTGATGAATTTCGCTGGGTGCGGCAGGATTTTTCCGGCGATGGCGAAATCATCGCGCGGGTGGCGAGCGTGGATTTCACGAGTCAGGACGCGAAAGCGGGCGTGATGATGCGCGACTCGACGACAGCGACTTCGCCGTATGCGCTGGTCGCGGTGATGCCGGGGACGGGCGTGAGTTTTCAATATCGCGCGACCGAATCGACGGTGGCGGTGGTGAAGGCGACGACGGTCGGCGTGGCGGCGCCGTGCTGGGTGCGGCTGGTGCGCGCGGGTGGAAATTTCACGGCGTTTTTTGCGAGCGACACGGATGGAATTCGCGGGGCGTGGCAGGCGATCGGCGCGGCGCAGGCGATCACTTTTCCGGCGGCGACGAATGCGATCGGGCTGGCGGTGACGAGCAAGGTGGACGCGACGGTTTGCACGAGCGTGTTCGATCATCTCGGCGGCTCGGTTAAGCTGGGCGGCGAGCGCACGATCACGGTCACGCCGACTCCCGGCGCGAGCGGGACGGCGGTCGTGACGCTGACGGCGAACGATGGCGCGGCGACTTCCACGCGCACTTTCAACGTGATCGTGGACGGCGCGGCACCGAGCACTTCGATCTGGAATTCCACGACGACGGGCAGCCTGCTGTGGAGCGCCGGGGCGAATTGGACGGGCGGAACGCCGCCGCCGAACAGCCGTTTTTCGACGGTGGAATTTTTCACCGGCCAGACGCTGACCGCGGGCACGGTCTCGACGAATAACGATGCGGCGGGCGGGCGCGCGCTGAATGTGCTGACGCTCGGCGGCACAGGGCCGGCGTCGGGCACGAGCACGATTTCGCTGACGGGCAACGCGCTGCTTTTCCGCCAGGAAACGCTGCTCGCGCCCGTGGTGAATCTGAGCGCGCTGAATGGAACGGGGCTGACTTACAATGTGAGCGCGCCGCTCGCTTTTGAGGCGACGACGACGTTCCAAGGAAATGGGTCGGCGACATTTTTCATGAGCGGCACGATCAGCGGCGCGGGCGGGCTCGTGAAAACCGGGACGAGCCGTTTGATCCTGACGGGTTCGAATTCCTATCTCGGCACGACAACGATTAGCGGCGGCATTTTACAAATCGGAAACGATGGACCGAGCGGCGTGATGCCCGCGGGCGACATCATCGACAACGCGACGCTGCGCTTTGATCGGAGCGGGACGTTGCTCGTGCCGAATGCGATCAGCGGGACGGGTGGCCTTTTGCTCGATTGTCCGGCAAACGCGGGGACGATCGTGCTGAGCGGCGCGAATACTTTTACCGCCGGCGTGAACGTGAATGCGGGTGCGCTGCGGATCACGAACAGCTCCGCGCTCGGCAACGGCAGCAAGACGATCACGATGTCGAATGGCACCGCGGGCGCGCCGCAATTGCGGCTCGATGGAAGCGGGGGAAATATCGTTTTGCCGGACACGATCAAGTTCACGACGAGCAATGCGAACGGCGCGATTTTCAATGAAGCGGGCGACAATATTTTGCGCGGCGATTTCACGGTGACGAGCGGCGGCGGCGACACGCGGATTTTTGTGAACGCGGGAAGTCTCACGCTGGAAGGGGACATCGCGCCGAACACGACGGCGCGGACGCTGATTCTGTCCGGCGCGGCGACGGGCTTCAGCACCGGCGTGATCGGGAATGGTCCGGCGGGGCAGAGTTTTGCGGTGACGAAAATCGACGCGGGCACGTGGACCGTGGCGGGGGCGAATACATATTCTGGTGTGACTTCGGTGAGCCTCGGCACGCTGAAGCTGGGGCATCAGAGTGCGCTCGGAAACGCGGTCGGTGGGACGACGGTCGCGACGGGTGGCGCGCTGGATTTGAACGGACAAAGCGGCGTGGTGGAGGCGATCACGCTGAGCGGCGGCGCGCTGGTGAATGACAGCGCGACGGCGGCGGGCGTGGCGAGCGGGGTGGTGTCGATCGCGGTGACGGCGGGTGGCACGCACAGCGCGTTGCCGGTGGTGACGATTTCTGGCAACGGACTCGGCGCGACGGCGACGGCGACGCTCGGCGTGACGGCGGCGAGCTTCACCATCGCTGGCGGCACCACGGTGTATTCCGTCGCGCCGACGGTGGCGATCAGCGGTGGCGGCGGGACGGGTGCGACGGCGACGGCGGTGCTGACGGGCGGTTTGGTGAGCGGCATCACGATGACGAATCCCGGCAGCGGTTTCACGACTGCGCCGACGATCGCTTTCACCGGCGGCACGATCACGACCGCGGGGACGAATCCGACGGGAACCGGAAACGCGACGAACTTCACGGTCGCGGCGGTGAACGTGACGGCGACTGGTTCTGGATACACGACGGCACCGGCGGCGACGTTTGGCAGCGGCTCGGGAACGGCGGCGACGGCGCAGCTTTCCGCGGTCGTGCTCACCGCGGCGAGCGGCGTGGGCGGAGCGGGGAATGCGACGATTTCATCCGCTGTGTCGGGCGCGTTTGTGCTCGCGAAAAGTGGTGCGGGAACGGTGACGCTCGCGGGGGCAAATACGCACGCGGGCACGACGATCGCGGCGGGCCGGCTGATCTTATCGGGCAGCGCGAGCAGCGGCGTCACGATGACGGGCGGGATTTTCCAAGGCACCGGCGCGATCACCGGCGACGTGGTGATCAATGGCGGCACGCACGCGCCCGGCAACACGCCCGGCATCCAGCCGATCACGGGAAATTACACGCTCGCGGCAGGCGGGACTTTGCAGATCGAGATCAACGGCACGACGGCGGGCACGCAGTACGATCAGGTGAAAGTGCAGGGCGCCGCGAGCGTGGTGAATCTCGCGGGCACGCTCGATCTCGTGGCGGTGCCATCGCTCGCGGTCGGCAGCACTTTTACCATCCTCGATAACGGCGGGACGGGCGCGGTGAACGGGACTTTTGCCGGGCTGGCACAGAGCGCGGAATTTTATGAAGACAGCCAGTGGTGGCGCATCAGCTACAGCGGCGGCACGGGCAACGATGTGGTGCTCACGCGCATCGCGCCGACGGCGTGGCAGAGCTGGCGGGCGGCGAATTTCGGCACCAGCACGAACAACGCGGCGGTGTCCGGTGACCTCGCGGATGGCGACCACGACGGCTTTGTGAACCTGCTGGAATACGCGCTCGGCGGGAATCCAAACGTGGCCGGGCTCGCGCTGCTTCCGCAGTCTTCAACGGTCGGCGGCAGACTCGCGCTCACCTTCACCCGCACGCTTGCGAACACCGACATCACGCTCACCGCGCAAGGCGCGGACAGCGCCGCCGGACCGTGGTCGGACCTTGCTCGCAGCGTCAATGGCGCGGTCTTTGTCCCGCTGCTGGGCACGGTTACCGAGACCGGCGCGGGAGCCACGCGGAGTGTCGAGGTCCGCGATGCTTATCTCACCAGCGACTCCGCGCATCCGCGCCGTTTTCTGCGCGTAAAAGCGGAGCGCTGAGCCGCAGATTCGCTGGTGAAGTTGAGAGTGCTTGCCCGACGGGGGCACGTGCGCTTTGCTCGGCGCGCATTCTTTAATTAACATGAGCGACGCATTTCACACGAAGCAGACATTCGACCTCGGCACCGGAAAACAGGGCACACTTTACTCGCTGCCGGAACTGGAGAGACAAGGCGTCGGGCCGATCTCGCGGCTGCCGATTTCCATCCGCATCGTGCTGGAATCGGTGCTGCGAAATTGTGATGGGAAAAAAGTGACCGAGGACGATGTGCGGACGCTCGCGAACTGGAACGCGAAGGCTCCGAAGCAGGTCGAGATTCCGTTCGTGGTGGCGCGGGTGGTTTTGCAGGATTTCACCGGCGTTCCTTTGCTGGTGGACCTTGCGGCGATGCGCTCGACCGTTTCGCGGCTCGGTCGCGATCCGAAAATGATCGAGCCGCTCGTGCCGGTCGATCTCGTGGTGGATCACTCGGTGCAGGTGGATTTTTTCGGCTCGGCGCAGGCGTTGCAGCTCAATCTCGATCTCGAATTCAAGCGGAACCGCGAGCGCTACATGCTGCTGAAATGGGGGCAGCAAGCGTTCCAGACTTTCGGCGTGGTGCCGCCCGGAATCGGTATCGTGCATCAGGTGAATCTCGAATATCTGGCGAAGGGTGTAATCGAGAAAGACGGCGTGTATTACCCCGACACGCTAGTGGGCACGGACTCGCACACGACGATGATCAATGGGCTCGGCGTGGTCGGCTGGGGCGTCGGCGGCATCGAGGCGGAAGCGGGTATGCTCGGGCAGCCGGTTTATTTTTTAACGCCGGAGGTCGTGGGCGTATATCTGGTCGGCCAAGTGAGCGAGGGAGTGACGGCGACAGACGTGGTGCTGCACATCACGCAGATGCTGCGGAAGGCGAAGGTCGTCGGGAAATTTGTGGAGTTTTACGGGCCAGGCGCGGAGTCGCTGCCGGTGGTGGATCGTGCGACGATCGCGAACATGGCACCGGAATATGGCGCGACGATGGGCTTCTTCGGCGTGGACAGCGAGACGGTGCGCTACATGCGCGGGACGGGTCGCGATTTCGAGCATGTGCTGGCGTTCGAGCATTACTATCAGGCGCAAGGTTTGTGGGGTACGCCGGAGCGCGGGCAGATCGATTATTCGGTCGATCTTGAACTCGATCTTTCGACGGTGGTGCCTGGCGTGGCTGGACCGAAGCGGCCGCAGGATCACATCAATCTACCGGATTTGAAGAGCACGTTCACCGGGCTTTTCACGAAGGCGCTGGCGGATGGCGGCTATGGAAAAACGGCGGCGGATTTGGCGCACAAGGTGCCGGTCCACATCAACGGCAGCACGCCGACGGCGGCCCCGGAGCTTTTCTCCACCGAGGGCAAATCCGACTCCACGCACATGCGCGAGGGCGCGCCGGTGAACGTCGCGGAGATGATTACAAACCGGCCGGGACCGACGCCGGCGGACGAAATCACGCGCACTTCCTACCGGCCTGCGGATACGAACATCGGGCACGGCTCGGTGTTGATCGCGGCGATCACGAGCTGCACGAATACCTCGAATCCGAGCGTGATGCTGGCGGCGGGATTGCTCGCGAAAAAGGCGGTGGAGCGCGGGTTGAAAGTGAATCCGGCGGTGAAGACTTCGCTCGGGCCGGGCTCGCGCGTCGTCACGGATTATCTGACGAAAACAGGATTGCAGGCGTATCTCGATCAACTTGGTTTTCAGACGGTCGGATATGGCTGCACGACTTGCATCGGCAACAGCGGCCCGCTTCATCCGGCGCTCGAAGAAGCGATCGCGAAGAACGATCTGATCACGGCGAGCGTGCTGAGCGGGAATCGCAATTTCGAGGCGCGCGTGCATCAGAATATCAAGGCGAATTTTCTAATGTCGCCGCCGCTCGTGGTCGCTTTCGCGCTCGCGGGTCGGGTGGATATTGACCTCACGAATGAACCGCTCGCGACCGACGCAAGCGGCGCGCCGGTTTTCCTGCGCGACCTCTGGCCGACGCTCGCGGAGATCAATGAGCAAATGGAAAGTGCGCTGAGCCCGGAAGTTTTCCGCCGGCTTTACACGGACTTCGCGACGCAGAATCCGAAGTGGAACGAAATCCCGGGCACCGTTGGCGACGTGTATGCGTGGGACGACATGAGCACCTACATTCAGGAGCCGCCGTTCTTCACGAACTTCAGCATGGAGCCGGGCACGATCGGCGAATTGCATGGGATGCGTCCGCTCGGGATCTTCGGCGATTCGGTGACGACCGACCACATTTCTCCAGCAGGCGCGATCAAGAAAACTTCGCCCGCAGGCGAATACCTGACGCAGCACGGCGTCGATTACGAAGACTTCAACAGCTACGGCTCGCGGCGCGGAAATGATCGCATCATGACGCGCGGGACTTTCGCGAATGTGCGCATCAAGAACCTGATGGCACCGGGCACGGAAGGCGGCGTGACGAAACATCAGCCCGAAGGAACCGTGATGCCGATCTACGATGCGGCGATCAAATACCAAAGCTCCGGCGTGCCGCTGATCATTTTCGCGGGGCAGGAATATGGCACCGGAAGTTCGCGCGATTGGGCGGCGAAAGGGACGCGTTTGCTCGGCGTGAAAGCGGTCGTCGCGCAAAGTTTCGAGCGCATCCATCGCAGCAATCTTTGCGGCATGGGCGTGCTCCCGCTGCAATTTCCCGACGGCGTGAACGCGGGCTCGCTGCGGCTCGACGGCACCGAAACGTTCGACCTGCTCGGGCTGAGCAACGACATCAAACCGATGAGCGATGTGACGCTGGTGATCCATCGCGCGGATGGGACGACGGGCACGGTAAAACTGCGGAGTCGCATCGATACGGCGATCGAAGTCGATTACGTGCGGCACGGCGGGATTCTGCCGTTTGTGTTGCGGCAATTGCTGGAAGCGTGAAAAGCGACTCAGCGACGGGAGGGCGAGGCTCCTGCCGAGCCGAAACATTTACGTCGCGTCCAGGCTCGGCGGGAGCCTCGCCCTCCCATGTCGCTATTGCTTAACGCGTAATTTTGAGATGCTGGCTGCGGATGAAATTCAGCAAGTCCGGGCAGGGCTTTGGTTTTGGCAGCGTTTTCAGCCGTCGGTGAAAGTGGATTGCTCGTCGTGTGCTGTGCGCGTCGCGGCCGGGCTCATGCTCGTTGATCCGATTCCGCTTGCGGCGGATGCGATGGAAGAACTTTGCGCGCTGGGAAAAATCGCGGGGATCGTGGCGACGAATGGAAATCACGGTCGCGCTGTGGATGAACTGCGGAAGCGGTTTGACGTTCCGGTTTTCGCGCACGCCTCGGCGGGAGTGGTACTCGGTTTTCCCGTCGATCGGGAGGTGAGGGAAGGGGAAAGGATTGGCGATGAAATCGAAGTCGTGGAAATCGCGGGCGCAGCGGCTGGCGAGATCGCGCTGTGGGATGCGCGTGGAGTGATGATCGTCGGCGATGCGCTGATCAATCTCGAACCGGATGGCCTCGTGCTGCTGCCGGCAAAGTATGCAGACAACGAAAAGGAAATGCGCGCGTCACTGCGAAAACTGTTGCGGTTTCCGATCGAAGTTCTGACATTCGCGCACGGTCTGCCGCTCGTCTCCCAAGCGCGTTCTCGCCTCAAATCCTTGCTCGCATGAAACACCGCTTTTTCCTCGTCGCCCTGCTCTCCGCGTCCGTTTTTTCCCAAGCTCAGGAAAAGGGCGCGAAGGCGGAAAAGCCGAAGGTGAATTTGACTCAGGCCGCTCCCGCTCCCGCGGCCACGCCTGCGCCGAAGGCCGCTGCGCCTGCTGTGGCGTTGACGGATTTGCCGGCGCAGGTCGCGGGAATTTTCTTCGGCCTTTTGCAGAAAAACGAAGTCGATCCGGCCTACGAGGGCTTGATGAAAGGGTCGCGGATCGCGGAGCGGCCGGAGGAGTTGAAGACGCTGAAGTCGAAGACGCGCGAGGCGATCGATGTGTTCGGGCCGGTGCAAAACTACGAACTCGTCGAGACGCGCAATGTCGGCTTGCATTTGCTGCGGCGCACTTACCTCTCGTTGAACAAAGAATTTCCGTTGCGCTGGCGCTTCTATTTTTACCTGTCGGGCGACCTGTGGCGGCTCATCGACTTGCGCGTGGACGACCGGGTGACGGGGATGTTTGACGAGTCGGAAGAGCCGAAGTCTGCGCCCGAGGCCAAGTGAATCCCGGCCGCCGGGGAACGGTCGGGCGCGTGCTGACGTTCGTGCGTTTTTCGCACACGGTTTTTGCGCTGCCTTTTGCGCTCGGCTCGATGCTGGTCGCGGCGCGCGGTGTGCCGCCGGCGCGGACGGTCGGGCTCATCCTTCTTTGCATGGTGCTGGCGCGGACGGCGGCGATGATTTTCAACCGGCTCGCCGACTGGCAAATCGACCAGCGCAATCCGCGCACCGCCGCGCGGCACACGCTGATTTCGCGGACGCTCGCACTCGTGCTGCTGGTGGCGTGCTCGGCGGGATTCGTCGCGACGACGTGGTGGATCAATCGCGTGTGTTTTTTCCTCTCGCCCGTCGCGCTCGTGCTGATTTTTTTCTACTCGCTGACGAAACGCTTCACCGCGTTCAGCCATTTTTTTCTCGGCCTCGCGCTGGCCGTCGCGCCGGTCGGTGCGTGGCTGGCGGTCACGGGAAGTTTTGCGCTGCCGCCGCTGGTGCTCGCGCTCGCGGTGCTGCTTTGGGTGGCGGGTTTCGATTTGATTTACGCGACGCAGGATCACGAGTTCGACCGCGGCGAAGGGCTGCATTCGCTGGTGGTAAAACTGGGCGTCGCCAGCAGCCTGAAGTGGGCGCAGCGCCTGCACTGGATGATGCTGTGCGTGCTCGCCGGATTCGCGTTTTCCGCGAAGCTCGGTCCCGCTTTTTTCGCAAGCCTCGCGGTGATCGCCGTCGCGATTCTTTTCGAGCACTGGACGGCCGCGAAGCGCGATCTCGCGGCGATCAACCGCGCTTTTTTTTCGAGCAATGCGTTCGTCGGCGTCGTCTTCGTGCTCGGCGTTTTTCTCGATCAACTTTGGCCGCGCTGATTTTCGCGCGCGGCCAATTCCGGGTTTTGTCCGAATAGAAGTTGCCTCCCGTCCGCCGACTCACTTAAAAGCCCGCACCTAATGTTCACGCGCTCCACGTCCCAGCCCATCTCCGTCGTCACGGGAGGCGCGGGTTTTCTCGCCTCGCATCTCACGGATCGCCTGCTGTCTGAAGGGCACCGCGTCATCGGCATCGACAACTTCATCACGGGCAACGTCGCCAACATCGAGCACCTCGCGGGGAATGAGCGCTACCGCTTCATCAAGCACGACGTTTCGAATTACATCTTCCTGCCCGACGATGTAGATTTCATTTTCCACTTCGCATCGCCCGCGTCGCCGATCGATTATTTGGAGCATCCGATTCCCACGCTGAAAGTCGGCTCGCTCGGCACGCACAACGCGCTCGGTTTGGCGAAGGACAAAGGCGCGGCGTTTCTGCTCGCGAGCACGAGCGAGTGCTACGGCGATCCGCTGGTGCATCCGCAGAGAGAAGATTATTGGGGCAACGTGAACCCGATCGGGCCGCGCGGCGTTTACGATGAGGCAAAGCGTTTCGCCGAGGCGATCACGATGGCGTATCACCGCTATCACGGGGTGAACACGCACATCGTCCGCATCTTCAATACCTATGGACCGCGCATGCGTCTCCGCGACGGGCGCGTCGTGCCGGCTTTCATCGGGCAGGCGCTGACGGGCGCGCCGCTCACCATTTTCGGCGACGGTTCGCAGACGCGTTCCTTCTGCTATTGCTCGGATTTGATCGACGGCATTTACCGCCTTTCGCAGTCCGATTTTCACGAGCCTGTGAACATCGGAAATCCCCGTGAGATGACGATCAAACAATTTGCCGAGGAGATCATTCGGATCACCGGCGCGTCGTCGGGAATCGAATATCGTCCGCTCCCCGTCGATGATCCAAAAGTGCGGCAACCGGACATCTCGCGAGCCCGTTCGGTGCTGGGCTGGGAGCCGAAAGTCGCCTTTGAAGATGGGATCGTGGAAACGATCAATTTTTTCCGAAGCCGCATAAATTAACCCGCGGCAAAGTTTTTCCTTTCAAAGTAAAAATAATTCACCCAAAAGACCCACTCCCCCGCTAGAAATATCCCTAGAAATTCCTTCCTATGAAAAACCCCTCGATTTTCTTTCTTGCTGCACTCGCCTTTGGTTCCAGTGCGCTGGCCCAAGCTCCGGTGGGAGTCGGTTCGGTGAAGCTCGGAAAGGTGCAGCCGGCAGTGGTGAAGACGCCGGAGTTTCAACTTTCCAGCGGTCCGACAAAGCGGTCGCGTCCGGCGGACTGGCTCGAAATCGAAGTTGAGTTTGAGACGAAGCCCGAGGACATCGACGACCTTACTTTTAAGTTCACCGTTTTGTTTGAAAAGAAGCTGCTCGATGGCGAGGTGACCTACAGCAATATCGCGAAAGGGCGTGAGCATTACGCGGTCATGTATGTTTCCCCAAAAGCGATCGAGAAGCTGACGCTCGGCAAGCCGATGAACGGGGCGAGCATCGAGAACGTCTGGGTCGAGGTCTCCAAGTCCGGCCTCGTGCTCGACAAGGCGAGTCACAAGCCGGGGAACGTGCCAAACGCCCCGCACCTCGCTGGTCTGGTTTTGAACAAGGACGAGACGCCTTTTGCACCGTTGTTCTTTGATCGCTACGAATCGATCAAGAAGACGCGGTAACAGCTTCGGCTAAGTTTTTTACATGGCCGCACCGAATCGCATCCTCAGTCTCAACCTCGGCACGCAAACCGTCTCGGTTGCCGATTTCAAGACGGGGCAAAGTGGAGGACTGGTCCTCACCAACTACAAGACGAGTGAACTCCTCGCCGATCCGGCCTTGCCCGACGCCACGCGGCTCGCTCAGACCAAGCTGACGCTGGGAGAGCTGGTAGCCGGGATGGGACTGAAAGGGCAGAAGGTAAACTATGCGATCTCTTCGCAGGCGATCTTCACGCGATTTGTAAAGCTGCCGTCGGTCGGTGAAGAGCAGGTGGATCAAATCGTCACGTTTGAGGCGCAGCAAAACGTCCCGTATCCGATTCACGAGGTGGTTTGGGATTATCAGTTGGTGGACAGCGGCGATCCGAGCCAGGTGGAGGTCGTCATCGTCGCGATCAAGGCCGACCTGCTTGACGAGATTAACGACGCGGTCGAGGCGTCCAGTCTGAAGGCGTCCACGGTCGATGTCGCTCCGATGGCGCTCTACAATGCCTTTCGCTACAACTACAGCGATCTCGATGGCTGCACGCTGATCATCGACATCGGTGCGCGCACCACGAATTTGATTTTCATCGAGCCGAACAAGGTGTTCAGCCGGAGCATCGTGAACCAAGGCGGCAATACGATCACGCAGGCGATCGCGAAGGATTTTGGGGAGCCATTCGTCGTGGCGGAAGAACGCAAGCGTCGCGATGCCTTCGTCAGTCTCGGTGGTTCCTTTGCTGATCCTGATGATCCCGAAGTTGCCCGCGTGTCAAAAATCGTGCGGAATACGATGACGCGGCTGCATTCGGAAATCGCGCGTTCGATCAGCTTCTACCGAGCGCAACAGCATGGAGCCACGCCGGCGCGAGTTCTTCTTTGTGGCGGCACGTCGAGCCTGCCTTACATGCGCGAGTTCTTTCACGAAAAACTCCAGATGCCCGTCGAGTTTTTCAATCCGCTGCGCAACGTCGCCGTCGAAGGTTCGCATCTGAATCTCGAAGAAGTCGGACAGCACGCGCACACGCTCGGTGAGCTGGTAGGTCTCGCCCTGCGCGGAGTCAGCAGTTGCCCGATGGAGCTGAACCTCCGTCCCGCCAGCGTGGTCAAAGCACACCGGCTGGCCGAACAGCGTCCCTTCATTGTGCTCGCGGGAGTTTGCACCCTGCTCGCGCTGACGGCTTGGTGGCTCTATTTCTCGAAAGCTGCGGACATCACGCAATCTGTCACTACCACCGTGGAAGCGAAGAGTGGCCCTTTGAAGAATATCGAAGGGAAGATGAAGACCGCCCGGTCGGAGATTACGAAGCAGGATGAGCTGGCTGCACCGTATGTGGAGGCGGTTCGCGAGCGGGATTACTGGGCAAATCTGATCGCGGATTTGAACAGCCGGCTGCCTTCGGAATTCATCTGGGTAACCAATTTCGCCCCGGAAGAAACGACAGCGGAAGCGACCGGCACCAAGCCAGAGAAGGGCGCAAAGTCCAAGGCCTCGGTGCGGCTGATTATTCGCGGGCTCTATGCTGAAAATCCACGCGGCCCTGCGGTTGTGGACGAATTTTTAAAGAACCTCGCAGAGTCGCCTCTGTATGAGGTGAAGGCTGATGAATTGCAGCGCACCGTGCCGGACAGCGTGACTTGGGGCTGGCCGTTCCAAGTGCCGATTTTGCTGAAAGACCCGATCAGGTTGCCCAAGATTTCCTCCAAATGAGCTGGATCAAACAGAACAAATTTCTGAGCGGCTTTCTGGCGTTCATGGTTATCGGCGTCGGTGCCCTCGGGTATCTGCTGATGCAGGCGCAGAGCCACTACAGTGAGGTGCGCACGGACTATGAAACCAAGGCGCAGGAGCTAAACCGGCTCGAAACGCTCAAGCCGTATCCTGAAGCGGAAAATCTCAAGCTGATCGAGGCGCAAAAAGCGCAGCAGTTTGCCGTGATCGAGGCATTGCACAAAAATCTGGCCGCGGCGCAGTTGCCCACCGAGCAAATCTCCCGCGAGCAGTTTCAAGACAAGCTCCGCGAGGCGGTGACCCGCGTGACGACGAAGGCGAAGGAAGGCGGCATTGCCCTGCCTGCGATGTTCTATCTCGGTATGGATAAGTATCAAAGCGAACCCCCGCTGCCGGAAGCGGCTCCAGCCCTCGGACGGCAACTGAACGCCGTGGAATTTATCCTGACGAAACTCCTCGACGCGGGAGTGGTCGCGATTACGAAATTTGATCGGGATGCGTTGCCGGAAGAAGAGGGCAAGGGGAAGAAAGATCCCGCCAAACAGGGAGGCGGTGCCGGCAAAGCGGAGAAGTCAGCCAAGAACTTGGTGTCCTATCACGGCATGCAGATTGAGTTCACCTCGGACCAAGGGCGCTTCCGCAATATCCTGAATGAGATCGTGACTGAGAAGGGCCAGTTTTATGTGCCGCGCCTCGTGGTGGTGAAGAATGAAAAGGAAGACGCTCCGGCGCGCTTTCAGCCTGGAGTTGCAGGGGCCGAACCGCCAAAGCCGGGTGCGGCTAGCGGCACGAAGAAACTCGTGTTCGGCTCTGAGAAGGTCAATGTCTCCCTCGTTCTGGACGTCGTCGATTTCGCGGAGGTCGCAGCCAAATAATTTATGGACTGGATCAAAAAGCATACCGACCAATTTGCGCTGGGGCTCCTGGCCTTGGTGCTTGTCGCAGCGTCCGCGCTGGTTCTCTTGAAGACGCAGAGTTTTGCCGAAGGATTTTCCGCTGCGATGACAACGCCCCCGCATTCAAAGGAAGTCCCGAAAGTGGATACCAGCGCGATCGAGGCAGCGCAGAAGCAATTTGTCTCTCCCGTGATCTGGAGTCCGAAACCCGAAGTTGGTTCGATGTTTACCAGTTGGAAATTGCTCGAAGAGAACGGTGCTCTGAAACGTGCCGAACAAGGGGATGTGACGAGTGCGGATGGAAAACGCACAATCACAAAGGAATGGCTGCTGAAGTATGAAATGGACATCCTGTCGTCCTCGGTGGTGGACGATGACCCCGATAAGGATGGTTTTACGAACTACGACGAGTCTGTCGCCGGCACCAATCCCAAGGACAAAACGTCGCATCCTGCCTATTACACGAAGCTTTACCTAAAGCAGTGGATCAAAGTGCCGTTTCGCCTGTTGTTTAACTCCTACGACGGTAATCCGAAAACAGACCCGCCGGACAAGATTAATTTCCAGATCAATACCGTCGATCTTCGCCAGCCGAGCGTTTTCCTGAACTTGGGAGCGATGGTTCCAAAAACGAAGTTCAAGCTCGTCAAATTTGAGTATAAGACCAAATACAACGATAAGATTCAGGAAGACGAAGATGCGTCGGAACTGACGGTCGAAAACTCCGAGACGAAGGAGACGATCATTTTGATCTTCAATAAAGTGACCGATTCACCCGACTCTTACGCGTTGTTCAATTACCTCTGGCCGGACGCTTCCAAGCCGCAAGACATCAAGGTGAAGAAGCTCCAGGAATTCGTATTGAAGCCCGATGTCCAGGAGCGCTATAAAGTCGTTGACATCAAAGAAGACGGTGCCGTAATACAACTCCCCGGCGGGGACAAGACCTACAACGTTCCTCCTCTGTCGAAGGTGCCGTGATGATCGCCCGACCATCCCATGACGGAGCCGGATGGAAGAAACCCTTTCCGCTGCATTGACAAACCCCAATCAATTTTCGCTTATCTCAAAACCTTTTACACTCATGACCAAGCCCCCACTCGCCAAGACCATCGCATCCCTGCTGACCATTGCGACCCTGACGCCGACTCTCGCCCTGCCGCGGCAGAGCTTTGCGATTTCTGCCGAATCTGCTGCGGCACGCGAACTCGCCCGCCGCGGAGATTACCTCGTCCGCGGACAGGCTGCGATTGAGTCCGGCGAACGCGCGTATAAGGACAAGGATTACGAAAACGCTGTCGCTCAATACAAGGCGGCGGTGGACGTGATTCCCAATGCGCCGAACAGCCGGCTTCTTTACAACAAGGCGCTGGACGGTTTTTGCAATGCCAGCCTGAAGCTCTCCGAGCAGCGAATCGGCGAAGGCCGCTATGCCGATGCGGAAAACCTCTGCCAGACGGTCCTCACGGATCGTTACAATCCGAAATACAAGGCGGCGGTGGTCCTGCTGCATCGGTTGGAAACTCCCGGTTATTACAACCGGACGATTGGTCCAAAATTCCGCGGAACGGTGGAGGAGGTGAAGAAGCTGGAGATTGAAGCGCAGGGCTTCTACGACAGCGCCCGTTACGACCTCGCTTTCAAACGCTGCGAGCAGATTCTGAATCTGGACAACTACAACATCGCGGCGCGGAAGATGGAGGAGAAGATCAACTTTCAGCGCGATAACTATGCGAAGGCCTCGTTCAATGAGGCGGTTTCGCGGGCGATTTGGCAGACCGATGCGGCTTGGGGGAATCCCGTCCGCAAGTTTAACCAACTCGGGCCGGTGGGAACGATCGACAACAACAGCGGCGATGCGGGTGGAACGGCGAAGATTAACGCGAAGCTCGCGCGGATCATCATTCCGAAGCTGGAGTTTAAGGACGCCACGATTCGTGAAGCGGTGGAATTCTTGAAGAAGAAGAGCGCCGATCTCGACACGCTTGAAAGCGATCCAACCAAGCGCGGCGTGAATATCGTGTTGAAGCTCGAAAATTCTGGCGGCAGCGGCTTCACCCCTCCACCGGAAGCGGCTGCAGCTCCTGCCGGTATTCCGGGACTGACTGAACCCACTACGGTAGCGCCGGTGGCCGCATCTGGTCCGGTGGGAAATGCGGCAGATCAACGGATCACCGTGTCACTGGCGAACATCCCGTTGATCGAAGCGCTCAAATATGTGACGGGACTGGCCAGCCTGAAATTCAAGGTGGAGCCTTACGCGGTTTCCATCGTTCCGCTCACCACGGATATCAGTGTCGTCGTCACGAAAGAGTTCAAAGTTCGTCCTGGTTTCATCACTCGGGTGGCGGGTGGCGGCGGCGATGCGGCAGCAGGAGGTCTCGCGCCAACGGCTCCGGCTGATTCGACTAGAGGTGGAAATGCGATTGCGGGACGAATGGATGCGAAAGAGTTTCTTACCGCGTCGGGAGTTAGTTTCCCGACTGGTGCCACGGCGACCTACATTCCTTCCAGCAGCCGGCTGGTGGTGCGGAATACGCAAGAGAATTTGGATTTGATCCAGACCCTGATCGAAGCTGGGGACTCGATCGCTTCGCAAGTCGAAATCGAAGCGAAATTTGTTGAGATCACGCAGAATAATTTGAAGGAACTGAGCTTCGACTGGCTGCTCGGGCAGGCAAATATTCCGGGTAGTTCTCGGACGGGCGTTTTCTACGGCGGCGGAACCTCGGGCAATACGGCCGCGTCTAATCAAGCGGACTTCCCGTTCCAAAGTCAAAACGGCGCTTACACGACTTATCCGGTCACCGGCGCAAATCGAAGCGGCGGCCTCGCGATCAGCCAGAATGCGATTGACTCGTTGTTATTTGGAACATCGGGTGCGTCCAAGCTCGCGCCTGCCATTGCAGGCATCGCCGGCATCATGACCGATCCGAGTTTCCAACTCGTCATTCGGGCTTTGAACCAGAAAAAAGGCGTGGACCTTTTGTCCGCACCAAAGGTCACGACGAAGAGCGGCCAGAAGGCGACGATCGAAATCATTCGGGAGTTCCGCTACCCTACTGAGTTTGACCCACCACAAATCCCGCAGAACGTCGGTGGCAATGTGAATCTTCAGAACAATAATCCCCTGAACGGCCTCACGGGAGGAGGTGGCTCTGGTTCGTTCCCGGTCACGCCGACCACGCCGACGACGTTTGAGACCCGCAATACGGGTGTCACGCTAGATGTCGAGCCGGTTGTCGGACCGGATAGCTATACGATCGAACTCACGCTGGTTCCGCAGGTCGTGGAATTTGAAGGGTTTATCAACTATGGCAGCCCGATTCAGACTTCATCGACGAATGCACTCGGCATCACCTCGACGAACGTCATCACGCCGAACGTCATCAATCAGCCGATCTTCAGCACCCGCAAAGTCTCCACGAATGTTAGTATCTTTGACGGTCAGACAGTGCTGATTGGCGGCTTGATTCGCGAGGATGTGCAGAAGGTGGAGGATAAGACTCCGCTTCTCGGCGACATCCCTTTGATTGGCCGTCTCTTCCGTTCCAACGTCGATCAGCATCTGAAACGGCATCTCGTGATCTTTGTTTCGGCCCGTCTTATCAACCCCGCTGGTGAGCCAGTGAGATTGGAGGAAGAGAAGGAAGAAGAAGTCGAGACTCTCCCGCTGGTGGAAGCTCAGGCACCGCTTGATCTTCCCTTGATGTCCAAGTAACGGGCGCAGTGCCCGCCATTGGCATCACGGGCGGTATCGCGACGGGGAAATCTACCTTCGTCAAAGCGCTATCTTCCCGGCTGGGAGCGGAAACGTTTGATGCGGACCAAAGTGCTCACGAACTGCTGGCAGACGATGCGCTAGTCCGCGATGCAGTGCGGAATCGCTTTGGCGATGCAGTCTTTTCCGACGACATCACGATCGATCGCGTCAGGCTCCGAGCCATCGTCTTTGGCCATGAAGAAGCGCGCCGTGCGCTCGAGGCGATCCTTCATCCTCGCATTCGGGAGCGTTGGATGAGTTTGCTTGCGGAAGCGAAAACAGGGAAAAAGTGGCTTTGCATCGACATCCCGTTGCTGTATGAAACGCGCGTTGAGGGGCATTTCGATCGTGTGATCGTGGTCGCCTGCTCTCCTGCCACTCAACTCCACCGCCTGAGAGTGGTTCGCGGATTGAGCGACGAACTCGCAGCCCGCATCATAGCGGCGCAACTCGATCTTCGGGAGAAAATCTCCCGTGCAACCCATTTGATTTGGAACGACTCCACTCCTGCCACCCTTGAAGGGCAGGTCACTATTTTAGCCGACTGGCTGCGACACCGATATGGATAACGAAAACTCTGAGACAACACCCGCGCCCACCGCAGTCGCGCCTCCGCCCGCGGTCGTGCCCGCGGAACTGTGGATCGACGAACTTCACGTCGAGACCATCCAGGAACTGATGCACCGGGCAACCGGCTTCGGCATTCGCTGGAACGCCGACAAGACTCGTCACAACCTCGTTTTCGACCTGCTCCGGGTTTACGCGAGCCGCGGGACCGTTCTTTTTGCGGATGGCATTTTAGAGATGTCGCCACAGGGCGGCGGCGGTTTCCTCCGCTGGCCGCGCTACAATTTCCGTGCGCTGCCACAGGATGTATTTCTTTCGCCGGCGCAGGAGCGCAATCATTTCCTGCGCAATGGAAACCGTGTGACGGCTCGCATCCGGCTTCCGCGCGACCGGGAACGCTACATCTCCGTGGACGAAATCCTCACGATCGAGGATGTGCCGGCAAATGAATGGCGCGAGACGAAACCTTTCGACAATCTCACCGCCCTTTTTCCCGATCATCGTATCGTCTTGGAAAATCCGAAAAGTCACTCGATCAGCGGGCGTGCCATCGACTTGATCGCTCCGCTCGGGCGCGGCCAGCGCGGCCTCATCGTCGCGCCTCCTCGGACGGGAAAGACGGTGCTGCTGAAGGACATCGCGCAATCGATCATTCAGAATTCGCCGGAGACAAAAGTCATTTTGCTCCTCGTCGATGAGCGGCCGGAGGAAGTCACCGACTTCAAGCGGTCGCTCAAAAACTGCGAGATCTACAGCTCCACGTTTGACGAGAATCCCCAGCGTCACGTGCAGGTCGCCGAGATCGTGGCGGATCGTGCCAAGCGGCTCGTGGAATGCCGTCGTCACGTCGTCATTCTCCTCGACTCCATCACGCGCCTCGCCCGCGGCTACAATAACCTCCAGCCCGGCAAAGGCCGCATCATGTCCGGAGGCGTGGATACAAAGGCGCTGGTGAAACCGAACAAGTTTTTCAGTGCGGCTCGAAATACCGAAGAAGGCGGCTCACTCACCATTCTCGCCAGTGCGCTCATTGAGACGAACAGCCGGATGGACGACGTGATTTTCGAGGAGTTTAAAGGCAAGGGAAACATGGAACTCCGGCTCGATCGCAACCTCAGCGACAAACGTATTTTTCCCGCCATCAACATCCTGCTTTCCGCCACCCGGCGCGACGATTTGCTCTATCACCCGCAGGAATTCGAGCGCGTCAATGTGCTCCGCAAACAGCTCACCGCCCTGCCACCGGCCGAGGCGACGGAGATCCTGATCCACGCTTTAAAGAACACCAAATCCAACGCGGAACTACTGCTCTCAGGCCTGCGCGGTTAAATCATTCCGCGATCGCTGATACCCCTTTCGCTTTGATCGAGACCACTCCCGCGACCAGTCCGATGGCACCTTTTCACGACACTGCGGAAGGCCTTGCCCAGGCCCTCCCGCAGCTTCTGCCCCATCCCCGCATCGCCGTCGATACCGAGGCCGATTCGCTGCACTGCTATTTCGAAAAGCTCTGCCTCATCCAAATCAGCGTCCCTGGCTACGATTGTCTCATCGATCCGCTCGCCGGATTTTCGCTCGAGCCGCTCTTCGCGGCCTGCGATGGGAAGGAGATCATCTTGCACGGGGCCGACTACGATTTGCGGCTCATGCGGCGCGTAGGTTACGCCGGGCCCACGAGCGTTTTCGATACGATGATCGGTGCGCGTCTCTGCGGAATTCCCGAGTTTAGTCTCGCGGCGCTCATCAATAAATACTTCGGAGTCGTGGTGACGAAAGCCTCGCAAAAAGCCAACTGGGCGCGCCGACCGCTCTCGACCCAGATGGCCGACTACGCTGTCAATGACACGCGCTACCTGCATCGCATCGCGGTAATCATCGAGGCGGAATTGCACCGCTTGGGAAGGTGGGAATGGTTTCAGCAATCCTGCGAACGCGCCATCGCCGCCTCCGCCATCATTAAGGATCGAGATCCCGAGCAGGCCTGGCGGATCACCGGCAGCAACGACCTCCGTGGCCGCGCGTCCGCCATCCTTCGCGCGCTCTGGCACTGGCGTGAAGACGAAGCGTCGCGCGTGGACAAGCCGACCTTCCACATCCTGCACAACGAACAACTCGTCAACGCCGCCGCGCGTTTCGATCAAGGACAAGACGTAAACTTCGATCACCTGCAAGGCAGTCGCCGCCGCCGTTTTTTTGTCGCTGCCGACAATGCGCTCGCTCAGCCCGAAAATGAGTGGCCGCAGATCATCCGGAAACCCCGCCTGCGCTCGACGCGTGAGGAAGAAGCAAAGTTCCACGCTTTAAAAAAGAAGCGCGACACCGTGGCCGCCGACCTCAATCTCGACCCCTCGCTCATCGCCCCAAAATCCATGCTCGAAAGCCTCTCGAATAATTTCGAGGAAACTGCCGCGAGGATGATGCCGTGGCAGCGCGAGCAGTTGGGATTGTAATCTTCGTCGACTCGGCCCGCTATCAGCAGCGAGACCGCCGACGGCGCGATGCGAAGAGCGACGCCAGTCCCCCGGCCAGCAAGGTAGCAGTGCCGGGTTCGGGAACCGCCGCGACTCCGATTCCGGTAAAGCCCTCGCTATCGGCAATTGATCCAAAGTCTTCGCTCAGTGCCAGTGCCGGTGCCGCTACCGCTGCGCCAAGTGTCACAACTGCCCCGCTTCCGATATTCAGCGCGGCCAGCGTTTGACTCATTGAGATGTTGAGACTGGCCGCGCCGCTGGGCGGAAGCACGTTGATGGTTGAGCCGGCCGCGGTTGTTAGCGCTGCATCCAGATTCAAGATGCCGCCGGTTACATTCAGCGTCGAGAAGCTGGTCACGCCGTTCAGAGTCAGCGTTCCCGTCCCTCCTTTCACAAGTGTTACCGTGTTGGTGGCTCCGTCAGAGATGTTCCCTGAAAAGGCGTTCGTCGGAATCGTCGAGCCGTTCACGGTGAAGATGGAGTCCGTGCCACCTTTGTTTGTGATGATGAATTTGGTTTTTGTAGCCAGAGCATTGGCATTTCCGTACGAAAGCGAAGCGACAGTCTGATTATGTCCGTTAAGATCCAAGGTGGTTCCCGATGCGTTATTGTTGGTGTTAAAGCTCAGATCTGTGACCGGAGGCAAGGCATTGTCGATACCCAGCTTCACCGTGCTTACGGTGGTCTGCCCTGCGAGGTTGATCGTCGTCGCCCCCGTGTAGGTGTTTTGTGCATTCAAGGTCAGAGTGCCAGTTCCACCCCCGCTAGCACCTCCGGCGATGTTCAGGTCCGAACTTCCGGAAATCACTCCATTGATCGTCATAACACCGTTACCTACAGGGCCGAGATTGGTCACAAATGGACCAGCTAGATTTAAGCTATTGAGAACAATGTTATTGGCAATGGTTACTACGACACCCGTTGTCGTGCCACTATTTGCGAGTGACGTACCCGATGCTTGAGTTTGGATCTGTGCCGTCCCGGTATAGGCTCCATTAAAGTTCACGCGAATCGCGTTCTTAACGATGAAGTTACCATTCAGCGTGGCACCGCCAAACATCGTCATTGTCCCGGAGAATTGGCCAAAGGTGACGGAGCCCCCACTTACCGTTAATGATGCCCCCGTGCCGAAATTAACAAAGTTATTGAAGAATAGATCGCCCACGCCCGCTTTGGTGAAGGCGTCGTTGATGTTCGTAATTCCGGTGCTGGAGGAGTCAAAGCCACTGGTGTCGAAAGTGCCGCCGCCTCCCGCGGCGGTGATCGTGATAGCCCGCGCCGCCGTGATTGCAGCAGTCGTCTTGAGCGTACCGCCGGCGAAGACGAGCGCGTTCGACGAAGATCCCAAGTTGGCGTCGTCGCTGATACTTAACGTGCCGTGATTGAGGTTGACCGCTCCAGCGAAATCGTTGGTCCCACCGAGGACTAAAATTCCATTTCCTGCCTTGGTCACACCGGCAGAACCGGATAGCATCGAATTGATTGTCGCGGAGTCGCCGGAGTTGAGAACCGTGACCGTCGGCGTCGTCCCGCCCAAGGTGATCGCGCCCCCGGCGAGCGCATAACCGGTGACGTCGAACTCGATGCCAAAATTCGCACTGACACCCCCCGCATCCACGGTAACGGTTCCTGCCGCGCCGCCATCTGACGCGCCGAAATAAGCGGTTTGCGAGGGATCAAATATCTTCGTGGACCCCGTCCCCGCCGCCGTCGGAGTCCAGTTCATGGAGGTCGTATCCCAAACCGTGGTTCCTCCGTTAATTCCGATTCCGACTACGCTGCCGTTGGTATCGAAATAGTTGGGTGTCGGAGCGGCGACGTTCGTAAAACTCACGAGCAGGGATCCACCGGAGACACTATAGGTCGGCGTATAGGCTCCCAAGCCCAGCGAACTGATGGTAATGCCCGTCAGACTCAAGGCATTGGAAGCGCCGCTGAAAAGCGTATAGTTCGTGGCCGTTTGCAGGATTCCGGCGGTCAATAAGTTGTAATTGATCGTGAAAGCACTGGCCAAGTTCAGCGGGCTAGTGGAGAGGGTGACTAAGTCACTGACGCCGGCCGCCGTATTCGCCAGGTCGAAATCGAAATTGGTGCCACTGCCAATCGTCATGCCACCGTTGAGTTGCAATGTCCCGGCGGTGCCAAAGTTCGTAGTCGCCAAATTTACGCCCGGAGCGACATGGGCGACGTTCGCTCCCGTCGTAGCGGTAGTCACCAAGCCGGTAATAATTCCAGTACCTGAGAGGGCGGCGACGCCGGTATTGTTGCCGACGGTGACACCTAGCGTTCCAGTCCCGGAACCGGTGGTATTAGTAACAGCCAAATTGCCTGAAGAGATCAATGTGCCGCCGGTATAGGTATTCGCTCCGGAAAGAATAAGGATGCCGGTACCGGTGCCGCCGAGAGTGAGGTGGGCACCGGTTACGGCGTCTTTCACGACCGCATTGATTGTAACGCCTCCGCTGCCATCGATGTTGACAATGTTGTCGGTCGCGTCCCCGAGAGCCACGGTCATCACGCCGGTAATTGTTGTGCCGGAGGCTGAACCCTGCAATGTCAATGTACCACTTCCAGAGTTTCTCAGAATGACGTTACTCACGCTATTCAAAGTCGCGCCGTTTAATCGAAGCGATCCATTCGCGGAAGTGCCTGCCGTAGAACTGTCGCCGATCCTGCGGTTGGCACCCGTGAATGCAATTGCACCGACGCCAAAGATATTATTTGCGAAATTCAGATTGAGGCCGATGTCAGGGTTGGTTCCGGTAGAACCGATCGCTGCGGTGTCGGTATTTGTCTGATAGGCAGTTCCCGTTGTTGATTGAATACCCGGAAAGGCACCTCCAGCCCAATTGGCAACCGTGAGCCACGCCGTGCTATTGCCTGATGCTCCACCACTCCATGTTTGATCTGCAGCTTTCGTTCTCATCGCGACGGAGATCAATGCAAGCGTAACAGCGGCAGGAACGCTTAGACGACGGGTGAGAGCGCCTTTTGGCGGATTACTAGAGGGACGAGTATTTTTCATGGTGAGTGAGCAGAGTTTGGAGTTCGAATTGTGGACCTTCTAACAGGACGCGAAGTGTTCCCGCCGTCTGCGCGTGGGACAACGGTGCCGTTTAGTCAGATCACAGCTTGGCATGCAGGTGTGACAGTCGTGTGGACGGGCGGTTTCGATCGCGAAAACTTTGCGTGGCGGTTAACTGACGGTTCACTTCGTTAAACGCACAGTCCCGTGCAGGAGGGATGGAAACGTCCGGCATTTGGAGGTGCGAGGATAGGGAAGGCGTCGACCCGCCAGGATTCCGGCACTCCCCAAGCTTTGGAAAGTTTGACGTCACCCGACGGTGTCCGAACTGCGACAAATACAAAAATCGTACATTTTTTATCGGAGTCCTCTACGGGTGCGATTGCGGAACAGGAGAATCACGGCACCGCTGAATAGGTAAAGAAACGCGCCCGGTTCCGGAACGACCACGGTGTCCCACGCGAGTGAGAAATTGTCGATCGCCAGGCCGTGATCGTTCCCCACATCGTTTATCTCTTTCCAACGAATCCAAAGCGTATCTCCCGATCCCCAAGTCAAACTTCCGACGGTGCCCCCGCGTCCGGCGACAAGGCCCGCAACATTTCCATTGACCGCCGCTGCGGTCCCTGTCGCGACCGGCGAAGTCCAATCGAAGTTGCCGCCAGGTGCGATCCAATTGGTGATTGAGGCGAAGCTGCCACCTATACCGTACTCGAGGATCATTGTCTGGGCGACGGCGTTTCCGCCATTGCGCCACTCCTCGCCATTAAATCCCAACGTAAAATCGGTGATGGTAAAGGCGGATGTATTGGTAGCAGCGAACGCGATGTAACCTGCCACGTTGCCAGCCGCGGGCGACCCAAAATACGTACCCCCGGATCCCAATCCTCCAAGTGCACGATCGGAAGCGTCAGTTCCGTAGCTGAAAAAGCTACCCGTTGTGGAGGTGCCGGTACTCCCCAGGTAAGTTGTGATCGCTGCGTTGGTTGAATTGAACAATGACCAACCGTCCAGCGTGCTGTCCCCTGTAGTCAGAGTTGCGTCATTCGTCCACGTTCCCGCAGTGGCGGACGTAGAGGCAGTGAGTGTGTCAAAATTTTGTGACGTGCTGCCGCTCGGTGTGGAAACCACGATTTGACCGTCTGTCTTTTCGATCGCCGTTAAGGAAATGGCAGCGGCTGCCAGCGTCGTGATTAGATTGGTTCTACCAGAAGTTTTGGTTTTCATGAATAAAATACGTTCGTTTTTTGCTGAGTCAAACCCGGTCCATTGGGACGGGCCGTGAAGTCTTGAAGTGCCGTCAAACTCATGCAGTGCAGTGGCACCATGATGTCGGAGATGTGTAATTTTTGTGAATTTCAACACAAAATAGACTGGCAACGTAGTTCGCACCGGTAGCAATGCCTTTGCCAGTCGCTCGAGTTTTTTTAAAAACGCCAATTTTCATCCCGCAAAAAAACATCAAGATACTGCGGATGTTTAAGTTATGGATTATTAATTCGTTTGCGAATTTTGCGCGGAATCGCGTGAAGTGTCATCATACGGAACCACCACGTGTAAAAGAGAACACTGGCTGGACGTTTTCCGACACGCTCCTTCAGCCCGAAGAAATCCTTCCTCTGTGGTTTCGTGGAAAGATTCTTTCTGCATGTGATGACACTCCCGCACGAGTGTCACAGTTCCGTGGCTACCTTGTTCCGATTCGGAAAATACAGCGCGACGCTTCGTGGCGGGTGCGCGCGATTCGCCGCTCATTCCTGTCGCCGGTGGTCGTGGGCGGCGCGGCTGGTTATTTTAAGACGCGCAGTCTGAAAAAACGCGCGAGGGATGGCGCGGTGTCGGTGACGGATTGCATGGTGCCGTCTCCGGTGCGTTGGGAGCCGGGGAGCAGGGTCCAGATTCCACCACTCAAATCGTCGGTGAAATCGACAAAATAGTGCGGTCCGAAAATGGTGGGAAAATCGAGCGTCACGGTGGCTCCGGTTGAGCCGGTATCGGCGATTGAGATCCGCGTGATTTCCAGCCGCGATTGGCTGTCGAGGGGGTCGGTTTCGGCGATGTATTCGGCGGCGTTCGAGAAGCCGTCGCCGTCGCTGTCGATCTGCCGGTCATCGACGCCGACGGTGAGGGGCGCGCTTTCCAGAAGGTCGGGGATGCCGTCGCCATCGAGATCGGCCATGCGTGGGGTCGCGCTTTCCGTGGTGGAGAAGGCGGAACTGCCGGCGGCGCTGGTCGCCCGCACGCGGTAGAAGTAGGTCGTGCCCGCGGAAACGGTGGCGTCGAGATAGTCCGTCGAGTCCGAGGCCAGTGTCGCGAGGAGGGTGCTGGCGGAGAAGTCGGGATGGGTGCTGCGGCGGATTTGGAAACCGGCCTCGGTGCTGCTGTTGTCCGCCCATTTGAGCTCGATGGAACTCGAAGCGGGAGAGTTTGCGGTGAGGCGATTTGGCGTGGAGGGCGGTGCGCTGGCGGCGGTGACGATCACATAGTTGATGCGCGTCGCTGAATCGGCGGCGGTGCCCTGATCGATCGTGAGTCTGCCGTCGGTCACTTCGATCGCGAGCGTGCGGTGACGATACTGCCCGGCAGCGAGATTTTCCGCGTTCCAGAAGTTCACTCCCTCGGCATTGATGGTGTGCGTGGACGGATAGGTGCCGTCGCCGATGGACACCGTCACGCCGTAGATCCCGTTTGGCACGGCGATCTCCCAGACGCCTTCCGGGCGAAATTCGCAAAGCGTCGCGAGGCGGCGATCGACGTCGTCGGTGCGATCGCGGACGTGTTCCGAGTGCGGCAAATTCCAGCCATAGCTCAGCCCATTTCCGCGGTCGCCAAACTCTTCACCGATATCGGTGAAATAGCCGACAGGAGCGGTGACGCCCGCCACTTGGAAATTGATACTCGCCGAAAACGCGCTGCCGACGGTGACGATCACGGCGCTCGAAGTCGTGGTCGCGCCGCGGTTGTCGGTCGCCTTCGCGGTCAGCGAGTAAGCGCCCACCGCCGGATTCGTCCACGCAAAGGTGTACGGCGGGATCGAGCTTTCACCGAGCTTCGTCGTGCCGCTGAAAAACTCGACCTTACTGATACTCCCGTCCGCCTCCGAGGCAGTTGCGGCGATGTCAATCGTGGCAGGCACATTGAAACGAGACGCGACGACCGGACTCGTAATGCCCACCCACGGTAACGCGCTGGCCGGCGGTTCCTGCGCCGCAGCCTTCGCGCCGACGACTGCATCCATCCATGTCTGCGCAAACTCGCCGGGTGCATTCCAGTTCAACTCTTCGCAGTAGAGCCATACGAAATCGTCGCAGCGCCGCAGTGCGTGTTCGAGTGTGGTGCGCAGGATCGCGGGATCCATCGGCTCTCCCGCAAACGGGAAATTAAAGACGCCGAATGAAATGCCGACTTTCTGCGGCCACACCAGTCGTAGTGATTTGGAAATGTAGGGGCAAGCCGCCGCAGTCGCTGCGATCCCCATCTTTCGATAGTCGTAGGAAACCTGAAAATCCTCCGTCGTCCGATAGCCGTAAATTTCGCCGCCATCCACGAACCGTGCGAGACTGTCCAGGCCCTCAATGATCCCCGTGGAAAACGGCCCCCGCATTTCCTCCACCTCCCATGCCGTCTGCCCGCGGCGCACCTCATCCGGCGTGTCGGAAAAACTCGAATACGGCCCGTGTAGCGCAACGAAAACAAGGTCGGGAAACTCATCGGAAATCGCCCGTGCGATCTGCCTCCCGCGCAGACGCGCCTGCTCCCGGTACTCGTCCAGCGATTTGGACAAGTCGCTGCAATCTTCAGGGTAGTTAAAAAGCGCACCAGCATACTCCTCGTTGTCGAAGAAAATGCCTTCGATCCCTTTCTCCCGCAGCACTCGCGCGAACATGCGAAAGTTTTCGATCGTGACGGACCAATCTCCAAAAAAATCCGCAGGGTGGTCCACATTCACCAGCGCGAAGTTGTGCTTCATCCGGGTGAAGGTGAGGCCGTTGAGCGGAGCGAAATCGCGGGAGATTTCCGCGTAGCTGCGCGCGGTTCCATTCATCAGCACCGAACCGCTGGCGCTCGTGATCGTCATTCCGTCGAAAGGCAGCGATTCGATGTGCGCGAAATGATCGCGCACCGATTCCGGCCGGCTGCGGAGATCGGCTTGCTGCGCGTTGATGAGCCAAGGCGCGGCTTTCCCCGGCGTCGCCATTCCAAAAAGTACGATCGCCAACAGCGCCGGGAAAATATTTTTGAAAACGAACATCTGGAGGTGCGGTGGCGCTGGCGTTGAGCGCAAACCTTTCCCATCCGTCGGAGACGCCGACAAGGGCGATTCCGACTTGAAATGGATTTTCACTCGTCAGCATGTCCGAGCCGTCTGACACTCCCGCCCGCCTATGGCCCGCGAATACACTCTCCACCGGCACGCCGCGCCCGCCGGACCGCGCATCGAGTACGCCGCCGAGCTGAACGAACAGCAATGCGCCGCCGTCACCGTGCCGCCCGGCCCTGCGCTCGTCATCTGCAAGATCAACCCTTCGCCTACTGGCTGACTACTTCGAGCCGAATATAACGCTTGGGCGCAGCAGTGATCGGCACATTGTCCCGCGCTTTCAGCAGCGTCGGCGTGTCTTGCAGGATGGTGACGTGCGCCGCGTCGGAAAACCATGTCGCGAGGTCGGCGGAGACGGCGATGTGGAATTGCAGGGCAGTCGCGGCGGCGTTGCGTGCCACGGTGAGGGTGAGGTAGCCGCCTTCGATGCTCGTCACGGGCTGGCCGGCGGGCGAGGCGAGGCGCGGGTGGGTGTTCAGCGCGTATTCGAGGAAGTCGCTCAGGCCGTCGCGGTCGGTGTCGGTCTGCGCGGCGGATGCGCCGTTGGGATCGAGGCCGTATTGCATCGCCCAGCGGTCGGGCACGCCGTCGCCGTTGGTGTCCACGCCCATGTTCACGGCTACGCTCACCGGCTCCGACCACGCGCCGGTGCTGGCGAAGTCGTCGGCGCGGACGCGGAGCAGCGCGTTGCCTTTGAAGCTGCTGCCGAGATCCTGCCACGCATTCCACAGCAGCGTGTGCGCAGTGCCGCCGGGCAGGGCGGCCACCGCCGTCGCGGCGTTGTAGGCGCTGCCATCCAGTTTCGTCAGCGTGGCGTCCTTCCATTGTCCGCTGATCGCGTCGAAGTATTGCAGCACCACCTTCGCGCTGTTCCCTTCACCGTCCCAGAGCTTGAGATTCAGCGTGGGCAGCGCGCCGAGCGTGGTGGTGGCGGGTAAAAGGCGCGCGAGCGTGGGGGTCTGCCGCAGTTGTGCGGCGGGCGTGGTGAGCAAATCGGGATGACTGTTCGCATCCCTGGGATTCGTGCCGGTCTTCCATTCCTGGTAATTCGTCCACCCATCGTGATCGGGATCGCCATAAGGCCCGTCATCCCCCGCACCATAGCTCGTGCTCAGGCCATTGGCCAGCTCCCACACATCCGGCAATCCATCGTTGTCCGCATCTGCGTTCACCGTGAATTGGCGTGTGATGTTCCCGTTGCCATCATAAGTAAAGGCGAAACCTATCCCGTTCGAGTATTGAACGCCTCTCAGCCGGTTGTTGGCATCATACGCTGCATACTGTTGTGATGCGCCTTTCACACGCTGGAGGTCATTTGCCGGGGAGCCGCCGGTGAACCGCGCTTGCGGGTCGGTGCCAGCTTGGTATTCTTCAAGGTTACTTAGACCGTCGAGATCGGCATCTTCGTTGCCGTCATTGACCAGCGGATTCAAACCGTACGCGATTTCCCACACATCGGGCATTCCATCGCCATCGGTATCGGTCTTAAGCGGGTTGGTTCCGTAAACAAAAATTTCGTCGTAGTCATTGATCCCATCTCCGTCATTGTCTTGGAGCGAAGGGTTGAGGCCATAGCGATATTTGAGAAAGTAACTGAGATTGTCTCCTGGCGGCTTGGTGTTCGCATCGCCTGAGCTACTTGGATTTAGTCCGTAGAACGATTCCCAATAGTCCGGTATTCCATCCCCATCCGTATCGGTGGTGCGCACCAAACCATCAGTCCCCAACTCCACCGAATCAGGAATTCCGTTGTTGTTGCTGTCCGTGTCCAAATAGTCCGGGATGCCATCACCATCGCTATCGCGCGGAATTGCCACATTTGAACCCCACTCTATGCTGTCGGGAACACCGTCACCATCAATATCGTTGCTTTGGTTGAAAGCCGCTGACGCACTCGGGGTGGCTGTACCGTCGAAACTTGTTGAATACGCGATCCGAATCCTGCCGACCCCACCTCCGCCTCCCGTCTCGAAAGCCGAAATTTGACCACCGTTCCCACCAATCGCTTTAACATTGTTCGCTCCAATTACCAATCGGTTTCCACGCAACGATATCGAACCGCCGCTGCCACCGCCGCCACAAAGCCCCAAGTATCCATTGCCGACTGATGGACTTCCTCCGCCTCCACCATTGGCTGACACTGTGCCATCAATCTCGACATATCCAGAGTTGATTGCAATAGCTCCGCCACCCCGTCCTCCATATACCGGGGACGAATAATACATGTCATATCCACCGCCGCCTCCACTCCCAAAGCTAAGCGAATCAATGGAATCGCTTCCATAAGTGTTTCCGCCCGAAGATGCACCACTTTGGAAGGCCGTCCCGCTCGCGCCCCCAGAGCCATAGCCTCCACCTGCCGCATGAGCGTATGACGTCACACCGGGGCGAGGATGATAATAGTAAGCACCCCCGCCTCCTCCGAAGTTTGCATTTTGGCTATTTCCTTGGCTGCCTGCGTAGGACTCCCCTTGCTGATAACTCGAACCTCCTCTGTAGCCAATACCATCCGCCGAGATGGATGCACCCGACGCAACGATCATCGCTCCCTGAACTTTGCAAACGATTTTTCCGCCCGAAGTTCCATTGAACGCGGTGCCCGACAGCGTGGCATTGTTTGTAATCGTAAAGGACCGGAAATTGGGAACCGCAGTCGGATCGTTCGGATTGTACTGCAAGGGATCGCCGGGGAGCCGTATTGCCTGGTAAAGTTGCTCAATCGTAGTGCTTGCTGCCAGCGTGTAAGAGCCGTGCCTTCCATTTCCGTAGTCCCAGTTGGGCCCTGGACTTGACGGAGACGATATAATCATCACATCGACTATCTCAGCAGGTGCCAATGTGCGGTCGTAGATGCGAACCTCATCGATAGCGCCATTGAAGAAGTGGGTGGCCGCGTTTCCCACACGCTTACCAATCCGAAGCGAGAGATTCTGATTACGAACGCCGAAACCGCCCATCGGAGCAGTGGCGTCCAGGACGCCATTGACGTAAATCCGAAGTTGATTGTTCGCTCTGTCGATTACTCCAGCTACAAACGACCATTGAGCCACCGGTAGCAGGCTCGTGCCCGTCGCTTGCGCAAAGGTTCCAGTCCCTCCATTATCCAGCACAACTGCCCACTGCATCCTTCCATTGTCTTGAAGAAACAATTGAAACTCAGTTTCCGCCCCGAAGCCGGGAATCGCCTTTTCCACGATAGGATGCGTCGTTGCGATTACGGAAGGGTTCACCCAGGCAACAACGGTCTGCTGATCCAGCATGGCAAAGCTATTTCCAATCTCAACGACCGACGAAGTTCCATTGAAAAGCAATGCGCTGTTTGTGTTCCCATGTCGGTCTGAAGTGGCATAGACGTCTTGTCCGAATCCGTCGTATCCGTGTGATGTGACGTCCAGCGTCAATCCATGAGTAAATGGCCAGTATGCCTTGAGATCGGAGGTCGTGTCCGCCATCGTCCACAATGGGGCGAGCACACACAAAAACAGCATCGACCAAGCGCGAAACGGAATAAGCATCGGTGCATGTCGCAATTCCGAAACGGCGCGTTTGGCGGGTTCGGCGATGGCAGGTCTGGCGCTTGCGGGATTCATCGGCAGTGCGTAAGATTTCGGACATGAGCACCACCGCCCAAGCCATCGTGCAACAGATCGAGGCCCTGCCTGCCGCTGAGCAGCGCGAGGTGTGTGAACACGTTCTGCAACTCGAAGCTCGACGGCAAGGCTGGGAGGAGCAAAAGGCGAAATTGCGCGAGATGCAGGGCCGCCACGCCGGGGGCGGGATGTTGAAGCAACTGCTGGAAGACCGCGCGAAGGAGCGTGCGCGTGGCTAAGAGATTCGTGCTCGATACGTCCGCATGGCTGGCACTCGATGAATCGGAGCCGGGCGGGGATGAAGTCGAAGCTCTCCTCGCGGAGGCCTGGTGCGGCAAGGCGGAATTGCACGCGTGCTTCGCCACGCTTGCCGAGCTGGAATACATCCGCACGCGGGAGCGCAACGCCTTGAAAGCGGCTGAACTCATCGCCTGGGCCAAAGCGCAGCCCGTATCATGGCAACATTCCGACGATGCGCTTTGCAGTGCGGCGGCAAAGCTCAAGGCGGCGAACAAGCTTTCGTTCGCCGACGCATTCATCGCCGCGCTGGCGCAGCGGCTGGATGCCACGCTCGTCCACAAAGACCCGGAGATGGACGCTCTGGGGCCGGCGGTGAAGCAGCGGATGCTGCCGCCTAAGACGGGGACAGCGGAGTAACATGAGGGCGCGGCGGAGCGCCGTGGGTGAGGAGAGGCGGTTATGCGATTTCTCTGAGACTCCGCGCCGGCGGGCCAAAGGCCCGAGACATGCCAGCCCAGGGCAGCGCCCTGGGTTTCCATCGGGCAGGAGCAAGCCCTGAAAGGGCGGGACAAATGGATCGGGTCGCGGTTGTGCCGCCCTTTCAGGGCTCGCGCTCCGTGCATGGCAAACCCAGGGCGTTGCCCTGGGCTGGTTTGTGGACGCACCTTTGGTGCTCCTTGCCGATCAACCGCGGCGATGATGAGGGCGGACGTTTGGCCAAGTTGTGAAAGGTGCGAGTTCATGGGTGAACGATGCAAGTTAGCGGCGACTGGAACGGCGGAGAAACATGAGGGCGCTGTCTGTGATGTTCCAGGCACCCGCCCCCGACGATAGGTTGGTTTAGATCGCATGGCTCGTGGAACGCTATCTCCTACCTCTAAAAATACTGCCAATACTCTTAACAATACTGCTGATTGTTTTGCTGATATTCTGAACCGTTTTGGAGATGGAATTTCGAACTGATCGACCGACTCCGGCACCATCGCCGTTGCTCTGTTTAGAAGTCGTGGGCGGCGCAACCCTATTACTGACATACATCGGAGTCGAATTTGCGGTGGTGCTTTGGACGTAGTTTAACGAATTGGCATGAGAAGCCGCAGAAGCCACGCCGCCACTGCTACTGGTTAGGGATTGCCCTGCGGTTTTCACGCCAGAAGACTGTCCACCAGAAGATGTGAAACTCGAATGGGTTAAATCATAAGCGGTACCGCCGATATAAATTCCTACACGATTAACTATTCCATCATATGAATTTTGAACCATTTCCCCAATGAGATACGGTGTTCGGGCGATTTGAATCCCAGGTATTCTTGTCGCCGCGATCTGTCCGAGCGATTTACCGTTTGTTAAGTCAACTCCCGTATTAACGATGTAACTCAATCCAATGGTAGTTCCGGCAGAAGATAGTCCGATGCGGGTAGCAGCGATTTCAGCCATTGGTCCGATTCCTTGTTCCAAGAGCTGCGCCGCTTGCATATCGCCCAAGAAACCACCAGCATCATAGTCTGCGACGATTTCATCTTTCCTTCTCTCCGCTCCAGCGCTTGACAATCTGCCAGCGAACACCTCCGTGTCCTTCTCGTAATACTCTAGCAAGTCGTTAATTGATTTTGCTTGAGAGTCATAATAGACGGCAAGAAGCAAAGGAGATGTTCCTTTAGGATCGCCGAAGGTTAGTGGATTGCCGTGTGCATACCCATAAGCTTCCGGCTTCCACCCAGGCCCGATGCTTTTCACCGGATCAGCAGATAGGAAGACACCAGCCTCGGCGGAGTAGTAGCGGGCGCGCATGAAGTAGAGGTTGGGGAGTTCTTCCATGACGCCTTGGGAGCCGGTGAAGCGGTAGGGATCGTAGGGCGCGGCGGCGGTCTGGCCGAGGAGGCGGCCGTAGGGGTTGTAGGCGTATTCGCGGGTGGTGGCGCGGGCGGCGTCGGTGGTGCGGACGATGTTGCCCTGGGCGTCGGCGTGGTAGCAGGTGAGCGCGCCGGTGGCGGCATCCACGCGGAAGCAGAGGTCGGGGCCGTGGATGTAGTAGGCGGTGACGGTGCCGGCAGAGTCGGTGTCGGCGAGGATGCGCTCCATGCCGCCGGTGAGGTCGAGGACGTAGCGCGTCTGTGTGGCGCCGAGGGTGCGGGCGAGGCGGCGGCCAAGGGCGTCGTAGCGGCTGGCGATGGTCTGCGCGACGGTGCCGGTGGCGGCGAGAGTGAGGACGCGGTTGTCTTCGTCGTAGGTGAGGGCGTAGCTCTGGCCGGGGCTGACGGCCTGGCGCATGTTGCCGCTGGCGTCGTAGGTGTAGGTGAAGTCGCGGGTGTGCGTGGGGTCGGCGGCGTCGAGGCGGGTCTGAAGGCGTCGAGATGGAGTGAAGCTGGCGGTTTCATTGAAGGCGGCGGGCGGCGTCCAGTTCAGCAGGCCCTGCTCGGTGGAGGAGGTCTTGTTGCCATTGCGGTCGTAGGCATAGCCGAGGGCGATGGGTGCGGTGGCGGTGTTGGCGTATGCAAGGCTGCTAAGACGGCCGGCGGTGTCGTAGCCGATGGTTTCCGCGATGGCATTCGGGTAAGTGCGGCTGGTCAGTCGGCTGGCTTTGTCGTAGCCAAAGGTGGTGGCGAAAGTCTGACCCGCGGCGTAGGCGAAGCTAAGTGAAGTAAGGCGGCTGAGGGCGTCGTAGCCGTGGGTGAGGACTTTGCCGCCGGGATAGGTCTTCGTCTGGACACGGCCCACGGAATCGTAGCCATAGCCGACGACTTTGCCAAAGACATCGGTGGAAGTGGCGACGCGATCCATCGCATCGTAAGTGAGCGCGGTGGCGGTGGCGATGGCTCCGACGGTGCGAGTGATAGTGAACGGGTTATTGTTGTCGTCGAGAGTCAGCGCATCGCTGCGTCCGGTGCTGACGCCGCCGGTGAAGGCGACGCCGTTCATGCGCCCGCCGTGGTCGTAGCTGAGGGTGCGGACGGTGGCGTTTGGATCGGTCTGCGTTTTGAGGCGGAGGAGTGCGTCGTAGGTGTAAGTCCACGTCTTCGGCGGCTGCTCCTGATTGCTCTCGGTGAGGCGCTCATTGCGCGGGCCGTAGGTCATGCCGTAGTGGCCGTGGAGCGCGTCCTCGATGTCGGTGATATTGCCCGCGCCGTCGTAGGTGTAAATCCACGCGAAGCCTTCGGGGTCAGTCCACTTTTTCAGGCGGCTGCGACCGTCGTATTCGTGGGCGGCGGAAAAGCCTCGCGGGTCGGTGATGGTGAGGACGCGCCCGGCGGCGTCGAAGGCCGTGGTCTTGCGGTCGCCGAGCGGGTCTTCCTCGGCGGTAACGCGGTTGAGTAGATCGAACTCCTTTTTCCATCGCTGCCCGAGTTTGTCCAAGGTCGCGGTCTGGTTACCGTTGGCGTCGTATTCGGAACTGACGGACACGACGACTGGGCCGGCACCGTAATCAATGGGTGGGTCGGCGATGGCTGTAAGTCGGCCTGCGTCGTCGTAAGTGCGTGTCCAGACTTTGTTGTCGGGATCGGTCGTGGTTTCGAGCAGGCCGCGTGAATTGAAGGTCTGCTTCCAGAGCTTGCCCGCGCGATCGAGTGTCTGCGTGCGCTGATCGGCGTCGTCGTAGGTGTGGACGGTCTCCTGCTGCTTCGCATCCTTTTCGCTGACGAGGTTGCCGCTGGCATCGTAGGTCTTGCGGAGGGTGCGGGTGAGCGCGTCGGTAGAGGCGATGAGGTGGCCGTTGATGTCGTATTGATGCGTGGTCGTCTCGGTCGGGATGGGATTGGATTCGGCGAGGAGCCAGGCGAGTTCGCTGCGCGTGAAGTTCCAGGTGAACGGCGTCGCGGTGTGCGCGGCGTCTTTGCGCGAGGCGAGGAAGCCGTTGCCGTCGTAGGTGAAATCGGTGCGATTGGCGTTGCCGTCCTTCGAGGTGAGCGCGAGGCCCTTGGCGGTGAAGCCCGCGGCGGCGAGTGCGACGTTTCCGTAGGTGTGCTCGGCGAGCGTGCCGAGGTCGTCGTCCTGTTTCGTGAGATTGCCCACGCCGTCGTAGGTGTACCGCGTCTCCCAACCAGTCGGAGCCTCGGCGGTGGCGGGGCGGGTTTCTTTCGACGGCTTGTTGAGCGGGGTACCGCCGGTGAGAGTGGCATTGTATTGCCAGTTCCAGATGCGGCCGAGCGCGTCCTTTTTCGTGAGGATGTTCGCGCGGTCATCGTAGGTAAATTCGGTGCGCCAGTCGGTGAGGATGGCGGTGCTGTTGCCCAGCGGCTCGACGATGGCGGAGACATTGCCCGCGGTGTCGTGCTCGAAGGTGGTGCGATTGCCGAGCGGGTCTTTCTTCTCCTCGACCCGCCCGCGGCGGTCGAAGGACTCGACCCACTTTTTTCCCGCCGGATCAATGCGCGTGATTTTTCGCTGAGCAACCGCATTGGTTTCATCGACGCCGTATTTCGTTTCGCTGACGCGATCGAGCGCGTCGCGCATCTGGGTCTTGCGGCCATAGGTGTCGTAGGTGATGCGCACGTCGTTTTTCCCGCGTGGATCGACGATGCGTTCGAGCAGCCCGCTGGTGGCGTTGTAGAAGAACTGCCATTGCGTGTTGATGGGTGTGGTCGCGGTGTAGGCGGCGGGGCCGGCGATGGATTTTGTCGCGAGGCGGTTTTGCGCGTCGTAGGTGAAGGTGACTGTCCATTTCGCCAATGGGTCGGTCGCCGGGCCGATGACCCTCGCGAGCCGATCCTGCGCATTGTAAGTGAACGTCCACGTTCCTCCCGACGTATCCGTGACCGACGCGACGCGCCCCAGGGTTTGATCCCAATTCACCGTGAGCGTGTTGCCATTGAAGTCGCGGATTTCGAGCAGCCGCCCGCGCATGAGCGTGGGGCCGCTGAATGGATGGCGGAATTTGTAGATGAGCCGGTCGGGCGTGCCCCATTCGCAGGTTGAACTATTAAGGATGCAGAACTCGCCGCGATACTCGCCGCGATACTCGCCGTGGCGCGAGGTGTAGATGTCGGAGAAGAAATCGTAGTCCCAGACTTCGAGGCTGCCGTCCCAGAGCATGAGGCCGATGGAGTCGAGCCCTCCGGCGGGTGAGAAATACTGCGAGGGCACGATGCGGACGTCGAAGGTGTGCTTCCAACCGCTGCCGAGTTTCGAGTCGTTGAAGGGGTTGAAGCCACCGAGCGTGGAGGAGTTGAAAGCGTTGCCGCTGCTGTAGCCGCAGCGCATCTCGAACGGGACGCCGGGCGTTGGACGGCTGAGCGCGGTCTGGTCCCACGCGAACGCGCCGGAGAGCGGGGCGATGGCGTCGCGGCCGGAGTTGCGGCGCGAGTCAAAGGCGGACTGCTCGCCGAGCTGGTTGGTGGCCTCGAAAGTGACCGGGCCTTGCGCGGTCGCGGGATTGGTGCCGGTCGGCGGCGTTTGCGCGGTGTTCGCGAGCGAGTTGGTCGCGCCGAGTTTGTAGTAGCCGACGAGCGAGGCGAGCGAGGCGAGCGACACGGGTTGGTCGCTGAACATATTGCCGACGATGAATTCCTGGCTGAGCGCGGTCTGATAAATCGCGACCTCCTGCACCTCGCCGTAGAGCGGACGGCTACCGCCCCAGCCGCCGACGGAAACGCCGTCGGTCGTCGCGGAAGTTCCGACCGCTACCGCTTCGCTAAACACTTGGAACCCATCGACGTAGCCGGTGATGTTGGTGCCGTTGCGGACGATGGCGACGTGATACCAGCGATCCAGATACGGCTTATCAATGAGCACATTCGTGAAGTGCCAGTATCGCCGCGCGTGGAGAAATCGACATGGCCGGTGCTCGCATTGAACTGAACGAGAAAGGCGTGCAGATCCGTGTCGGTGCCGGTGCGGCGATTCACGAGCAACGTCATGTTTTCCGAAAGCGTGACGCTGCTCGGCACGGAAAGTTTAAACCAGCACGAGACAGTGAGCGCGTTGTTCGCGGGAACCCAGCTCAACGCGCCGGTCGAGTCGGCGACCTCGACACGCGAGCTGCCGGTGAAAACTCCAGCCTCGGCGGACCCGCACGACAACATCACGCCGATCACCGCGAGCAGCCATATTATCGTGGATCGAAAAGAGGAGTTCATTGGGGGTGCGCTACAATCAATGACCTTGCCGAGCAGATGCGTCCGACACAATTGTGAAGCGAAAGGTTTTTCACTCGTCAGCATGTCCGAGCCGTCTGACACTCCCGCCCGCCTATGGCCCGCGAATACACTCTCCACCGGCACGCCGCGCCCGCGGGACCGCGCATCGACTACGCCGCCGAGCTGAACGAACAGCAATGCGCCGCGGTGACCGCGCCGCCCGGACCCGCGCTGGTCATCGCCGGAGCGGGCAGCGGAAAGACGCGGACGCTCACTTATCGCGTCGCGTATCTCATCGAGAATGGCGTCGCGCCCGCGAACATCCTGCTGCTCACTTTCACGAACAAGGCCGCGCGCGAAATGATGGACCGTGTCGCGGCGCTGATCCCGAATGATCTCAGCACGCTTTGGGGCGGCACTTTTCACTCGATCGGGAATCGCATCCTCCGCCGCCACGCCGTCGCCGCGGGATTCGCGCCGGGCTTTTCCATCATGGATCGCGAGGACCAAAAAGACTTGATGGACTCGGTCATCACGACGCTCGGCGTTGATCCGAAAGACAAACGTTTTCCGAAAGGAGACGTGCTCGCGGATGTGTTCAGCTTTTCGCTGAATACGGGGAAGTCGATCGACGATGTCCTCGTGGAGAAATACCCGCACTTCCTCGAATTCAGCGAGCAGATCGCCGGGGCGCAGAAGAAATACGAGGCGCGGAAGAAGCAGGCGAACTCGATGGATTTCGACGACTTGCTGGAAAAGACGCTGCTTCTTTTGCAAAAGGACGCGGAGGTCGCGGCGTTTCATCAGCAGAAATTCCAGTTCATCCTCGTCGATGAATATCAGGACACGAACCGCATCCAGGCCGACTTCATCGACCTGCTCGGCGCGAAGCATCGCAACGTGATGGTCGTCGGCGACGACGCGCAAAGCATCTACTCGTGGCGCGGCGCGAACTTCAAAAATATCCTCGATTTCCCCAAGCGTTACCCGAGCGCGAAAGTGTATCGCATCGAAACGAACTACCGTAGCGTCCCGGAAATCCTCGAAGTCGCGAATCACGCCATCGCGGCGAACGTAAATCAGTTCAAAAAGGAACTCGTCGCGCATCGCGAAGCTGCGCCCATGAAGCCCGGCATCATCCCGCTTGGCGACTCGGCGCAGCAGGCGCAATTCATCGCCCAGCGCATCCTCGATCTGCGCGAGGAAGGCATTGATCTCAACGAAATCGCCGTGCTCTACCGCGCGCATTATCACTCGATGGAAGTGCAGATGGAACTCACGCGGCACGGCATTCCGTTCAGCATCACGAGCGGCCTGCGCTTCTTCGAGCAGGCGCATGTGAAGGATGTCGCGGCGTTCCTGAAATTCGTCTGCAACCCGCGCGATGAAGTCGCCTTCAAGCGCATGGTGCGGCTGCTGCCCGGCATCGGCGCCATATCCGCGGAGGCACTTTGGAAAATCGTCTCCAACGATCTTTCAGGAAAAACGGAAGCCAGTTTCCGCGACATTCTTCTCCCGCTCAAAGTCCCGTCGAAATCGGAAAAAGCGTGGAAACAACTCGCGCACACGCTGGAAGAAATCGCCCCCGCCGGCAAACCTCACCCTCCGAGCGAGATGATCGCGAGCGTGTTGGAAGCCGTGTACGACGACTACGCGCGCGCCAATTTTCCCAACTACGACCAGCGCCGCGAAGACCTGCAAACGCTCGCCAACTTCGCCAAGCAATACGAACAAGCCGCCGAGTTCCTAGACCAACTCGCGCTGCTAACTAGTCTCGATCACGAAGTCACCGCCGCGAACCAGGACGACGAAATGGTCACGCTGAGCAGCGTGCATCAGGCGAAAGGCCTGGAGTGGAAAGCGGTGTTCGTCATCTGGATGACCGACGGCATGTTTCCCTCATCGCGCTCTTTGGAAAGCGACGATGCCATCGAAGAAGAGCGCCGCCTCTTCTATGTCGCCGTCACCCGCGCGCGCGACGAACTTTACCTCACCTATCCGCACATGCGTCTGAACGCCGGCTACGGCGAAATGATGCAGCGCCCTTCGCGCTTCCTGGCGGAAATCCCGAAGGCGTCGATCGAGGAGTGGCAGATTCGCGGCGCGTATTGATGGCGCGTGTCTCCTTGCAGTTTGAGTGAGTGACGGATAATTTTTCCGCATGGACGAAAACACGCCACCGCCCGCTGCCACTGTGCCAGAGCCGATTCCCGCCAGCGTGGGACCAGCCGCAGATGACACCGGCATCCCGCCAAATATCGCCGCGGGAATTTGCGCGGCCCTGCCGCTCGTCGGCGGCATCGTGTTTCTGATTTTGGAAAAGAAGAGCGCGTTCGTGCGGTTCTGGGCGATGCAATCCGTCTTCTTCGGCGGCGTTTTATTTGGCTTTCACATCGTCCTCACGATCGCGTCTTTCATTTTCGCGCACATCCCTGTCCTGGGCTGGATCGTTTTGATTCTCCTGTGGATCGCGTCGATCGCGGTTTGGGTGGGGACGGCGATCGTGTGGGTCATCACGATGATCAAGGCGTTCTCGGGCGTGGAATGGGAGATTCCCTATCTCGGAAAGCTCGCACGCAAGCAGCTTGCGGGTCGGACGATCGTTTAACCGCCTCGCAATTCGCGCGCGATTTCCTCGGCGAGGCTCCGCTCGTTTGATGCAGCGGTGCGGTCGATCGCGCGCAAATCGCTCTCCCGCCGGAACCACGTGAGTTGCCGCTTGGCGTAATGTCGCGTCGCCATCTGGATGGAGGCGATGCATTCGCTTTGGGAAAGTTCACCCGCGAGAAGTGCCCGAATTTCCCGCAAGCCGAGAGTCTGGCTCGCGGTCGCTCCGACTTCGCCGATCGCGCGCACTTCTTCCACGACTCCGGCGGCGAACATCTCTTCGGTGCGGCGGTCGATGCGTGCGTAAAGTTCCGTTCGTTCGCGCGTCAGCACGACGCCTTTCCATCCACTCGGCGTTTCGCTCCACTGCTCGCGAAAGCTGGAGAATGGCTGGCCGGTGAGGAGGCAGACTTCCAGCGCGCGGATGACGCGGCGCGGGTTTTTTAGATCGATGGTGCGGTCGCTTTCGGGATCGAGTTCGGCGAGGCGCTGGCAAAGTTGATCGAGGGGCTGCGCTCCGAGTTCCGAACGCAAAGCTGCGGAGGCGGGAGGCAGTGCGGCCAGTCCGCGCGTGAGCGCTCGCAGGTAAAGCCCGGTGCCGCCGACGATGATCGCGGTGCAACCGCGCGCGTGGATTTCCGCGATCCGCTGATGCGCTGCCTCCAGCCAGCGCGCGACATCCCACGACTCGGTCAGCGGCACTTCGCCGATGAGACAATGCGGGATTTTCGCGCGCAATTCCGCGGCTGGCTTCGCTGTCAGGAGATCGAGGCCAGCGTAAATTTGGAAGGCATCCGCGCTCACGATTTCTCCGTCGCAGCGTTCGGCGATGGCGACGGCGAGTTCGGATTTCCCGACCGCGGTGGGGCCGGCGATGATAAATGACGCGGGGTTTTCCAAAAGAGAATCAGTGGCTCCGCGTCATTGGCCATCGCTCTGGGAAAAAGAAAAGCCCCGCCTTGCGACGGGGCTTTTCCAAATACGGAAGTGAGGCGCGTTTTATCCGCGATAATCGGTCTCGCGATCGGATGATTTTGCGCCGCTTACGACGAGCTTACGTCCGAGGAAATCCTTGTCGTGCAATTCGAGCACCGCACGTTTTGCCTCATCGACGCTGGCCATCGTCACGAAGCCGAAGCCCTTGGATTTGTCGTTGTATTTGTTCGTCACGATCTCGGCGCTGCGGACGGCACCGACGCCGTTGAACAGCTCGGCGAGGTCGCTTTCGTTCGCGTCGAAGGAGAGGTTGCCGACGTAGAGCTTTGGCGAGGTGACTTCGACCGTCTCTGGCGGGCGCGCCTGGCGGGACTGGCCGCGGTCGTGGCCGCGATTTCCCTCACGGGAGCGGGGCGCGGAGGCGCTGCCGTCGCTGGAGGATTTCTTAGCGCCGCCGGAGAAGAGGCTCTTCAGGCGCTGCCAGAAGGAGGGCTTGGCAGCGGGCGGCGGGGGCGTGGCGGGACGGGACTCGTTGCGGGGATTTGAGGAGTTGTTCCGGCGTGGACCGCGCCCGGAACGGCGGCCCGAGTGCCGGGAGTTTTGTTGATTCATGAAACAATTGCAGATGACGTATCGTGGATGTGCTGGCGAAGCGCACGGGCGCAGCGTCTCGCGGGGAGGCGCTGCGGAAATGTGCACGGCTCGTCGAAGGCCGACCTGCCCGCCGAAAAGCACGCGAGCGGAGGGTTGGCCACGTCGAAAAACTTCGCCGGGAAAGGGTCGGATCCGTCGTAGGAAGGAGCGATTCTCCAGACCCTCCGAGGCCGCGGGCGAGGAGCCGGCGCAGCGCTGGGATGAAGCTGCCAATCAAGAGTCGAAGAAAATAAAAACTGCTCATGAAAGACAACGGGAAGGAGGGGATACAAGCGCGACAGCCCTTGCGAAACCCGACACTTGCTCTGCAACTAAGCGACAGTGAGCCTTCCAGCAAGGTGAAACATCGCGCGCACGCCGTGTTGCCACTCGACAGCCCTCGCCGCCATTCTATAACCGGCGCTCCATGCCCAACCCCGTCAGCCTTCCCCAGTCGGTCGCCGCCCAACTCTCTACCGCCGACGCGAAACTCCGGCGCGCCAAAGTCCTCGTCGGCCTTGATGGCTTCGTGGACACGATCCTGCATGTGGTGAAAACGCGGGAGTCGGCGACGAAGTACGCGCGCATGACAGCGATGAAAGATTTCGCGGGACGCATCGGCGCTGCCGCCGGCCAGAGCGCGAATCTCGAAATGGTGACGCAGATGGTAAAGCTCGGGGGCAATGGCCCGATCATGGCGAATGCGCTCGGCAGCTACGGGACGCCGGTCACTTATATCGGGAATCTTGGCGCGCCAAACTTGCATCCCGTCTTTGGCGATTTTGCCAAACGTGCGCGCGTCATTTCCATCGCGGAACCGGGCTACACGGACGCGGTCGAGTTTGAAGACGGGAAGCTGATGTTTGGCAAACACGAGAGCCTGAAAAATTTGAACTGGCCGAATCTCCTCGCGCACATTCCTGAGGAGGAATTGCTCGCGATCTTCCAGCAGTCGTCGCTCATCGCGCTGGTGAACTGGACCATGCTCACGCACATGACGGCCATCTGGAAACAGATCGCCGCCAAGATCGCGCCGCAGCTCACCGGGCCGAAGCGCCTGCTCTTCATCGATCTTGCCGATCCGGCGAAACGTTCCGCGGAAGACATCGCCGCGGCGCTGAAACAGATCATGAAATTTGAGAAATATTTCCGCGTCGTGCTTGGGCTGAATTTTCAAGAAAGCCGGCAAGTCGGCGAAGTGCTCGGTTTTCCTTTGCCGGATGAAACGTATGGCACCGTCGCGCATCACGCCTCACTGATTCGGGACGCGCTGCGCATCGATTCGGTGGTGATCCATCCCACGCAATTCGCCGCCGCCGCCGACGCGTCAGGGGCGACGCATGTCGTCGGACCTTTCACCGCCAAACCGAAAATCACGACCGGTGCGGGCGATCACTTTAATGCCGGCTTTTGCATCGGCCGCCTGCTGGGCTTTGACCTCGCCGCGAGTTTGCAAATCGGCGTCGCCACTTCCGGCTTCTACGTGCGGAATGCGAAGAGCCCCAGCCTAGAAGATTTGCGGAAGTTTTTGCGGACTTTGTAAACGCGGAAGCGTTTCGCTTTAGCCGACGAGCCACAGCACGGACGCCGCTTTCACGCGCCCGGCGGGATGGCTCTCGTCACCGGCGACGATCTGTTCGACGAGTGGCAGTTTGTCCTGGCTCTTGATCAGGAACGCCACTTTTCGCGCGGCGTTGAGCAGCGGGAAAGTCATCGTGACTCGTTGCGGCGGCGGCTTCGGGCCGGTCGCGGGGATGACGTTGCGCACGGTTTCATCCAGCGCCGGCGAGCCGGGAAAAAGCGAGGCGGTATGCCCGTCGGGTCCCATCCCGAGCAGGATCAAATCATGCACGTAGCGCGGTTCGTGAAAACGCGCGGCGACGGCGGCGAGCTTGTCTTCGTATTTCTGCGCCGCGAGGTCGGGCGCGATTTCGCCGCGGATGCGGAAGACGTTTCCCGCGGGAATCGCGACGTGGTCGAAGAGCGATTCCTTCGCCATGCGGAAGTTGCTGTCCGTATCGTCCGGCGGCACGCAGCGCTCGTCGCCAAAGGTGATTTGCACATGCGACCACGCGACCTCGCGCCGCGCGAGCGCCGCGTGAATAGCCCGTGGAGTTTCGCCACCGGCCAGCGCCAGACGGAAAAGGCCGCGCTCCGCGATGACCGTTCGCGCTTCTGCCGCGATCCAGTCGGCGGCGTCGTCAGCGAAGTCTTTTAGATGGATGATTTGAGATGAAGTCACGAGCGACTACATCAACCGGCACGGCACCGAAAAGTCCAGCCGTGCGCCGCTTTTTTCCAGCGCGTCCACCGTCAGCAGCGTGAGCGACGCCTTGCGCACTTCGATTTGCTCGCCGGACCGCAGACCGAGCAGATGTGCGGCGAGCGCGCTGAAATCCGGCTCGTGTCCGACGATCATCACGGCCCGCTCGCCGGTCCATTCCTGCAAACGCGTTAGCGCGGTCTCGGGCCGCATCCCGCACGTGAGCCAGGGCACTTCGCTGAACTCGATTCCCAAATCGGAGGCGACGATTTCCGCCGTCTGGCGCGCGCGCCGCACCGGACTCGTGAGCAGCTTCATCTTCACGATTTCATGCGCCGCGCAAAACCGCGCGACCTTTCGCGACTGCGCCTCGCCCTTCTCCGAAAGCGGACGCTCGTCATCCGTCACGGCAAGCGTATCGGCGTCGGCGTGCCGGAGGAGGTAGAGTTCCATTTTCATTGATCGGACTGATGCGCCGCGATCGCCGCGCCGGATGCCGCCAGTTTGTTACATCACCATGCCGCCATCGACGGTCAGCGTCTGCCCCGTCACATATTTCGCTTCGGCACTCGCGAGGAAAGCGACCGCCGCCGCGATGTCCGCGCTCTCACCGAAGTGGCCGAGCGGAATTTGTTTCACCACGGCGTCTTTCAACTCTTGCGGCAGCACCGCCGTCATGTCCGTGTCGATAAAACCGGGCGCAACGGCGTTGCACGTGATGCCCCGGCTCGCGACTTCGCGCGCGATGGATTTCGTGAGTCCGAGCAGCCCGGCTTTGCTCGCCGCATAGTTCGCCTGGCCCGCGTTTCCCATCAGCCCGGCGACGCTGGAAATATTCACGATGCGTCCCGAGCGCTGCTTCACCATCGGGCGCAGCACGGCCTGGATGAAGTGGAACGCGCCTTTCAAATTCGTATCGAGCACCGCGTCCCAATCCTCCTCGGACATCCGCAGCACCAGTCCGTCGCGGGTGAGCCCGGCGTTGTTCACGAGGATGTCCACGCGCGTAAAGTCGGTCAGGATTTGCGTCGTCAAATCCTTCACCGCCGCGCCATTCGCGACATCCACCGCGTATGCTTTCGCGAGTCCGAAATATTTCGCGTTGATCTCTTCCGCTGTGCGAATGGCGTTCTGTTCCGTGCGGCTCACCACCGCGACGCGCGCGCCTTCTCCCGCGAGGCGAAGGGCGATGGCGTGCCCCAGGCCGCGGCCTGCTCCAGTGACGATGGCGACTTGATTGGCGAATCTCATAATGGGCGCGGAGAGTGGGAAACCGCGCGCCCTCAAGTCGAGAGTGAATTGGCGTTGCTGCGCGGAGAGGTTGCGTTAAGACGAACGCAGCCCTGTTCGCACCACGTCCTTCATGAAATTTCTCGGCTTCGTCTGGAGCAATCTGAAACGCAAAAAACTACGCACGTCGCTGACGGTGCTCTCGATTCTCGTCGCGTTTCTGCTCTTCGGATTTCTCTGCGCCATCCGCGCCGCCTTCACTTCCGGCGTCACGCTTGCCGGGCAGGATCGGCTCATCGTGCGGCACAAAGTTTCCATCATCCAATCGCTCCCGCACAGCTACCAGCAGCGCATCGCCGCCGTGCCCGGCGTCGCTGCGGTCGCGCAGCAGTCGTGGTTTGGCGGCATCTATCAGGACCCGAAAAACTTCTTCCCGACCATCCCCGTCGATCCCGAGCCGTATCTCGACATGTATCCCGAGTTTCTTTTACCCGCGGAGCAAAAAGCCGCGTGGCTGAAGGCGCGCACCGGCGCGATCATCGGCAAGGTGCTGGCCGACCGGTTCAAGTGGAAAATCGGCGACCACATTCCGATCACCTCGCCGCTGTGGGGCGAGCCGGAAGGCCAGCCGAATTGGGATTTCGAGATCGTCGGCATTTTCACCGGCGCGAAAAAAGGCACCGACACATCGGGCATGTATTTCCGTTACGATTATTTCGACGAAGCGCGGACGCGCGGAAAAGGCGAGGTCGGCTGGTTCACCGTGCAGGTGAAAAATCCCGACGATGCCGGTGCCATCGCTGCCAAGATCGACGACGAATTTGCCAACTCGCCCTACGAGACCAAAGCGGAACCCGAAGGTGCGTTCGCCGCGGGCTTCGCGCAGCAGATCGGCGACATCGGCACGATCATGACGGCGGTGCTGAGCGCGGTCTTTTTCACCATCCTGCTCGTCGCGGGAAATACGATGGGCCAGGCCGTGCGCGAGCGCACTGAGGAACTCGGCGTGCTGAAGGCGATGGGCTTTACCAATGAACTCGTGCTCGTGCTCGTGATGCTGGAGTCGTGCTTCATCACCGCGCTCGGCGGCTTCCTCGGCCTCGGGATCGCGTGGGCGATCATCGCGGCAGGAAATCCCGTGCCGACGCTCTTACCCATCTTCGATTTGCCGGTGAAAGACGTGCTCATCGGCTGCGCGATCGTCGTCGCGCTCGGCCTCGTTGCCGGCATTTTTCCAGCCGTGCAGGCCATGCGACTGCACATTGCCGAAGCACTCCGTCGCAACGCCTGATCCACTATGACCGGCTTTACCAACTGGCTCTCCCAAGTCGCCTCCGTCGCGCTCTACAATCTGCGCACGATCCCGCAGCGCACGGGCGCATCGGTCACCACGATGATCGGCATCGCCGGCGTCGTCGGCGTGCTCGTCGGCGTGCTCGCGATTGCGGAGGGATTTCGAAAAGTGATGACCGTGTCCGGTTCGCCCGATGTCGCCATCGTGATGCGCAGCGGCGCGGACAGCGAGATGACGAGCGGCCTGCTGCGAGACGACACGCGCGTCATTTCCGATGCGCCCGGCATCGCGCGAAATGCGCAGGGTCCGCTCGCGTCCGCGGAGTTGTTCGTGATCATCGACCTGCCAAAACGCTCCACCGGCACGAGCGCGAATGTGCCGTTGCGCGGGATCGAGTCGCAGGCGTTCGACGTGCGCGGAAATATCCGCATGGTGCAGGGCCGGCGTTTTGAGCGCGGGAAAAACGAGATCATCGTCGGGGCCGGCGCAGCGCGCGCTTTCACCGGGCTCGATCTCGATCGCGACATTCGCGTGGGCCAGACGACGTGGCATGTCGTCGGCATCTTCACCGCGGATGGCGGCGTCGCGGAATCCGAAGTGTGGTCCGATGCCGCCGTGCTTCAGCCCGCGTATCATCGGCAGGACACGTTTCAATCCGTCTATGTGCGCCTCACTTCTCCCGCCGCGTTTCAGGCTTTCAAAGACGCGCTGACGAGCAATCCGCAGGTAAAGGTGAAGGTCTCGCGCCTCTCGGATTTCTACGCAGAACAATCCACCCTCCTGATTCAATTCATCCGCACGATCGGCTTTTTCATCGCTGCCATGATGGCTCTCGGCGCGCTCTTCGCCGCGCTCAATACGATGTACAGCGCCGTCGCCAATCGAACGCGCGAGATCGCGACGCTTCGGGCCTTCGGCTTCGGCGCGCTGCCGGTCGTTTGCTCCGTGCTCGCGGAATCGCTGGTCCTCGCGCTCATGGGCGGCGCGCTCGGCGGGCTGATCGCCTACCTTCTCTTCAACGGCTACTCCGCCACGACGATGAATTTCCAAACCTTCAGCCAGGTCACATTCGCCTTCGCCGTCACCCCCGCGCTGCTCGTGCAATCGATCGCGCTCGCCGGAGTCCTCGGCCTCATCGGCGGCATCTTCCCAGCATGGCGCGCCGCGCACATCCCAATCGCTGCCGGGCTGCGGGAGACTTAGTTTTGGTCCACGAAAAAGGTCATTCCCTTTTTCGTGCTTTTCGTGGATCGATCCGCCTGGCCTACCGCGCCGGATCGCGCGGGAATTTCGCGTAGGGCAGTCTGGCTCCGCGATAGGTGAACTGGTCGGCGCGGACTTTTGCCGGTGCGAGGAAATTCTTCGTCCCGCTCGCGCCTACGATGTCGTCCTGATCCACGCCATCCCCCGACACGCCCACCGCGCCGATCACTTTTCCATTTCGGTAAAGCGGGAAGCCGCCGGGAAAAATCGTGATGCCATTCGGTAGGTTTGTGTTTCCCGGAAAGCCGCCGCCGGGCGCCTGGCGAAGACTCGCCGCCTCCTGAAAACCAAAGAGCGGCCCGTGCTCGCGTCCGTCGATGCCCGGAGGATAAAATCGCTGCGCGAGAAAGCCGATCGTGCGGCTCGACATGGCGATTTGACTGTTTGAGAAAAAAATCGCTGTCCGAGCTTTTTGCACCGCGACATCCCAACTGAAAATCGTGGCTTCGCCTGTCCTGAAAACACCCAGAATCGGCGGCGGCGCGCCCGCCTTGTCGGGATTCGCCACCACCGTGATGAAAGCCTGCATCGGCGTCCCGAGCGGCAGCCGGATTCCCGCACGCGTGACGAGCGCCCGCGCCGCGCCCATGCGCAGAGCTTCCTCGACTTCCGAAGCGTTCAGCCGTCGCGCGACCCCGCCGACTTTGGCGCGGACGGGATCGTTGAGCAGCGGATCGTCGCGCAAAGGAAAACGAATTTCCCCGTCGTATCCGCCGAACGTATCGCGCGGATACGGATAGGGCAGGGGAGCCGCCTTGGGGTCGAGGTCGATCAATTGCGGCACCTTGTTTACCACGATCGGAAAGCCGCGCACCGGCTGCCCATGCGCTCCGAGCGGATCGGGATTATGCACGTCCTCGATGTCCTTCTGCATCGGGTAAACATACGGGATGCGGATGCCGTTGATGAGCACGTTATTCGCGACGAATGCGCGGGCGGGGCGAAAGCCAGTCTGGCCGGCGAGGGCCACCAGTTCGTCAATATCGCGCCCTTCCTTGAAGCCCGTCGTCGCGCTTTCCTGCGTCTGGTTTAAAAAGATTGCCGCCGCCGGGCAAAGATTCGTCGGGCTGCCATCGCCGGTCACACCGAGGCCGCCGACGAGCTGGCCTTCTTTATAAAGTGGTACGCCGCCCGGAGAATCATTCAGCGACCCGAGAATCACGCTCGGCGTGCGGACGCCCGGCGAAGTGACCGAGCTGACCGGAGCCGCGCCGTTGAAGCCATTCGGGATGAACTTCATGAAGTTCACATCGGAAAAAAAGAGGCTCGAAAGACCCACGCCGACCAGCGGCCCGTTGCCCGTATTTCGCACGCCGGGCGGAAAGTGCTGCTGGATGATGAAGCCCGCCGTGCGCGAGGTGAACGCTTCCTGATTGCTACTCAAAAAAGCCGCCGTCCCCGCGCGCGTGATCGCCGCCGCCAGCAGCCCGTATTGTTGCAGCCGCGGATTGCTCAGATCGAACGCGGGAAAGGGATTTGGAAAACGGCCCGCCATATCCCAGACGGCGAGGACAAAGCCCTCGCGATCCGTCACCGCGATCACCGCGCCGCGGTCCACGCGCGAGGCCTGGGTGGCGGCGTTTGCGATGATCGTCTGCACGTCTTCTTTCGTGAGTTGGGCCGGTTCGGCGGTCGCGACTCCCATCGACGCGAGCAATGAAACGGCGGTGCAGAAGGATGTCGGAAAGTGGAGACGTTTCATCGCGAAGCGAGCAATAATCAGGTTTCGCGGGCGAATCAAACATGAACATTCGCGACGATTTGGATTGTTCGACGCGGACGTTTCTTTCTATGAACACGCCATCCCGCACCGTATGGCCGCCGACAAAACGAGCACACATCTCCGCGTGAACCGACGCCTTTTCGCCCTCGGGATCGCGTCCCTTCTCGTCATCGGCCACGCGCACGCCGCTGAGTCGAAGGTGAAAAAAGCGCCGGCGAAAACCGCCCCCGAGCTTCCAGAAAAAGAACCGCGCGCGCCGGTGAGCCGCATCTTTTTGGGAGACGATCCGGGTGAGGTCACCGTACAGGATTCGCCGCCGAAAAGTCCCGCGCAGTTCAATCCCGACCCTGGTGGAAACGGCGGCGCGGTGCCATCGCCCGCCGTGCCGGAGTGGATCCCGCCCGGCCAAAATCTTCTCTTCGGCCCGCAGGCTCTGCCTCCGGCGAAATATGGAGCCGAGGCGCTTTCGGGAAATCAGAAACTGCCGCGGCGAGGAGTGCTCGGTCGCACGCCAACGCGACACGTTTGGGAATATCCCGAGTATCCGCTCGGTCGCGAAGGACTCGGTTTTCCACAGGGCTTTTCCGGCGTGCCGAACCGCTGGTTCCTCAACGTCCCGCACTGGACGCGCTACATGGACCCGTCCCACGAGACGCCCTACATGTATGACACGCCGCGGCTGTGGCATCCATACGAACAGAGCACGCTGAAGGGCGATGTGCCGGTGATCGGGCAGGACATCTTCATGAATTTGACGGGGAAAAACTTCACGCTCATCGAGCAGAAGAAACTTCCCACGCCGAGCGGCGTCAGCGCGGCGACGCCGAACTCCTCCGAGTTTTTCGGACGCGGCGCCCAGACGCTGATCTCGAACGACTTCTCGCTCTCGGTCGATATTTTTGAAGGGGAAACTGCCTTCAAACCGGTGACGTGGCTCATCCGCGTGCTGGGAGTTTACAACAACAACTGGCTGCGCGTTCAGGAAAACAACATCACCGACGCCGACCCGCGAGGCACGGGGTTCAAGGACCGGCAAGCTTCGCCCAATGCGTCAATTATCCAGGCGATACCGAATCATGGGAACGACTTCAATCCCGTCTCTGGCAAGCCCTCGAACTTTACTTCCACGGTTAATCCCGGTGACGTTTTTAACTTCCTCCAACCGGGCCTGAAGAGCGCTGGAGACGCGAAGGATCCAGTCCCAGTCGCCAGTGCCACCAACGACATTCCCACCAACGGAACGAAGGATAAGAACAAGCGCGATAGTAAGGATCGGAATAAGGACTTCGCCGGCACGCGTTATACGGAGAGGCATCGCGACTTCATTTCCTTGCAGGAAGCCTTCGCCGAAATCCACATCGGCGACTTGTCGGATAACTACGACTTCCTCTCCTCACGCTGGGGTATCCAGCCCTTTGTCTCGGACTTCCGCGGCTTTATCTTTTCCGATACCAACCTCGGCGCGCGCCTCTTTGGAAACTGGGATAACAACCACTGGCAATATAACCTCGTCTATTTCAACCAGCGCGAGAAAGACACCTACTCGGATCTCAACACGTTTGACTCCCGCGGTCAGCAGGTGCTGATCGCCAATGTCTTCAAGCAGGACTTTATCTGGAAAGGCTACACTTCGCAGTGGAGCTTCCACATGAATCTCGATGAGGGAAATACCCACTACGATAAGAATGACCTGATCACCCGCCCGGCGGTGCTCGGCACGGTGGAGGATAATAATCAGCCCGGCAGTGACGGCAAACTCAAGGGGCACGATGTCAAAGCCTTCTACTTTGGATGGACTGGCGACGGCCACATCGGACGCGTCAATATCACGCACGCCTTCTACCAAGTCTTTGGCGAGGATGAGATGAATGGACTGGCTGGCAGGAAGGTGGACATCAATGCGCAGATGGCGGCGCTGGAACTCAGTTACGACCGGGATTGGTATCGCATCAAACTCTCCGGCTTCTATGCCAGCGGAGATAGTAAGCCCACTGACCGCACGGCCCGCGGATTCGATTCGATCGTCGATAACCCTTTCTTTATCGGCGGCCCATTTAGCTGGTATGTGCATCAGGGCTTTAATCTCGCCGGGACGGCAGTAAGCCTGAAGCAGCGCGACTCACTGATCCCGAACTTGCGCACGAGCAAAACGGAAGGGCAGTCGAACTTCGTTAATCCTGGCGTCTTCCTCGTCGGACTTGGCAGCGACGTGGACGTAACGCCCAAGCTGAAAGCCTTTGCCAACGTGAACTATATCTGGCTTGCCGAGACCAAGCCGATCGAAGTCGCGCTGCAAACCAATCGGGCGGGGAATAATCTCGGGCTCGATTGCAGTTTTGGCGTCAAGTATCGCCCGCTGCTCACCGATAACATTGTCGTTTCCGCCGGCCTTGGCCTCTTTTTTCCGGGCGATGGCTACCGCGACATCTATCGTCGCAATACCCGATACGTTCCCGGCTATGGTCCGCAGAATGAAGCCGGGAAAGTGGACAACTATCTCTACAACGCCTTCTTCACGATCTCGTTCGTGTATTGAGCGGCAGCGATCGGGATTGAATCCGACCCGCCGGATGCGTGATGTTCCCGGCCTTCATGCGCGAATATCACGATTTACTCCGACTCGTCCTTGATCACGGAAAGTTTAAGCCGGATCGCACCGGCACGGGCACTTACTCCGTCTTCGGAGCGCAGGCGCGGTTCGATCTCGCGAGTAGCTTTCCCGTGCTCACGACCAAGAAGCTGCATCTGCGCTCGATCATCCACGAGCTGCTTTGGTTTTTGCGCGGTGAAACGAACGTGAACTACCTGCGCGAAAATGGCGTGACGATTTGGGATGAGTGGGCAGATGCGGAGGGAAATCTCGGACGCGTCTATGGTGCGCAGTGGTGCGACTGGCGGACCGCGGATGGGCGCTCGATCAATCAAATCGACGCCGTCATTTCGCAGATCAAAAAGAACCCCGATTCCCGTCGACACATCGTGAGCGCGTGGAATCCCGGCGAAGTCGATGGGATGGCGCTGCCGCCGTGTCACGCGTTGTTTCAATTCTACGTCCACGACGGCGCGTTGAGCTGCCAGCTTTACCAGCGGTCCGCGGACTTGTTCCTCGGCGTGCCCTTCAACATCGCGAGCTACGCGCTGCTCACGCTCATGGTCGCGCAAGTGTGCGGGCTGCGTGCCGACACTTTCGTCCACACGTTTGGCGATCTGCATCTCTACGCGAATCATCTCGACCAGGCGCGCCTTCAACTCACCCGCGAACCGCGCCCGCTGCCGGTGATGAAATTGAATCCCGCGATCGACAACATCCACGCGTTCCGTTTCGAGGATTTCACGCTCGAAAACTACGACCCGCACCCGGCGATCAAGGCGGCAATCTCCGTCTGATGAAAGCGATCGCCGCGATGTCGCTGAACCGCGTGATCGGGCGCGACGGAAAAATCCCGTGGCATTTGCCCGAGGATTTCAAATGGTTTAAGCGCACTACGCTGGGCCAGACCGTACTGATGGGTCGCAAAACTTTCGCGTCGCTCGGCCAGCCGCTGCCAGGCCGGACCAATGTCGTCGTGACTCGCGGCCCGGACATTCCCGGAGTGGAAATCGTGCGCGATCTTGCCGCGTTCGATCCCGCGAAATGGCCCGGCGAAACCTTCATCATCGGCGGCGCGGAGATTTATGCGCAGACGCTTTCTCGCTGCTCCGATGTCTATCTCAGCGTCGTCTTTCGCGAGGTGGAAGGGGACGCTTTTTTTCCGCCCTTCGAGGAAAATTTTGAGTTGGTGGACGTGCCGCTGCGCACGGCGGAATTCGAGGTTCGTCATTTTCGCCGTCGCCTTTAGCTTTCGCGAATGCAACTCGTCGCCCTGCTCAGTTCCGCGCTCGCATTCTTCGATGCCGCGCCGGCGGCGGCTCCTGATCCGAAACTGAATCCCGTCATCCTCGTTCACGGCATCCACTCCAATTCGCGGGACATGACGCGCATGGCGCGTTTTTTTCGCTCGCAGGGCCGCGAAGTTTTCACGCCCGATCTTTCGCCGAACGGCGGCCAGGCCACGATCGAGGAACTCGGGAGCCAGCTCGCCGACTTCACTGCGGCGCATTTGAAGCGCGGACGCAAATTCGATCTCGTCGGCTTCAGCATGGGCGGCCTCGTGAGTCGGTATTACGTGCAGCGCCTCGGTGGCTCGGCCCGCGTGGATCGTCTCATCACCATCGCGGCACCGCATCACGGCACCTTCATGGCCCGGCTCGCGCGGGGAGCGGGCGCGGTCGAGATGCGGCCCGGCAGCGACTTCCTGCGCACGCTCGCGGAAGACGACGCCCAACTGGCGCAGGTGCGATTTACCTCGTTTTATACGCCGCTCGATTTGGTGATTTTGCCGGCGAAAAGTTCGCGCATGCCGCAGGCCCGCAATGTCCGCGTGTGGGCCTCGCTGCATCCTTCGTTCATTTTGGAAATGCGCTGCATCCGTGCTGTCGCCGATGCGTTACGCTCCTAGCCCACGTTGCATTTCAGCGCATTCCCGAATTGGCAATCGCCGCGGCCTGTCCGTAGATACCGCCGATGAATTTACCACGCGCAGGTCAACGATGGGTCAGTGATAGCGAGCCGGAACTCGGGCTCGGCATCGTGCTGCGCGCGGAGTTCGGGCGCGTCGAACTTTTCTTTCCCGCGGCGAATGGTCACCGGCAGTACGCGCTGAAATCCGCGCCGCTGCGCCGCGTCCAATTCACCGCGGGAGAAAGGATCAAGCTGCACGACGGCGCGAGCCTCGTAGTGGAATCCGCGGAGGAAGCCGACGGGCTGCTCGTTTACCGGGCCGAGGGTCGCGAGGTGAAAGAGGCGGAGCTTTCCGACACGATCAGTTTCAGCACACCGGAAGCGCGGCTCATGGCGGGGCAGACGGATGATTTGCACGTTTTCAATCTGCGCGCCGAAGCACTTACACGGCGCTGCCGGATGCGAAAATCTGCCGTGCGTGGATTCGTCGGCGGACGCGTGGATTTGATCCCGCACCAGATGTCCATCGCCGCGGAAGTGGCTTCGCGCCTTGCGCCGCGGGTGCTGCTCGCGGATGAGGTCGGTCTGGGAAAGACGATCGAAGCGGGGCTCATCCTGCATCGCCTCCACCTCACGGGCCGCGCCGATCGCATCCTCGTGCTCGTGCCGGAGCCGCTCATTCATCAGTGGTTCGTCGAGTTGCTGCGGCGGTTTAATTTGCTCTTCAGCATCTTCGACGAAGAGCGCTGCCTCTCGATCGAAGCGAATGATGCTGACACAAATCCCTTTCTCGATAGTCAGCTCGTCCTTTGCAGCGTCGGCTTTCTTTCCGAGAGCGCGCCGCGCACTGCGCAGGTGCTCGCGGCGGGTTGGGATTTGCTCGTCGTCGATGAGGCGCACCATCTGGAGTGGACGCCGGAGAACGCGAGCCCGCAGTACACGCTCGTGGAATCGCTCGCGCGGCAGACGACGAGTCTGCTGCTCCTCACCGCGACGCCGCAGCAGCTTGGACCGGAAGGCCATTTTGCCCGGCTGCGCTTGCTCGACCCGGATCGCTACACGGAGCTCGATCGCTTTCAGAAAGAGGCGGAGCACTACGAACAAGTCGCGCAAGCCATCGATCGCGTGGTCGGAGGAAAAGAGCTGACGGCGTCCGACCGCAAACTTTTCGGTGCCAAATCCGCGCGCGTGCGGCGGCACGCGGAAGCGCTCGCGGGCGGCGATGAAAGTGCGCGGGCGCAACTCGTGCCGGAACTGCTCGATGAATTCGGCACGGGCCGCGTCATGTTTCGCAATACGCGCGCTGCGTTGTCGGGCTTTCCCGAGCGGCGCGCAAAGCTGGTTCCGCTCGACGACGGCGTCGATCCGATGGCCGCGAAGATCAAATGGCTGGTCGGTTTTCTGAAAGAATCCGGCGAGGAAAAAGTGCTGCTCATCTGCCGCACCCGGGAACTGGCAGAGGAAATTTCCGCGCGTCTTCAGCACGAGGTGAACGTGAAGGTCGGTCTGTTTCACGAGGGCCTCACGCTGATGCAGCGCGATCGCAACGCCGCTTTTTTCGCGGAGGTCGATGGCGCGCGCATCCTGATCTGTTCGGAGATCGGGAGCGAAGGACGCAACTTCCAGTTCGCGCACCGGCTCGTCCTTTTCGATCTGCCGGCCAATCCGGAATTGCTGGAACAACGCATCGGTCGTCTCGACCGCATCGGTCAATCCGCGACCATCGAGATCTATGTTCCGTATGTTTGCGGCAGCGAATCCGAAGTGCTCGCGCGGTGGTATCACGAAGGGCTGAACGCATTTGAAAAGAACCCGCACGGTGCGGCGGAGATCGCCCGCGAAATGGCGGGTGCGCTCGCGGAGTTGCGAGAAGATTTCGATGCGAAAAAACTGACAGCGTTCATCAAAAAAACGCGCGAGCGCCACGCGCAGGTGGCGAAGAAGCTGGAGCGCGGCCACGATCGTTTGCTCGAACTCAATTCCAGCAAACCGCAGCGCGCGGCGGAGATCATCGCGCAAATCCGTGCGCAGGATGCGGACGCCACGTTCGAGGAATTTTTCATCCGTATGCTGGATCATTTCGGCGTCCACGTGGAGGAACTCGGAAGCCGCGGACATCTGCTGCTGCCGGGCCATTTACTGACCGACGCCTTCCCCGCGCTGCCGCCGGAGGGGATGTCGGTGACGTTTGATCGTGCGCGGGCGCTGAGTCGCGAAGACCTCGGTTTCATGGGGCCGGATCACCCGCTGGTGCGCGGCGCGCTCGATCTTTTGCTGGGAATCGAAGCAGGCAACTCGGCGTTCGGCATTTGGAAAAGCTCGGGCAGCGAGGGGATCATGCTGGAGATTCGCGCGGTCGCGGAATGCGTCGCGCCGGCCGCTTTGCATGCCGATCGTTTTCTGCCGGCGACGCCGATCCGCGTGGTGGTGGATCACGCGCTCGCGGATCACACGGAGGACGAAACGGTCGCGAGTGCGGTGCTGGAGAAGGGCGATATTTTCAAGCTGCTTGATCGCGGTGCGGTGAAGAAAAAGCTGCTCCCCGCGATGCTGGAAAAAGCGCAGGCGCTGGCGGAAGTGCGCATGCAAAACATCGTCGCGGCTGCGAGCGCTGGCATGGAGGCTCAGCTTCAGGATGAGATCGACCGGCTGGAAGATCTGCGCGAAATCAACGACCACGTGCGCCCCGAGGAAATCGCGGCGGTGCGCGCGCAGAAAGCGGAGCTGCAAGCCGCACTCGGCTCGGCGCGCCTGCGGCTGGATGCGGTGCGGCTTATCTGGCGGATGCCGTAGCGGGAGCGGCGCGGCCCGAGCGATAGAGCAACGTCGCGGCGGCGATGCCGAAGCCGAGCGCGCCCGAACCCATGGCGATGCGCAGGCCAACGAGATCCGCGTATTTCGACATGATGAGACCGGAGAAAGGCAGCACGCCGAAGAAGCTGAGCCCGACGATGGCGGAGATGCGGCCGCGCAGCGCATCGGGCGCGCGCTCCTGTACGATGGTGTTTGCAAGGCCGAACATGGTGGCGGTGCCCATCGTGAGCGCGACCATCGACGCGATGGCGATGGCGAGATTTTGCGCGAGGGCGAGGCCGAGCATGCACGTGAAAATGACCGCCACGGAGACGCGCAAGTAGGCGGTGCGATGATGGGAGGCGATGGAAAGCAGCCAAACGGAACCGATGAAAGCGCCGAGGCCGGACGAGCCCATGAGCAGGCCGTGTTTGTTCGCGGTGATGTGGAGGATGTTTCGCGAGTAGAGTGGCATCATGATCATGAAAAACGGTGAGATGCAGGTGGTCGCGCACATGAGCAGGAGGATCATGGAGCGCATGGGCCGGTCGCCGCGAACGTAGGCCAGGCCTTGCTTCATGCCGGTCTGCCGCATTTCCTCCTCCTCCGCAGTGCCGCGGGCGCGCGGGTGAATGGTGAGCAGCGCGATGATGAGCGCGGCGAAGCTGAGCGCATTGGCGTAAAAGGCGGACGCGGTGCCCAGCGTGCCGATGAGCCAGCCGCCGAGCGCGGGTCCGGCGAGGCGGGAAGCGTGAAAAATCGAGCGATCGACGGCGATGGCGGAGCTGAGTTGCTCGCGCGGAACCAACTCAGGCACCAGCGCGGACGCCGCCGGCATTTCAAACGCCGTGGAAACTCCGAGCAAAAATCCCGCGACGACGATGTGAACGACGGTGACTTGATTCGTCGCGACGAGCCAGCCGATCGAGCCGGCGAGCACGGCCTGCACGATTTGCGAGATAACGAGGATGATCCGCTTGTCGAAACGATCGGCGACCACGCCGCCCCACATCGTGAGTGCGAGCATCGGGATGCCGGATGCAAAGTTCACCATGCCGAGCATAAACGCGCTGGATGTGATCCCCGTGAGCACCCAGCCGAGCGCCATCTGCTGCATCCACGTGCCGAGCATGGAGATGACTTCGCCCGTCATATAGCGCGCGAAGGGACCGTGGCGCAGCACGGTCCACGGATGGGCGGGCTGAGTGGGTGCAATGGTGGACATGCGAAGGAGCGGGAGATGAAAGCAGGGAAGTGAGATTGCGCGAGGGGGAAAGAGCCGCGCGTGATCGGAGTGAGCCCGGTTCGTTCTCCTGCTCCTGCTCCTGATTTTCGAAGAAGGATCGGGACCAGAAAGTCGGCACCAAGTTTAGCCACGACTGAAAGAGCAGCCAATTTTTTCCCTTTGAAATCCTTCGCGTTCTTCGCGCCCTTCGCGGTTAAATCCTCCATCCCTCCTTTCCTGGAACGGCACTTACAGCCGGCCGCTCGGCCTCGTGAAAATCACGTTTCGTCGCATGATGGCGACGCCGATTTCATGATCGCGAATCCGCGCAGAGGCCGCGCAAACCAGCGAGGGTGCGGGCCTCGGTTTAAACTCACACGTGCGAATGGCGCGGAGCTGAGTCTGCTCGAATCCGACGCGGACCAGACGCGCTTCCGAGTGCGGATGCCGTTCGCCGAAGAAGATCGAGTTTGAAGGTGGGCCGCGCGCGCTGTTATCCATCTTCCATGCCAGTAATCACTCCCCGCAAAACTCTCACTGCATATGATGTCATCGTCGTCGGTTCCGGCGCGGGTGGCGGCATGAGCGCCTACGTCCTCACGAAAGCCGGGCTGAAAGTGCTGATGCTCGAAGCGGGCCGGGACTACGATCCGATCAAGGAGACGCCCATGTTTCAACGCAACGACGAAGCGCCTCTGCGCGGCACCGCGACGCCGGACAAAAACTTCGGCTTTTTCGATGCGACGGTGGACGGCGGTTGGACGGTGCCGGGCGAGCCTTACATGGTGCAGCGCTCGGGCGGGCAGGGTTGGGAGGAGGCGAAGGATTGGAAGGCGCGGACGACTTCGCAGAATTTCATGTGGTGGCGTCCGCGCATGCTCGGCGGGCGCACGAACCACTGGGGCCGCATCGCGCTGCGGATGGGGCCGTATGATTTCAAACCGAAGAGCCGCGACGGGCTCGGTCTCGACTGGCCTTTTGAATACAAGGACATCGAGCCATGGTACGATAAAACTGAGGCGCTCATCGGCGTCTTTGGCTCAAACGAGGGCATGGAAAACACGCCCGACTCGCTGCGTGATTCCCTCCAGCCCGCGCCGAAACCGCGTGGCTACGAACTGCTCACGAAAAAGTATTGCCAGCCGCTCGGCATTCCGGTCATCCCGTCGCATCTCGCGATTTTGACGAAGCCGCTCAACGGTCGTTCGGCGTGTTTCTATGCGACGGAATGCGGACGCGGCTGCTCGATCCGCGCAAATTTTCAAAGCACGACCGTCCTTTTACCGCCTGCCGTGGAGACGGGAAATCTGGACATCATCACCGAGGCGATGGTCCGCGAAGTGACGGTGGGAAAGGACGGGAAGGCGACCGGTGTGCTTTACATCGACAAGCGCACGGGCAAGGAAGAGCGCGCCACCGCGCGCGTCGTCGTGCTCGCCGCGTCCGGTTGTGAAAGCGCGCGCATCCTTCTCAACTCGAAGACCGCGCTCTTTCCAAATGGCCTCGCGAATGGCTCCGGCAAAGTCGGCCGCTACCTCATGGACACCGTCGGCAGCAGCGTGAGCGGTCACATTCCCGCGCTGGAAAACTGCCCGCCGCACAACGAAGACGGCGCGAGCGGCATGCACATGTATATGCCGTGGTGGAAATATCAGGAGCAGCTCGCGGGGAAGCTCGATTTCGCGCGCGGCTACCACATCGAATTTGGCGGCGGACGCGACATGCCGGGCATGGGCGTCTTCAATCCGAACGAAAATTCCTACGGCAAAAAATACAAGGACGAGGCGCGGCGTTACTACGGCGCGACGCTCGATTTCGCGGGACGCGGCGAGATGATTCCGAACGACGATAGCTACTGCGAAATCGACCCGGAGAAGAAGGATCGCTACGGAATTCCCGTGCTGCGCTTTTATTGGAAATGGAGCGACCACGAGAAAAGGCAGGCCGTCCACATGCAGCGGACATTCAAGGACATCATCGAAGCGATGGGTGGCAATGTGCTGAGCAAGGTGCAGCTCGATCCGGAAAAAGCGATCATGGCCGGCGGCACGATCATCCACGAAGTCGGCACGACCTGCGTGGGAGCCGATCCGCAGAAATCCGTGCTCAATCAATGGAGCCAGGCTTGGGAAATCCCGAATCTGTTCGTGACCGACGGCGGCCCTTTTGCCTCGAACGCCGACAAAAATCCCACGCTTAGTATCATGGCTCTGGCGATGCGCTCCTGCACGTATCTCGCGGAGGAGATGCGGAAGGGGAGTATCGGATAGCTGGCCCCGGCGAGTGAAGTCATGGAGCGGCGCGCGTCCCGCCGCCGACCCAAAACCATCGCGAAGCGCAAACATTCCCAGCATCGCGCTCAGAAATGAATGGCGCATCGCGCAGTGTTTTCATTCGGCGGCGAGACGCACGCCGCTCCATGGCGCTTTCGCGTTCGGGGCGATAGCGACCTCGCCCTAATCCGCCTTCCCCGGCGCGCGCTCGTAGAGTTTCGCGATCTTCAGCAGCAGCGTCTCCAGCTCGCGAAAGTATGCGTCCTCCGGCTTCGACGCCTTCGCTTCACGCAGCTTCGCAAGTTCGATTTCCAGCGCGTCGCGTTCCGCGCGAGTTTCCGCAGAAAGCGCGCGTTCCTCCGCGTTGCCGAGCAGATGTACCTGATGTGCGCGCAGGCCATCGGGCGGCGTACCGTCCTTCGCTTTTTTGACCGCGCGCACTCCCCGGAAAAAATCAGCAGGCGTTCCCTTGGCGTCGCCGTTGTCATCCAGCAGCGAGTGTTCCGTCGCGATCCGGCCCTCGTCTTTGTAAAACGCAGCGACCCGTTGTGCGGCGGTGAGCCAAACTTCGAGCACGGAAGTTTGGCCGTCTTTGTCGAGGTCAGCAGCCGCGTCGTTCATCGCTTCCGACAGGTATTTTCCAAGGCGTGAATAGTTCCGCTCTGACCCGCTGCGCGTCGCGGTGACGATCACGCGACCGGGCGCGGACAGCGGGGCGAGAAATGCGCCGCTGCTGGAGAAGCAATTGATCAGCACCAGCGGGCGATGGAAGGGGGTGAGTAGCGACGCGTATTCCGACGCCGCGAGATCGTCGCCGGTGAGATTGAATTTCGCGTCTTTCGCCTCCGAGTTCCCGTGTCCGAGCAGCACGATCCAAAGTTCGGATGCGCCATCCTTCGGCTCATCGCGCAGCGTCGCGCGAAACTGATCGAGGCTTTCCTCCGCCTTGTCGCCGAGGCCGATCACGCGCGTCGAGGCCCCGGCAGCTTCGCCAGCCTGCTTCCAGTTCTCCGCCCACTTCGCAAATGCCTCCGAATACTCCGCCTCGCCACCCGCGCCCGAGACGATGATGAGCGAAACCTTCTCTTCCGCGAAGCCACACGCAACCAACCCCAGCCAAAGCGCCGCCGCAAAGCTCCGCCACTTCGATGTTCGATGTTCGACGTTCGACGTTCGATATTCGCTTCTCATTTTCACGCGAGCCCTTTCTTCCTGCGAAGTCCCCACTCCGCAACAAAACACGCGAGCGCGAACAGAAACATCGCAGGCGTATGCCAGATCGGCCGCGTCCAAGTTTCCGTCACCGGCGCGCGTCGCGATGGCAGCTCGCGCACAAATTCATCGAGCTTTTCGGGAGCCACGACCTGCCCGCCGGTTTGCGTCGCCAGCGCTTCCATCAGCGCGCGATTCGGCGTGAGCGAACGAAATTCCGCCGCCGCCAAATCCGTGCTCCATCCCGCCTGCGCTTTCCCCGCGACCGCACCGCTCTGCTCCGTCACCGTCGCTTCCACGCGATACCCACCGCTCTCGCGCGGCACATACGAAGCCTCATACAAACCCGCCTCACCCGCCGACGCCTCCGCTGGCAGCGTGACCGTCGCACTTTCCCCCGCGCGCCCGACGGCCTGCACCGTGATAGTCACCGTCGCATTATCAAGCGGCTGAAATTTCGCATCGCGCGCTCGCACCTGAATTTGCATTGCCTGCGCATCCGGCTTCGGCTCCAGCCGCACCTCGATGTTTGCGCCGACATCCGCCACGAGCCAGCGCGTCATCTGCCGCCACGCGCGTTCGAGATCCTTCATCCGCGCTTCATCGCCGAGACCGGATTGCCAGAAATCACCGATGAGCATCGAAGCCGTGCGCCCGCGTCCGAAACGTTGTGTGAGCAGCGCGGGAAATTGATGCGCTCCATCCGTCACCGTCGCCACCACGGTCGCCGCCGGCTTCGCTTCGCCCGCGTGATTCAGCACGTCGAACGTCGGCAAATCCGCGAGCCGCTTTTCCTCATCCGGCTCCCGCGCCCGCAGTCGCGCCCAAGGCTGCAGCCAGCCCTCGCGAGTGAGCGCGAGCCGAACCCCCGTCGCCGGCACCGCCGCATCCGGATGATCGAGATACACGGGCAGCATGTCGCCGATCGCCGTGCGCTGATACGCGCCGTCGTGAAACGATTCCGCCCCGCCGAGCATCAGCAAACTTCCACCGCGCTCGGACACAAATCGCTGCACCAGGCTCATCTGATCCGCCGTGAAAAACGCCGCCTCCAAATCGTCGAGGATCACCGCCTCGTATTTGAAAAGTTCCTCCGCCGTCTTCGGGAAACCGCCTTTCAATTCAAACTCATCCTCCGTGTTCAGCCGCACGAGCACCGGCTTGTCGTATTGCTCGACCTCCTCCTTCGACTGATTTCCAAACCCGCGAAACAACGGATTGCTCGACTCACCATTGCGCCCGCGAAATTCAAACTTCGGCTCGCGTTTCGCCACGCGAATAAGCCCGACGAGCTGCGTCTGGTCGTCGCCCGCGACCGCGCGCGCGAGGAATTTGTATTCCCAATTCGGACGCCCGCTCACGTAAAGGATCCGGTGCGGCCCATGCCCGCGATCCACCGCGACGATCGTCTCGTTGTTCGCCATCGTGGCCTCGAGCGCGCTCTCGCCAGAGGTCACGCGCAGGCGGTAGAAAAGGACACCGCTTTTCTCCGGGCGAAGCTGGAAACGGAACGCGAGTTTGTCGCTGTCATCGGGAACGCGCAGCGTTTGTTCGCCGACGACTTTTTCCGGTTCATCCGATTTTCCAGCTTCGACAGCAGTCAGTTTTCCCACGACTTCGAGCCCGCGAAATCCCGTCGCGCTCACCTCAGCCTGTACGCTGACTGGCGCATCTTCAAACGAAGTCTGCGTGGTCGCCGTGCTCGTGATCGCGATGTCATTCGCCGCGCGATCGTTTCCGAAAACGACCGGGAAAATCGGCGGCAAACCTTGCAACGATGCTGCGTCCGGGATGTCGGCGGCGACGCCATCCGTGAGCAACAGCACGCCCGCGACCGGTTGTCCCGCGCTGCGTTCAGCGAGCAGGCGCAGCGCGTTTCCGAGTGCGGAAGTGCGTCCGTCGAAAGTGAGTTCCGCGAAAGTCTGCGTGCCTTGCAGATGCGAGTCGGCGAGGTAATTGCGGACCTCGAAATTCTCGCCGAGCACGGTGCGCCATTGGTTGCTCTTGTCATCCGTCAGCATCTTCGCGAGCTGCGCCGCGCGACTCTCTTTTTCGTCCGGCCCGTGAAGCGTCATGCTCTGGCTGTTGTCCGCGATGACGGCGATGATATTCGCACCGGGCCGCGCGCGTTCGCCCGTCCACATCGGCTCCAGCAGGCACGCGGCGAGCGCGGCGAGGCCGAGGAGTTTTGCGACGGCGCATGCGACGCGGATTCCGGGCGGGACATTCGCGCGAAGGTAAGACCAGCCGACGAAAACGAGCCCGAATCCGAGCGTGATCATGGAAGGCCAAAGCCACTCCCGTCCCGCAAGGAAAAGTGCGGAGAGTATCATTGAGCGCGGCACAGAGTTCCGGGTAGCGCGCGCGTCTCGCGTGCTGGCAAAGGCGTCCCGCCTTCGTGAACTTTACGAATCGTCCGCCCTCCAAACGTTCGTCCATCTCTCAAAAATTGATTGCGTCCGAAAGTTCGTTCTGGCGGGACGCCGAAACCAGCACGCGAGACGCGCGCGCTACCCGGATCGTTCGGTGAACGCATCACCGGCTGCGCCCCAATTCCTCGTAATAGCGGCGCACCTGCTCGCTATATTTCGGCGGCACCGGATCGCGATCGATCGGCACCAGCGCCTCCTTGGAATCGCGACGTGCGAGTTCCTCCGTGAGCCGATTGCGCAACTCCGCGAGCGGCGCGCCGATCTTCGTTTTCACGAGATCCCATTTGATGTCTTCGCCGTGCCGTTTGAACTCCGCCCGCATCGCCTGCGCCGCCTCGCGAACGCGCGCCACTTCATTGCGCAGCTTCGGCTCATCGAGCATCTCCTCGACGCTGCGCAGCTTGTCCGACCACTCGACAAATCCATTGCCCGTCAGCGGCCCCTCCGCCGTTTCCAAACCACCGCCCCGATCATCCCCACCCCCTCCGCCCGCACCGGCGCGAACCCCACCCCGCTGCTTCTGCCCCTGCGCCATCTCCCGCAAACCCGACCCCTGCCGCTCACCCTGCGCGCCATTCGGATCACCCGTCGGAGAACCTTTCGCACCACCCTCACCGCCGCCATTCCCCGGCTGCCCACCCTCGCCTGGCTTCTGCCCTTCACCGGGTTGCTTGCCCTCGCCGGGTTGCTTGCCTTCACCGGGTTGCTTGCCCTCACCGGGTTGCTTGCCCTCACCGGGTTGCCTGCCTTCACCTGGTTGCTTGCCTTCACCGGGTTG
>JBBRPM010000012.1:0-98448 GCA_038228115.1 Chthoniobacterales bacterium
CAGGAATCGTTTTTCCTATGCGCCCCGCCGCCCGTCTTGCTAGCGTCCGCGTCTTGCGGGATTCTTTGCACTGACCACCATGCCCACCTCCTGCCAGTATGTTATGGGTTTCTCCCCGAACGTCCGGGAAATCTTCGCCGCCTTCAACTTCGACGACGCCATCCGCGATCTGGAGCGGGCCGGGCTGCTCTACCTGCTCATGGAGCGCTTCAATGAGAAGAGCAAGGTGGACCTCCGCCCCGCCTCCATGTCCAACCACGAGATGGGCTATACCGCGATTCAAGTGTGCAAAATCGTTCCCGAGAGCGTGAACGAAGCGACAAACCACTCCGGGCTATGAAGTTCAACGAAGACTCTCGGGTCAAAATCCCCGCCATTCTCCACCTCACTCGGCTGGGATACACTTACCTGTCCCTGAAAGGCCTCGCGTGGAATGAATCGAGCAACATCGTCCCGTCAATTTTTCGCAAGAGCCTCGCGGCCCTGAATCCTTCCGCATCGGCAATCGAGATCGACAACGCCCTCGGCCAGCTCGACCTCGCTCTCGACAATGAAGACCTCGGCAGACAGTTCTACGAGAAGATCACCAACACCTCAGGCCTGAAGATCATCGACTTTGAGGACTTCCATCGAAACACCTTCCACGTCGTCACCGAGTTCGCCTGCAAGAAGGATGACGAAGAGTTCCGCCCAGACATCACGCTCCTCATCAACGGTCTGCCGCTGGTGTTCATCGAGGTGAAGAAGCCGAACAACCGGGACGGTATCCTCGCGGAGCGGAACCGCATCGTCACCCGGTTTCGCAATCCCAAGTTCAAGCGCTTCATCAACATCACGCAGCTCATGGTGTTCTCGAACAACATGGAATACGACGATGGCTCCCCCGAGCCGCTCGAAGGCGCGTTCTATGCCTCCACCTCCTACGACAAGCCCGTTTTTAACTACTTCCGCGAAGAGGAAGCCCTCGATCTCGAAACCCTGCTTCAGCCTGAAGACAGCCAAGTAGAAGACCTCGTCCTCGCTGATACCAATCTCACCACCATCAAGCACTCGCCAGAGTTCGCGACCAACAAGGACCCGAACACGCCCACCAACCGCCTCAGCACATCCCTCTTCTCCCGTGACCGTCTCGCCTTCCTCCTTCGCTTTGGACTCGCCTATGTCCGCACCGGGCAAGGTATGGAAAAGCACGTCATGCGCTACCCGCAGATGTTCGCCACCAAGGCCATCGAGAGCAAAATCGAGGCAGGCATTCGCAAGGGTATCATCTGGCACACGCAGGGCAGTGGTAAGACCGCCCTCGCGTTCTATTGCGTCCATTTCCTCACCACCTACTTTCAGAAGAAAGGCGTGGTGCCGAAGTTCTACTTCATCGTCGATCGCATTGATCTCATGGAGCAGGCCAGCGGGGAGTTCCGCAGCCGTGGACTGCACGTTCACCATATCAGTTCACGGGAGGAGTTCGCCCACGACATCAAGTCCAACCTTGCCGTCCACAACGACGCTGGAAAGCCTGAGATCACGGTCGTCAATATCCAGCGCTTTGACGATAACCCCAACGTCATCCGCAGCACCGACTACGCCCTCGGCCTGCAGCGCGTCTATTTCCTCGATGAGGTTCACCGCAGCTATAACCCCGAGGGCAGTTTCCTGGCCAATCTCCATGAGTCAGACCGGGATGCCATCAAGATCGGCCTCACCGGAACGCCCTTGCTCAATGCCTCCCTAGCGGGCCCGAGAGGCGCAGATGGCCAGCCCACCACACCGCAGACCTACGATTCCAAGAAGCTCTTCGGCGACTACATCCACAAATACTACTACAACCGCTCCATCGCCGACGGCTACACGCTCCGGCTCCTCCGGGAAGAGATCGAGACCAACTACAAACTCCAGCTTAAGGAAACACTCGAACAGATCAAGGTGCTCAAGGAAGCCAGGAACCGCACCTTCCTTTACTCCCACACCAAGTTCGTCGAGCCCATGCTCGACTACATCATCGAGGATTTTGAAAATTCCCGCACCATGAGCGGCGACCGCTCCACCGGAGCCATGGTCATCTGCGATTCCTCCGAGCAGGCCCGGGAGATGGCACGGCTCTTTAAGTCGAAATATGCCAGCTTGGCCCCGCACACGCTACGCCCACCAGCCACCGATTCCATGCCCGAATCCATGGTGGCAGAAGCGCCCAGCCTCTACGCCCTGCCCAGCCGCACCGTCACCACCCATGCCCTCATTCTTCACGACGCTGGCACCAAGGAGGAGCGCAAAGAACTCGTGGATGCCTTCAAGGCAGGCAAAATCGACATCCTGTTTGTCTTCAACATGCTGCTCACCGGCTTCGATGCCGCCCGGCTGAAGAAGCTCTACCTGGGCCGCATCATCAAGGCACACAACCTCCTCCAGGCGCTCACGCGTGTGAACCGCCCCTACAAGTCCTATCGCTACGGCACCGTCGTGGACTTCGTCGATATCGAGGCTGAGTTCGCCAAGACCAACAAAGATTACTTCGACGAACTCCAGAGCGAGCTAGGCGATGAATTGCAGAGCTACTCCGATCTCTTCAAGACCGAGGCCGAGATCGCCGCCGAGATCGAGTCCATCAAGGACGCTCTCTTCCATTTCGACACCGCTAATGCCGAGGTCTTCTCCCAGCAGGTCACCCAGATCACCGACCGCGCCGAGATGCGCAAAGTCATCAAGGCGCTCAACGACGCCAAGAGCCTTTACAACCTCATCCGCCTCTCCGGTCAGTATGAACTCCTGACAAAGCTCGACTTCCGGAAGCTCGGCCAGCTCTCCACCGAGGCCACCAATCACCTCATGCTCCTCAACCAGCGCGAGGCACTGGAGCACGCCGATGATAGCGTCAATATCCTCAACATCGCCTTGGAGAACGTCCTCTTCACGTTCCGCAAAGTATCCGAGGGCGAGATGGTCATCGCCGATGAGCTGCGGGAGAACCTCCGCCGCACGCGGGAAGGTCTGGGCAGGAACTTCGACCCTGGCGATCCCGTCTTCGTCACCCTGAGGGAGGAACTGGAGCGCCTCTTCAAGAAGAAGAACCTCGCCGAAATGACCCAGGCCGAGATGGTGGATAACATCAAGGCACTCAAGGGCATCCACGCCCGCGCCCGCGAGCTAGAGCGGAAGAACCAGCTCATTCGTGCCAAGTATGCCAACGACGAGAAATACGCACGCCTGCACAAGCGCCTCCTCGAAAAAGGCCAGCCCACCGCCAATGAGCGGAAACTCTTCGAGGCCCTCAGCGCCTTCAAGGCCGAGGCAGACGCCCGCATCTCCCAGAACGTCCTGATGCTCACCAACGAAGCCTTTGCCAAGGCTGAGATGACCAAGCTCATCATCGAGCAACTCAGAAACAAACATCAACTCCCGCTCACCGCAGAGAATACTCAGTTCATCAATACCCTTTTGATGAAGGAGTATCTGGCTGAGTTCCACGGACCCCAAGCCGCATGACATCCCAAGAATTCAAGACCAACGCCATCAGCCTCATTGACGACCTCAAAGGCGTCTGTGCCAGTTACGGCCTCGGCAATGATGGCAACGAGTTCAAGATCATCACCCAGGTCTTCCTCTACAAGTTCCTCAATGACAAATTCGCCCATGAGGTGAAGCGCATCGAGCCTTCCGTGGCCAAAGCCAAATCCTGGGAGGACGCCCTGCGTGCCATGACAGAGGATGACTATGAACTCCTGCTCATGCAGCTCGGCGCCGGGACCGCCAGGCTGAAGCCCCAGCACTTCCTCGCCACACTTTGGGGAAAGCAGAACGACAAGGACTTCGCCGCCACTCTGGATGCCACCCTGCTGGACATCGCCGCGCTGAATACCGACATCTTCTCCGTCATGACCAATGACGGGCAAAAGATCGTCCTCTTCGATCCCGTCACCCAATACGTCGCCACCCAGCGGGATGCCTTCGCCAAGGCCATCATCAACAAGCTCATCCCCTTCAGCTTCGAGCGCATCTTTGCCGAGAAATTCGACTTCTACGCCACGCTCTTTGAATACCTCATCAAAGACTACAACAAAGACGGCGGCGGCAAGTATGCCGAATATTACACGCCCCATGCGGTGGCCAAGATCATGGCCGCCTGCCTCGTCCCCGCGCCGGTGAAGAACGTCACCTGCTATGACCCCGCTGCAGGCTCCGGCACCTTGTTGATGAACCTCGCCCACGCCATCGGCGAGGACCGCTGCACCCTTTACACCCAGGATGTCTCCCAGAAGTCCTCCAGCCTCCTGCGGCTGAATCTCATCCTGAACAACCTTGTCCACTCCATCCCCCACGTCATCCAGGGGAACACCATCCTGGAGCCCTACCACAAGGAGGACAAAGGGACCGGCCTGCGGAAGTTCGACTACATCGTCTCCAATCCTCCCTTCAAGCTCGACTTCTCCGACTTCCGCGACCAGCTCGACACCAAGGCCAACCAGCAGCGCTTCTTCGCAGGCATCCCGAAGATCACGCCTTCGTCCAAGGACAAGATGGCCATCTACCTGCTCTTCATCCAGCACATCATCTACTCGCTAAGCAAGAAGGGAAAAGCCGCCGTTGTCGTCCCCACCGGCTTCATCACCGCCCAGTCCGGCATCGAGAAAGGCATCCGTGAGCACCTCGTGCAGAATAAGATGCTCGCAGGCGTGGTCTCGATGCCCAGCAACATCTTCGCCACTACCGGCACCAATGTCTCCATCCTCTTTCTGGATGCCACGAACCAGGGCAAAGTCATCCTCATTGATGCCTCCAACCTCGGCGAGAAGGTGAAGGAAGGGAAAAATCAAAAGACCCTCCTCTCCCATGAAGATGAGCAGCAGATCATCCGCGTCTTCAACGGCAAGGAAGCCATCGAAGACTTCTCCGTCGTCGTGAGCTACGACGACATCGCCGCGAAGAATTGTTCACTAAGTGCAGGGCAGTTTTTCGATGTGAAAGTGGATCACGTGACGATAAGTCCGAAACAGTTCGAGAAGGAACTTACAGCCCGCACCGAACGGCTGAAAGAGTTGTTCGACAATTCAAAGGGGCTGGAGAAGCAGCTAGCCAAGAAACTGGAGGCACTGAGGTATGAGTAAGTTTTTCGAGGTTGCGCTTGGAGATTTGGCGTCGCCTGAGAAGAGGTCAATTATTTCTGGCCCATTCGGAAGTAGCATTGGAACTGAGTTTTTCAGGACTTCAGGGGTGCCGGTGATCCGTGGTAATAATCTAACGACCGACTCCAGGAAGTTCATTGAACAAGGATTCGTTTTCGTAGCGCCAGAAAAAGCAGAATCACTCAACGCATACGCGCTGAGAAATGACATCGTAATCACTGCCGCTGGCACGATCGGGCAAATTGGAATCATTCCCGAAGATAGCAATTTCGAGAAATACGTTATTTCCAACAAGCAGCTTCGCATTCGCATTGATTCGCAGAAGGCTAACCCTCTTTACGTTTACTATTGGCTAGCCAGCCCTTGGATTCACAAAACAATCACCGACCGAAATACTGGCAGCACAGTGCCATTGATCAATTTGGGAACACTGCGAAACCTTCCCGTTAGGCTACCGCCTGAAAGAGACGCACAGGACAAGATTGCTGAACTCCTCGCTACGCTCGACGCGAAGATCGAACTGAACCAGCGGATGAACGAGGAGTTGGAGGGGATGGCGAAGTTGCTCTACGACTACTGGTTCGTGCAGTTTGACTTCCCCATGACCGCCGCCCAAGCCGCCGCGATGGGCAAACCCCACCTCCAAGGCCACCCCTACCGCGCCTCCGGCGGCAAGATGCTCTACAACGAAGCCCTCAAACGCGAGATTCCGAAGGGGTGGAATGTTGGCCAAATCGCAGACTTCTGCCATTTGAACCAAAGCACTTGGGGAAACTCGAATCAGCCAGAAGCCGTCAGCTATCTCGATCTTGCCAGCGCCAAAGACGGCAAAATCCTAGCAATACAAGAATACGAGTGGGATCAGGCACCGAGCCGAGCACGCCGAATCCTTACCCCTGGCGATACGATCATTGGAATGGTCCGCCCCGGTAACCGCTCGTTCGCCATGGCTCCGCACAGCAAAACAACAATCACAGGAAGCACCGGGTTTGCCGTTCTAACGCCCAAATCCACCTTCTACCGAGAGTTCAACTACCTAAGCCTCACCTCAGATTCAAACATCGGCCGACTGACCACAGTTGCGAGCGGTGCTGCTTACCCTGCCGTTAACCCTGAAGTCGTTGCTGCACACAGCATTGCCATGCCAAATGAAGATTTGGTGGCTACATTCCACAAGGCGGTCAAATCATCGTTCGATCTCATCGAGAGCAATCGCCAACAAACCCAAGAGCTCACCGCCCTGCGCGACTGGCTGCTGCCGATGCTGATGAACGGCCAAGTGAGCGTGCGTTGAAGGAACGTCTGCCATCTTCCCCTGAGTCCATCCTGCCCCGAGCCGAAGCCAGGCTAAACGGCTTCCCCGAGGCGGCGACGGGGGATCGTTTCGAGGGCGATGAATACCGGCGACGCTGCGATCTCCGGTGAACTGGTGGATTCCGACGCGGACGGGGTGAACAATTTGATCGAGTTCGCGACCAACACCGATCCCACACTGACGGGCTCCGTCGGCATCCCGATCTTCACGCGCGAGCCGCCGAACGCCGTGCTGACCTATCGCCGCAACCTCGCGGCAACGGACGTGACATTTTCGATCGAGGAGTCCGCCAGCCTCAATCTGTGGACGACCGCCACGCCGACGGAGCAAATCTTTTCCGACGACGGCAGCACGCGCGTCATCAAGGCGAAAGTCCCGCTCGGTTCCGCGACCACGAAAATGCTGCGCCTGAAAATCACGCGCCCGTAACTTCCCTGGTCGCGGTTTTTTTAAAAACCGAACGTGCTCCGAATCGCCTGCACCGTCTCGCCCTGCTGGAAATAGTTGCAATGATGCACCGTGCGCGACGCGCCGAAATCGTGGGCGACATTCGTGATGAGTCGCGGGGCCTGGATCGGCAACGCCTGCTCGCCGACCTGATCCATCGAGTCGAGATCGACCACGAGATCGTTCGCGCCGCGGAAGACATAGTCCGCCGCCGTGTCGAGCACTGACGCGCCGGGCCGCGCCGCGAACGATTTCAAAAAGCCCCAGACGCCTTTTTCCACGGGAGAGAAATTCGATCGCACGACCCAATAGCGCACCGGGCTCGCGGGGTCGGCGAAATCGAACGCGCCCGTGTTCACGCGCAACGCGCGCAGCTCGACATTCGAGCCGTGGCGCGATTGCGCGGACAGGCCGGGAATCATGGCCACGAGCGCATCCGCGAGCGGCGTGCTCAGCGCGCCCGTCATGCGCGCGAAGATACCCGCGAGCGAACTCGCGAGCGTCAGCAACACGCCGCCGCCGAGCCCGGCCGCGAAGCCGATCGCTTCGCCCGCGTTGGAAAGAAAATCCATCACCGCCTTGATGCGGGCCGGCGCGGCGAGGCTCGTGCCCGCGAGTGGCGCGCCGACCATGATGACGCGGCAGCGCGTCTGCGCCTGCCGGAAGCCTTCGCAAAACCAGCGCGCCACCAGCCCGCCGCGGCTGTGCGCGATGACATCGAGCGTCGCCGGCGTGCCGCCTGCAAATTTCGCCGCGAGATCGAAGGCATTCAGCATCGGACTTTGCGCGAGCGTCGGATGATCGAACGCGAGCACGAAGTCGTAACGCTTTAGCGCCGCCGTGAGCATCGCGCTGCCGCCCGTCGCTTTTTCAAAAGCGCGCAACATCACGTCGCTGTCGCTGAAAGTGCCGTGGATGATGAGCAGCACATTTTTTCCCGCGAGCTTCGAGAGGTCGGCGGGAGCGAATGGGATAAGCGCGCCGTTCTTCGTGAAACAGCGCAGGCCCCACAGCAGCCCGGCGTCATTCCACGCAGGTCGCGAGAGCTTGCGATCCGCGGCGAGCAGCAGGTCGCTGACTTTGGAAGACTCCTGCTTTTCAAAAATGGTCTGACTCAAAACGATCGGTGCCGCGAGCGGCGCACGGCGAAGCCCGCGGCGCTTCGCCAGCACTTCGCGGCCCGGACCCGGCAGCGGTGGCTTGCCGATGTGCCAGCGCAGCAGCCCGCCGTGATCGCGCACGAGATGCAGCGCGCGACTTTCCAGCGCGGCGCGCAACGGAGCCGCGCGCATTTTTTTACGAACGATCACTGTCTCGATCGGCTCGCATCCGAGCCCGCCGAGTGCGTCGTCCACGATGTCCGCGATGACTTCATCGCGCGCGGCAGATTTGGAAACAACGCCGGATTTCATCGCCTACGCCGCTGTCCCCTGCGTGATGATGGCGAGCGGCGTCACGCCCCGTTCGCGCGCAGTTTGCACGTCGATCATGCCGTCGAATTCCTCCGGCCCGCGCAGATCTTCAAGCAGCCGCTTCGATTCGCTCACCGCATCGGCAAATGAGCGCTGAAGCGGGATGAACGTCGCCTCCACCGGCACGAGCCGGCCCTCACGCGCTTCCACGCGGATGCCCGCGAGGTGATGCGGCTCGGCAAACATCCACGGCTCCGCGGTCTTCTTTTCGCGCACGCCGCCGATGGCTTTCTGGCCCGGCGTTTCGCCATCAGCCCGCGCGTGCTTCAGCAGTTTCGGCAGGCCCTCGATGAAACCGGTGCGCGCCGTTTCGCTCGTCCAGTATCCGCAAAAAGCGTGGCCACTCGTGAGAAAAATCAGCGGGAAAATGCCGACGTGCTCCCAGCACGAAGCGAGCAACAGAGCCAGTTCGATGCAGGTGCCGCGGCGGGCGCGCAGGATTTCCTCCGGCGTGCGCAGTCGCTGCGAAGCGTTGGTGTAAGCGGGCGGCGGATTCACGTAATCGAGCCGCATCGAGTGTTGCAGCGCCGCCCAAATCGCGCGCGTTTGCAGCGCCACGGCGTCGTCGGCATTCGCGCTAAATCCGCACTGATACCCATCGAAACCCGCCTGCGGCTGATCGCACAGCGCGCGCAGAAAAGGCTGCGACGCGCTCAAAATATCGCGCACCGCAGGATCGCGCGGAAAGATGAACGACGGCAGAAAATGGCGGCCCGAAGCGTCGTCGCGCCACTCGTCGCACGGCAGGAGTTTGATCGATCTCATCCGGTGAAACACCTGCGTTTTCCCGCACAGAATCGCGATCTCCACCGTCGCGAGCAGCGTCTCACCGCGCTGCCGCAGAAGCTGCGAGCCGAGCGGCAAACTCACGCTCGCCGCGAGGTCCTGCTGACGATCCGCTTCGTCCGGCAGGTCCGCGAAAAAGTGACACTCCGCCGGACGATCCAGACCCGTATCGAGTTTCACCGTTATCTCCAGCGGGTCCATCGCGCCTTCCCGGATTTTGGTGATCGTGAAGGTTTTGAAAAGCCCGCCGCGACTGTTGTGCAGCACGGAATAGTTCAGTGCTTCCTCGAGTTCGCAATTCACCGGCAGCGCCGCTTTCGCATCTGCGGGCGGGATCGGCCCGACTCCCGCCGGGACCGCGAAATCCACGAGCTTCTCGTTGGCGAGGTTTTCCGCCGGAGCCTTGGCCAGGAGATCCACCGACGACCAAAGCGTCACCGTGCCGAGCGCTGCGGGATCGGCCTGCATCTTATTCGCCGCGAGCCCGGCCCGCAGCGCCCCGAGCACATCGGAGTCCTTTTTCCAGGCCCGGTAAAACGCGCCAAAAAACACGGGCACGCTCGCATCCATCACTTCGCCTTGAAACCCGATGCTGATCTTCGCGCCATGCGCCACTGCCAGCGGAGCCAGCCGCCGACCGGTGTAGCACGAGCTAAAGACGACGATCTCCGCGCCGGACGAAGCGACGGCCTTGGCCACGCGCTCAGTCAGTTGCTCATCGAGGACGGCCATATCCTTGGTGGAAATTGCCACGCCTTTTTCCGCCGACGGCGTCACGAGATGGATGATGCGCGGCTTCTTCGCCCGCACTTCCGCCGCCAGTTCATCCAGTGTTTTCGCGCCCAAAGTTTGCATGGATACTTCCAGCGCCGACTCAATGGCCGACCGCTCGGTTCTCGTATCGTAACCCTCCGTCTCCGCGCATTCGCTCACCGCAAAACTCGGCAGTCCCGTCGCCGCTTTCACCTGCGCTCCGCCGGTGAGCAGACGCACCACTTCAAAGTCCTCTTGCCGCAGCTTCTCCCGTTCGTCCTTCGTCGCCAGCGCGAGCAGCGCTTCCCATGGAAAAACGCGCGCAGCCCATCCCGCGTCTTCACGCGACCAGGCCATCTCCACCTGCACGACGCCACTCTTCGCGGCAGCCACGATGAAGGCTTCCGCGCTCTTCGGCGGCACTTGCCCGACGGCGGCGAGTTCCAGGATGGCCTCATGCGCATTGCGCCGCCAAGTCTGCGCCTCGCGGTCTGCATCGATCTGCCGACCACGATCCGATGAGAGCAGGCGATTCCACGCCAGCGCCTTTGGGTAAAGGACGCGGTCTTCCACCAGCACCGTCAGCGAAGTCCCCCCGCCTTCACGCAACACCACCTGATAGGCCGCGCCTCTCCGGGATACCGGTCTCTTAAGTCTCGGTGCCTCTTTCAGTTTAGTAGCCATCTTGATCGAGGGAGAGACTACTGGACTCGCGCCGTTAAGAATTGCGCCCATCCGTCTTTGCCAAAGTCGAGGTTCTTGTAAAGCGGCGATACTTTTCCCAGCGGGAGATAGATCGAAAGTCCATGCGAACCCTTTACCTTCGCATTCGGCGCGCTCGAACTAAAGACGCACGCAGTGACCGCCGCCTTGATCTTTGCCGCCAGCGCGGAAGCTGAGGGCAGGCTCTTCGCCAGTCGCTCCGAGAAATCTACCAGGTCCACGTAATCGGGATGTTCATAACCCTGCGACCGCACCCGCGCATCCATGATCGCGCCCTGCGTCGCAAAGTCTTTTCCTTGATAAGCCTTTGCCAGCAGCGTGCCCAGTTCGTCCGTAGCCTTCTGCACCGGGGCAAGGGCCGCTAACTCAAAAGCAGAGTAAGTCACGGCCTGCCCCTTCGAGTAGGAACCGATGAACTCTTTGACGATGATCGTCGTTAGTTCCCGGCCATCCATTTCCGGCTTCGCCGCCAGCGCGCCGAAGATGCGATTGTAAGGCCAGCCTTCTCCCGGCTCCACTTCCTGCGAGCCACAGTATAGCTCTCCCGCATCCCGGACTTGCAGCCCGGTTTCCACCATCGCCATGAGGCACGCATCCATGCCGATCACGTCGAACTTCCTCTTCGCTGCCTTCGCCGCGGCCTTGAACACGTTCTTCATTTCCACGCTGTCCAGAAAGTCCTGTGCGTCATCGTCGAAAGCGATCGCTCGCCGTTTCCCGCCGACGTTTGCCAGTTGAAAAGCGGTAAGAAAAAATGGTCCACGGAAACGCTTCTTCGCTGCGTTGCGTTTGATAAAGCCACCGGGCAACACCGGACGACCACGCAGCCCGCTGCGCCGCGGTCCCACGCTGCTCGCAGGCTTTGTGTCCGGCGGCCGGAGTCCGCGCCGCTTTGCCTCCGCATAGATGTCCGTGTCATCCCAGCCCGAGCCGTGATTCCACAGCACGGCCATCGTCTTTTTCGCCGGGTAGTTCTCGCGGCCCCATTTTAGAAAATCTGCAAGCACCTTGGGATCACCCGTGTTGGTCTCGCCGAGGGATTGCACAACATCCTCATCGGCCTTCGTCCCTTTGCGCACCCGATAGCGTCTTGTCGGCACGCCCGCGGCTGCTGTGTCGCGCTGGACGAGGATGTGCAGCCGGTCGCTGGAACCTACCTTTTTCATCTCCGCGATGTCATCAGCGCCGAAGTCATCCAGATTGTTATCTCCGGCCATAAAAATGAGCACGGTCCAGTCCGCGAGCGCGGCTGGTTTAGTCTTTGCTTTAGTTTGTTTCATGGGAGTGAGCTGGTATGCAGAGTTACTTTTTGGAACGAACAGACTTTTTAGTGACGGCGCGCCGGTTCGCTGGCGGCGGTGTCGGCGCACCCGATCCGATGCCTCGCGCGACGACGCAGCCATAGCGCAGCTTCCCATCGTGATCGAACATCTGAAAGGTGAACGCACCGGGCTGGGTATCAATGCGACCGAAGCCAAACGGAACCACCCGCTCACCTTCATAGAGCGGTGCATCGTCATCGAGGCGATCCTCTTCCCAGAGCACATCCGCGATCCGATTCTCGACGGCGAGATTCTTCTTCGTCACCGGGATGCCGCCGTGGCCAAGACACGCGCAAAATGCAGGTGCGTCCTTGAGCCGCTTGGAAGTCCGCTGTGCCTTCGGCTTAAAGACAACGCCGCGGTGCTCGTGACCCCAAATCCAAGCATCGATGCCAGCATAAACGCCCCCCGCTTTCAGCAAAGCCACCGCTTCATCTGCATGCTGCGACTCATTGCTCCGGGACGAACCGGGCTGATGATGAGTCAGCAGGATGCAGCCTTTCGATTGATCCCGGACCTTAGCCATCCAGGTGACTTGCTCTTTGGTTAATACTCCATTCTGTCCGCCGTAGTCGTTCAGAGTTGGCTTTCCAAAGATGGCGCTGCCTAGCGAAGGGGTATTCCACGAAGTATCCAGACCGAAGACTTGCCAGTCCTGATCCTCGATGAGGAAGAAGCTCGAAGGTTCTCCACTGGCATCGCCGTGCCACCGAATGAGATAGTCCTCTCGCAGCAAGGTGTCGAAGTAACCATGCCCACCCGAATACATGTCATGGTTACCATTCAGACTCCACGAACCGATGCTATTCCGCTCTCCAGACGCGACGGGCCAGAAAGGAAGCATGCGCTCCGTGTATTCATCCGGCTCCCCGGCATAATAGGCATCACCGAGATGGATGACGTGCCGCTGCCGCGAGTTGTCTCCCGCCTCCAGTTGATCGCGGATACTTCCTGCTACTTTACTCGCCAGACTCAGTCCCGTGCCCCAGTCCCCAAACACGAACAAGGTTAGTAGTTTGGTGGTTTTCGCGGTCAGCGCAGGGTTTGGGTTAAACTTGCGACGCTTGGTGAAGAGCGCGCCAAATTTGGCCTCGAACCCATCCAAACCATAGTGCGCATCTTCACCTTCGACAAAGGCAGCCTTAATCGCGCGCAAGCTCTTTGCCACCATCCCGGCACCGTTGCGCTGGCTGAGTCGAAGCGTCGGAGATGTATCCGGCGCGACCGCACGGCTCGCCTTTCCGACGGCCCGCCGGGCACCTCCTTTGGTGGGTTCCGGCGCATTGACTCTCACTAGTTTCTTTTCCAAGGCGAGCCGGGTCATGCCTGCCTGCAACCCGCAGGTGATCGGGTCGGTGGGGATATACGCGGAGCCTTGTGGATGCTTGCGATCTTTCGCGGCATTTTTAAGTGCATCGGTCAGCGCGGCAATGGCCCTCTCTAGCTTGGCCGGAGTGATCTTCCTTTTCCGCAGAGCCGCCAGCGCGGCCTTATCCTTCGCCCGCACGCGGACCAGCAGCGCCTGGAGCCAGTCTCGATGGGCGCGGGTTTCGGAAAGGACGTAGGCGCGGTCGAGGTAGTCGGAGATCATGGGTGGAAAAGGTGAAGGCGACTTTTGGAGGGTAGCGATGCACCCGCGGGGAAGTCGAGCGTTCTGGGCGGGACCGAGTGAAGCCGGGACTACGAACGTTTCAGGCTGCGAGCGCGGCGACGAGGTGGCGCATTTCGTCGTCGAGGTCGGCGGGGTCGTGCAGCGTTTGTGCGATTTCGGCGCGGATGATTTCGCGGAAGCGGCGGCGCAGGCGGTGGATGGCGACTTTCAGAGCGCCTTCGCTGAGGCCGAGTTGCGCGGCGACTTCGGATTGCGTTTTCGGGGACGCGGCGGGCGTGAGCCACGGCTTGAGCGCGGCGAAGTGCGCGCGGTCGGCGCTTTCGTTTTCGAGCAAGGCGAGGGCGCGTTCGACGATGGCCAGCGCCCATTCGCGGTCGAAGACGGCATCTGGCGCGAGCCCTTCCGTTGCGGCTATATCCACGCCGGGCAAAGTATCCGTGCCCACGCCGATTGCCACATGCTCCGCGCCGCCGCCGCGCTTTTCCCGCGCGGCGTCGCGGCGGTGATTCACGAGGAAATGTTTCACCGCGCCGAGCAGGTAGCTGCGGAAACGCCCGCGCCCGCGCTCGACTTCGCCGAACGCGTCATCCGCGAGCACCTTCGCAAAAAACTCATGCGCCAGCTCGCGCGCCGCATCGGGGGCGCGTCCGTCGCGCCGGAGAAACGCGACGATCGGCGCGTAATATCCCGCGCACAATTCGCTCAGCGCCTGCCGCGCCTCCGGCGATGCGCCGCGCGCATTGCGAACGAGCGTCCAGCGTGTGGTGTGGAAGGCGTTTTCGTCCGATGCGGGAACGGCGCGCATGGTTCAGAGGGTGCGCGCTGCGGGATGTTCCGGGTAGCGCACGCGTCTCGCGTGCTGGCGAAGGCGTCCCGCCTTCGCGGACCTTCCAAACGCATCGTTCCAAATTTCGTTCACCGGACTTGCAGCGAAGCGGCAGGAAAGTTCGTTTCGGCGGGACGCCGAAACCAGCACGCGAGACGCGCGAGCTCCCCGGAGTTTCCCAGCCGCGCGCCTATTATGAAAACGCATAACGCAGACGGCGAAAACTCCACCGCGTCGGATGGAGCGCAGGCTCGGCTTTCTCCCAAATCTTTGCAGGATCGAAATCAATTCCGCGTTCGAGCAGTTCCGTGGAGAATTTCGTCTGGGCGGCTTCGTAGATTCGCTTCGCTTGCAGGAAGATTGTCTTTGCTTCGACGTAGGCACCGAAGCGGTCTTTATCCTCAAATGACGGGACACCGCTGTCTTTGCTTTTTTCCACGCTCAGACTGGCATCGGCGCTGGCGGGATTTGAATCAATGATGCCGACACGCTCTCGAATCTTTGCCATGTCAACGGCAGCCGTATCGGCGCGCTTGCGCTGCTTCTCCACCTCGTCCTTTAACTGCTCCAATCCTTTGTCGATGTTCCTCTGCAAGTCGGTGAGACGCTTTTGCTGGTAAACGACGGCGATGGTATTCGCAATGTTCGCGGCTTCAACGGCGTCCGTGCTGCAAACACCGATTTCGACGAGGTCCGTGTTCCGCACTTCGCGCAATTCCATCATCCCCAGCAGTTTTTTGTAAGCGCCCTGCAACGACATGGGTTGGTCCTTGGCCGACCAAGACTCCGACAGCTTCAAGTTGTCGATCACCTGATAGAGAATCTCGGTCTTTTGCAGAATGCTGAACTGCGTGGACACAAATATTGGGTCCATGCTGGAACTAACCCTCCCCTTGAAAAGATCGTTTATGAAGCCTGCGTTATCCGGCTTCACTTCCATTGTGACGTGCGAGGAATAGACAGGCGGAAGGACGCGGTCCAAACCGAACAACACGACGCCAACGAGCAACAGGACTCCGGCACCCAAGAGCATTGCGCGGCGAATCCGCGCACCGAAAGTTTTTCGTGGCGCTGATGATGTCATGGGAGGCCGCGCGCCTGTTCGCGTCACCGTCTCCACCTGCGTCCGCATTTCCCCGGCGCTGCCTTGCCGGCGCTCGCGTTCCTTTTCCATCGCCTGCCGCACGATGGCATCCACGCGCGGGTCGGCGTCGCTTTTGGCCGAAGGCTGCACGAAGGAGCCGCGCGGGAGTTCGCCGGTGAGGAGTTCGTAGAAGACGACGCCGAGCGAGTAGATGTCGGCGCGGTGATCCACGTCGGCGGGGGTGTCGCGCTGCTCGGGGGCCATGTAGCTCGGGGTGCCGAGGGTGGAGCCGCTTTGGGTGAGGCTGGAAGGTGGCACGGGCATCCGGCCCGTGGATGCGTCGATCACCGGCAGGATGCCGGTGCCACTTTCGCCGATGAGTTTGGCGATGCCGAAGTCGGCGAGCTTCACGCGGCCTTTCGCGTCGAGGAGGATGTTCTCGGGCTTGACGTCGCGGTGCAGCACGCCTTCGTCGTGCGCGAATTGCAGGGCGTCGCAAATCTTCGGCACGATGCCGAGCGCCTGCGCTGGGGTGAAGCGGCTGGCGCGCATGGCCTGGCGCAGATTCACGCCATCGACGAACTCCATGAGCAGGTAGAAAAATTCGCCCGCCTGCCCGTGATCGTACACGGAGACGATGTTCGGGTGATTCAGCCGCGCAAGCAGCCGCGCCTCGCGCTCGAAGCGGCTCGCAAACGCGGGATCGGCGGCGAGCGATGACGGCAGTAGTTTCAGCGCGGCGAAGCGGTCGAGCTTGGGCTGACGCACTTTGAAGACCGCACCCATGCCGCCGTGACCGATGAGCGCGAGCACTTCGAGCTGTGGGAAAGCGGCGGCGACCTGCGCCAAAGTCGGCGCGGTCGAGCGCGGCGCGGAGTGCTCACTGGGCGCGGCGGCTCCGGCGAGGAGGCAGTGCGCGCAAAGTCCCTGCGCGGCTCCAGGCGTGAGGGGCGCGCCGCATTCGGGACAAAGTTCCTGGGGCATGTCGGTGTTCATACCGGGTTCCTGAACCGTTGGGGAGTACGGGTTACGCGAAATGTTTTCCATCGCTCGCATTTTCCCGGAAATCGCTCTTATGATGGGCTCGAACGAATGAGCACACCCGGCGCACCGAAGCGCTTTGTTTTCCAAGATCCACAAGGCCGCCGCTGGCCACGGCTGAGGCGCGTGCTGCTGCTATGGGGCGTGCTGTGCATGCTCGGAGTCGTGCTCTTTTTTCAGTCGGTCTTTGTGCGGCCGGAGTTGAAATTACCGCGCTCGATCCGCTCGCTGAAGGGGCAGCTCCACTCCGCGATCAAGGAGACGGAGCGAAAGCCGGAGGACCCCAACGCGATCAACTGGCAGAAGTATTATGCGACCTCGCAGGCGGCGATGGAGCGGCTCACGCGCATCCGCGCGCAGCTTCGCAAAAAGCGGCCGGGCAACGCGGAAATCCGGCTCGGATTTTACGTGGACTGGGATGAGAACAGTTTCGCTTCGCTGGAAGAACACGCGGGCTCGCTGACGCACGTCGCGCCGGAGTGGTTCACGCTGGTGCGGACCACGAGCGACCTGGTTTTTGCGCCGGATACAAAGCTGGAAAAATTCGCGGCCTCACGAGGGCTGAATGTGATGCCGCTGCTGCGCAATCTGGAAAACGACGAGTGGCAGGCCGAGGCGGTGGAAAATCTGGCGAACGGATCGGCGGACAAGCGCGCGCGGTTCATCGAGGAACTGGTGCGCGATGTGACATCGGCGAACACGGGCGGAGTCATCATCGACTGGGAACTGATCGACCCGGCTTACAAACAAAAATACACCGAGCTGCTCTCCGAACTCGCCGACGCGCTGCACGACGAGGGAAAGGAATTGTGGTTTCTGGTTTCGCCGGGTGATGCATTTGAAACGTTCGATCTGGAAGCGCTTTCCGCAGTCGTGGATCGCTTTGTCGCGCTGCTTTCGGATGAAAATTCCGACAGCGACAAACCGGGTCCGATCTCTTCGCTCGACTGGCTGGAGGGCTGGCTGAAGGTGATCGATAACACGGGCGATCCCGACCAGTGGATCATCGGGCTCGGCGCGTATGCGTATGACTGGAATGAGTCCACGCAGAAGACGGAGACGATCACTTTCAAGGATGCGATGAGCCGCGCGAGCTATGCGGGCGTCGATCTGGAAGGCCGGACCGTCGAGGTCGCGGCACCCGCCTACAACGGCGTGTTTTCCTACTCGGAGGAAGGCGGCGATCACACGGTTTCGTTTCTGGATGCGATCTCGTTTTTCAATCAACTGCGCGCGGTGCGGCATGCGGGCTTTGCGGGCGTCGGGATCAGCCGGCTCGGCGGGGAAGACCCGACGCTTTGGGACATCATCGACACGTCCGACCCTCCTCCGGCGGCGGCGCTCGCGGCGCTCGCGAAGCTGCGCGCCAATGACACGATCACGCACGTCGGGCGCGGCGAAATCGTGACCGTCGATGAAACGAAAGACGACGGCGAACGGCACGTGACGCTCGATCCCGATGGCAATTTGCGCGCGAGTTACGTGGACTTTCCCACCTATCCGATCTTGTACCATCAAGGCGCGGGCGGTGAACACGAGGTCGCGCTCACCTTCGACGACGGCCCCGATCCCGAGTGGACGCCGCGCATTCTCGACATCCTGAAACAGCGCGGAGTGAAGGCCGCTTTTTTCGTGGTGGGAAAAAACGCGGAGGATCATCCGGGTCTCGTGCAGCGCATTCTAAACGAAGGGCACGAGATCGGGAATCACACCTACAGCCACGCGAACCTCGCCATCATGTCACCAGCGCGAATGCGGTTGGAACTGAACATGACGCAGCGGCTCATCGAGAGTATCACCGGCCGATCGACGACGCTTTTCCGACCGCCCTACAACGCCGATTCCACGCCGACAAAAATCGAGGAACTCACGCCGCTGAAGATCGCGCAGGAGGAACTCGACTACACGATCGTGCTGGAAAAAGTGGACCCGCAAGACTGGGCGCGACCGGGTGCGGACGTGATCGTGCAACGCGTGAAGGATCTGCGCAGCGAGGGAAATCTCGTGCTGCTGCACGACGCAGGCGGCGACCGCTCGCAAACCGTCGAGGCACTGCCAAAAATCATCGACTTCCTGCAAATGCGCGGCGACCGCATCGTATCCCTCAGCGAGCTGCTAAACATCCCGCGCGACGAACTCCTCCCGCCGACGGACAGCGGAACGCATCCGGTCGAAGTATTCGTCAGCGGCACCGGTTTTCGGTTGTGGCGCGGCATCATCGGCTTCTTCTGGGCGTTCATGATTTTCGCCACGGCGCTCGTAGTCTTGCGCACGCTGGTCGTCGCGTGGCTCACGCACCGGCATCATGTCGAAGGTCGAAGGTCGATGGTCGAATAATGGCCCCCCCCTACGACCCTCTACCTACGACATTCGACTCCACTCTCCGTCATCATTGCGGCCTTCAATGAGGAAAAGGTGATCGCGAAAACAATCCAGTCGCTTCTCGATTCGGACTATCCGGGAGAGTTTGAAATCGTGGTCGTCGATGATGGATCGAAGGACGAAACCGCGGCGGTCGTCGAGCGCCTGTCGGCTGCCAACCCGCTTCTCCGCTTGATCCGCCAGCCGAACGCGGGCAAATCGCGCGCCTTGCGAAATGCGCTCACGCAGGCGCGTTTCGATCTCGTCGTGTTCCTCGATGCCGACACTTTGTTTGAGAAAAACACGCTGCGCGAAATCGTCGCGCCTTTCGCCAGTCCGCTCGTCGGCGCCGTGAGCGGGAATGCGCGCGTCGGCAATTTGCGCACCTTCGTCGCACGCTGCCAGTCGCTGGAATACATCTGCGGCTTCAATCTCGACCGGCGCGCCTACACCGAGTGGAACTGCATCACCGTCGTGCCCGGCGCAGTCAGCGCGCTGCGGCGCAGCGCGATCGAGGCGGCGGGTGGATTTTCCGACGACACGCTCGCGGAAGACACCGACCTCACGCTCACGCTGCATCGCCTCGGCTACCACATCGCCTATGCGCCCGATGCCGTCGCGTGGACGGAAGCGCCCGAGACCTGGCGCACGCTCGCGAAGCAGCGCTTTCGCTGGGCCTTTGGCACGTTGCAATGTCTGTGGAAACATCGCGACATCGTCTTCAATCCACGCTTCGGCTCGCTCGGCTTTTTCTCGCTGCCCGGCATTTGGTTTTTCCAAATCCTGCTCGTCGCGCTCACGCCGCTCGTCGATGCCATCCTCCTCTTCTCGCTCATCACCGGCCACGCGGCGGCCATCGGCTGGTACTTCATCATCTTCCTCGCACTCGATCTCGGACTTGCGATGCTCGCGTGCTACATGGAAGACGAGCCGTTGCGCCGCGCGTTCGCGATCATTCCGATGCGGATCATCTACCGGCCTTTGCTCGCGTGGGTCATTTGGAAAGCGCTCCTCCGCGCGGTAAAAGGCGCGATCGTCGGCTGGGGGAAACTGGAGCGCACCGGCGCGGTGCCATCGAGAGCGTGATGAATTTCAGATTTCAGATTTCAGATTTCAGAGGGGCCGCGCTCGCGTTGTTCGCCGCGTTTTTCTTGGGCGGATGCGAGCGTCCGCGCGCGGCGCAAAGCGCGACCGCGGGTTCGATGCTCGTCGTTCCCGAGCATGGGATTTACACGGGCGCTTACATCGAGTTCGGCGATCGGGAAGACACGGTGACGCTCGACAAGATCGACGCGTTTGACCGGCTCGTCGGGAAGCAGCAGGCGATCGTCGCGTCGTCGAGCTACTGGGGCGAGCAGACTTTTCCCACAGCCAACATGGAACTCATCGCGCGCTATGGCGCCGTACCGCTGGTGTTCTGGTCGCCGTGGGATCGGCCCTATGTGGAAGGGCTCGGGCCAGACAAATATTCGCTCACCAGCATCATCGCGGGCGAACACGATGCGTACATCGAAATGTGGGCGGATGCCGCGCGCGCGTATGGCCGTCCGATGATCGTTTCCTTTGCGAACGAAATGAACGGCGAATGGTTTCCGTGGAGCGGGAAACTTTACGGCGGCGACACGCCGATTCCCGGCACTGATCCGATTCAATATCAAGGCCCGGAGACTTTCAAAAAAGCGTGGCGGCATGTCGTCGATCACGTCCGCGCGCGCGGCGCGAAGAACGTGCAGTTCGTTTTGCACCTCATGGATTACTCGATGCCGCAGGAAGAGTGGAATCTCGCGACGCACTATTTCCCCGGTTCGGACTATGTGGACTGGCTCGGCTTCTCGCTCTACGGCGTGCAGTTTCACACCGACGAGGAATGGGCGCCGTTCTTCCCGCTTTTCGACTGGCCGACGACGGAGTTGTGCGAACTCGACCCGCTCAAGCCGATCATGGTGTGCGAGTGGGGCGTCGCGGATTTACCGGAAAAAGGAAACAAGGCGCAGTGGATTCGCGATGGCTTCAAGTGGATGCGCGACGAGAAAAAATATCCGCGCGTAAAGGCCTGCGTCTTCTGGCACGAACGCTGGCAAAACGAGGACGGGCTATACTCCAATCTCCGCGTGAACTCGACGCCGGAGAGCCTGCAGGCTTATCGCGAGGGCGTCGCCAATCCCATTTTCCTCGGTCGTCCGATCTTCAAATAGTCAGTTCAGATTGCCCGTCTCCATGCCGACGAGGACCTGCCGCAGCGTGCGCAGCATGGATTCCGCGGAGAAGGGCTTTCGCAAAAAGGCGACGGCATCCGCGGAAGTCGCGCGCAGCAATCGCTCGTCCGTCATCAGCCCGCTCGCCGCGACGACGCGCACTTCCGGGTTGATCAGTTTTAGTGCCGCGATCGTGTCCGCGCCGTCCATGCCGGGCATCATCATGTCGGTCAGCACGAGCGAGATTTCGTTCCGCCTTTCTTTGTAAAGCGCGACCGCTGTCGCTCCATCCGGCGCGGTGATGACGCGGTACTGAAAGCTCTCCAGCGTCTGTTTTACCACCAGCCGCACCGAGGCCTCGTCATCGACCAGCAACACCAGTTCCTGCCGGCCCTCCGGGCGCAGTGCATCTTCGGGCTTCGTCTGCGTCGCTGCCTCCGGGAGCGCGGGGATCGAGACGGTGAAGGTGGTTCCTTTCGACGAAGTCTCGAAATCCAGCAGACCCTCGTGGCCTTTCACGATCGCCTCCGCCGTGGAAAGTCCAAGGCCCGTCCCGTGGCCAATCTCCTTCGTGGTAAAGAACGGCTCGAAGATTCTTTCCTGCACCTCCGCCGGAATGCCGGTCCCGGTATCGCGCACGCGCACGACCAGATGCGGCCCCGCAGCGGGCGAGGTTTTGAGTGCCTCGACGCCTCCATCGCTCACGATATTTTCGACCTCGATCGTCAGCACACCGCCATGCGGCATCGCGTCGCGGGCGTTGACGCAGAGGTTGAGCAGGACTTGATGAAGCTGCGTGGCGTCGCCGCAGATCGACCAGATTTCCGGCGGAGTCGTGCAGCGGACCACGATGTTTTTGGGAAAAGTATCGCGGGCAATTTTGAAGACTTCCTTGATCACCATCGCGGACTGGATGACGACGCGCCTGCCTTCCGCACCGCGGGCGAAACACAAAATCTGGCGCACGAGATCGGCCCCGCGCTGGGCGCTCAATTGCACGGCTTCGAGAATCTGATCGGCCTCCGGATTGTCGAACTCGGAGCGCAGCAACTCGATCGAAACGAGGATTGGCGTGAGCACGTTGTTCAAGTCGTGCGCGATGCCGCCGGCCAGCGTGCCGAGACTTTCCAGGCGCTGCGAACGGAGGAATTGCGATTCGAGTTTTTTCCGCTCGGTCACGTCCGTATTGATCATGAGGATGGACTTCGGCGCGCCCACGGGATCACGCAACAGCGTCCAGCGACTTTCCGTGATGACCTCGCGCCCGGCTTTCGTCGTGTGACGCAAATCGCCCGCCCAATCGCCGCGATCGAGGACGACGCGCCTGGCATTCGCGATCTGCTCGGCATCGGAGTGGAGCAGACGCTGCATGTGATTCGCCATCGCCTCATCGCCCTTCCAGCCGAAGACGCGCTCCGCACCTTTGCTCCAAAACAAAATCTCGTCATCAATGCCGCGCACCACGATCGCATCCTGCGCGAGATCGAGCAGGCTCGCCTGCTCGCGGATGCGCTCCTCGGACCGCGCGCGATCCGAGATGTCGCGAAAGCTCCACACCCGTCCGACGCTGATCCCGCCTAGCTTCTGCGGCATCGAGTAGCGTTCGAAAACACGACCGTCCGCACATTCGATCGCGTCGTAGCTCTTCTCCTCCCGCTCATGGCGGAGCCATTCGATCTTCTCTTTGAAAGCGCCGGCATCCTTGATTTGCGCACAGGCGAAATCCACGAGCAACGCGCTGTCCCGCCGCTCCAGAAGTTCATCCGGGATGCCCCACATCTCGATGAACTTGGTATTGAAACTGATCACGCTGCCCTCTCCATCCACAACCAAGATTCCGTCCGCCGTCGCTTCGAGCGTGGCATTGACGAGCGAGAGGGAGTGCGCCTGCTCTTCCTCGATGCGCCGGCGTTCGCCGACTTCCGTCTGCAGCTCCGCGGTGCGCTCCTGCACCCGCTTTTCCAGCAGATCGTGCGCGCCGTGCAGCGCGGCATCCTGGGTTTCGATTTGTAAAAGCATCGCGTTGAAACTCGCGATCAACTGGCCCAATTCATCGCGTGCTCCCGGAGCGACGCGGATCGAGTAATCGCGCTTGCTGGCGATCACTTCCGTCGTGCGCGCGAGGCGCAGGATCGGCTCGGAGATGTAGCACTGGAGCCGCGCGGAAAGGGCCAGCGCCACCAGCGCCGAAGTCAGCAGCACCAGCCCCAGCAGCCCGGCGTACGACTGGATGCGCTGCCGCACTCCGCCGCAGTCCGCGACGATGTAGATCGTCCCGACCCGTGCGCGCTCCCGCTCGTCGAAGAGCCCGGACACGCGGATCATTTGATCGCCGGAAATCGTGCAGCCATCCGGCCCGGAGGCCAGCGGCAGTTCGGCTCGTGAGCCCTTGCGGCGGTATTCGACAAAGCGTCCGCCATTTTCCAAATAGATCGCCGCGCCCAAAATTTGCGGCTCCACTTTCAAGCCGGACAAAGTTTCCGCGGCGGCGGGTCCGTCGTTGAAGGAAATCGCGGCGGTGCTGTTCAGACCGACGATGCGGGCCATCGTGGAAATGTTTGCCTCCAGATTCACGCGGAAATCCCGCAGCTCGTACCAAAGCAGCGCCGCGCCCGAGAGCAGCAGCGCCACCACAGTCGCGAGCATCATCACCACCATCAGTTTCCGACGAATCGGCAAGTCGCGTAACAGCGTCATAAATTCTCTTTTTCTCCGACAGGTGCGCCGACCACCGACTTCGCGAGGTGCAGCAGCTTCGAGCTGATGACCACGTTCGAGCGCTTCACCACGGCGAGGTTGACGGTGAAAACGATGCGGCCACTTTGGATGCCAAAATTAACCGCGGTGAAGGGCGCAGTCGCATCCGTATCGCCGACGCAAAGGGTGCCGCCCTCGACCAGCACGTTGCAAATCGCGGAGGCATGATCGCTTTCCGATGCGCCGATGAAAACCAGATGCGCTCCGCGCAAATCAGCCATGCGCCTTGATCTGCGGACGATGACCTTTCGGTCATTGATGACGCGGCCACGCACGATGCGATCCAGCGCCGCGCCGAAAGGATCGTCGCCGAGGATGCCGATCACGACCGGCGCGGCCGCATCGGCAAACGATGGCGCGGGCCATTCGGCATACTTCGCGATGTTCAGCAGGAACGCGCCTTTGACATCGTACTCGGGAAAAGGCACCGGCTCGGCTCGCGTGGAAGCGTCCGCCAGAAGCAGGAATACCAGCATCGCGCAGGCCGCGCGGCGGAAGCAGACTGCGGCGTGGTGCGCGAGCGCGGACATCAGAAGCGAATCGTGAAGCTCCCGTAGATGCTGCGTTCGACTTCCGTGGCTCCCGTTCCGAGATTGGTCGGGAGGAACTCGGAATGCCGGCGGTCGAAAAGATTTTTACCGACGACGGAGAGTTCCATCGAGTCGGTGAGATGCCAGCCGACGCGCAAATCGAAGGCGACATAACTCGGCACGCGCAAGGCGGGCAACGCATCGACGTAGCGAATCCCGGCGTCGAACTCGAACCCGCGCGGCAGATCCATCGACGAGCGAAGTGCGGCCTGATGGCGCGGGCTGCTGCCCTCGGAGCTGTGCTCGTTAAACACATCCGTGCCGCCGCCCGCGGTGTGAATCTCCGTGAAGAGCAGCGAGTAATTCGCCTGCCATTTCCACCAGTCCGCCGCCTGCCAGTTGGCCACGACTTCACCGCCGTACGTCTCGCCCTTTGCCTGGTTGGAAATGTGCAGGCCGATGTGCGCGGGATCGGACAGCAAGTCGATCGCGGGCTGGTCCGGCTCGAAGGAGCCGATCTTCTCGTAGTCGTTGTAAAAAAGCGCGAAGTCGAACGAGAGGCGCTTCACGGGCTCCAGGCGGTAGCCGATTTCCGCGGCGATGACTTCCTGCGAAACGGCGCGGCGATCTCCCGAGACGGACGTGAGCACGGCAGGCGAGGCCGGCACGTAGGGCGGGAAGCCCGCGTAAAGCGCACCGGGCGGCAGCACGGGTTGCTGGCGTATCGTGAAATCGTCTTCCACTCGCGACGGCGTGTGGACGGCGCGCGACACGGAAACCCACGCCGAGTGACGTTGCGCGGGCGTCCACAAAAGGCGCGCGCTCGGCTGAAACTCAAAGCCGGTAAAATCGTTGTGTTCGAGCTTCGAGCCGAGCGTGAGACCGAGCCGGTCTTTCACCACGGAAATCTCATCCTGAAGGAACGCGCTGTAGAGGTTCGTCGTGCGTGCTTCCGGTGTAAGCATGAGATCAAAGCTGTTCCGCACCCGGTCCGAAGTGACGCGATATCCCCCGCCCCAAACCAGCGTCTGCCGTTCGCCAAAACTGAAGCGGTGCTGGAAATCGACATCGAACGTATCGCGCCATTCGCCGAGCACCGCCGTGTCGCGATTCGTCCGGTCGTAATACATTTGCAAAACGACTTCGCCGCCGCCGGAAAGAGCGTGCGTCCACCGGCCCAGCACGTTTCCCCCGGAAAGATGATCGACCGAATAATCGTCGTAGCTCGCGAACGGCGACCGCGGACGGAGACGCTGGTAAAAGGCGTCTTCCAGCCCGTGATAGACCTCGCCTTGGAGAGTGAAAGTATTTTGCCCCGGCGTCCAATCGACGCGAAATCCCGCGCGCCCCATGCGCCAGCCGTCGTTCGCCGCGCCACCACCGCGCAACTCGGAATCATCGCGCCCGGTCACTTTCCCAAAAATCCGGTAGTGCAACTCGTCGCCCAGCGCGCCGCCAAAGCGGTACGAAGTGAACGCGCGTTCCTCATTGCCGCCGCCCATCGTGAGCAGACTGCCCTGCGTGTCCGCGACGCGTTTGGTCGTGATGTTGATCACGCCGTTGACCGCGTTCGCGCCCCACAGCGCGGCTCCCGGTCCGCGGATGATTTCGATGCGATCGATGTCTTCCACCAAGACATCCTGCGCATCCCAATACACGCCGGAAAAAAGCGGCGTATAGACCGAGCGCCCGTCGATCAAGACGAGGAGCTTGTTGGCAAAGACGCCGTTGAAACCGCGGGAGCTGACGGCCCACGTGTGCGCATTTACCTGGGCGACATCCAGCCCCGGCGCGAGTCGCAGCGCCTCGGGAATGCTCTGCGCACCGGCCCGCCGGATGTCCTCCTGCGTGATCACGTAAATCGCGGCCGGAGAATGTGAAACCGTCTCCTCCCGACGCGCGACGGAGGTCACTTTCAAATCGAGCAACTGCTCGACGCTCAGATCGGCGAGACTGTCTGGCTCCGCCAAGGCCGTAAGACTGGAAAGCGCCCAAGCGGATGCGGCAAGCGAGGGGTAGAGAAGATGGCGGAAAGAGGCGTAGTTTCTCAAAACTGGAACAAAAGTTGGCTTATGGGCGGCGAAACCCATTGAGCAAATCCCGCTCCACTCCGCCTATCCTCGCAAAATTGCTTCACGGAAGAGCGCACGACCCGGACCGTTTTCCGCATTGGGGCTTTGCGTCCGGCGTCCGATTGGAGTTTCATCGCCTCCTTAAATGAAGGTTCCACTGCTCGCCGGGTTTTTGGCGCTTCTTTTTCTGCTGATCGCAGATGCTGTGGTCACGAATCGGACGATCGCGCAGCTTCAGCGCGACCAGCAGCGCATCACCGATCTACAGGCAGAGCGACTGGAGCTGGAGACTCTGCTGCGCGTGTATGTGGATGCCGAGACGGGCCAGCGCGGCTTCATCATCACGGGCGAAGAAAGTTTTCTCGCCCCGTATGAAGTGGCGCGCAAAAAACTGGCGACGGGCAATGGGCGGCTGAAATCCGCGCTCGGTGCAGATGCGGAACTCGATGCGCTCGGGCGCGAGATGAAAAAGGCGGGCGAAGAAAAGATGCGCGAGCTCGACCGGCTGATCCAGCATCGGCGCGAGTCCGGCATCAATGACACTGCCGATCAAGTGAAACAGGGAAAAGGCCGCGAGGTGATGGAACGCATCCGGGTGCTGGCGGCGGCGATCGATACCCACAAGGCTTCGGACGTGGCGCAAGTCCTGGCAGACGCCGCCAAAACGAAGAAGCGGGTCTCGCTGCTGACGACGCTCTCGGCGGCGACACTGGGTGCTTCGCTGATCGCGCTTTATTTTTTCTCGAAGGCCCACCTCCGCGAGCGGGATGCCGCCCGGGAGGCGCTGAGCAAGGCGCTCGCCGCGGAGCGTTCGGCGCACAGCGAGGCGACGCTCGCGAACAAACTGAAGGACGAGTTTCTCGCGCTCGTCTCCCACGAATTGCGCACGCCGCTGAACGCGATGCTCGGGTGGACTTCGCTTTTAAAAGAAGGCGCGGACGATGCGGCCGAGCTGAAGGAAGGCCTCGACGTCATCGACCGCAACGCGCGCGCTCAGGCGCGCCTGGTGGATGACCTGCTCGATGTCTCGCGCATCATCTCGGGAAAGGTGCGGCTGGTCATCGCGGAGGTGCATCTCAGGGCGCTCGTCGCCTCGGTGGTCGAGACGCTGCGGCCCGCTGCCGATGCCCGCGGAGTGACCGTGGCTTTTCACGCGACGAATGAGCCCTCGGACGTGCTGGGCGACGCGGACCGGCTCCAGCAGGTCGTGTGGAATCTGCTCAGCAATGCGATCAAATTCACGCCGCGCGGAGGCCGCGTCACGCTCTCGCTCGAGCACTCGGACTCGCGCGTGACGCTCGATGTAAAGGACACCGGCCAGGGCATTCGCACGGAGTTTTTGCCGCGCATTTTCGACCGCTTCAGCCAGGGCGATCCCTCGACGACGCGCGGTCACGGCGGGCTCGGCCTCGGCCTCGCGATTTCGCGGCATCTCGTGGAGCTCCACGGCGGCAGCATCCACGCGCTGAGCGAGGGCGAGGGAAAAGGCGCGACCTTTCGCGTGGAGATCCCGGTCGTCGGCGTGAAGGAACTCCGGCAGCAACTGGCGCGGCGCACCGATACCGCGGTGCCCTCGGCGGCAGAGGAAATTCAGGAAAGCTCGCGCATTGAAGGGCGGCGCATCCTCGCGGTGGACGATCAGGACGACACGCTCTCCGTTATCAATCGCGTGCTGACCCGCGCGGGCGCGGAAGTACGGACGGCTGCGAGTGCTGCGGAAGGGTTATCGATCCTGAGCGATTGGGTGCCGGATCTCATCCTTTCGGACATCGGCATGCCCGGTCAGGACGGGTTCAATTTCATCCGCGCCGTCCGCGCCGTGCCGCAGCCCGGCGCGCGTAAAGTGAAGGCGGTCGCGCTGACCGCGTTTGCGCGCGAATCGGATCGAAAGGCGTGCATCGATGCGGGCTTTGACGATCATCTGGCCAAGCCCGTAGAGTCGGCGGTGCTCTTGAGAAAAGTGGTGGAATTACTCGCGTAAAAAATGACTGCACCCGCGCCCAAAAAGATCGTCCTGATCGACGACGAACGAACGATCCAAGCCACGCTCACCGCGGTGCTGCAGCGGCACGGTTACACCGTCGAGTGCGCGCCGAACGCCGCGCAGGGCCGACAGCTCATCGCGCAGATGAAGCCCGATCTCGTGCTGCTCGATCTCGGACTGCCGGACGCCGATGGACTCGATGTTTTGAAACATCTGAAGGCCGCGCGCGCCGATCTGCCGGTGATGATTCTCACCGCGCACGATTCGCTCGCGAATGCCATCGAATCGATCAAGCTCGGCGCGTTTCATTTCGTGCCGAAACCGTATGCGGTCGAGGAGCTGATCTCGCTGTGCGCGCTGGCACTGGAGCAGCAGGCGCTGGTCGCGAAAGCGGAGCGGCTGGAAGGTGAAAAGGCGCGCCTGCAAATCAAACTGCAAGCCGCGGAAGACCAGCTCGCGCCGGTGGCCATCAGCCGGCGGATGCGGGAAGTCGAGCAACTGATCGCTCGCGTCGCGCCGACGCTGGCGAACGTGCTGCTCACCGGGGAGAGCGGCGTGGGCAAGGAGGTTTTCGCGACGCAACTGCATCGCCGCAGCGCGCAGGCGGACGCGCCGATGGTGAAGCTGAATTGCGGCGCGTTTCCCGCCAACATGATCGAGGCGGAACTCTTCGGCTACGCGAAGGGCTCGTTCACGGGGGCAGTCACCGCTTTTCCCGGCATGCTCGCCGAGGCGAATGGCGGCACGCTTTTCCTCGATGAAATCACCGAGATGCCGATCGAGCTGCAAACGCGTTTTCTGCGCGTGCTGCAAGAGCGGGAATATCGTCCGCTCGGCACCACGAAAAGCCGTCCCGTCACCTTCCGCCTGATCGCCGCGACCAATCGCGCGCCGGCCAGTGCGGTGCAGGATGGGAAGCTGCGGCAGGATTTGTATTTCCGCCTGAAAACCTTCGAGATCGAAATCCCGCCGCTGCGCGAAAGGCGCGAAGATTTGGCCAAGCTCACCGACACCTTTCTGCGTCGGTTCGCGCTCCAGCTTGGAAAGTCGTCACCGGCGCTCGATCCGGAGGTGCTGGAACTTCTGCGCGCCTATTCCTGGCCGGGAAATGTGCGCGAATTGCAAAATGCGATCGAGCACGCGCTGGTGCTTTGCGACGACCCCGTGCTGCGACCGCGCCATCTGCCGCGAGAGATTCAGACGCCCGATCTCGCGCCGTCGCCGCTGCATCGCGCGGCCGCTCCGGTCTCGTTCGTGGACGCGGAGAGGCAAACTTTAATCGAAGCGCTCCGCCGGGCGGATGGAAACAAGGCCAAAGCCGCGCGCCTGCTCGGCATTCATCGCGCGACCATTTACGCGAAGATCAAGGAATTCAGGTTGTCGGTTTAGTTCTGCGACTGCCCGCGTCCCGATGAAAGGGGACGCGGGCAGCCGACTTTCCTCCCGAGTCTTGCGGGCCTCAGGCCGCTACCTGCGATGGCTCGCGAAATTCGCCAAACGCCAGCGCCGCCGAACGCAACTTGCGCATGGCCAGTTCGAGGCGGGTCTTGATCGTGCCGAGCGGGATGCCCGTGTGCGCCGCGATCTGCCTCTGTGACATGCCGCGGAAATACGCGAGTTGCACGGCTTGCTGCTGCGCTTCCGGTAGTTTGGAAACCAGCGTCGCCACGACTTCAGCGGTGTCGCCCTGCGCGGCTTCCTCGTCCGCGCCGAGATGCGCGGCGGTGTTGGATTCGGTCTCGCATTCCACGCGGAAGCGATCCTGCGCGCGCCAATAGGCGGACTTGCGACGGAGCCGGTCGATCGTGCGGCGGCGGGCCAGCGTCACGATCCAGCCGAGCGCCTGACCTTTCTTTGGATCGTAGTTTTCTGCGCGACGCCACACTTCCAAAAGACACTCCTGCACCAGCTCATCCACGTCGTAGTCATTGCTGATGATGCGGCTGATAATAGTGCGCATGAGCGCATGATGGCGGCGTTCCAAAAGTTCGAGCGAACGCTCGTCGCGTTGCTGGATGCCTTCCATCAGTTGCTCGTCGGTGGGTTCTCCGGGAGCGAGGGTCGGCCGGTTGTCGATGCGTTGGTTTTCGAAGGAGTAGAGCATGGTGGTTATTGGTTACCCCTTTTATTTGCCTGCCCCGTGCCAACCGCCGTTCACCTAGGAGAGGCGCGTTTTGCGTCAGAAAAAGTGTCGCGAAATCCGGCACCCGTGTCGTCGGCGTGCGACACTTGCAACTTTCTCACAGCCAAGGCGCAGGCGTCCCGCGTATTCATGAAATCATGGACGATGAACCTGAGATTTCGTGGCCGCGTTTAGCTGCCTTCGTGCGCCAGCACACGCACGACATCCGCAACGGCCTGAATAGCCTCGACCTCGAAACTTCTCTCCTTCAAGAGATCTTCACCGACGATGAAGGCCGCGCGACGGTCACTCGCGTGCGCCAGCAAGTGCGGCGTGTCGCGGAGGATCTGCGCGCGATGTCCGCCTTCTTTCAGGAGCCGCAGCCGTATCACGCTCCGCTCGCCGTCCGCGAGCTGATGCTCATCTGGCACGATCAACAAGCCGCGATGCCCGAGGCACCCGCCGTCACGTGGACCGAATATTCCGGCGAAGACTCCGTGGATGTCGATGCCACGATGATGGCCGCCATCTTTCGCGAACTCCTCGCCAACGCCCGCACTTTTCGCGAAGGCGAACCCGCTCTTGCCTCTGCGATGCGCGAGGGTGATCAGATCATTTTCGAGCTGCGCGAGCCGAAGCACAAGGCAGTCGATACCGCGACGTGGGGACGGCAGCTTTTTGGATCCACGAAGCGTGGCGGCTACGGAATCGGGCTGTGGAATATCAAGCGTCTGGCGTCGGCCAATGGCGCGACCATCACGCATGAGTATCGCGAAGCGGACGGCGGATTGATCACGCGCGTTTCGATTCCGGTCGCAAAGTAAGTCGCACGGCCAGCGCGCTGTGCAGGTGCGTATCGCGTGCATGAGACTGCCCACGTTCACCACCATCGCCGCCTTCAGTTTGCTCGCCCTCGGGTGCGACCGCGCAGACCCCGTCGTGATCGTCGTCCCCACCACACCGCCGCCTCTGCCGGTCGCGCGCACCGATACATTCGAGACGCGCGTCTTGGGCCGCGAAATCGATGCTTTCGACCGCACGCCGTCCGCAGAACAACATGCGCGCGTGCAAAAAGCGTTGGCCGAACTCGACGGCGAGATCGCCGAACTCGAAGAACAAGTGGCGAAGAAGACGGGCGACGGGCGCGCCGAGGCTGCGCGGAAACTCACCGATCTGCGGTCTTATCGAAAAGGCGAGCAGGCCCGCTTTGCTTTGCTGGAAGCGAAGGCTCCCCTCCGCGAAATCCCGGAAACCGCGGCACCTCCACACGGCGAGGGAGTCGGCGAAAAGATCGGTGCCACGCTCGACAAGGCAGCGCGGAAAGTCGGCGAGGGCGTGCGCGATGCCGCCGATGAAGTGCGCGAGAAAACCCGCTGACTTTCGCGTGACCACAAAAAAGGCGGACATCGCTCGATGCCCGCCCTTGGTTTGGTCGCAGACGACGGCTTTACCCGACCGGCGGAGTGCGCCGACCGAGGAGCAGCGAGATGATGAACAAGACGAGGAAGACGAAGAAGAGAATCTTCGCGATCCCGACGGCGGTGCCGGCGAGCCCGGTGAATCCGAGCAAAGCCGCGATCAGCGCGATGATGAGGAACGTGACAGCGTAAGAGAGCATAGTGTGTCCTTTCAGTGTGTTAAGGGTTTGTGTTACGCCCAAGATTCGCCGCCGCGACCCAGGCAGCGCGTCTGAAACTTCGACGATCTGCAAAGACTTCAAAAACTCCTGCCACGACACGCCGCCTGCATTCGTAAACCTTGCCTGACCCTTCCCACGCGCCCATGACTCGCCCGCTTCTCCAGACCATCGTCCTGCTCGCCATCGCGGGTTTGCTGATCGCCGGCTTTTGTCTCACCAGCGGCGCGACTGGCGCCGATTTCTTCATGCCGCACGCGCACTGCTACCTCTTCAATCGCGACCTGATGAAGCTGCACGGCGGCGCCGATTTCCTGATCGGCTGCTCCTACGTCGCCATCTCCGCGACGCTCATCTGGCTCGTCCTGCGCGCGCGGGAGAACCTGCCCTTCCACTGGATCATGCTGGCGTTCGCGACCTTCATCATCGCCTGTGGCGCGACGCATTTCGTGGAAGTGTGGACGCTCACCGCCGAGCATCCGCGCTACTGGCTGGCGGGCTGGGTGAAGCTGATCACGGCCATCGCCTCCGTCACCACCGCGCTCGTCCTGCCGCCGCTGATTCCACGCATCCTGAGCATGATGGAGGCCGCGCGTTCATCCGCCGGCCAGCGCGCCGAGCTGGAGCGCGCCTACGCCGAACTCAACGAGCGCTACGCCCACGAACATTCGCGCGATCTCGCCGAAATGGTCCGCGAACTCGCGCAAGCAAAAGCCGCCGCCGAGTCCGCCAACACCGCCAAGGATGAATTCCTCGCCGCGCTCAGCCACGAACTGCGGACGCCGCTCACTCCGGTGCTGATGCTGGCCGCCGACATGGAAAAATCGGGCGAACTCAGCGCAGCGGTGCGGCGCGATTTTGCGATGATCCGCAAGAACGTGGAACTCGAAGCGCGCATCATCGACGACCTGCTCGATCTCACCCGCATCACGCACGGCAAGCTCACGCTCCACTGCGAAGTCGTGGATGTCCACGCGCTCATCCGGCACGCGCTCTCCATTTTGCGCAGCGACGCCGAGGCCAGGAAAATGGACATCGCGCTCGATCTGCTGGCCGCGCAGCACGAAGTCAGCGGCGATCCCGTGCGACTCCAGCAGGTCTTTTGGAACGTGCTGAAGAACGCCATCAAATTCACGCCCGAGTCGGGACGCATCCACATCCGCACCTGGAATGACGGCACCCATCTCCGCGTCTCCACCACCGACTCCGGCCTCGGCATCACCGCCGAAGAACTGCCGCGCATCTTCAATGCCTTCGCCCAGGGCCAGGAGGCCGCGGCCACGCGCTTCGGCGGTTTGGGCCTCGGTCTTTCCATCAGCGCGCTCCTCGTGCGCGAGCATCACGGACGCATTTGGGCGGAAAGCGCCGGCCGCCATCTGGGCTCCACTTTTCATCTGGAGCTGCCCGTCGCCGCTCCCGCGGCGCAACTCGAATCGAACACGACTCCCGCGCCCGCCGACGTAGCGCGCTCGTTGCGGGTCTTGCTGGTCGAAGATCACGACGACACCCGCGCCGTGCTGGAGCGCCTCTTGAAGCGCTGGGGACACCAAGTCACCCCCGCCGCGTCCGTGGCCACCGCGCGCGCCGCCATCGAGCAGGGCACCTTTGATCTCCTGCTCAGCGATGTCGGCCTGCCCGATGGCACCGGCTACGACCTCGGCCCGCTTTGGCAGGAAAAGTCTTCCGCGCCCGCCATCGCCATGAGCGGATACGGCATGGAGGCCGATGTCGCCCGGACGCGCGCCGCCGGTTTCGTCGAGCACATCGTGAAGCCCGTCTCCGCCGAGCGCCTCCGCGAAGTCATAACACAGTTCACGAAGGCGTAGCGATCGCCGCCGGCGTTTCCCGACGCGCCTTTTCCCCGCACTCGGGACAAAGCGTTTGCGCACCCTCCTCGCGCACCTTTTGGCACGAAGGGCAAACCGGCAGCAGACGCGTCAGCTCGGACAGTTGAGTCAGCGTGTGCTCCAGTTCGCCGATGCGTTCCGCGAGGCCGCCCTCCAGCGCCAGCACGCGCTCCCCGCAGCGCATCCGCGCCAGCAGTTGCATCGCATCGACCGGCTTCGCCAAAAAATCATCCGCTCCCGCCTCGAACGCGCTCACCAAGTCCGCTGGCGAATCACGCGCCGTCACCATGATCACGTAGATATAGCGATCATGCGGCAGCGCCCGCAAAAGGCGGCACACATCGATGCCGGAGAGCTTCGGCATCTCCCAATCTAGCAACACGATCGTCGGCGGATTCGCCCCGTTCAGGATGTCGATCGCCGCCTGCCCATCGCCGACCGTCGTCGGCGTGTAGCCGTGCCTTTGGAGGAGAAAGACGAGCACCTTCTGCGTGCGCGCGTCATCTTCCACGACCAGCACATGCGGGATGCGATTCGTGAGAGGGGGATTCATTTTGCTAAAGCCTGTCATGCTCTTTCCGCAGGGCGGGCGCAGGTAGCCAAAGGCCCAACACATCCCAACTCAGGAAAACACCCTGGGCTTCAGGTGCAGGAGCGGGAAAGCCCTGAGGGGGCGGAACAACCGACGGCGCAACTGTGTCCCGCCCTTTCAGGATGACATGGTTTTTTTGGACGCTCCCACGCATCAGTCTTCCTCTACACCCAGATACGCAGCGATGACTTTCGGGTTCGCACGGATTTCGGCGGGGGTGCCTTCGGCGATTTTTTTGCCGTAATCGAGGACGCAGATGCGCTGGCAGATTCCCATCACCACTTTCATGTCGTGCTCGACGAGGAGGACGGCGATTTTGAATTTGTCCTGCACGAATCGGATGAGGTCCATGAGCTCCTGTTTTTCCGTGGGGTTCATGCCGGCGGCGGGTTCGTCGAGGAGGAGGAGCTTGGGTTTTGTTGCGAGGGCGCGGACGATTTCGAGGCGGCGTTGGTCGCCGTACGGGAGCGACTTTCCGTTCGTGTCGGCGAAGCTTTCGAGGCCGAAGATTTTGAGCAGTTCCATCGCCTCGTGCTGCACGCGAGCTTCGACTTCGCGAAAGGCGCGGCCTCGGATGAGGGCGTCACGGACGCGCTGGGCGCGGTTGTCTTGCATGGCGGTGCGCACGTTGTCGAAAACGGTCATCTGCGCGAAGAGGCGGATATTTTGAAAAGTGCGGGAGATGCCGCGGAGCGAGAGGACATACGGCTTCACGCCGGCTGTGGCTTCGCCGCAAAAACGGATGCTGCCGCCGGTAGGCTGATAGACGCCGGTGATGAGATTGAAGGCGGTGGTTTTGCCCGCGCCGTTTGGGCCGATGAGGCCGACCAGCTCTTGCTCGCCGATGCGCAGGTCGAGTTCGCTGACGGCGGTGAGGCCACCGAATTGGATCGTCACTTTCTCGCAGTCGAGGAGCGCGCTCATCGGGATGCTCCGGTTGCGACGCAAATGGGGGTCGCCTGCGGCGGACTAAACGCCAAACGCCAGACGCCAAACGCCAAACGCCAAACGGAGTGGCACGCGCTCTTTTGGAGTTTGGCGTTTGGCGTTTGGCGTTTGGCGTTTAGCTGCCCGCAGGGCCGTCGCATGGGAGAGCGCGTGCTCATTTCTTCTTTGTGAAAGTGAAAAGGCCCTGCGGTCGCGTGAGCATGAGGCCGATGATGAGCAGCGAGTAGATGATCATCCGATACTCGGCGATGGGGCGCAGCAGTTCGGGCAGGATCGTAAGGATGATCGCGGCGAAGATGACGCCGACGGTGCGGCCCATGCCGCCGAGGATGACCATGACGACGATCTCGATGCTTTTTACAAAGTCGAAACCAGAGGGCGAGATGACGGCTTTTTGGTGCGCGTAAAGTCCGCCCGCGATGCCGGCGAAAAATGCGCCGATGACGAAGGCGGTGACTTTATAGCGGACGGGATTGATGCCCATCGCGCTGGCGGCGATTTCGTCGTCATGAACGGCAATGAAGCCGCGTCCGTAGGTGGAATTCACGAGGCACGCGACGACGTAAACGGTGACGGCGGCGAAGCCCCACGACCAGCCGAACGTGGTGAGTTTCGCGATGCCGGTGAGGCCAGTGGCTGCGCCGAAGAATTCGCTCGTCTGGAAGATGACGCGGATGATTTCGCCGAAGCCAAGCGTGACGATGGCGAGGTAATCGCCGCGCAAACGCAGCGAAGGTGCGCCGACCGCGAGGCCGACGATGGCGGCGACGACTCCGCCGACGAGCAGCGCAGGAAAGAACAACGCGGCTCCGTAGAGCAGCGTGATTTTCGCGGCGATGTAGCCGCCGACGGCCATGAAGCCGGCGTGGCCGAGCGAGAATTGGCCGGTGTGGCCGTTGATGAGATTGAGCGAGACGGCGAGGATGATGTTGATCCCGCAGTCGATCGCGATGCCCATGTAGTAGCGATTGAAGCTCGGGGCGGCGAGGCCGACGCCGATTGCCGCGGAGATGGCGAGCAGGAGGAAAACGCGCGGGTCTTTGAACAGCGAACGCATCTACACTTTCTCGATTTGCACTTTTCCCAACAGACCAGCAGGGCGGAAAAGTAGGATGAGGATGAGGATGGCGAAGGCGATGGCATCGCGATAATTCGAGACGCCGGGGATGCCGCCGAAAACCGTCTCCAGCACGCCGAGCAGCAAGCCGCCGAGCGCGGCGCCGGGGAGATTTCCGATGCCGCCGAGCACCGCGGCGATGAAGGCGCGCAGGCCCGGCTGGATGCCCATGAGCGGCTCGATGCCGGGTGCGCGCATCGCGTAGAAAATACCCGCGACGGCGGCGAGCGCGGAGCCGAGGCCGAAGGTGAGTGAGATGATGCGGTTCACGTTCACGCCCATGAGCGAGGCGGCTTGCTCATTAAAAGAGACGGCGCGCATGGCCATGCCGAGTTTCGTTTTCTGCACGATGAACCAGAGCGTCGCGAGCAGCACGGCGGTGAGGACGAGGACGACGAGGTCGTTGCTGGAAATGTGGAGCGCGCCGAAGCCAACATCGGTTTTCGGCAGCAGCGTGGGAAACGACTTGGTCGCCGCACCGAAAACTTTTTCATGCTGCCCGCCGAACTCGAGGAAGAGCGACACGCCAATGGCGGTGATGAGCACCGTCAGTTTCGGACGGGAGCGCAGCGGCCGGTAGGCGAGGAATTCGATGAGCATCCCGATGCACGCGCAGATCAGCGCGGACAAAACGATGACCGCAAACGCCAGCGGGATCGACGCCGCGCCCAGGATCGGGGCGAGGACCGGCGCGAGATAAAATGCGGCGAACGCGCCGAGCATGAGCACGTCCGAGTGCGCGAAATTGATGAACCGCAACACGCCATAGACCATCGTGTAGCCCAGCGCGATGAGCGCGTAGATGCTGCCGAGCGCGAGGCCGTTGATGAGTTGCTGGAATAATTCCGTCACGAGGCGGAGTTACGGCGCGATCGTCTCCACGTAGGCGAACTTCCCGTTTTTCACCTGCAAAATGACCGCCGATTTCTCCGCGTCGCGCTTGGCGTTGATCGTGATTTTTCCCGTCACCGCTTCGTAATCCTTCGTCGCCGCGAGCGCATCGCGGACTTTCGCGCCTTCGGTCACCCCGGCGCGTTTCATTGCATCCGCCAAAATCATCGCGCTGTCATAACCGAGCGCCGCCATCGCGTCGGGGAGCTTTCCATTGAAACGCTTTTTATAGGCCGCGACGAACGCCGCGCCTTTCGGCCCGCCTGCATCCGGCGAGTAGTGCGTGCTGAAATATGTGCCTTCGACGGCTTCCTTCCCGATCTCAGTCAGCTTCTCACTTTCCCAGCCATCGCCGCCAAAGATCGGCACCGTCAGCCCGACTTCTTTTGCCTGAATGCAAATGAGCGCCGCGTCGGTGTAGTAACCTGGCACGAACACTCCTTCAGGATTCGCACCTTTGATCGCGGTGAGCTGCCCTTTGAAATCCTTGTCGCCCCCATTGAAATCCAACTCCTGCACGATCTGCCCGCCACCCGCGATAAATGCCTCCTTAAAGAACTTCGCCAGCCCCTTCGAGTAGTCACTCTTCACATCCGTGAAAATCGCAATTTTCTGCGCCTTGAGAGTCTTTTTCGCAAAGTTGGCCATGACCGTTCCTTGAAAGGGATCAATGAAGCAGACGCGGAAAATATAGTCGCCGGTCTCGGTTACTTTCGGATTCGTGGAAGAAGGTGAGATCTGAGGGATGCCTTCTTTCTGACAAATCGGCGCAGCTTCCAGTGAACGGCTGGAGGCGACCTCGCCAAGGATCGCGACCGCGCCGTCTTTGGCGATCAGCTTGTTCACCGCGTTCGCCGATTCGCCGGGCTTCGATTGATTGTCTTCCGTGAGCAATTTCACTTGTTTTCCCAGCACACCGCCTGCCCCATTCAGTTCCTCCACGGCCAGTTGCGTACCCTCGTGAGATGAGATGCCGAAGGTGGCCTCCTTGCCCGTGAGCGAGGCAAACTCCCCGACGACAATCGTATCGGCAGACTTTTTGTCGCAGGCAGAAAATATAGCAGCGGTTGCGCTGATCAGGAGCAAAACGGATTTCTTCATGAAGCGCGGATGCTAGGCAGACGAATCCCGCCTTACAACTGGAATGAATCGTGCATTTCACAAGGAGATCCGCCGGCCTGCTGCGGCACGGAACTAAATCGAAAACCAAGCCGTCAGAGAGGCACGACAATTGCTTTTTTAAGAAGCCTCATAATGTCTGGAAACCCACAATCTCTTCTGCCGAGCGCAGCCGATACAACCGCCTCCGTGTGCGCCTCATCGCGTCGCCGCCTTCGCCTCTCTAAAAAGGCGGGATTCACGATGATGCAGGCAGTCGTCGCGATGGGAGTGATCGCCATCGCGGGTGCCGCGGGCATCACGGCGCTGGTGCAGTTAAACAACAAAGCCGCCGCCATGCGAACGCTCAACAATGCGCGCGCTGTCGTGCAGCGGAACATCGACACCGCGCTCAGCGTCGCCTTTAGCGCGTCGCTCCAACCCGCCATTCTCGCGGTCACTCCATCGTCCGGGACCGTGTTCGACGATGACGGCGGCGGCGACAACCAGGTAACCATCTTCATCCCGAAAACGGCTGCAGGCGTTCCTTTGAAAGGCACACTCACCCGCATCGTGACCGCGCAGGCGAACTCGGATGGCGCTGACATCCGGCGGGTCACCTTCCGAATCGACTACACCGTCCGCAACCGTCCCTACAGCTTTGCCATGACTACCCTGAGAGGAAGCGACTAATGAAAAACCGCCACGCTTTTACCATCGTCGAACTGATCGTCGGCGCCGCTGTCTCCTCCGTGCTGGCGGTGGCGATCTTTGCCTTGATGAATGCAGGCATGATACTGTCCGCGAAAAACCTTTCGCTGAACCTGACTAGTAACACCATGCGCGGCGCGCTCGATCGTGTAGAGCAAGTGGTGCAGCAGGCAGACACCATGCCGGAACTAATCGACACCACGGGAACGGTGATCACGACCGGTCCAGCCGCGGGGATCAAATTCGATCGCGCCGTCGGATCGCCCTACGTCGTCACCGTAACGGCGGGAACCATCCCGTCAGCAACCACCACTCTTACACTGACGCGCTCCACCAATGCGGTAGCATCGCCGGCCGTGCCGAGTGTTGGAGACATCATTCGCATCGCGACGACGGCATCTACTTTGCGCCCACGTATTCAAACTGTCTCCGTAGGGGCCATCGACGGGCAATTGCGGCAGCCATTTACCATAGGCCTCACCGCGGCCCTCGGGACCACCATCACGCCAGCCTCAGGAGCGATCGTCACTGCCAGACTAGTCCGCAATGCAGCCTTCCTCGTCATGACTTCCAATGGAAAGCGCGAGTTGCGCTACTACCATACCTTTGACACCGCAACGAACCTGGCTGACATCACAAAATACAGTCTCATTACCGACCAGATCGGTGCGGCACCCGAGGATGGCACACCGTTTTCACTGATTCAGTACGAGAACAAATCATTCGTCAGCTTTTCGCTCCGCGTCCGCGCCAGTAATGCCGACCAGGGAATGCGCAGCCAGCAGCGGGATCAGTACAGCACTTACAGTCGGACGGAAACGCTCATCCGTCCCAAAACCACGCCATAAGTCATGCACAACAAAAAATGCCAGGGTAACATCCTGATCGTCGCGCTCATTTTGATCGTCGTCGTATCGGGCCTCGTCGTAGTGGCAGTCAATGTCACGGATAACTCCGCGCACTTTGCGGATCGAAGTCGGGATTTCGTCTCGGCACAAGCCGCCGCGGAAGGCGCCGTCGATCACGCCTTCGCGATCTGGAAGCGCCGGATCAACTCACAAAACAGAGCCATCGACACGACTGCCGCCAACGCCAATCTGGCTGCGCCGACCTTCACCGACTTCACCTATGGCACCGTCGCCGAGGATGGACCGCTGAAGATCGACGCCCTTGATGAATACGGGGCTCCCGTGGCGACTCCCACCCGCGTCTCGGTGGACCTGCCGAAGTATCCAGGCTGGACGGGCAATACCTACAGCTACAGTGCCCGCGCCAAAGTGAGGCAGACCGGCGTTGTGAACGGCCCCGCGGTCGGGGTAAAGCGCCAGTTTCAGTATTCCGAAGTGCCGCTCTTCCAGTCGATGTTCTTCTTTGAAAACACCCTGGAATTCTACAAGCCTGCGTCAATGATCGTCTCCGGTCTGGTGCATACAAACGACAAACTATACGCCAGCTACGCAGATGGCTCTTCGATGACCTTTCAGGATGAAGTATCCTACGTCACTAGTTACTCCAGCACCGACGCGCCGCCATTCGGTGATCTCTGGAGCGCGCCGGGTCACATGAACGCCCCGACGTATCAGGACGGCATCGCCAATCAGCTTCATCAGGTGCCGCGCTTCGAACCTCTCGGCAGCGAGCCAGCCGCCGTGATCAATACCACGGATGCCAATCCCAACAACGATGGCTTCCGGGAACTCATCGAGCCACCAGTCGCGGCGTATTCTGACCCTTCGGAAATCGCCCAGCGCCGCTTCTATAACAAGGCTGGAATCCGCATCAATATCAACGGAGGCAGCACCACCGTGACCGGCCAGAATGGAACCGTCCTCACCTCCGCCGCTCAGTCGGCGCTCGCCGGTGCCATCAACGCACGTTCCAGCATCTACGACGCTCGCGAGGGCAAGACGGTGGACGTCGCCACCATGGATGTTTCCGTGTTGCGGACCGCGCTTGGCTCTGGAGTGACCGGCTTTAATAACGTGCTCTATGTCAACGACACCACTCCGCTGACCGGCGGCAATACCTCTCCCAAAACCATTCGCCTTGCCAATGGCGGAATTTTGCCGAGCGCCGGTCTGACGGTGGCGAGCGAAAACCCGATTTACATTCAAGGTGACTACAACACCGGTGCTACCACAAGCACCACGGGCACGGTGCCATCGAACAATGGCGGAAACGCAGGTAACGCTGATAGCCCCACTGTCAGCGGCTACACCCGGAAGCCGGCGGCAGTCATCGCCGATGCGGTCATGCTACTTTCCAATAGCTGGAGTGACAGCAACGCCAACAAGTCACTGACTTCCCGGCCCGCCTCGAACACCACTTATAACACGGCGATCGTTTCCGGCTTCATGCCTTCCGGGTTTCAGCCTACGAGCGGCAGTCAGTATGGATACTCGGGCGGCGGAAATAACTTTCCGCGTTTTCTCGAAGACTGGACGGGCCAATATTGCACTTACTACGGCTCGATGGTGGAACTCTACCAAAGCCAGATTTTCTCCGCCCGCTGGGATACCGGCGTGATCTATCGTCCGCCGCTCCGTTGCTGGAACTTTGATAGTAACTTCCGCAACACACCACCTCCCGGCACTCTCGATGCCGCGTCCTGGACGCGCGGCACCTGGGCCAAATACTAAACCGCTCTTTCCGATGAAACGTTACCAACTCCTCTGCTGCCTGGCCGCCCTTCCGCTCTTCCAAGCGAGCGGTCTCGATCTCAATCCGCGCTGGATCGACACCGCGATCGACGGAGTTCCCAAGCACCAGCTCTTCTTTGCCGATGGCGACAAAAAATTCATGCTCAGCCTCGATCGTGAAACTGAGGTCTCGGCCCGCTTTGGCGGAACGGACTTCCGCTTCCCGAAATTCCCCGACGCCGACTTTATCATGCTCCCCTCCCGCCTCACTCCGGGCGATGCATTCGATGAAGCAAAGCTCGTGGACTACCGTGCGGCGGCCCGCGCGCTCCTGCCGGCGCGCTCTCACGATGCCGTGGTGGTGGAGGAAAAAGCGAATCCGATCCCGATCAACGACTGGAAGAGTTTCCGCGTCAAATTCCGCTTCAACATGGATGCGCGCGCCTACGCTCAAGAGGTGACGTTTCTCAACGTGAGCGAGCGCGACCAAATCGTGCTCATCACTTCCGCGCCCGAGCGCGACTGGAATGAGGCGACTCAGCGCTCGTGGCAGATTTTGCGCTCGTGGCAGGAGATGCTTCCCGGCGACGAAGCACCGCCGAAGGGAAGCTGACCTTTTCCGGCGCGGCGTCCGCGTCTTGTAATTTCGGGCTTTGCAGACCGGGCGCGAGCCCTTTAGGTATCTGCTAAAGTTCACATGTCCGAGTTTTCTGTCGCAGTCATTGGCGCGTCCCACGATCGTCGAAAGTATGGGAACAAAGCGGTGCGCGCTTATCTCGAAAGTGATTTCACCGTCTTCCCCGTCAATCCCAACGAGGCAACCATCGAGGGGCTCAAGGCGTATCCAAATCTGGATGCAATCCATGAGTCCGTCGATTTTGTGAGCCTGTACGTTCCGCCTGCCGTCGGCTTGAAGCTGCTGCCTGCCATTGCGGCGAAGCAGCCGAAGGAGCTTTGGCTCAATCCGGGCTCCGAAAGCGAGGAAATCATCGAAGCTGCCGCCGATCTTCACGTGCGGGCCATCGTCTCCTGTTCCATCGTTGCGCTCGGGCTCGATCCCCACGATTTTCCCGACGCTTGAATTAGAAACCAAAAATATTGAATCCGCTCACCCGCTTCGTCTCCTCGTCCATCGGTCGAAAATGGATCGTCGCCCTCACCGGCCTCGCCATGCTCGGCTTTCTCGTCGGCCATCTCGTGGGAAACCTCCAGGTCTTCCTGCCGCCGGAGCACATCAATAAATACGCGGCCTTTCTGAAGAGCATCGGCGAACTGCTCTGGATCGTGCGGATCGGGCTGATCGTCGCCGTGATTTTGCACATCGTTTTCACGATCAAACTCGCGCTCGAAAACCGCGCCGCCCGTCCGCAAAAATACGAGAAGACCAACCGAGTGCAGGCGCGCATTTCGACGCGGACGATGGTTTGGAGCGGGAGTTATATTCTCTGCTTTATCATCGTGCATCTCCTGCATTTCACGCTCCAAACGATCCATCCGCAGTATCGCCAGTGGACTGATGAAGCCGGACGCTCCGATGTTTATCGCATGATGATCGTCGGCTTCAGCGATTGGTGGATGGCCGGCTTTTACATCCTCGGCATGATCCTGCTCTGCGCGCATCTCAGCCACGGCATCGGCAGCGTCCCGCAGACTCTCGGCTTTCGCACCAAAAGCGCGGCGTCCTTTCTCACTAATGGCGGACGCGTGCTGGCACTGGCACTCGCGCTTGGATTCATCAGCATCCCGTCGGCAGTGCTGCTCGGCGGACTTGGTAAAAAATATGTGGAAGAACGAAGCGCATTGGACAAACCGGCAGTCGCCACCGCCACTCAGGAGGCTGTGAAATGAGCATCATCCTTGATTCCAAAATCCCGTCCGGCCCGCTCGAGAAAAAGTGGGAGAAACACAAGTTCGAGTCGAAGCTGATCAACCCCGCGAACAAGCGGAAATACGAAATCCTCGTCGTCGGCAGCGGTCTCGCGGGAGCCAGCGCGGCGGCTACGCTGAGCGAACTCGGATACAAGGTGAAGTGTTTTTGCTACCAAGACTCGCCGCGGCGCGCCCACTCGATCGCCGCGCAAGGCGGCATCAATGCCGCGAAGAATTACCAGAACGACGGCGACTCTGTGCGGCGCCTGTTTTACGACACGCTGAAGGGCGGCGACTTCCGCTCACGAGAATCCAACGTGCATCGCCTCGCCGAAGTCAGCGTGAACATCATCGACCAATGCGTGGCGCAAGGCGTCCCCTTTGCCCGCGAATATGGCGGGCTGCTCGCGAATCGCTCCTTCGGCGGCGCGCAAGTCTCGCGCACCTTTTACGCTCGCGGCCAGACTGGGCAGCAGCTCCTCCTCGGCGCTTACTCCGCGCTGAATAAGGAGATCGCCTCCGGCGGCGTGCAGATGTTCCCGCGCACCGAAATGCTCGACCTCGTCGTCGTGGATGGCCACGCGAAAGGGATCGTCGTCCGCGATATGGTGACAGGCGAAATCAGCTCGCACAGCGCCGACGCCGTCGTGCTCGCCACCGGCGGATACGGCAACGTCTTCTACCTCTCGACCAACGCCAAAGGCTGCAACGTCACCGCCGCCTGGCGCGCCCACAAACGCGGCGCTCTCTTTGCAAATCCTTGCTACACGCAGATCCATCCGACCTGCATCCCCGTCAGCGGCGACTACCAGTCAAAGCTCACGCTCATGTCCGAATCGCTCCGCAACGACGGACGCGTCTGGGTTCCCAAAAAGAAAGGCGACAACCGCACTGCCGCCCAAATTCCCGAAGAGGAACGCGATTACTTTCTCGAACGCAAATACCCCAGCTTCGGCAACCTCGCCCCGCGCGACATCTCCTCGCGTTCCGCCAAGGAAGCCTGCGACGACGGGCGCGGCGTCGGCCCCGGCGGCCTCGGTGTCTATCTCGATTTCGCCGATGCCATTAAGCGACTCGGCGAACCCGCCGTCCGCGAGCGCTACAGCAATCTCTTCGATATCTACCACCAGATCACCGATGAAAACGCATATAAGACTCCGATGCGTATCTACCCCGCCGTGCATTACACAATGGGTGGTCTCTGGGTGGACTACAACCTAATGTCGAATTTGCCCGGCCTCTTTGTGCTCGGTGAGGCAAACTTCAGCGACCACGGCGCGAACCGTCTCGGCGCAAGCGCGCTGATGCAAGGTCTCGCCGACGGTTACTTCGTCCTGCCAAACACCATCGGAAACTATCTAGTCAACGAACTAGGCAAACGCCCCGATGCAAAACGGCCCGAGTTTCAACAAACCGAAACTGCCGTCCGCGAACGCACCAACCGTTTCCTGTCGATCAAAGGCAAACGCAGCGTCGATCACTTCCACCGCGAACTCGGCCGCATCATCTGGGACTACTGCGGCATGGCGCGGAGCGAAAAAAGTCTCGCCCGCGCCCTCGCGCAGATTCCCCCGCTTCGCGAAGAGTTTTGGAAAAACGTCAACGTCCCTGGCGAAGGCGAATCCCTCAACACCGCGCTCGAAAAAGCCGGGCGCGTCGCCGACTTCCTGGAATTCGGCGAACTCCTCTGCCTCGACGCCCTCGAACGCAAAGAAAGCTGCGGAGGTCATTTCCGTGAGGAATTCCAATACCCCGACGGCGAAGCCAGACGCGACGACGAGCATTTCCAACACGTCGCCGCCTGGGAATTCGCGGGCGAAGGGAACAAGTCCGTCCGCCACACCGAGCCGCTTATTTTCGAGGACGTGAAACCGAGTGTTCGGAGCTACAAGTGACGGTTGCCTCTATTCTTGATCCCGTTATTTTCAAAACATGATTATCGAGCGCTTTCCGGAACTACTTGCTCTTTCTGATGAGGAGAAGAGGCAACTTAGTTGTGAGTTAAACGGACACATTTTCCTCGATGAGCCCGTCACCGATCCAGAGATTATCGCAGAATTGGATCGTCGCTGGCAGGAATATCTGCGCGACCCGAGTAGTGCTCGTCCCTGGTCGGAAGTGCGCGAGGAACTTCACAAAAGATATTTTCCTCGTGCCGGAGTATGAAGCCTCTCTGCTCGCTGGCGCAAACTTCGAGTTCTTCACGATCTTCGCGAAGCTGGCCGAAACCAATTTTAAGACGGCACAGTTATTCGACGATCTCGTGCATCACGGGCTTGGTCAGGTCGCGCAGTTCCCGCATTCCGCGCCCCTTTTCGTTGATCGTTACCGGCGGCTGCGACTCGGCCGACTTCCGTTCGCGTTATTTTACGCCGTTGATGCAAAGCGCGTTTTCGTCCATGCCATCCTCGATATTCGACTGCCACGTTACTCCATCGTCCGCCGCCTCGGACTATTGCGCTAAGATATTCTTGCACTGAATTTCTTTATGAATCTCCACCTAAAAATCTGGCGTCAAAAATCTGCAAATGCTGCGGGCAAGCTAGTCGATGTTGAAGCGCGCGATATTCCCGCCGACGCCTCGTTTCTTGAGATGCTCGACATCGTGAATGAAGACCTGCTCGCCAAAGGCGATGAGCCTGTCGCGTTCGATCATGACTGCCGCGAAGGCATTTGCGGGACTTGCTCGCTTACAATCAACGGCATCCCGCACGGCCCGAGCGAGACGACCACCTGCCAGCTTTACATGCGGAAATTCAAGGACGGCGAAACGATCTTCATTGAGCCCTTCCGCGCGAAGCCTTTCAAAGTCATCCGCGACCTTTGCGTCGATCGCAGCGCGTTCGATCGCATCCAGCAGGCTGGTGGATTCGTCACCGTCCGCACGGGGGCGGCGCAGGATGCGAATTGCCTGCCGATCGGAAAAGTAAGCGCCGATTTGGCGATGGAGGCGGCGGCCTGCATCGGATGCGGCGCTTGTGCAGCAGCGTGTCCGAACAGCTCGGCGATGCTTTTTGTCGGTGCGAAAGTAACCCATCTTTCGCTCCTCCCACAGGGCCAGCCGGAGCGGACGACCCGCGTTTTGAAAATGGTTCGCACCATGGACGAGGAAGGCTTCGGCAACTGCTCGAACTACTACGAATGCGAAGCGGTCTGCCCGGCGGAAATTCCCGCCACCGTGATGACTACGCTCAACCGCGAATTTGCTCTCGCTTCCGTGAAAGACACGGTCGGCTGATTGACGGCGGGGCTCGTTGGACGCGGAGCTTCGGTCTCCCATGAACATCGCGATCGTCGGAGGCGGGCCGGCTGGCTTGCGCGCGGCAGAAGTCGCCGCGGCTGGTGGGGCGGCGGTGACGCTTTTTGATGCGAAGGCATCTGTCGGGCGGAAATTTCTCGTCGCGGGAAAAGGCGGGCTGAATCTGACGCATGCGGGTTCCCGGGAGGAATTCGTGGCTCGATATACCGGGGCGAAAGAGGTGTGGGCTTCGCTGATCGCGGACTTCGATGCCGAGGCTTTGCGCGAATGGGCGGCGGGGCTGGGTGTGGAAACGTTTTCCGCTTCGACGGGGCGGGTTTATCCGCGCGAGTTGAAAGCCGCGCCTTTGCTGCGGCGGTGGGTGCATCGACTGCGGGAGATGGGAGTGAAGTTTGCGATGCATCACCGATGGACGGGCTTGTGCCGCGACGCAGCATGGATGCTTGATTTCCAGACGCCGGACGGTCCTCGGACGCACGAAGCGGACGCCGTGATTCTCGCGCTCGGCGGTGGCTCGTGGCCGGAGACGGGCTCGGATGGCGCGTGGACCACGGCGCTGGAAGAACTTGGCGTCCACATCGCGCCGTTAGTTCCGGCGAATTGCGGCTGGGAAATTTCGTGGCCACGCGCGGTGCTCGATGCGGCGGAAGGTCAGCCGCTGAAAAGTATCGCGGTGCGGGCGGGCGATACTGAAGTGCGCGGAGAGTTGCTCGTGACGAAATACGGCCTCGAAGGCGGCGCGCTTTATCAGCTCGGGCCAGTGTTGCGCGCGATGGCGGAGCCGTTGCTGGCGATCGACTTCAAACCCTCCTCCACGAGCGAACAACTCGTGGCGAAGATGGGACCGATCCGGCGCAACTTTCTCGCGGAAGCGCGGGCGCGCTGGAAATTGAACGACGCAGTTTTCGCCATCATCGAAAATATGCCGGAGCCGCGCGAATGGGCTTCCGCGCAGGATCTGGCGGCGCATTTGAAAAATGTACCGCTTCGCCTCAGCGGTCCGCGTCCGATCGCGGAGGCGATCTCCTCGGCCGGCGGCGTTTGCTGGCGCGAACTGGATGGCAACCTGATGGTGCGCAAACTTCCCGGCGTTTTCGTCGCGGGCGAAATGATCGACTGGGAAGCACCGACCGGCGGCTATCTCATTCAGGGATGTTTTGCGACGGGTACACGTGCGGGTCGCGCAGCCCTCGCGTCATAATTTCACCGCAAAGCGATCGTCGTCCGCGATTGATTCCACAAAGGCCACGAGCAGATCGATCACCTGCTGCACGTCTTTGAGATCCGCCATTTCCACGATGCTGTGCATGTAGCGCAGCGGCAGCGAGACGAGTCCGCATGGGATGCCGTCGCGCGAGGTGAAAATCACGTCGGTATCCGTGCCGCTGTAGCGCGACGAAGATTCGTGCTGGATCGGGATGCCGAGCTTATCGGCGCATTTCAAAATACGCTCGACGACGAGCGGGTGATTACACGTCCCATGCGTGACGCTCGGGCCACCGCCGAGGACGACTTCGCCGTGCTGCGAGTGCTCGATTCCCGGCGTGTCGGTCGCGTGCGTGACATCCAGCACCACGCAGACATCCGGCGCGATGCGATGCGCGACCATCTTCGCGCCGTGCCCGCCAATTTCCTCCTGCACCGCATTCACGGCGATCACGGTCGCGCGCGGTTTCTTTTTGGCGCGGCTGAGTTTCGCGATGACCTCCGCGATGATGAAGCCGCCCATCCGATTATCGAGCGCACGACCTACGATACGGTTTTTGCCGAAAGGAATCGCGGCATCGACATACACGGCTGGATGGCCGACGCGGACGCCGAGCTTCTTCACATCCGCCGCACTGGATGCGCCGACATCCACATAGAGATCGTAAATCTTCGGCGCTTTCTCGTCGCCGAGACTGTCGCGGCGCAGGTGGATCGCCGTGTTGCCGATGATGCCGAGCACGGAGCCTTCGTCGCCGAGGATTTGCAAGCGCCGTCCGCGAGCCGTGGCCGTATCCGAGCCGCCGACGCGATCGAGCCGCAGCCAGCCTTCTTTCGTGATGTGCTTCACGATGAAGCCGATCTCATCCGCGTGGGCCTCCAGCATCACGCGCCGAGGCTTTTTTCCCGTGCCCTCGATCGTCGCCCACGCCGAACCGTAGGAATCGCTCTCCACACGATCGGCGAATTTCTTCGCGTAAGCGGCCCATTTGCGCTGGCCGGCGATTTCAAATCCGGTTGGGCTCGGGGTGTCGAGGAGGTCGTAGAGAAAGGTTTTTGCGGATGCGTCCATGCGCGCACTGTGGCGCGGCGCGGGCCGTTTGGGAAAGGGCGAAGTGGGCTTGCGGCGGAGTATTTCGCGCACCGAGAAATCCTTGGACAAACCTAGGTCGGCGCATAACCTTCCGTCCCTTTTTCCCGGCGGCTAAACCCTCCGTCTGGAGAGGTTTTTCACGCATGATTCTCGCGACCTTTTTACTCCTAGCCGACACGCCTCCAGTGAAGCCCGTAGATACGGGGCTGCAAGGGATGAACATGATGATCTGGATGGCGTTCGCCTTTGCGCTCATCTACTTCATGAGCATCCGTCCGCAGGCGAAAAAGCAAAAGGAACTCACGGCGCGCGTCTCGGCGCTGAAGACCGGCGACCGCGTGGTGACCACGGGTGGCATCTACGGCGTCGTGGCGAATGTGAAGGACGGCTCGACGCTGCTTTTGAAGATCGCGGACAACGTGAAAATCGAGATCGACAAGACGGCGGTCGCGAACGTCGTCAATGCCGACACCGGCAAGGCGGAGCCTCTGCCGACTGTGATCAAAGCCTGATTATTTCCGATGAATCCCAACTTTATTATTTTCTCCGCCGGCATGCTGTTGCTGGTGCTCTTCGGCTGGTATTTCGCGACGGAAAGCGAGCGTATCAAACGCATGCTCGGCACCATCATCACGGTCTGCGTCATCGCGCTCGCGCTGCACGCGGCGTATCCGCCTTTCGATAAAAAAGACGCGGCTGGAAACATCGTCGAAAACGGGAAGATCCAGCTCGGTCTCGATCTGAAAGGCGGCACATCTTTCCTCATCCGACTCATCGCCGAGCCGGATGAAAAGGGCGTGAAGAGGGAAATCACGAAGACGATGGTGGAGCAGGCCGTCGAGGTCATCCGCAAGCGGGTGGACACGATGGGGACGAGCGAGCCGATCATTACGCCGTCGGGCACGGATCGCATCCTCGTGCAGATTCCCGGTCTCTCGAAGGAGAAGCTCGATGACACCCGCGCGCAGCTTCAGAAAGTGGCGAAGCTGGAGTTCCGCATGGTGCATCCGAACAGCTCGGAAATCCTCGCTGGGAACGCATCGCCCGATCCGTCGTATCACGTCGAGACGTACAAGGACGAGCGGGACGGCAAGCCGTTTGAAGAGCAGTTGCTCGTGAAGAAAAAAGCCGATCTGCCGGGCAGCATGGTCACCGGTGCGCACGCTTATTTCGACAAGAATGGCTGGGGCGTGAGCCTGCAATTTAATAGCGCGGGCTCGGAGCTTTTCGGCCAGCTCACGCAGGCCAATGTCGGCAAGCGTTTTGCCATCATGCTCGATGGCGTAGTGCAATCCGCGCCAGTCATTCGTGATGCGATCTGGGGCGGCGGCGCGACGATTTCGGGCAGCTTTAAGGAAGCGCAGGCGCGGCAGCTCGCGAGCGTTCTGGAAAATCCGCTCGCCACTCCGGTGAAAGTGGAAGACGAGCGCAGCGCCAGTTCTTCGCTCGGCGCAGACGCGATCAACAGCGGCTTGCAGGCTGGCTATCTCGCGATCGGCCTCACGATTTTTTGCGTGCTCGCCTACTATAGATTTTCCGGCGTGCTCGCGAATCTCGCGCTGCTCGTCAATGTCGTCGTGCTCTTCGGCGCGATGGGCATGTTTGGCACCGTCCTCACCCTGCCGGGTATCGCGGGCGTCATCCTCACGCTCGGTATGGCGATCGATGCGAACGTGCTCATTTACGAGCGCATCCGCGAAGAACTCGCGGAAGGCAAATCGATCAAGGCCGGTGTGACCGCGGGCTTTGAAAAAGCGTTCACCGCGATCTTCGATGCGAACGTCACGACGCTTATCACGTCGGTCATTCTCTTCTGGAAAGCGACCGGGCCGGTGAAGGGATTCGCCGTCACGCTGACGATGGGCATCGTCGCCTCGCTCTTCACGGCGCTTATCGTCACGCGCAATCTTTTCGAGTGGGCGCTGACGACCGGCATCTTGAAGAAAGTGAAGATGTCGAGCCTCATCAGCGCGACGAATTTCGACTTCCTCGGCAAGCGCAAAATCGCGATCGGGGTATCGCTTTCCGTCATTGCCGCGTCGTTCGCCATCATGGCCATCCGCGGCGACAAGCTGCTCGGCGTGGACTTCAAAGGCGGCGACCGGCTTGTGCTCGTCGCGGATGGACCGAAACCGGACTCAAATGAAGTGCGCTCTGCCATCAATGAGCTAAAGCTCGGTGAAACGGTCGTGCAGATCGAAAAGTCGAAAGACCGCGAATATCTCACCGTTCGCAGTCCCGAACACACGGCGGAAACCATCCTCCATCGGATCAACGAAAAGTTTCCACAAGCAGCGTACAAACAGGATCAGCTCGAACACGTCGGCAGTTTGATCGGCTCCGAGTTGCTCACCAATTCGGTGACCGCGCTCGTGCTCGGCATGGTCGGCATTTTGATCTACGTCACGATCCGCTTCGAGTTCAGCTTCGCGCTCGGCGCGCTCGTGGCGCTTTTGCATGACGTGATCATCACCGTCGGAGCGTTCGCTCTCTTCCACCGCGAGCTTTCCCTCATCATCGTCGGTGCTGTGCTCACGATCGCGGGCTATTCAGTGAACGACACGATCGTCGTTTTCGACCGAATCCGCGAAGGCATCCACAACGGCCGGCGCGGCAGCATTTTGGAAATCATGAACCTGAGCGTGAATGAAATGCTCAGCCGAACCATCCTCACCGGCGGCGTCACGCTGCTCACCACGGTCGGTCTCTACTTCTTCGGTGGACCTGTCCTGAACGACTTCGCGTTTGCGATCCTCGTCGGCGTGCTCGTCGGTACTTATTCCTCTGTCTTCATTGCCGCGCCAGTCGTGCTGTGGTGGAGCGGTCGCGGTGGAAAGCGCAGTCTCCAGGCCGAAGTGCAGCGCACCGCACAGGCGACCGCGGTCTGATCGCGCGACCTAGCGATGGGCGACTTGCGGCTTTCCGCCGGAAGCGACGGGCGGCGCGCCGGCCATGAAAATCCACGTCGCCCGATGGCGAAACGTGCCGTCTTTTCCAAAGGAATAATACGGCACGTAACGATCGCTCGGCAGCGTATCCGCAGCCACGGGGACCGAGCGATTCGTGGGATCGAGGATCCACCAGCGCGAGTCGCAGCGCCAGTAAATCCAGGCGTGATTTGACGGCGTGCCTCGGATTGTTTTCCCGATGACGTAAAGCGCGGACGGGTCGCCGAGTTGATCGTAAAGCCAGAGCGACTTCGCCTTGCAATCGCCCGCGTGCGCCGCCGCCGTCACTTCGGGCAGCGCAGCGAGATACGGATCGGCCGAGCGATAGCGAAAGCCGTGCGCCTCATCCATGAGCTGTTTTACTCGCGACATCGTCGTCGGTCGATGATCCAGCCGCGCGATCACGGTGCGCACGCTACCGCTGTAGCGATCGTAGGGCGTGTAAGCGGCGGGCTGAAGCGAGAGCTCGCGCTCGGCGATCGAGATCTCCCGCGGCGGCGGCGGCGGCACGATCACCACCGGGCGCGAAGGCGGCGGCTGAGGTGAAACGGGGGCGCGGCCTGGCGTGCGGACCTGTAAACGCAGGTGCGGATCGAACATCGGGAGCGATGGTTTTTTGAACAGAGACTGCCGGAGTGTGCGGGTCTCTTCCTCGGTCGGTTCCGCGTTTCGCGTGGCACCACTTTCCGACTCGATGACCCCATTGCTGCTCGGGACGCCTACGGCGCGACCCGGCAGCATCGTCGCGCCGAGGGTGGCAGTCGAAAGAATCAGCGGGAGAATTCGGCGACGCATGGGAAATCGCGCGAAGGCTAGCGGTGTCGAAACGGTTGGCAATAACCGATCGCGTGGTTATCGGATTTCCTGCGGCCCTGCATCGGAAATGCTGATCCCGCCTTCCCGCGCACACCTCCGGCGGTTACGTTCCACTTCCATGAGTCGCCTGCTCTCCGTTTCCGGGGCCATCGTCGATCGGATCAAAATCAACGCGCTGAACCGCGAGACGCGCGATGGCCGAACCGTGTGGATCAAGCGCCGCCGCGCCGCCGCCCGCCCGATTATGGTGCTGGCAAACCGCTTTTTCGACGTGGTCGGAAATCCCGTCCAGGCGCTCTGCGATCTCGCGGTGTGGCAGCGCTGGGAAGTGGACTGTTTCCATCAGCTCCACGGCGAAAGCTATCGCGCGTTTCCCTGCGGCGAACGCGCCGTCGCCGCGGATGAGCTGCCCGGCCGGAGTCTTTCGTATCACGTCGATACGCGGACCACGACGCTGGAAATGTTCGCGGCGGCTGGTCATGAGTTGCGCCGCGCGCATGAGCGGTTTTGTGAAAAGTTCGACGCCGCGTGGTCGCACGGCGATCCGCATTCGGGGAATTTCATCATCGATCCGCGCGATGGCCGCGCGCGGCTCATCGACTTCGAGGTGATGCATCGCACCTCGCTCTCGGCGGCGGCGCGGCATGCGGATGACCTCCTCGTTTTTCTGCAAGACCTCATGGGCCGGACCGCCGGCGAACTGTGGGTGCCGCAGGCCTCCGCATTTTTGCAGGGCTACGGGAGAAAAGAAATCATCGCCGAACTGGCGCGCCGCCTCGTGCTGCCGCGCGGGCTTTCACGCATCTGGTGGGCCGTCCGCACCACCTACCTCGCGCGCCCGGAGCTCGCCCGCCGCCTCGGGGCTCTGCAAGCTGCACTGCCCCGGCTCACGACGTGAGCCGAGCGCATTTTGAACGGTAATCCACTCCGCGACCGGGACGCCGCCGAGCAGGTGCTCGCTGAGGATGCGCTCGAAACGCACTTCATCGACCGCGCCGTACCACACACCTTCGGGATAAACACAAAGCCACGGTCCGCCGCTGCAAATGCGGAAACAGCCCGCCTTGGTGCGCATCGCGTGGAGACCGCTGTCGCGCACGCGCCGTTTCACAAATTCCCACAGGCGCTCCCCCGCCCTGGCGTCGCAGCAGTCCGGACCGATGCAGATAAAAACGTGCTTTTCCGCAAGAGCGAGCCCGGCCTTCGCGAGGCCGGCGGCGATGTCTTCGTCCATCGGTAAAACGTTCGCGGTTTCAGCCAACTCCTCGCGCGGACCGCTACTGTCCCGCGCCAAACGGAACCGGAATCCCGAGTGGCCGCTCATTGGAAGTCGGGATGGCCTGCAGCCGCGGCATTTCCTGAATGGAAAGGTGCGTGCTCGTGGGATGATCGGCGGGCGTCACGGTCAGCGCCATTTCCACGCCGTCGCGCCACACCTTCACGATGAGCGGATCTTCGGCTGTAGTAAAAAACGCCGCGTCGCGGACATCGTCGGTGGACTCGATTTTACGATCGCCGACCGCAACAATGATGTCGTCTTTCGCCAGCCCAGCCTTGATTCCCGGGGCATCGTCGAAAACCTGATCGATCTGCGCGGTCGAGCCGGCGACCGCAGTTTCAGCGGGACGCACGCCGACTCCGAGCCAGCCGGGACGCACCTCGCCGAAGCGCACGAAATCCTTCCGCACTTTCTCCGCCGCCTCGATCGGGAGCGCAAACGCGGCGCTGCCAGCATCCAGACTGCTGATCAAGATGCCGACCACTTCGCCGTGAAGATTTAGGAGCGGAGCGCCGCCCTCGCCGCGCTGGACCGGCACATTCGCGCGGATGTGCATGGTGGCGAAATATCGCCCGCCATACTTAAGATCGAAGCCGGCGACGGTGCCGAAACTCGGCGACGCCGGCAGATCCATGGGATAACCAATCGCGACGACCGGAGAAGCGAGCGCCAGATCGCGCGATTTGCCGATCGCGACGAAAGGCGTCTCGGCATCCACTTTCAAAATGGCCACTCCACTACGCGGATCGCTGACCAGCCGCCGCGCAGAAAATCGCATGCCCGCGTTCGAGACGACGATGTCCCGCGATTCCCCGCCGACCGTGTAGGAGGTGAGCACGGTCCCGTTTGGATCGATGAAAAAACCGGAGCCGGAAAGCGCGCCATGATTGTCCACCGCCTCGATTTTCACCACGGCCTTGTGGCATCTCTGAAAGACCGCGCGGACTTCCTGCGAGATCGCCTCCGCCACCGATGGCACCGCTTCGTTTTGCTGGGCGATCGCAATGGGGACGGCGAGCACTGCCCATCCCACTCCGATCGCGATGCGCCGGACGGGACTCTTCAGGTTTCGCCGCACGATGCCCTTAAAATTGGATCGAGGGCTCAGGCTCATAGCTCGCCGGACGGGCGTCGATGATGTAGCGGCGATCCTTTGCAAATTGCGCGCGTCCTGCCTGAGAAATTTGCTGCGGCTCAAACGCCACCGGCAGCGCCGGGGCCAGCATCGGACGCGATTGCAGCGTGAGCACGGCACCCGTCTTTTGCTGACTTGGTTCGGTGATAACCGCGAAAGCAGGCCGCTTCTCGATCTCGCCCGGAGTCATCACCGCGATCGCTCCCGCCCCGACAACCAGCGCCGCGGCCATCGCGCCGGCATACGACAAATCGCCCATGCTGTGTTCGCTGAAAAAAGTCTGCACCCGCTCCACCGCGATCCGCCACAGTGGCCGCTGCAAAAGCTCTTCCCTTTGCCGCCGGTGGATATTCTCGACGAGCCGGTCGAAATACTGGGGCGGTGGTTGCTCGAAGCGCTTGATGCGGAGCAGGGCGGTGAGTTGTTCTTCAGTCATGCAGGGCAGTGGCGTTTAGTGAAATTCGGACAGGAAATTTTGCAGTTGGCGGTGTGCGTAAAACAGCCGGGAGCGGACTGTGCCTTCGGAGATACCGAGGATTTTCGCGATTTCAGCGTGGGGCATGCCTTGAATGTCGAACATCGTCACCGCGGCGCGGTGGTCCTCAGACAGCTTCATCATGGCCTCGTTCAATCTCTTCTGAAGCTCGCCCAAATCCGCCTCCCGCACCGGCGTGCTGCTGGCCGTGAGCTCGATGAATTCCTTATCGTTCTGAATGTTAGCATCGATATCGTCGAGCGACAGGTGGTAGCGGCGGCTGCGCTTCTTCAGGAAGTTGATCGTCATGTTCACCCCGATGGAGTGAATCCAGGTGTAAAACGACGACTTGCCGCGAAATCCAGGGATGGAGCGATACGCTTTCGCCCAGATGTCCTGCATGAGGTCGTTCGTGTCCTCATGATTGGAAGTCATGTTGTACACGAGGCCGTAGAGCCGCTGACTATATTTGACGATGAGATCATCGAACGCCGACGCGTCCCCTTTTTGGGCGCGGGCGATCAATTCATCATCTTGCTGGCGGCTCTCGTCTTGCGGCATCGTCCGCGCCTTCGTAACAGGCGCAGCGGTGATTGAGAAAGCGGTTTCCAACGGGTTTGGGAGCGCAATGCTGGCGGCCATCGCACTGTCGGTCAGGGTGGGAGGTTTCACGAGAGGTGGGAGTTCGTTTTGGTGGGTGCGGAATTAGTTGCGCCGATTGCCCTGCGTGAGGGCGATCAGGTAGAGCAAGTTGCCGAGTGTGGCGACGAAGGCGGCGACATAAGTCCACGCGGCGGCATCGAGCACGCGGTTCACGCCGACCGCTTCCGAGCCGCGATCGACCAGGCCCAATTGCTGGAGCACGACCTTTGCGCGAGCGGAAGCATCGAACTCCACGGGCAGCGTGATGATCTGAAACGCCGCGAGCACCAGATAGCAAACGATGCCGAGCTTGAAGAGGCCGAGGAAGCCGAAAACGAAGCCGCCGAAGGTAACGAACGGCAGGATATTCGAGGCAAACATGGTGACCGGGACGAGCGCCATGCGCAAACGCAGCGGGCCGAAGTGGCGCGCGTGCTGGATGGCGTGGCCAGCCTCGTGCGCGGCGATCCCGAGGGACGCGATGGACGGCTCGCGATACACCGCGCTGGAGAGGCAAAGACGTTTCGTGGAAGGGTCGTAGTGGTCTCCCAAAAGGCTGTCGATCTCGACGACTTCCACGTCGCGGATTTGCTCGGATGCGAGCACCTGCCGGGCGGCATCGGCACCGGAAAGATTCGAGGTCGCGCGGATCTGAGAATATTTTCCAAACGCGCTTTTCACGCGCCATTGTGCCCAAAGACCCAGGAGCATCGGAACGATGATGAGCAGGAGATAGTGGCTGAGTGTCATTGTTGGTCGCAAACTCTGACACGCGACCTCCGCCGTCGTTCAATCGAGTCTCGCGTCAATCCGTCGCCCGCTCGCGTCGCAATCGCACTGCGACGAACGCGGTATCTGGCAGGATGAACTTTCGCAATTCCACCTCCACCGCGCGGACCGCGAACCGCGCCAACACCTCGCGCGCGATCTCACCCGCCAGCGTCTCCAGCAAGTGGCGCGGACGCGCCATCGCGAGCCGCTGCACCGTCTGCGCGACGACAAAATAATCCACCGTGTTTTCGATCCCATCATCGAGCGTTTCAAAACGATTTACCGGCTCCATCGTTAGATTCAGCGCGAGCCGCTGCGGCGTGGCCCGCTCCTCATCGGGGACACCGAGGCGCGAGAGCAATTCGAGTTTTTCGAGATGAATGAGGTCGGCCATACGGACGCACTTTGGGCGATAAACGGGAGGCGAGGCAATGGAGATACGAACGATTTTTCCCAAGCGATCTCGTGCTATCGTCGGCGATCCGCATCATCACACAGCAGCCCTCGCGGCATCTCTTGCAAAGATGCGGACGCAGGCTTAGAAACAAGGCCCTTCCATGATCTCCCGCCGTTCCTTCCTCTCCCGCTCGGGTCTCGCCGCCGCTGTGGCCGGCAGCCCTTTCGCTGCCCCACATCTCGCCCTTTCGGCAGAACAACTCCTCACCAAACCCGGCCAGAAACCGCAGCGCATCATCCACATCGTGAGCGACGGCATGAGCCTCGGCACGCTGACTTGCGCCCATCTTTTTTCCGAACAATCCCGCCAGCGCCCGCTCGCGTGGACCCAGCTCCTGGCCCACCCGGACGCGCATCAGTGTCTGATGAATACGCGCTCGCTCAACTCGATGGTGACTGACAGTTCCGCCGCTTCTTCGGCGTGGGGAAGTGGATCGCGCGTCGTGAACGGCGCGGTCAACATTTTGCCCGATGGAAAACTGCTCACGCCGCTCTACTCACTTTTCGCGGAAAAAGGCTGGGGCACGGGCCTCGTCACCACCGCCGAAATCACGCACGCGACGCCGGCGGGCTTTGCCGTGGCGATCAAGTCGCGCGGCGATTCCCGAGCTATCGCTGGCCAGTATTTCGATCGCAAAGTGGACATCCTTCTCGGCGGCGGTCACCCGTTTTTTTCGCCAAACGCGCGCAAGGACAAACGCGATCTGCGCGGCGAGTTTGCGAAGGCCGGATACGCTGTTGTGAGCACTGCAGATGAGCTGAAAAACGCGCCGCTCGACGCCCGCCTCCTCGGCACTTTTGCCGACGGCCATCTTCCCTACACCATTGATCGCCGCGCCGATCCGAAGCTGATCGCGCGCGTCCCCACCATCGCCGATCTCACGCGCGCGGCCCTCACGCGGCTCCAGCGAAAGACGAACTTCATCCTGCAAGTCGAAGGCGCGCGCATCGACCACGCCGCGCATAACTCGGATGCCGCCGGTGCGATTCACGACCAGATCGCGCTTGATGAAGCGATCGAGGTCTGCCTCGAATTTCAGCGCGCCCATCCCGAAACGCTCGTCGTCATCACGACCGACCACGGCAATTCCAATCTCGGCCTCAACGGAATGGGCGGCGGCTACCGCAACAGCTCGCAGCGTTTCGCCACGCTGGCCGAGGTGAAAATGTCGTTCCCGGAAATTCTGAAACGCTTCGAGAAAATCGGGACCAAAATCAAAGTTCCCGCCACTCCATCCGACGCCGAAGACCGCCTCGACGTGCCTGATCCGATGGCGAAGATCGACCCCAATGGGAAGACGGAAGGTGAGCCCGACAAGGTCGCGAAGGACGACGACAAAACGAAGTTCACCGCCGCCGTGCAGGTCGCAAGTGCCATGACCGTCGAGCCAAAAGCCATCGTCGAAATCATCGCCGAGACGACCGGCTATCGCATGTCCGAACGCCGCGCTGCGCTCTTCGGTAAAGTGCTCGCCGGCGATTACCCCGCACTTTACGACCAGATGAATTCCGTCGTCACGCAACTCGGCCAGATCATCGCCAACCGCACCGGCGTCGGCTGGACCGGCAACACCCACACCGCCGATTACGTCACCCTCGTCGCCTTCGGACCGGGCGCAGAAAACTTCCGCGGCATCGTCCAGAACACCGATATTTTCACCCGCTACACCGGATTCGCGGGCATCGATTTCAAAAACGCCAGCGCACCCCTGATCGCCCACGCCGGTCCGGAAGCCAGCGACGTGGAAGACCACGCCAGTTACGCCCTCGCCTGATTTATTGCGGCGCGGCCACTCGCAGCCGCATGGAGCGATGAGCGCCGGCAGTGATCGGTGCCGCGTCGCGCACGACGAGCAAGCCGTCCGTGTCTTGCAGCGTCACCGTGTAGCCGGCTCCTGAATTCCAAGTCGCGAGGTTATCCGAAATTTGCACTTCGCTCACGACCTCACTGCGACGGGTCCGACGCGGCACGTTCAGAGTGAGATATTGATCGCTCCCGGTGCCAGGAGTGAGCGTGGCGAACGGGCGTTGCGTCGTCCCGATTGGCGCGTTGGGATCGGTCCCCAACGCATACTTCGCGAGATTCTGAAAGCCGTCGTGCGCGGGATTTTCCGTATCGCCGCCGTAAGCTGAGCGCCACGCAGTAAGCGAAGCCGGAAGCTGATTTGTCAGGGAAATGCTCCAACTCAAGCTTTGTTTCAGCGCCTGACTCGGATCGTTGCGGACGAAGGCTGTCACATCATCCGTTTGCGACCGCACGGTGTGCGTTCCGTTTCCGAGCGCGTCGGAAATCACCTCGAAACTGTTTCCCGCCGCGCCGGAGACCACTTGATCGTCGATATACCAGCTCGTCTGGACTGAGTTCGTAGTGGGTTGCTTCGTGGTCAGGCTAAATGAAAGGTGCTGAAAATTACTGACCGCAAAACTCGTCGCGGCAGGCGACCATCCGTCCACGGCATCGATCTGCCCGTAAATGGACAGGACGAATTGCTCGCGGTTCACGTTTCCAATCGGTCGATTCAAACTTTGCATCAGCGAATTCAAATGCGGGCGATACCAGCCACTCGTCCGATACATTGACCCCTCAAAAAGACCGACGAGAGCGTCGTATTGAGCCGTTTCCGGCGTGCCGACCGGAGTGCCCGGTGTTCCGGCCGGCGTTGCCGCGTCGATCCACGCATTCCACTTGATGAGACTGCGAACGGTTTGCGCGGTGTTGTTCGGCTTTTCCGAGGGAAAATAGCCCGTGTAATCAAAATCGTACTCATCTGCCAATCCCGCGAAAGAATGCCCGATCTCATGCTCCACCACCATCGTGCTCGACGAGTGAATGGATGCGACTGCGATCGGCCCGCCCGAACCGCCGTATTTCGCATCATTCACGAGCACGACCGGGATGTCGTATTCCGGGACCAGTGCGTTCAGCAAAGTGTAAGCGCGCGAGGGGCCGACTCCTTCGATCGTTAAGAGCTGCGGCACACCTGAGTTATTAAACCCGGAACTGAAATACGTGTCCTTCAGCCCGCCGGCGGTGCCGTTATCCGTGCCGGATTGGTTCGAGGCGATCTCGATGCGGAACACGTTGCAATACGACCGGTATTGCATCCACGGCTCCCGCGAAAAAAGGTAGTTCACCGCCGCGTTCACATGGCCAGCAAAGGCCGGCATGTCCGCTGCGGTGTAGCCCTCAGACAGGAAAACGAAATTGATGCGCTGGCTGCGCGGTCCGTTGTTTTCCACGGTGAAAAGTGTGGACTGCGCCACGGCGGCATGGGCCGCAATCAACAGCAAGAACAGCGCGCATTTTTTCATTTTGGGGGAATGTCAATCGAGGCAATCAGCGGACCCGGGGGAAAGGCGGTGTCCGTCGGGCGAACGTCCGCGTTGATACGACGGATTTCGAGCCGAACCGCCTCCGCGACCGTCGGGAAGCGCACCTGAAAAGTGGCCGTCCCTTCAGTCGTCAGCCGCGCCGCCGTGGGAACTTTCGATTCGTCGTTTGGATCGAGCACCACACAAACGTAGTCGGGCGCTTGTATCGTCCGCTCCGCGACGATGCGCCCATCTCCAGCGAGCAAGCGGCAGCACAGCATCCCGATCTGCCATGCCGGGACGCGTTCCCGGTGAAACGCGCCGCTGACTTCCTCCACCTTTTCCAGCGTGCATTTCCCGCCAACGAGTTGGAGCTGGAAAACGTGCTGCACTGTTTTGGGCTCGGGCATGTCCGGTGCAAAAGCGGTGGGCGTCGGCGTCGCCACTGGCGATGGTCCTTCTTTCGTCGCCTCGTTTTTCAACGCAACCCGCACCATTTCGGGTTGCGCCTTTGACTCAAAATGATCCGCCGCGGAATCCCGCTCGCGCCGGAAAAAGAGAACGACGCCGAGCAAAGCGCAAAACGCTACGACGACAATGGGAGCCCGTTTTCGCAAAGCGCTAGGAAACTAAGTCGGCCCCCGATGGGGTCAAATGGGAAAGCAACTTCTGCTACCGCTTCTTCCGCCCGCCGAATGTGTAGCCGCGCAAAGTCCGCACGCCCTTTCCCACGCCGCCCGCCGGGATCGCGTCCTCGTTAAAGAGCGCGGTGTAGATGTAGGGAAAGCCTTCCAGCTTCAGGCGCGGCACTTTCATGCCGATGAAACGCTCGATGGCTCGGACGTGGTCGATTTCTTCCGCGACGAAAATGGTGAACGCGTCGCCAACATTTTGCGCGCGGCCCGTTCTACCGATTCGATGCACGTAGTCCTCGGGATGGCCGGGCACGTCGTAATTGATGACGTGCGAAACGCCTGCAATATCGAGTCCGCGCGCGGCGATATCCGTGGCGACCATCACTTCATATTTCCCGCTGCGGAAGCCTTCGAGCGCCTCGATGCGTTCGCGCTGCGTGCGATTCGAGTGCAGCGCGGCGACGGCGTGTTTCTTCTCCTTCAGCCGGATTGCCACTTTGTCCGCCATGATTTTCGTCGAGGTGAAAACGATCGCGCTGTCGTAATTCGTGCGCTCCAGCAGCGCGAGGAAGAGGTCGAACTTCTGGTCTTTCGCCACCGGATAGAGCGCGTGACTCACCGTTTCCGCCGGGCTGAAGCGCGCGCCGATTTCGATCTTCTCAGGATTCGTCAGCACCCACGAAGTCATCGTCTCGATCTCCGGCGGCATGGTCGCGGAGAAAAAGTAGGTTTTTCGCTGCTTTGGCACTTTGTCGATGATGCGGCGGACCTGCGGGAGGAAGCCCATGTCGAGCATGCGATCCACTTCATCGAGCACTAGATACTGGATGGAATCGAGCTTGATGGTGCCGTCTTCCATGTAATCCAGCAGCCGCCCCGGCGTGGCCACGAGGATGTCCACGCCCGCATCGAGCATCTCGCGCTGCGGCCCGTAGCCGACGCCGCCGTGGACGAGCCCGACCTTTAAATCCATGAAACGCGCAAAGTCGCGAAACGCTGTCTCCACCTGCGCCGCCAGCTCGCGTGTGGGCTCGAGGATGAGCGCGCGCATCTTCCCGTGGCCTTCGAGCATGGTGAGAATGGGGAGGCCAAAAGCCGCGGTCTTGCCGGTGCCGGTCTGGGCGCTGCCCATCACGTCGCGACCGTTGAGAATGGCGGGGATGGCGCGCAACTGAATCGGCGTCGCCTCGGCGTACCCCATCGCGGTGACGCCCTGAACGACCGTCTCTAATAATCCAAAATCCTGAAATGACATTCGGAGGACGTAGCTGCGCCGGCGAGTCGAGACAACCTTTGATTTCACGCGGGGCCGTGGCGGGAAAGAGGTGAAAAGTCAGCAGTAAGAAGTGGTCAGAAACAAGAATCGCGCGCGGCCAAAACACTGACTACTGACTACTGCCCACTTTTTACTTCTCCGCCGCCCATGCGCCGCCTCCTTACTTTCGCCGCCATCGCCGCGCTCTTCCTGGCGTGGTGGGCCTTCGCGCATCGCGGCCCGGCACCGCTCGTCGTCTATTGCGCGCACGACTCGATTTATGCGGAGAAGATCCTGCGCGATTTTGAAAAGCGGTCGGGGGTGAAAGTCGCGATTCGTTTCGACACGGAAGCGACGAAGTCGCTGGGCCTCACCGAACTGCTCATTGCCGAAAAAGACGCGCCACGCTGCGACGTGTTTTGGAACAACGAACTGCTCGGCACGATGGACCTCGCCGAGCGCGGCATCCTGGAGCCGTGGAAAGGCGACGGCTGGCGGCGCATCCCGGAAAAATTTCGCGATGCCGATGGCCGCTGGACCGGCTTCGCCGCCCGGATGCGCGTCTTCATTTTCAATCCCGCCAAATTTTCCGCCGCCCAAATCCCCGCGCTTCTCGATGGCGATCTCGCCCGCGTCGCCATCGCGAAGCCGCTCTACGGCACGACGCTCACGCACTACTCCGCGCTCTGGCAGGCGCTCGGTGGCGACGCCGTGAAAAAATGGCACCGGCAAAGTCGTGAACGCGGCATCGTGGAACTCAACGGCAACGCCGCCGTGAAAGACGCGGTGGCCGGCGGCGTGTGCGACCTCGGTTTCACGGATACAGATGATTTCTTCGAAGCGAAGGATGACGGCAAATCCGTGTCGTTTGCGCCCGTGCAAATTGGCGACACTCGGATCGGCGATGGACCGCAGATGACCACGGGGCTACTGGATTTTTCGGGAGTCATCCAAATCCCAAACACCGTCGCGATCATCCGCGGCACTCAGCGGCAAACGGACGCTCGCCGGCTGGTCGATTTTCTGCTTTCGGAGGAAACAGAGATCGCGCTCGCGCACTCGAAGTCCCGGCAAATTCCACTCGGGCCAATCCTGCTCGAACAAGTGCCCGCAGAGGTCCGCGAACTGATGCAGTGGCAGGAGCACGCAGTCGATCTGACGAGACTCGGCGCTGCGCGCGCGGAATGTCTGGCCTGGTTGAAATCCGAGTATTTGAAATGAGCATCGCCGCGCAAACCGCCTCGGCGTTGATCCGCGCAGGCATCGTTGCCGGCGAAGCGGTCGCGCTTTCCGGCTGGCTCAGTCGCGCTCTGGCCGCTTTCCGTGGACGTTTATGCCCGGTCGGCTGGGCGCTGCTGCTCGCGCCTTTTCTCACGCCGCCGCTGCTCGTCAGCTACGCCTATTCGCGAATCGCGCTCGCGCTCGTCGTCACGCCGTGGAGCCATCACTTTCTCTACGCGACGTTGTTATTTCTAAAGCTCGCGCCCGTCGCGACCGTCGTGCGCTGGATCATTCCGTCCGCGCTTTCGGGCGAAGCACTGCACGTTCACGGCATGCTCGCATCACGCTCGTTTGTGGAGCGTGCAAAGTTTTCCATGCGCGGCGCGTGGCCGGGCGCGTGGTTCGCGGGTGGAATCGTCTTCCTGCTCGCATTCGCGGACTTCGAGATGGCGTCGCTCTGGAGCCTGAAAACGTGGACCGTCGCGATCTTCGATGCGCAGACGGGCGGCATGAGTTTCGCCGAAACGCTGCGACTCGCCGCGCTGCCAGTCAGCGTGCAAATCGTGGTGCTCGCGCTGCTCCTCTCGCGCCCTTCGCGCGTGCCGATGCGATCCGCCGCACGCCCTGGCTGCCGCTCCAGGTTTGCCGTCGTCTATCTCGTGTTGGCAGCGCTCGTCGTGTGCGGCGTCCCGCTCATCGTGGTCTCCGTGCAGGCTGTGGCTGGTCTTCCCTCGATCGTGGAAAATTTCGTCCTCGGAAACGAAATCGTCGCCAGCATGTTGTTCGCGCTCGGTGCGGCGGCGCTGGCGGCGGGTCTGCTCCGGGGCGCGCACGCGTCTCGCGTGCTGGTTTCGTCGTCCCGCCAAAACGAACATCCCACGACATCCGAATCAGGGGACGCTTCCGTATTCGCGAGCGGCAGGAAAGTCCGCGAAGGCGGGACGCCTTCACCAGCACTGGGGACGAGTGCGCTCCCCGGAGTTCCCGGCCTGCTCGGTCCCCTTATCGTCGCGCTGCTCGTGCTCGCACTTTTCCAAATACCGCTGCTGCGCCCGGCCTACGACACGCCGCTCCCGCTCCTGCTCGCGCTCACCATCATTCTCCTGCCGCTCGCACTCTTGCTCAGCGCGCTTTTACAAAAAGGTCACGCGAGCCCGATGCGACATATCGCCTGCCAACTCGGCAGCCGCCGCCTGCTCTACGATTTGGAATCGCAGCCCCGCCTCGCCGCCTTCGCGCTGCTTTTCTGCTGGGCTTACTTCGATTTCACCGCGTCCTCCCTCCTCGCGCCCACGCGCTTCACGCCCGTCTTCGTGCGCCTCCACAATCTCGCCCACTACGGCCAGACCGCCGTCCTTTCCGCCATGATGCTCGCCGCCTTCGCCGCGCCCGCAGCGCTTCTGCTGTTGACCTCCGTCGCGGGCCGCATCTATGCCCACCGCGATGGCCGTTGAAACCCTCTGGCAACTCGAAGCCGTGACGCTCGCGCCCGGTCGTCTGCGCGGAGTCACGCTCGAAATCCCGCGCGGAGTCACCGCCGTGCTCGGCTGGTCCGGCGCGGGGAAAACGTCGCTGCTCAATTTGCTCGTCGGCTTTGAAAAAGCGGATGCGGGCACCATCGACGGTCGCGCCAAAGTGGCGTGGGTCCCGCAAAACGGCGGGCTCTGGCCGCACTGCACGGCGCGCGAACATTTGAAAATCGCCGGTGCTTCGGCGGCAAAGTGCGACGCGTTGCTCGCCGCCTTCGACCTCGTGGAAAAGACGCCCGCACTTCCCGACGAAATGTCCGAAGGCGAGCAATCCCGCCTCGCCGTCGCCCGCGCGCTGGCCACGGACGCGGAGGTGCTCGTGATGGATGAGCCGCTCGTCCACGTCGATCCCGCGCGCGTCGGGAAATTCTGGCGCGCGATCCGCGAACACCTCGCGCGCACCGGCGCGTCGCTGGTCTTTTCCACGCACGAACCGGAAGCCGCTCTCAGTGAAGCGACGCACGTCATCTGCCTGCGCGATGGCGGCGTGCTGCACGCAGGAGAAACCCTCGCGCTTTACGAAAACCCGCCGACGTCTGAGACGATGGAATGTCTCGGCGCGGGCAATTGGCTCACGCCAGAAGAAGCGCAGCAATGGCTGGGCATCGAGATCGCGGCAGCGCGTTGTTTTCGCCCCGAGCGGATCGTGATCGAGCCCTGTGAAAGCGGTGGATTCGTGGTCGAATCCGCGCGGTTTTGCGGTTCAGTGGCGGAGGCGGAATTGCGCCGCGGCGAAATGGGACCGCGTCAGTTTTTTCACCGGCCCGCGACCGCCTCTTTGCGGGCCGGATTTCTGGCAAAGATTGAGGTGCGCGCATGAAGATTCCGGGTAGCGCGCTCGTCCCGAGTGCTGGCGAAGGCATCCCGCCTTTGCGAACTTTCCTCACGCGTCTGCACAGATTTCGTTCACGCTTTCCGCAGCGACTCGGCGAGGAAGTTCGTTTCCGCGGGACGCCGAAACCAGCACTCGGGACGAGCGCGCTACCCGGAGTCTTGCTGGCCGCGCTTCTCGTATTTTTCACCGCCTGCCAGCGCCCTCCGTCCACCGCTCTCAACGCGCGCGAATGGAAAACCTTCCAGCTCCCGCCCGCCGGCCCGTCGCTCCCCACACCGCGCAGCGTCGCCACGGGAAATCGCGACGAACTCGCCGTGCTCGACACCGCCGGACGTGTCAGCATTTACACCGGCGAAGGCACGCTGCTCCGCCAGTGGCAGATGCTTGATGTCAGCGTCGGAAAACCGGAAGGCATCGTCGTTTTGAAAGACGGGCGCGTGGTCGTTTGCGACACGCATTATCATCGCATCGTGTATTTCGATTCGGAGGGAAACTGGCTGCGAAATTTCGGCCAGCGCGGTGCCGGGTCGGGCGAGTTTGAGTATCCCGTGGGCATCTGCAAAGACGCTGCGGAGAATCTGTATATCTGCGAATACGGCGGGAATGACCGTGTGCAGAAGTTCACGCGCGAAGGGGAGTTCATCACCGCATTCGGCAGCTTCGGCACTGCGCCGGGGCAGTTCCAGCGGCCATCGGGAATGGTCTGGCACGACGGGAAAATTCACGTCGCCGACGCGATCAACAACCGCGTGCTCATCTTCACCGACGCCGGCAAATACCTTGGCCTCCTCGGCCCGCCCGGAAAGCCGATCGCCTTCCAGATTCCCTACGACATCACGTTCGCGCCCGATGGAAATTTCTACGTGATCGAATACGGCGCGGGCCGGCTTTCACGCATCGCCGCCGATGGCACCCTGCTCGGCCAGCTCGGCCACACGGGCAGCGGCGATGGAGAATTCGCCACGCCGTGGGGTATCACCACCGACTCCCAAATGCGCATCCGCATCGCCGACACGAAGAACCGCCGCGTCGTCACGCTCCGCCTGTAGCTCGCAACGTCGGCACCGCCTCGCACGATTCCCGCCAGCCGTGAAAATTCCACGCATTCGGAAACCCCGCGCATTGCACCGGCTTCGCACCTTGGATCACGCAGTCGCGCCCTTCCAAAAAAATGCACTCATGCGAATCGCCCTTGTCGATCAGCGCCAGCCCATCGCGTTCCGGTCGCAGCCGCGTGTAGCGCTGAATAAAATCGTCCTCACCCAAACCAAGATGCGCCGCGATCCGCGCGATCTCCTCCGCGCTCACTTTCACAAAACCCGGCCAGCGGCAGCAGTTCGTGCAGCGCTGGCATTCGTAGTGGATGGCGGGGGCGGGCATGCGGAGGTAGGAAGTAAGAAGTAGTCAGTAGTCAGTAGTCAGAAAGATGGCGCGCGTCTCCGCCATACTCTGCCGACTGCCCACTTCTTACTTCTTACTTCTTACTTCCGACCGCCGACTTCCCCCGTCGCACTCGCCACCGACGTACGCTACCCTCCGCCGTGCTCGCGCGCATTTTCTCCACTGCGATCGTTTTATTTTGGGTCACCATGATCGGGCTGCTCGTCCGCTCCGAAGTCTGGCCGGATCACTCTTCCCTGCGTATCGTGCCGACTGAGAAAGTGGAAAAGCTGATGTGGTTTCACCACGAACCCAGCGACCTCGTCATCTGGAATGAAGGCCAGCGCGTCGGCCACATGCGGCTGCATCCCAAGCCCGGCGAACGGGACGACCTCCGCCTTTTGGAATTTTCGGGCAATATCCGCATCCGCCTTCCCGGCTCGGCGCGCGATCGCATTTCCTGGGATGGCGTCGCCACTTTCGAGCCGGACATGACGCTGAAAAGCGTGCTGCTCGGACTCGGTTTGCGAGAGGTTTCCACCGATCGCGAGGAGATCTTTTTTTCCCTCGTGGAAAAGAAGGTCAGCATCCGCCTGCTCGATGTCTCCGGGCGCGATCTGAACCACGCGGAATACACGCTGGACGAAGCGGGCTTGAAAAAAATCCTCGCCGAAGTCGATCTCGATCCTGCCGTTTACGACACATTCCGCCCGCGTGCCAGTGCGCTGCCCCGGATCACCGCGCAGGAAAGCAGCCTCATGATTCACCACGAACGCACGAAAACATTTCTCGTCGAAATCCGGCAGGGTGGGCAGACCCTCGTCGAGGCCCACGTGAGCGAACTCGGCCAGCTTCTCCGCGTCAAAACGCTGATCGGTTACACCCTCGTGCCGGACGATCTCATGCCGTGAACGCGCAGCGCGGCACAGATTAGAAAAAGCTGGCGGGTGCGGAAGCGCGACCCTCAACTGTCGCCCTCACTTTTCACGACTCCCCGATGATCCGCGCCCAATCTCTCGCCAAACATTTCGGCTCGCTCCGGGCCGTCGATGGCATCGATCTCGACATCGCGCAGGGTGAATTTTTTGCCTTTCTCGGGCCGAACGCCGCCGGGAAAACCACGACGATCAAAATGCTTTCCGGGCTGCTCCAGCCGTCGGCGGGCACGGTGGAAATCTGCGGTGTCGATATTCAAAAGGAACCCGAGCGCGCGAAGAGCCAGCTCGCTTACGTCCCCGATTTTCCGTTCCTCTACGACAAGCTGACGGCGACGGAATTCATGCAATTCATCGGCGAGCTTTACGCCATGGATCGCAAGGTGATCGACCAAAAGCGTGATGCGCTATTCGAGCGTTTTCATCTGAACGACTACGCGCACGAGCTGAGCGAAAACCTTTCGCATGGCACGCGCCAGCGCCTCGTCATCGCCTCCGCGCTGCTGCACGATCCGCGCGTGCTCATCATCGATGAGCCAATGATCGGTCTTGATCCGATGCACGCGCGCATCGTGAAGGAGGAATTCAAAGCGCGCGCGCAAGCCGGCATGACGATCTTCCTTTCCACCCACCAACTCAGCGTCGCCGAGGAAGTCGCGGACCGCGTCGCGATCATCCATCGCGGGAAAATCATCGCGATGGGCGACGTGAGCGAACTGCGCATGAAAGCGAGCGAGGAGGGTGGCTTGGAAAAAGTTTTCCTTTCGCTCATCGACGCGGAAGAGCAGGTGCGCGAACGCGCCGGAATCAAAACCGCGAGGCTCGAGTAGCAATGTTTGAACTGCTGAAAACCGACGCGACTTCCGCCGCGCGCCGCGGACGAATCACCACCGCGCACGGCGTCATCGAGACGCCGATCTTCATGCCCGTCGGCACGCAGGCCACGGTGAAAGCGGTGTCGCCCGACGAACTGCGGCAACTCCACGCGCAGATCATTTTGGGGAACACGTATCACCTTTTCATCCGGCCCGGCATGGAGGTCATCAAACATTTCGGCGGGCTCCATCGCTTCATGAATTGGGACGGGCCAATCCTCACGGACTCGGGCGGCTTCCAGGTTTTCTCACTCGCGAAGCTGCGGAAGATCACGGAGGAAGGTGTCCACTTTCAAAGTCATCTCGACGGTGCGCCGTGCTTCATCGGGCCGGAGACCGCCATGGAAATCCAAGCCACGCTCGGCTCGGACATCTGCATGCTTTTCGACGAATGCCCGCCGTATCCCTGCGAATACGATTACGCCGCGCAAAGCTGGGATCGCACGCTGCGCTGGGCGAAGCGGTGCAAATCCGTGCCGACGCCAGGGATGAAATTCGGCATCGTGCAGGGCGCGACATTTCCCGAGCTGCGCAGACAAAGCGCCGAGTCGCTCGTGCAGGTCGGCTTCGATGGCTACGCGATCGGCGGCGTGTCCGTCGGCGAGCCGGAGACGGAGATGATCGCCGCCATCGACCACGCCGTGCCCTTTCTCCCGCAGGATCGTCCGCGCTACGCGATGGGCCTCGGCACGCCGCCGCAGATGGTCGAGATGATCGCGCGCGGTGTGGACATGTTTGACTGCGTGCTGCCGACGCGCATCGCGCGAAACGGGACGGCGTTCACTTCGCGCGGCACGATCAATTTGAAGAACGCGGCGTATCGTTTGGACGACCAGCCCATCGAGGGCGAGTGGGAATTTCCCGGCTGCCTGCCCTTCACCCGCGGCTACATTCGGCACCTCATCAAGTCCGAGGAAATCCTCGGCCTGCGCCTCGTCACGCTGCACAACCTGCACTTCTACCTCGAACTCATGCGCCGCATCCGCGCCGCGATCGAAGCCGGGACTTTCGCAGAATTTCGCCGCGATTTCGTCGCCGGCTATCGCAAAGCCGGAACCGCCGACGAATAGCCCGCCGCTACTTCGGAATCGTCCACATCTTCCGCGTCGCGACTTCCTGCACCACGACTTGATCGGGCCGCAGATCGATCACCTTGAACGCCGGCCCACTGTCATCCGGCCAGTGAAAAACTTCGCCCTGCTTCACCTTCAAGACCTTGCTTCCGTCGTCCGAAGTCAGCTCCGCAAACGTGTCATTCGTCCGCGACGGCAGCCCTTTCGCGAGGATCGTTTTCTCGTTCGTGTCCGTGTCGATAAGCGTCAGGCTGGAGAGATCGACAGGGTCGCCGTTCTTGTCCACGTCCTGCTTGTTCGCCATCCGCTCCACTTTCCAGTGCAGCCCTTTTACCGTCTGCCCCGCGCGCACCGTCTCCGTCCGCTCGGCACCATCCATCCGGCGCACGCGCGCAGTCTCACCGTTCACTTCCTCCAAAATCACCGGCACCCGCACCTCCGTATATTGCTTCATCCGCATTTGATTGTGAATGCCGGGCCGCGAATTCGGATCGCGCGGATCGGTGTTCGCCATGAACTCATCGCGATTACTAAAGCCGTCCCCGTCCGTATCGGCGTCGAGCATCGCCGGATCGTTCAGGTCGAGGTTGTGCTTCTTAAACCACGCCTCGTAACCCTCCTCCGGCGGCAGCGCGGGCGTCGTCGTCACCGCGGCAGCAGCCGCGCTCGTTTCACGGGGGATCGCCACGCGATCTTCCACCGGCATCTGCTCTGCTGCCGGCAGTGCATTCTCGGCCTCTTCGATCACTTTCACCGCGTCTTCTTTTTTCCCGCATCCTGCGGAAAGTGCGACCGCCAGCGCAGCGGCGGTGATCAGTGCGAATCGACGATTTTTCATGAGGCCGGAAGTTTAGGGATTCACCCTCGCGGTTCAACACCCGCGACAAACCAGCTCCATTCCATCAACGCTGATAAATCGGCAAAAAGTGATTCTTTACCGCGAGACTCAGCACCGCCATCGCCGTCGCATACACCTTTCCCCCGCCCCGCTCCTCACCGCCTTTTCCCTCCCATGAACCGTCGCGATTTTGCAGCGGCAGCAGCACATCCGCCACGACCTTGCGCCCTTCCTCCGCATGTTTTCCCCCGCGCTGATACATCCCCTGCGCGTAATAATACGTCAGGTAAAAGAGCCATTTTTCGTTTTCCGTAAGCCCGCTTTTCAGCAGCCGGTCGCTCGCGGAAATCACCTCCGGCGATTCGTATTCGCCGCAAACTTGCAGCGCCAGCAGACCCTCCGCCGTCGTGGAAAGTTCGCGTCCTTTTCCCTGATATCCGAAGCCGCCCAGTTTCGTGTCACCGTTCCGAGCCGCGTCCGGCTCATAGCAGCGCTTGATATATTTTACCGCGTCCTCGATCGCGCCCTTCGGCACATCGAGCCCCGCATTTTTCGCCGCACGGAGCGCCATCGTCTGCCACACCGTCACCGACATATCGGACTCGCTCGTATCCGGCGTGTAGCGCCAGCCGCCGCGACTCGATTCATTCTTCGGCACTTTTTGCGCGCGCAAAATCAGCTCCAGGCCCTTGCGGCACCGATCGCGAATCGCCTCGTCCTGCTGCGCATCCGCACCCATGCCGAGCATCTCCGCGAGCATCAGCGTCGTGATCCCGTGCCCGTACATCCGCGAGCCATCCTTCTGCCCGAGATACCCGTCCTTCTCCTGAATATCCGGCCCGAGCACATACCCGATCGCCCTCTTGATCGCCTGCCCTTCCGGCGATGCATCGCCCGCCTGATGCCCGACCGAAGCCAGCGCCAAAATCGAAAGCGAAGTCATCGCCGTCTCATTGCGCATCTTGTTGGAAATCGCGCCCGCCTCGTCCTGCTGCTGGATCAAATACTGCGTCGCCCGCACCAGCGCCTCATCCACGCGATCCGCCGCGAGAGTCGAGCTGGCGCAAAAAATGGCCGCGCTCGCGACCGCACAAATCTGAAATCTGAAATCTGAAATCTGAAATCGCTTCATGGCTTCTTCGCCTTCTCGGCGATCACACGGTAATACATTTCAATCTGGCTCCGATACTCGCCCGCCACCGCCTCGCGCTGGCCTTGCGTCAGCTCTTCCGCGACTTGCTTCGGCAATTTTCCCCAGTCACCCGGCTTCCCATTTTTCGCCTCGCCCGGCGTTTGATACGACTTCGATTGCGTCATCGAGCCGCCCTCCGAACGATCGAGCAACTCGCTTTTTCCCTCCGGACTCGGCTGCTGCGACGGCGTCTCCGAGCGCGCCGATTTCATCGCATTTGCCGCCGCCTGCGCCGCCGCGGCCATCGCCGCCTGCGCCGATTGCGCCATCGCTTGCGAAGCCGCATTCCCCGGTTTTCCAGGCTGCCCGGGCTGACCAGGCTGCCCCGGTTGTGCGGGCTGCCCGGGCTGGCCGGGCTGTCCCGGTTCCTGGCCATTTTGCGCCGTCTGCGGCTGACCATTCGCGTTCGCTTCCGCGTCTGCGGTTTTGGAATTCATCGCCGCATCCAGCATGTCCAGCGCGCGCGCCATCCACACCTGTTCCTGCGGCGAAGCAGGAGGTGCCGCGGGCGTTACCGCTGGCGGAGGCGTTTGTCCCGCGGGATTCGTCGGTGAAGTTGGCGCGCCTTGTTGCGCCGATGGTTGCGGAGAATTTGCGCTCTGCTGAGTGGGCGACGCCTGTGCCGATTGCGGTGTCCCCTGCTCACTCGCGGGCGCAGTTTGCGGCGTCGCCGCCACCTGCAATTGATTCAAATCTTTCGCCAGTTCTTGATTCGCCGCATTCACCGGAGCCTGTGCCTGCTTCGGCTGCTGCGCATTTGCCAGAGCCTGTTGCGCGGCAGGCACCTCATTCGCCGCTGCCTTCTGAATCTGCTCGCCGAGCTTCTGAAGCTGCTCCCCCGCCGCCATGTTTTGCAACCGCTCCTCATGCCGGCCCGCCCGCGCCACATCCTCGCCCGCCTGCTGCGCATTCTGCGCGATCGGCTGCTGCTGATTCGCCGCCTGCGCGAGCTGCGGATTCGCCTGCGGCTGTCCGTTTGGTGAAGGTGCCTGCGCATTTTGCGGCGGCGCGTTTTGAGCGGTCGGCTGCGCTTGCGCCTGCGCCATCGCCGCGAGTTGCTGCGCCCCCGTTTGCGCGGCCTTCGCAGCTTGCGCCGCTTCCTGCGCGGCTTTCACCGCTTCGCCCGCTTCCTTGGCCGCCTGCTGATTATTCGTCTGCGGCTCGCCCGTCTGAGTCGCCGCGGTCTGCTGCGCCGTCTCCTTCGCCTGCTGCGCCGCGGGTGTCGCCACCTCCGCATTGTGCGCCGCTTCACCCGCTTTCTGCGCGGCCTGCTGAGCTGCCTGCGCAGTCTCTTTTGCGGCCTGTGGATTCTGACTTTGCTGCGCCGCCTGCTCCGCGGCCTGCGCTGCTTGCTGCGCATTTTCTTTCGCCTGCGTCGCTTCCGCACGCGCCGTCCGTGCTTGCTCCGCCGCCGCCGGGTTGTTCGCCTTCTTCGCCTGCTGCACCGCTTCGTCCGCTTGCTGGCGCGCATTTTCCGCTGCCGCCACCGCCTGCTGCGCCGTCTCCTGCGCAGCCTTCGCGGCTTGCTGTAAATTCGTCGCGTTCCCCATTTCAGGATGCGCCGCAAGCTGCTCCAGGCTCTTCGCGACTTGATCTTCCGTCTGCGCCGCCTTCGCCAGTTTCTGCTGCGCATTCGCCAGCGTATCCTGCGCGATCTGGCTCAATTCCTTCCGCATCTCCGGATTCTGCGGCAACGCTTTTTCCAGCTCCTTCAGCAATTCATCCGGCGACTTCTGCGACATCTCCGCGAGCTGCTCCGCCTTCGCAAATTGCGCGTCGAGCTGTTCCTTCACGCCGTTCTCTTCCTCGGTCGCGCGCAGCGCCGTCCGCGTCTCCTCCGCCTTCCCTTTCTCCGCGTTTTCAAAATGCTGCGCGATCTTGTTCAGCGAATCGGCCAGCTTCTGCTGCTGCACCGTCGCCTCATGCATCGCCTGCTCACGCGTTTCCGGCTGATCAGCCTTGGCCGCCTCGTGCAATGCGCTCTCCGCCTTCGGCGGTGGCTCCTTTAGCATCGCCAGTGCATCATCCGCATCGCGCGCTTTCTCGCGACCTTCCTTGTCCAAAACATTCTGCTTGTTCGCATCCGCGCGAATCAAATCCTTCAGCGCATCCACCTTCGCATCCAGCTTCTCCTGCTGCGCGATTTTCTCCTGCATCGCCGCCACCGCTTCCTCCGGCTTTTGCTGATCATTCTTTTCCGTCTGCGCCTGCGTTTCCTTTTTCAATTCCGCCGTCTCTTTTGCGAGCTGTTCCGCCACCTCGCTGATCTTCGGAATCATCTCCGTCAGCGCCTGCCGCGCCTCCTCGATCGGCTTCCGCAAAAGATCCAGCGCCGCCTTCACCGACTGCGCGATCTGCGCCACCGCTTGCGGCTGACCCATCGGCGCGCGATCCACTTTGAAACGATCCTTCATTTCCTCCGTCACATTTTTCCAAGCCGGCTGCTGCTGCGCTTTCCAAAGAATCTGCCGTGCCCCTTCCACCAGCTTCCGCGTCTCTTCGGGCTGCTGCGTTTTGCCGAGTTCATCCGGCAGCATCCGCATCCGGTTTTCGAGCCACGACCAGTCGCGCGGATTCGAGGTCTGCGAACGCGGCGTGTAAATTTCCCAGCGCTCATTGACCGCGAGATGATTGAAGCCATCCAGCGCCTCGTAAAGATTGTGCCCGCTTTCCAGCAGCCGAAATCTCACGTCGGTCTCCGCGATCTTCTTTTCCCAATCCTCACCCGCCGCCACGACCTTCAATCCTTGCAGCGCCTGCGTCGCCGCGCGCACATCGCTCACAAAATACGAATCAGGATTGGGCCGCAATTCCTCCAGATCACCGCGCGCTTTCAAAGTCTCGCCGCCCCGCTGCCAGCGCCGGTCCACCAGCATCCGCCGCAATTCCGGCGCGGCTTTTTCATCCGCTCCCGCCGCCTTCACTTCGCGATGCGTCTTCTCGAAAACATCCCACGTCGGCCCGATGTCATTCATCACATTTCGCACGATCTCGGTCGGGCGATAATTCACGTTCTGCTTCCATTGCAGCAAGCGCTTCGACGCATCGGAGGTCGCCTTTGCGAGTTTTAAAGTCGCTCCCAGCAGCGGCGGCTCCAGCCCTTCCTTCAGCGCCATCGGCCCGTTCAGCGCGGCGTCCATTGCCACGCGGTATTTCTCGATTTCCTTTTGCCATTCGCGCAGCCGGTTTCCGTCGCGGTCGTGTTCGGCGGAAATCGTCATCTGCGCTTCCATCGCCCGCGTTTCCGAAGTCACCACGCGCATCCGGTTCGCCAGTTGCGCCCACTTCTTTTCATCAAAACCGCTGTCCTTCGCGAGCGTCGCGAGACGGCTCTGCTGCTGTGCCACGACATACATATTTTCCGTCACGACATCGAGTTCCTCGGAGTTCAGAAAAGTGCGGCTCGCTTCCTCAAGCTGACGCGCCCGCTGCACCGCGCGGTTTCCCGATTCGCCAAAAGCGCGCATGAAATCCCGCGAACCCGGCGTCGCCGTATTCGCCGACGCGACCTCCAGCGCATCGCGACCGGCCTGAAGTTCGCCGACATTCAGCTTCGCGAGCAGCCGCCCGAGCAGCACGAGATCGTGACTTTCATGACCCGCGCCTGCCGCGTGCAGCGCCGCGTTTAGTTCCAGCGAAACATCGCCAACCTTGCGATCGAGCTCCTCCGCCGCGCCCGCGCCAGCGATGCACGCCTGCTTCCGCTGCGCATCGCCGTCCGGCAGTTTTTCAAATGTCTCGCGCGCCTCCGTGCTGCGTTTTTCAAAAACTTCCGCCGCCGCGCGCAGCTCCTTGATCGAGTTAAAAAGCGCACGCTGCGCATCGAGCGACGTGAGCCGACGCGACTCGAAGCCGGACGCCGCGATCGTGATCTGGATCGGGCGCGATTCCACGCGATGCCCTTTCAAATCCTCGACCATCAGCTTCACCGTCAGCAGGTCGTTCACATGCGCGCCCTGCTCGAACAAATCCCAGCGCCGCTCCACCACCGCCTTCACTCCCACATCCTTCGCGAGCACAAATTCCTTCCACGGCCCCTCGTTCACCCGCGTCATCTGCGCCACGCGCGCGATCGGCAAATCGTCCGTCGCCGTCCCGCGAAGATCCACGATTTCATTCCCCGGAATGATGATGTCCTGCTTCGGCAATTCGAGTTCCACCTGCGGCACGAGATCGGGCTCCGCGCGGATTTCATATTCGGGACTGAACTTGTTTTCAAAGCCCGTCTGCGACGCGACAAGGAACACGCGATACGTCCCCGACGCCGACACCGGCACCCTGCCGATCAACTGCCCATCAGCCTCCGCGGTCAGCGGCACCGTCACCTGCTGCTTGCCTTGATCCAGCCGTAACTCGCCCGATTTCACCGGCTGATTCGTCTTCATCCGCAGCTCCACCTCGCTCCCTTCCAGCGCCACGATGTCGCCGTTTTCCTCGTTCACCGACTTGTCGGCCATGCGCGCATATTTTGGAAATTTGTAAGTCTTCGCAAAGGTCGCGACATGCGGACGCTCGACGGCGTTGAGCTGATATTTCACGGTCTCTCCGTCGCCAGCTCGCACACGGTAGCGGACATCTTCGCGCGAAACCTGAATCGTCGCGGAGAATTTATCCATGCCCATCGGCGACATGCGCACCACCTCGCGCCCGCCGCTTTTCGCCCAAATTTCAACAGAAGCGGAGTGCGCGTGTCCTCCGGTGATTTCGACAGCGAGCGGAACGGTCTCGCCAAACGGCACAGTTTGGTTCGGCTCGGCTGGCGTCAAAACTTTGACATGGATCATTGAGATTCGCGCCAGATTCGCCCCCGGAAACAGCGCCCGCGCCAGCAGCGTGCCAAACTGCAACCCCGTCACCGCAAACCCCACAATCAGCGCCACCACGATCGCCGCCGCAATCGCCAGATACCGCCGCACCAAATTTACCGGCAGCAACCGCTCGACTTCGATCCCCTCCATCCGCTGCGCCACATCCGTCTGCACCAGCCCGCGGAATTGCTCCGAATCAAAAGCCGCATCCGACTTCGGATCGCCCAGCTCCACCGCCGCGATCAAATCCTCCCGCAATTTCGGCTCCGCATGTTCCACCAATCTCGCCAGCCGCCGCGGCCCCGGCGCATGCACCAGCAGCCGCAAACATGACCGCCACTCGACAAAAATCACCGCCAAATACGCCGCCGAACTCAGCGTCCACCGCGCCCAATCCGGCACCATAAACAACCGGTCGATCAACGCCACCACCATCATCGTCGCCAGCAGCATCGCGATTCCCGCACAAACACCGCGCGTGATAATGAGCCCGCGCCGCCGACGGCTAAACGCCTCCAGCTTTTGCAGAATAACAGGATTGATCTGGTGGCTCATTGGGCGGGCGGTTTGGCAAACGGAAAGTGGTGGCGCGGGCAGGCAGGTTGTTTCACACCGAACGACCCTCCACTTCGTTTTTGGTTAGGCGGCTTGCTTCGGACGCTGACTCCGAAAATCGACTCGGTCCACTCCCGTTTGCGAACGAGCGGAACAAGGAAGACGGCCCGGCCGCTACCTGCCGGAACTGCGCTTCAGAAAATCGGGAGCCTCGTAAAAGGGCGGGCGCTCCCTGGCCAGCTTCCGCAGCGCTTTGTCCTCAGCCATCATCACGGCGGTGGTCCATTCCATTTCCACCGGAGTCACGGCTTTGGCGATGACGCAGACCTGCTCCAGGAGGCTTTCGTCCTCCGGGTCTTCCATGACCAGGCCGACTTCGTAAGACTCGTGCCCGTCGGGCAAAGGGGAGTCGGGCTCGTGGCCGAAGACCCAGGCCGCGCGCACGGTGGGTTTCTGGCTCAGGAATTCCCGGAGCGGCCCGAGAAAGCGTTGCGGATCGCCGGCCGGATCAAGGTCCACCATGCGCTTTGGCTCTTCCACGGCAGGCGGCGGCTCGGGCCTCGAAAGCAGGATTTCCACCATGTCGGGGTCAAGGTGATACTGGCACTCCACGAGGCCGCAGTTCATCCAGAGCGACGCATCCAGCTTGCTAAGATAGCGCAGCAGCGAGTAGCCCTGCGCACTCACCGGAATCCATTCGCTCCGCGAAATCTTCACTCTCTCAAAGGCCTCCCACGCCCGGCTCTCCGCCGTATAAATGCCTATGTAAGAACCCTTCTCCCAGTCGATGACGCACACCTCGGGATTCCCGCCGCCGGGCGTGACTTGGTCGCTTCCATCGAATTCCGGGTAATGGCGCGCAATGATCCAAAGCTCCGCCGCGGCGAGCGGGGTGTAAAAGCTCCACGAGAGCGTGTGTTTGTCCTGAATCATCGCACGGAGTCTGGTTTCAATGCTATTGACCGGTGTGAAAGGAGCCATGACCGGAAATGGTAGAAAGAAACGAGCCAAAAGTCGAGAATCGTAACGCCACCCCGGTTTTCCCGCTCCTCCGTCCGGCAGGTCGGTTCGGCTTAAAGGTCGAGGTAAACATCCCGCCGATGCCTCACCGCCGACACATCGACCAACCAGGCAGAATCGTCGATGCTGTAAATCACCCGGTAATCGCCCACCCGCAGCCGCCACAGATTCCGGTTGCCTTGCAGTTTGAGCGCACGCACCGGCCTCGGCTCCTTCATCAATCGCTCAAGCTGTTCGATGACGCGTTGCGCCACGGACGCTGCAGCTTCTCCAGTTCCTTCCGTGTCAAGCGGGCCAGCGTTACCGCTTAATCAGCCATGCGCCTTGCCCAGCTTCAGGCGACGCTTTACGGCTTCGAGGCTCTCCCGAGGTTCGGAGGCGCGGGACTCGGCCAGCACCGTGTCGTGAAAGTCCTCCCACAGCTTGCGATGCCGCCGCAGGTCGATGACCACCGCGGTCTTCTCGCCGTGTGAATCGATCATGAAAGTGATGCCGCTCATGGCGTGATTCCAAGCGGATGGCGAAATGAAAACCAGAGCCATTTTCCGCATGCCCCCAGCCGCTCCACCATGAATTGCGCATAGCCGTGGATGAAATGCCGCGGCCCCGTGTTACTCCGGAGGATCAGCGGATAATGGCACTCGATCAATTCCCCCGCGCCATCCGCCAGCGGCGTCAGATGCGGATTCGCTCCCGCAGCGCCGGGCACGGCGTCCGCACATCAATCTCCACCCCCGCCCCCAGCGCCCCCTTCAAATCCCGCACCGCCGCCGTCAGCATCACCACATCGCCGGGCGGTTGGGTCGTTTTGAGGATCACGCGCCGCATTGAATATAGGAGCGCGATTCCAAGACTGAGCGCGGGTTACCTGGTTGCTTCCTTACAGCCGAAATTTATCAAGGTCGTCCAAGGTGCGAAGCTCCAGTTGTTTTACGGCTTTTTCTGGAGTGAGATGATTGCTGATGTCCGCAAAGACGGCATCAGGGGTTTTTAGGTCTGTGTCTGTATAAATGAGCGTATACACCCCATGTGTTCGATAGAATTTTTTCTGCTTTGCCATCTCGGCCTCGCGGTTCGCCCTTGCAATTTCATTGATTTTCGATTGGGGAAGTCCTTTCAATCGGGTCATCTCTCCATGCGTGGACCATGGCGAAAGCTCGAATCCAACACGTTGCAAAGAAAAGGGATCAATCACGCAAAAGTCCAAGCGGTGTTCGTGTTTTGTGTCGAGTCCCGCATAACGAAATTCGGGAATAAGAAGCGGAATTTTAAGTGGATCGGCGGCAGCACGCACAAACCGACTATATCTATCCGCAATTGCCGCTTCATGCGGTGAACCGCTGCCACGCACCAAAGAATGTTCAAAAAACGTCAAATACTGATCAAGATCGTCGAAGCGCACTCTCTCAGGGACGTTCGGTATCACGACACCGGTTTCTATTACATGTCCTATCGTCCAATAGTCTGGTTTGAAGTGTCGGATTTCGCTCTTGTCGTTTTCCCACTGTTCAATTCTCGAATTGAATCGAGGTGTTACCAATAATCCGTAGCTTGCGCGGTTTTGTCCTATCCACAATGTCGATTGCTCTACCTTCGGACGGTTCTTTGAAAGCGATTCGTAATATCGCAAGTAGGTGCGTTTAAGAAATAGGAGAACATATTCCCTGACTTCAATAATGTCTCGCAGCCAGCAAAAGTGTGCGTAAATCCCAGAAGATGCACCGTAAAAGCCTAAACCTTTAAGGTGATCCATAAAGCCTTTCAGCCATAAGTCAACAAAGTGCTCAGGAGTATGGATGACGGCATTCTTCATGTCGATGAACTTGTCGTGTTTTCCACCATAAATACCATGGAGTGAGAACTCGGAAGTGATTCCCGTGATGTTCAACACCTCTGGTAGCAGTCCCTTCAAACGCACACCCATTTCGTCAATGCGTCTGTTACGTTCGGTCGCTGCAGGATCACGCTTGGCCATCAGTTTATAAGTTTCTGCTTGTTACCAAACTCCGTTCGGCAACGCGACAATGCGCGAAACTCCGTTTCGACCCAGCAAGAAATCGCAGAAGTTATCACGGCAAAATCCTCTTCAGCACCTCTGCCAGCCGATAGCCGGCTTTGGCGAGCTGTTGGTCGGTCAGCTCGCGGGCGCTCGTTTCGACGGTGGGCGTGACGGTGACGTTCCAATGGCCGGTCTGCGCGCCCGGCGTGGTGAAGGTGATCTGGCGATATACGCTGTCGGCCACGGGCAGGACATCCTCCGCCCACTGCTTCGGCCAGTTCGCGGGCGTGCCGCGGTTGGTCCAGCCGAGGGCCGTGGCGCGGGTGGCGAGCAGATTCGCGTAGGCCAGCCAGCCGCCGCTGGTCACCGCCGCGCGCCGGGCAGCACCCACGGCATTGGTATCGAAGAACGCGTGCAGCCCGCTGGCGCGAGTGGTTTCGCGCCAGCGTGGCCGAATTATTCGTCCACGTGTTCAGATTATTCCTTGCGCCGCCGGCCAGAAGGAAGACAGCCGTCCTCGCCCCATCGCCGAGGGAGAACGCGCCCGCGCCAGCGGCGATCGTGATGTTTCCCAGCCGGATGCCGTTGGCGGCGAGATTGGTGGTGACGTTGTCGATTTGCAGCGCACCGATCTGCGTCGCCGCGACGTTGATCGCATAGCCGGTGCCCCCCGCAAGCGAGGTGCTGTTCGTCAGCGTCAGTAAAAGACTGCTCGGAGCCGTGCCGTCCCATGTCAGCGGATCGTTCGCGGTGGGAATGGCGTCGGGATTCCAATTTGTCGCCGTGCCGAGGTCGGTGCCCAAATTGCCGATTCCGCCATCCCAGACCGCCGCGCTGGCAAGTGCGCCGAGAGCGAAGAGAGTGGCGATGCTTTGGGAAAGAATGCGAGGGGTCTGGGGATAGTTCGTAGGAGCCGGGTGGGTGGTGATTTTGGGGAAGAGGCGGAATGGGTCCAAGAAATACGGCAGTCCATAAATGCGATTTCCATTCACGCATTTGTCACTTCCCTCAATCGCTTTTCATAAAAGCACCGCCGGACATGGGTGGCAATAATGAACACTTTTCCCGATGGGGGCAGGGTGGAGGTGCTGAGACGTTCAAGGCATGAAGGCTCTTGCCAAAGCGGATTGGCTGTATGCAATTGCGGCGGCTCATGCCCACTCGCTTCTTCCCGTTTCTGTTCGTTTTGCTTTTCTCGAAGTCGGCTTTTTGCGCCGAAAAATTCGATCCGCTTCTTCCCTACTCCGCGCCCGCCGAGCCGGTCGCGAGTGAGTGGACGCGCGAGAAGCTGGTCGCGTTCATGCACGAGCTGGCGGACTTCGTTTACGCAAATCACGTCGTCGTCGATCCGGCGCGGAAGACGTTTGGGATGACGTATGAATTTTGGAAAGACGGACGGCAGATTCAGGAATTCGGGCTCGATTCGATGCACGATGGCGCGTGGTTCATGAGCGCGATGATCTCTGCGCATCGCGCCGATCCCGGCGGGGGCTGGCTCGATCGGGTGCAGAAATATCAGGTGCCATTTTACACCAACGTGCTGCTGAACAGCGACCGGCTCTTTCCCAAAATGGAGCCGACCTCGGAGGACAGAACGCCGTGGACCGCGCCGATCAAAGGCTGGGCTCCGCGCGGGTGGGATGATGGCGGCGGCTTTGATCGGAAGACGGGGCGGCAGTTTGCCGAAAGCTACTTCACGGGATCGAATCACCTCGCGCAGGATCTGGCGGATGCCCTGCTCGATGTGTGGCTGAGCACGCGTGATCCGCAGGTGGCCGCGGCTTTGAAGGCATTGGAGGAGGCGAAGTCCGCGACGTTCGGGCCGATTCAGGGGCTGGAAATCGGGGCGGATTTCACGGCGGGAAGGGCGGACGCTTTCCTCCGCTACAAACTGCCGGACCCGAATCAGGAAGCGATGAACCCCTACTACACCGGCATGTTTCAGCAGAAGGGACATCGCATCCCGCCGTATGATGACGGGCTGGCGTGGATGTATCGGCAGGCCACGGCGGCGGCTCAGATCAGCGGGGAATTTCCGCGTGGCTTTGCGGCCTACGCCATCGCGCGCACCTATGGTTACGAGGCGGCGATGGAGTCGTTTTTCGACGCGCCGCGCTACGAATACGGGCAGTATTTTTTCGATCTCCAGCGACCGCCGGGATTCATCGAGAGCTCGGGTGCGCTGGACAGTCATGCGAGTGATTCGCGGAATTTTTTCGGCGCGCGTGGCGTGGAGCTTTCGTGGATCGCCGCGGGGATATTGCCGGAGTTAAAAACGAGCGCGGAACTTTGGGATGGGACCGTGCCGCCGAGGTGCGCCGCCGAGCCGCGAATCCCGATCGTGGATCAGCCGCCGCAGACGGATGCGAAGCGCGAGGATGCCTACGTGAAACTGCCCGGCGCAAACAGCGAAGACGTCTGGTTGCTCAGCGACCCGCGCAATTTGCACGTCTTCATCGAGTCCGCGAAACCGGAAGTCGTCCTGACTTTTCAACACGCAGTCCCGGCGAGCGCCGACGTGCGCATCGGGAAAATCACCGCCAAAAAAAATGGCGCGGTCATCGCCACGACCGATCGAAATGCAAAGCTGCTGCTCGCCTCCGCGCACGCCGACGGCGACCGCTGGAGCACCGAGCTGCGCATCCCCTACTCCGTCGCGCCGACGCAGGCGCAGTGGATCAATGGCGTCGATCATGGTCGCTACCTCGTCGGCTGCAACGGTCGCTCGCAGGCCGTTTATTTTCTCAGTTCCTCCGATCGGATTCGGCATCGGCTGGAAAATCTCGCGCTGGGTTCCATCGACTACTGGCACGGAGTCTGGAAGCGCACCGGCATCATCCCGAGCGGCAGGAGCACCCCGCTCGCGCAGGCCGGGGCGTGGGAAATCAGCGACGCGGGAAACTACGCGCACCTCATCAAGACCATCGCGCTCTGGCTCATCTACACGTCCGGCGAGCGCGAGTGGAGCATCATTCAAAAAGAGCTCGTCCAAGAGCCGCGACCCGCGCCGCCGCTGCCGGAGAGCGTTTTGAAAGCGCAGGGCATCGAATAAAACGCCCGCGAATAGGTAGTGGCTCAGTGTGGTGGCGTGACCCGCACCGCGGGTCGCGAGGGAATCGTGCGTCCTCTCCCACACCCGCGGCGCGGGTGTGGCCACTGCGGCAAACTGAGCCGCTACCCGCGAAAACGGCCACTGTGAAAACGGCCACTTGCGTTTGCCCACCCGCTGCGTTGTTCTCTGCCGACTTTCCCTATGCCCACACTTTTTGATCTCACAAATGAAGTCGCCGTCGTCATCGGTGCCACCGGCGTGCTCGGCGGCGCGCTCGCGGATGGACTCGGCGCGGCTGGCGCGAAAGTCGCCGTGCTCGGACGCAATGCCGACCGCGGTGAAGCGCGCGCGCAAGCCATTCGCGATGCAGGCGGCACGGCGCAGTTTTTCGCCGCGGATGCGATGGACCGTGGCTCACTGAGCGAGGCGCATGCGGCGATCACGGTCGAGTTTGGCGTGCCGACGATTTTAGTAAATGCCGCGGGCGGAAACGATCCGCGCGTGACCGTCACCGCCGAGCGCGCGATTCAGGACATCGCGCTGGAAGACTGGCGCGCGAACTTCGATCTCAATCTTGTCGGCGGCGTGCTGTTGCCATGTCAGGAATTCGGTCCCGCCATGTGCGCGCGCGGTCGCGGCTCGATCATCAATATCGCCAGCGTCTCCGCGCATCTGCCGCTCTCGCGCGTGGTCGCTTACAGCGCGTCGAAGGCCGCGGTGCTTTCGCTCTCACAGTTTCTCGCGCGCGAGTGGGCGACGAAAGGCGTGCGCGTGAATACGCTGACGCCCGGCTTTTTTCCCGCGGAGCAAAATCGCAAGCTGCTCTTTAACGACGACGGCTCGCCGACCGCGCGCACGCAGGCCATCTGGGGCCACACCCCGATGGCGCGTTTCGGCGAAGCGCGCGAACTAATCGGCGCGTGCGTTTTCCTCGCAAGCGAGGCCGCATCGAGTTTCGTGACGGGCACAGACATCCGCGTGGACGGCGGTTATCTGAGCCAGACGATCTGACCGCTACCCGACCTTCTGCTCGGAGCGTTTGCGCATCCCGGCGTTCAGGACTTTTTTGCGGAGGCGAAGGCTCTTGGGCGTGACTTCCACGTATTCGTCGGGCGCGATGTATTCGAGCGAACGCTCCAGCGTCATGACGAGCGGCGGGGAAAGGGAGATGCCTTTGCCGTCGCCAGTGCTGCGCATGTTCGAGAGTTTTTTCGCACGGCAGGGATTCACCGGCATGTCGTCGGGACGGGCGTTTTCGCCGATGATCATGCCTTCGTAAATCTCGGCCTGTGGCCCGATGAAAAGGCGACCGCGTTCCTGGATGGTTTCGAGCGAGTAGCTGGTGCTGATGCCTTGCTCCATGGCGACGAGGACGCCCTTGTCGCGCGTCGGGATTTCGCCTTTGTAAGGGCCATACTCTTTGAAAAGGTGCGACATGATGCCGTGGCCTTTCGTGCAGTTCACGAGGTCGGTCTCGAAACCGATGAGGCCGCGCGTGGGGACGATCGCATTCACCGTGACGCTGTGGGTCTGGTGCTCCATGTGGATGATGTCGGCTTTGCGTCCGGCGAGGGATTGCAGGATGTCACCGAGGGCGTCGTTCGGGACATCGACGTAGAGCGTTTCAAACGGCTCCATGAGCGTGCCGTCTTCGGTGCGCTGGAAGATAACTTCGGGGCGGGAAACGAGGATCTCGAATCCTTCGCGGCGCATTTGCTCTACGAGGATCGCGATCTGCATTTCGCCACGGGCCTGGATTTCAAAATGGCCGGCGGTGTCGGTGTCGGCGAAGAGGATGGAGACGTTCGTGCGCGTCTCGCGGACGAGGCGTTCGCGGACTTGGCGGGCAGTGAGGAGCTTGCCTTCGCGACCGGCGAGCGGGCCGTCGTTGATGCAAATCTTCATGGTGATCGTCGGCGGATCGATGTCCATGAAGGGAAGCGCGACGCGCTCCTCGGTGTCGGTGATGGTTTCGCCGATGAAGGCGTCTTCAAAGCCGCACAGGCCGATGATGTCGCCCGCGCTGGCGTTCTTCACTTCGACTTTCGCGAGGCCTTCGTGGGAGAAAATCGCGGTGACGTTGGCGCGTTCGCGCGAGCCGTCTTTGGCGATTCGCACGCAGGTGTCGCCGACTTTTACGCGACCGGAGACGATCCGCCCGTAGGAGATACGTCCGAGGTAATCGGAGTAATCGAGGTTCGAGACGAGGAATTGGAAGTAGGAAACGTCGGACGGCGGTGGCGGCGGGATGTGCTTCACGATCGCTTCGTAAAGCGGCGTCATCGTGGTGCTTTCCTCGTGGATTTCCTTCATCGCGTAGCCTTGCTTGGCGGAGGCGTAGATGACGGGGAAATCGAGTTGCGCGTCGGTGGCGTTCAGTTCGACGAAGAGGTCGAAGATGAAGTCCAGGACCTTGTGCGGGCGGGCGTTTTCGCGGTCGATCTTGTTGATGACGACGATGGGTTTCGCGCCGTTTTCGAGCGCCTTGCGGAGCACGAATTTCGTCTGCGCCTGCGGGCCGTCATGCGCGTCAACGACGAGGAGCACGCCGTCGATCATCTTCATGATGCGCTCCACTTCGCCGCCGAAATCGGCGTGGCCGGGAGTGTCCACGATGTTGATGTGGTAGTCGTGCCAGCGGAAAGCCGCGTTCTTGGCGCGAATGGTGATGCCCTTTTCACGCTCGAGATCCATCGAGTCCATGATGCGCTCTTCGCTGGCTTTGGCTTCGTTGGCGCGGAAAGTCCCGGCTTGTTTCAGCAGGCAGTCAACGAGCGTGGTCTTGCCGTGATCGACGTGTGCGATGATGGCGATATTGCGAATGTGTTCCATGTCAGTTTCCGGTAATTTTATGGCGAGGTCGGCGGTCAAGGGGCGCGGAGTATAGGTGCGAAGCGGGCCGCGTCAACGGACGATGCGGGATATTGCGCGGAAGGGCGAAGGCGCTATGATTGCGCGACATGACCGCTGAACTCGCCGCGAATGAATTGATGTCCGTCGCCGACTATCTCGAATGGGAAGCTGCGGCGGAAATGCGCCACGAATATGTCGGTGGAGTGATCTACGATATGGCAGGCGGAACGAATGGGCATGGAGCGATTTCCACGAATGCTTTGGTTGCATTGGGCGGGCAGTTGAGCGGAAAAAAATGCCGCCCGTTCAACTCCGACACGAAGCTCAGGATCATTTACCCTTCGCACACACGTTTTTATTACCCCGACGCGATGGTGGTTTGTAACCCCGGTCCCTCGTCCAATGATTTTCAGGATCATCCTGCGGTCGTCGTCGAAGTCGCTTCGAATTCAACGCGTCGGACGGATTCCAGAGAAAAATTGGAGGCGTATCTGCTGGTCCCGACGCTGAATGTTTACATTATGATCGAGCAGGATGAGGCGGCAGCAGTCGTGTGGCGACGTGGAGAAATGGGTTTTGCGCGCGAGGTGTATGCGGGGCTCGATGCAATAATCGAACTTCCCGAGATCGAGGCGCGACTGGCCTTGGCAAAGGTTTACGAGGCCATCGAGTTCCCCTCCCCAAACTCGCAAGCGTGAAACATTTTCCGACCGCCCCTTGACCGCGCGCGCTGCTTCCCTTAACAAACGCGCCCTCACTCCAACAAATTTATGGGCCAGCAAACTAACAAAATTCAGAAACGCCGTCGTCGCCTCGCTTACATCGAACGCAAGAAGGTCAAGGCGCTCACCTCTTCCGTGCGCAAGCCGTTGAAGAAAAAAGCTCCGGCGAAAAAGAAGGCGGCGGCACCTGCTGCTGCGGCTGCTCCGGCGGCGGAGTAGGGCGTTTGTGAATCGTGAATCGTGATTGGTGAATGGTGGACGTCACCGTCCACGATTCACGGGTCACCATTCACCATGTCCCCCGCACCCACACGCTACCTTCTCGTCGATGGCCATAGCGTCATATTCGCGTGGGAGGATTTGCGGAAAAATCATGCGCGGCGAACCGGGTCCGCGCGCGATGAATTAGTCCGTCGGCTCACGACTTATCAGGACGCGACGGGCGTCCGTGTGGTCGCGGTTTTCGATGGGAAAGGCGAGGCCGCGAACGAAGCCAGCGAGCCAGGCGGCATCCAAGTTTTCTACAGCGGCGCGGGGCAGACGGCGGACGAAATCGTGGAGCGACTCGTCGCGAAATATGCGTCGAAATACGAGATGTCCGTGGCCACGGACGACAACATGGAGCGCCAGACGGCGGAGTCTTTCGGCGCAATCGCGATTTCCACAGACCACCTCCGGCGGCTGCTGAGCGACGCGGAGGGCGACCTCACACGCCGCATCAAGCGGCACCGGAGCAAGCATTAGCCGACAGACGTTTCCCCGCGCCCATTGCGGTACAAAAAAGCCGCAAAAGCGGGCGGTCAACGCCTCCGCCTTTGCGGCTTACTGAATTTGTTCTGACCGGCCTCCTTACTTTTTCAGCAAGTCGCGAATCTCGGTAAGGAGAACAATATCGGCCGCCGGTGGTGGTGGCGGGGCTGGCGCCGGAGGCTTCGGTGCCATGAGTTTGCTCGCCGGTTTGACAATGACGAAGAAAACTACCGCAGCCAGAATGAGGAAGGCGACGACAGCATTCAGGAAGTTGCCGATCATGATTCCGCCTTCCAGCAACGGTTTGCCGTTTGCACCGATTGCCGCCACTCCGTCTTTCATGACCTGATGGGCACCGATGGCGATTTGGGAAAAATCCGGCTGTCCGCCGACCATGCCGATGAGCGGCATGATGAGATCTTTTACCACGGAATCGACGATTTTCCCGAAGGCTCCGCCGATAATAACGCCCACGGCTAAATCAAGGACGTTGCCTTTCAAGGCGAATGCTTTGAATTCTTGGATCATGCTCATAGTGATTTTTTGGTATTTAGATTAGTTGTGGGCTGATATTTTGGCCGGCGTTGTCGCTTTTGTGTTTCGGTTTGTAAAGCCCGGCGCAAAAGAATTGTCGTGGTGCGATCAAAAACCGGAAAAGCGAGGGATTGGGAAGGAAAGGGGTTGGCGCGAGATGAGAGTGGATACAGCGTGTTCTTGCCGGTGCGGAGGATCGGGCTCTGCGGGGACGCAACCTGAGCGCCGACACCAGCCAGATACACGGCTAGTCGGGCTGCCCGCTCCCCCTTCGGTCGGCCGCCCGAGCCCTGGCCTCGTCGTGGATAACTTTCGCACCGATAATCGTCTCCCCGGCTCGGCTCGGCGCGCACGTCGTCTTTTACTCGATGAAGAAATACATCAACGGCGCGAGCGACATGATCGCCCGCTGCATCTGTTGCTCACAAGAATTCGGCCACTCGCTCTACGACTTGCACACGGGCCGGTTGATGCCACTCGGGCCGACGATTGATCTGCGCACGGCGTTTGATGTCATCCAGCGCCTGCCGCATCTGGGACTGCGGATGCGCGAGCATAGTCGTCGCGGGCAGGCGATTGCCGAGCGGTTAGAAGCAATGGGCGTTCGGGTGATTTATCCGGGCCTCCCTTCGCATCCGGGCCACGAACGGGTTAAGTTCATGGTGAACGAGAGCTATGGTTTTGGCGGCGTGATGGCCATTGATTGTGTAACGAAGGCGCGGGCGGAACCACTGCTCTCCGTGCTGCACAACCATTTCAGCACTCCCAGCGATCCGGCCACCACCACCCAGGCGTCCGCCTCGGTTTGCTCCACCGGGCGGGCGATGCGCGCACGTCCATTTTCAGTTTCGTCAGCGTCTTCCGGGGTGCCACCACGATTTGTCCCACCTTCTCCAGCCTGCTCTGGAATCCGTTTGCCCCCGGATGGATTGTAGCTCACTAACTAATAGCGCGGAGGCCGTGCTCTCTCCATCCAGGAAAAAATCCCGGCTTTCCCGTTGCAACCCACCGATTCCCATGAAGACCCAGACCATGTCCGCCAAAGCCTCCACCCGCCGCATTCTCACCGGGTGCATCACCGCCGCCTGCGCCGCCGCTTTCCTCGGCAGCCCTGCGGCGCACGCCGCGACTTATTATTGGGATAACCTCGCCGGGGCGGGTTTCGGCACGGCCGGTGGCACTTGGTCGGCACTCACCGCCGGGCCCATTCCCGGATGGAACACGGACGTAACCGGCGCCACCGCTCCCGGAAGCATCACCACTGCCATGACTGATGTCCTCAACTTTGGTACCGGCACGGTGGGACAGGGACTCGCGGCGGGCACGATCACCGTGGACACGGTGGATTCCGGCACCATCACCTTTGGGTCGCAATCGGGTGCCATTGTTCTTTCCGGCGGCACGATCAACCTGTCTGACGCTGCTACTATTACAGTCAATAACTCGACAGACACTATCAATTCAGTCCTCGCGGGCGCGGCCACCAGTATCACCAAGGCGGGCGCTGGCACCTTGCTTCTTACGGGAGTTAATACCTATACGGGCACCACGATTCTCAATGGTGGCACGCTAACGGTGGGCAACGGAGCTACTGGCAGCTTGAATGGCACGACTGGCACCGCGTTGACTTTCACTGGCACGGGCACCTTTAATGTCGCGGAAGCGGCCAGCAGCACCCAGGGCATGGGGGTGCTGAGCTTCAGTGCGGGGGCGGGAAACATTACCTCCACAGCGGCCGGTGCCGGTTCAACGGCCACCCTGACGTTTGGCTCCATGGCAGCGCGGGTGGCTGGGGCAACGGGCAACTTCTCGCTGGCCACGAACACCACCGCCAGCCAGAACACGATCGTGCTCACCAGCACCGCCAACGCGCCTCTGAATAACAGCGGCTCGAATGACCGCGGACTCTTCTTCGGCGGCACCGAATTCGCCCGCTACGATACGACCAACGGCTACTTCCGGGCCGTGACGTATGGCACGGATATCAACGCTCTCGCAGTCAAGGTGAGCGCGGCCACACTCGGGGCCGTGGACGCCACCAAGGACGTTAAAATTTCCGGCAATATCACTGCCCAGACCACTGCCTTGGTGAATACCCTCAATCTCGCGGGTTCCAACCTCACTTTCTCGAACGCCGCAAACGTCTTTAGTGTCAACGGCATCATCGCCACTGGCGCAAACGTCATGGCTAACACCACGACCGTCAGCAAGCTGCAAACCACGGCGGCGGGTGGGGAAATGGTGATCAATGTAGCCGGCACCAGCCTATCCATTGCCCCGATTATCCAGAACAATGCTGGCGGCGCAACAGCCAGCGCCCTCACCAAGTCCGGCACCGGCACGCTAACCCTCAGCGCTGCTAATACCTACAGCGGCGCGACCACGATTAGCGCCGGCATCCTCAAAATCGGCAACACCACCGCGCTGGGAACGGGCACAGGCACCGCCGATGGGACGACGATCAGTGCGGGTGCAACGCTCGATCTGGGCGGGGTGAGTAACGTGCAAAATTCAAGTATCGGCGCAGAACGCATCACCGTGTCCGGTGCCGGCATGGGGGGCAACGGAGCGATCATCAGTTCGACGGCGATCGCCACCCCTTTCATTGGCGTCCGCTATGTGACGCTGGCGGGAGATACGACGCTCGGCTTCGCCAACCGCTGGGATGTGGGATCCACCACGGCGGCGAACAACGGCTTTGTGGGGGGCGGGTTTAATCTAACCTTTCTTGGGACGGCCGCGGCCGCGCAAGCCAGTTTGAACTTTTTGGGAGCTACCGACCTGGGCGACATCAACGTCAACCTCGGTGGGGTCGCCGCCACCAATATCCTTTTCCTTCAGGGAACGACCACCCTGGGCCGCACAACGAATACGGTGACAATTACTGGAGGCTCTACTCTCAATATTTTCACGAATTCCACTGTCACGAGTTTCGATAAAAAATTCGCGTTGAATAACGGGATCATCGTCGTTCAGAAGACCGGTGGCACCTCGCTTGACGGCACGATCAGCCTGGCAAATGCCAACACGATCACCGCCACTACGGCAACTGCGGTGACCAATATCATCTCGGGAACGGGCAGTCTGATCAAGGCCGGGGCAGGCACCCTCACCCTCACCGGCGCGAACACCTACGCTGGCAATACGACTCTCAGTGCGGGCACGATTAACTTGAACGTGGCCGAATCAGCCAACGTGTCCGGCCCTCTCGGCAAACAGTTGGCTAATGCGCCGGGTACCATCCTCATGACTGGTGGCATACTGCAATACTCGGCCTCCAACGCGAATGATTACTCCGGTCGTTTCAGCATCGCAGGCAGCCAGGCGTGGAAAATCGACACCAACAGTCAGGCGGTAACCTTTGCCACAGCGCTTCAGGGGACCAGCAGCACGCTCGCCAAGTCCGGCGCGGGCACCCTCAACCTCACCGGCGCTAACACCTACGACGGTGGCACGAGCATCAGCGCAGGCACCTTGCAATTTGCCAACCTTCTTTCAATGCCAGTAGCGGGCGCGGTGACTGCCACTGCCAGCACTCTGGCTGTGAATGTGGGTGGTGCCGGCGAGTGGACCACTGGCACCAGCGGCAACGGCACGATTGGCGGTTTGCTTACGGGTCTGGGCGGCCAGAGCGGCGGCACGGTGACTTGGTCGGGCAACTCCTTCCTCGGTTTGGATACCACCAATGCGGGCAGTACGCAGACTTATTCCGGGAATATCGCCAACACGGGAACCAGCCTCGGAATAACCAAACTCGGCACAGGTGCCCTAGCCCTCGCCGGCACCAATACCTACACCGGCAACACTGTCGTATCGGGCGGAACCTTGAACATCACGGGAACCCTCACCGGTAATAACACCAGCTCCACGCTGGCCTACGGCGGCACGGGGGCGAACACCGTGGTCAACGTCAGCAACGATGTGACGCTGTATGCGATCACAGGCGCTAATAACGCGGGAAGCGTTGCTGTTTACAATCAGACAGCAGGCACTGTGACGACGACAAATGCAGTGCAATTTGGTGATTTTGTGGCCAATAGCGGCGGCTACGGGTATTTCAACCTGACTGGCGGCACCTTCCAAAATACCCAAGGCAGCTTCGACATTACCAATAACACCAGCACCGCCAGCACTGGCGTGGCCTACGTGGCCGGGAATCTTGATCTCTCAGCTTCCACCGGCAACATGGTCGTTGCCTATTCGGCCTCGAGCATTGGCTCTTTGACGGTCGTGCCTGGCGGCATGCTGAACTACAGCGGTTCAACGGCCCAGTTCTTCCTGACGGTGAGTGCGAATTCTTATGGAGTCCTCAACGTGGCCGGAGGAAATGTGGACCTCGGCACACGCCTTGTCAGGGTAGGGAATGCCGGCGCTGGGCAAACCGGCATCCTCAACTTGGCCGGTGGGACTTTCACTTTGGGACAGAACGTTTCAACCCTCGCCACAACCAGCAACTTCTACGCTAACTATGCGGGCGGCACTTTCAAAGCTGCGGCGAATCTTACCTCGCCATTCACGACTTCAAGCGGTCTCACCGTGACGTCCACTATTTTCGGCCCGATTAGCAACTCTGCGGCGATCGGCAACACAAGCCAGAACTTTACCGGAGGCCTGACGGTGGACACCAACGGAAACAGTGTGACGTATGGCAACGCCTTGCTCGGTGCCACGGGCAACGGAGTCGCGCAGACGAATATCACCGTCAGTGGCGGCAGTGGTTACATCGGCGCTCCGGCGGTCACATTCACGGGCGGCACCGTCGCCGCCAATGGAACGCCAGCGTCTGGTTACGCAGTCATCAGCGGTGGCGCGGTGACCGGGATCGTCATCACGTCTCCAGGTGAATACACCGTCGATCCTGCGGTGACTTTGACCGGCGGCGGCGGCACTGGAGCCAGCGTCGCCTTGTCAGCCCTGGGTGCCAACGCCACTGATACAGGATTGACCAAGATCGGGAATGGCACCCTGACTCTCACTGCCGCGAACACCTACCAGGGCGCGACTAGAATCACTGGCGGCACGCTGACGCTCAGCGGCTCTGGCACCATCAACAGCAGCAGCGGCATCACCATCAACGGCAGCGGCACGAAGTTTCTGCAAACCAGCAGTGTTGCCGGAACTAGCGCAATCACCCTCACGCAGGGCACCCTCACCGGCAGCGGCGCGGTCGGTGCCGTGGACGTGGCCAATACGGCCACTGCCATCATCTCCAACAACGACGGCGTGGCCGGTGCCTCGCTCACTACCGGTGCCCTCACCTTCAACGGCGCTGCCACCGTCAATCTCTTTAGCAGCAGCACCTCGGCCCCCTTGGTCGCCGCTGCCCTTTCCAGCAATCTGGCCGGAATTGTCACCATCAATCCCACGTCCACGATTTGGACCAATGGCAGCACCTACGATCTCATTAGCTACACCGGCGGTTCCATCGGCAATGCGGGCTTTGGCCAGTTCGCCCTTGGTGCCGTCACTGGCTTGAACAGCAGGCAATCTGTCTCCGGCCTCGGCAATTCCGGCACCGCCGTTACCTTGACGATTTCGGGTTTCGATACGATCTGGACCGGTATCCAGAGCAGCGAGTGGAGCCTGAACACGATCACGCCTTTGAAAAACTGGACACTTTCCGGCGGCGGTGGAGACACGGATTTCGTCACGTCAGATGCCGTTTTCTTCAATAACTCGCCCTCCAACAAGACAGTGGACATCAGCAACGGCAATGTCTTGCCCTCGCCCAACATCGTGACGTTCACCAACACCGTGGGAGCGGCGAACGACTACACACTGCAAGGGGCCAATGGCATCACCGGAATGGCCGCTTTGAACAAGACCGGCAGCGGCATTGTGACCATCAATAATACCAATAGCTTCACCGGGGGCACGAACATCACCGATGGCACCTTGGTGTTGGGCCACGCCACGGACACTCTGGCCGATACTGGCGCGGTCACGGTGGACGGCGCGACGGCTGTGCTGAGCATTGGCGCGAACAGTGACACCGTGGGAGCAGTTTTCCTCAAAAACGGTGCCTCCATCACCGGCAGCGGCGGTATCCTCACCGGCTCTTCCTATACGATGGAGAGCGGCAGCATCTCCGCCATCCTGGGCGGCCCTGGCATCGTGCTGAACAAGAGCACCGGTGGCACCGTGACCCTCTCAGGCGCGAATACCTATACCGGCGCTACGAACATCATTGGCGGCACGTTAAAGTTGACCGGGGCGGGGACTCTCGCCAGCAGTTCTGGAGTGCTATTGAGCGCCGGAGCCACGCTGGATTTGAATGGCACGAATCAGACCATCACGCTCGGGGCCAGTGCGGGCACGATCGCCAACAATTCCGGTAGCGGCACCTCGGTGCTGACCTTCAATGGGTCGGCGAATGCAGGCAGCCCTTTAATTGTGGATAGTACGTCTAACGCGGGCGGGAATGTCGCTGTCGTCGTTACCACGAGCAGCCAGACATTTAACCCGGTTAACACCTACAGCGGCGGTACGACCGTTAACGGCGGGGCATTCCTTTATATCGGAGCTGCCGGGACTTCGGCCGGGACAGGTGGCATCAACTTAACAGCCTCGAACAGCGGTCTCGTCGCCAACGGGATCACCATTGCGAACGATATTAGCGGAGCAGGTTATATCTCTAACAACGTAAACGGCGCAGCCACGGTTACGCTCACCGGCACGCTGAACACCTCTGGCAGTCTCACCTCCCGCAATGCCAGCAACGTCTATAACTTTGCGGGAAGCGGGAATAGCACGCTCAGCGGCTCCATCGGCGCAGGGGGTGGAACCAACGGAACGGCGGGCCGGGGTAGCATCATCATGTCGGGTTCAGGGATATTGACCCTCTCCGGGGCAAACATCTATACCGGCGGGACGACCATCAACGCCGGTATCCTGAACGTGAACGCCGATGCCGCGTTGGGCGCTTCTACAGGCGCTCTCGCGATCAACAACGGCGCGACTCTGCAGGCCGGCGGCACCGTCACCACCGCGCGCACGGTCATGCTCGGAGGCACTGGCGGTGTCATCGACACCACTAGTAACATCGTCACTCTCGGCACCACCAGCACCGTCACCGGCACGGTTCTGACGAAGATCGGCGCAGGCACGCTGAACCTCGCCGGCACGCAGACCTACGCGACGCTGACGACCAGCAACGGGACGACGAACGTGAACAGCGCGCTGGGCACGGGCAGTTCGACGGTCAACGCCAACGCCACGACTAACTTCAGCGTGAGCCAGACGCTGGCCGAGCTGAACATCGGTGCCGGAGCCGTGGTGACGCTGGGCAGTGGCGGATTCGCCCCGGAACCCGGCGACGCGCCGGACTTCGCCTTCGAGGACGGCGCGGCGGGGTTGCCCGCAGCGGTGGCGGCGGTCCCTGAACCGGGGTCTGTTGGTCTGCTCCTGCTCGGCGCACTTGGTCTGCTGGCACGCTGCCGGCACCGCGCCTTAAACGATGCGCTGGCCGTGCGCTGAAAACTTTTGCGAGGTTTCCGGTCGGAGCCCCGGCGATCACTTGGCCGGGGTTTCTTGACGGGGGTTCCGGCCAAACGGGGAGCTATCTCAGCCTTTGCCGCACGTTGATCGTCCCGAAGTTTCGCCAGCCAATCCCCATGAAAATCACCTTGTCCGCTTTTGATCGCACACAGAATTTCACTTTTGAGTGCTACACGACACCCGGCGCAAAACAATTTGCCGCGCACGGGGAAGCGCGTAGCCTCTGCGCCCCATGTCCTTTCAAGAACGCATCGACAACGACATCAAAGAGGCGATGAAAGCCCGGCAGCCCGAGCGTCTCAATGTGCTTCGGATGCTCAAGACGGCGCTGAAAAATCTCTCGATCGAAAAAGAAGGGCTGAATTTTGTTTTGAGCGATGTGGATGCGCTCGCAGTCGTGCGGAAAGAGATGAAGAAGCGCCAGGATTCGATCGAGAGTTTCACCAAAGGCAACCGGCCCGAACTCGCCGAGAAGGAAAAAATAGAAGCCGAAATGCTCGCCGCGTATCTTCCGCAGGCGCTCTCGGCGGATGAATTGAAAGCGATCGTGACCGCCGCAGTCGCGGAAGCGGGCGCGACCTCGAAAGCGCAGATGGGCGCAGTCATGAAAATCGCCGTGGAGCGTTCCGCCGGGCGTGCGGATGGAAAGGCGCTGAGCGCCGCGGTTTCGGCGGCTCTCTCTTGAATTCCGCAACACACAGCAACGGAGGTGGAAGAAGTGAGCAGTTGTCAGTGGTCAGATTTTCAGAGCGCCTTCCGACTGACTACTTTTCACTTCTGACTTTTTACTAACCCATGGTCTCCGCCATCATCGTCGCCGCCGGCAGCAGCCGCCGCATGGGCTTTGACAAGCTCTTCACCCCGCTCTGCGGAAAGCCGGTGATCTGGCATTCGCTCAAGGCTTTTTCCGACTGCCGCGAGATCGATGAAATCGTCGTAGTCGCCCGAGAGGACAGGCTGGATGAATTTGAAAAACTGCTCGCCGGCGAAAATATGCCGAAGGTCAAAAAGGTCATCTCCGGTGGGAATGAGCGGCACGACTCCGTCTGGAACGGCCTCCAGGCGGTCGCGAGCGAAGGCTGCCAGTTCGTCGCCATCCACGACGGCGCGCGCCCGCTCACCACGCCGAAGCTCATCCGGGCGGTGCTCGACATGGCAAAAATCCACGGTGCCGCGTGCTGCGCCTCGCCGATCCCCGACACCGTGAAGCGGGCGAGCGTCGAGATGATGGTGCAGGAAAGCGTGGAGCGCACCGGACTCTGGGCGATGCAGACGCCGCAGGTTTTTTCCGCCGGGCTCATCCTGCAAGCCTACGCCTCCGTCATGGCCAAACGCGAACTCGTCACCGACGAAGTTTCCGCCGTCCAGAAGCTCGGGAAGAAGATCGCGCTCTACAAGAACGAGGATTGGAATTTCAAGATCACATTTCCGCACGACATCGAGCTCGCGGAGCACGTGCTCGGGCTGCGCGCGACGAAGAAATCACCGAAGGCAGCTAAATCGGATGCAAGTTAGTGGTTGAGAGTGGAGAGTTCGCTCCGACTCTTCCGCTTCGTCTTCATCTTCCTCTCCAATCTGGAGAAGGATTAACAGAGGAACAGGAAGAACAAGGCCCGCATACCATCCATGGATTA